>CADCEQ010000050.1 GCA_902800435.1 uncultured Prevotellaceae bacterium | reverse complement strand
CCAGACACTCCTTAGCCACGCGCACCAGCTGCTCCTTCTCGGGCGTCGTCTTACCGATTATAAACATACGCGAGGCGTCGGCATAGTAGCCGTCGACAATCGTCGTGAAGTCAACATTGATGATGTCGCCCACCTCAAGCACATCCTCGGCCTTGGGCACACCGTGGCACACCACCTCGTTGATGCTCGTGCAGACCGACATCGGGAACGGCAAGGTCTCCTCGTCGCCGCCATAGTACAGGCAGGCTGGCACGGCGTTGTGCTCGTCGCAGTAGCGCCGGCAGATCTGGTCAATCTCCAGTGTCGACATACCGGCACAAATATGTTTGGCCACCTCGTCGAGCACACCAGTGTTCACCACTCCTGCGCGCCTGATGCCCTCAATCTGTTCAGGCGTCTTAATCAGTTCGCGCGTAGGTACCAGCTTTCCTTTCGATTCCCAGTACATCACCTGCTTGTCGAGCTCAGTCGGTTCCTGGCCCGACAGGCAGTGCCACCTTCTCTTCTTTGCCATAAACTTTTCAAATTTGGGTGCAAAGGTACTGCATTTTGGCGGGATAACAAAACATTTCCCACATTTTTTCGCCCCAGCCCCCTCCGTGCGCAAAAGGTTCTTTTTGTGTTTGCTCGGAGTAAACGGACTGTCGGCTCGGAATAAAGCGGGCGTTTATTGCGACCAAACGCTAGCGTCACTCTGCGGGTTGTCATCCGGCGCGGGGCGAAAGTAGGATAGTAAGAAAGTACGAAATCTTTGTTATGCATAAAAAAGAGAACGGGGGACTCGATGCGTGTGGAGTTCCCCGTTCTGTTTTTTCTTGCTGTGGACAGCGATTACCTGTTGTTGCCGTTGTTGTTACGCCTATTACCACCCTGGTTCCAGCCGCGCATCATCTGCCCGCCACCCTGGTTCCAGCCACGCAGCATCTGGCGGTGGAAGCGGTCCTCAGCATTCAGGACGTCATAGAGCTTGGATGCCGAGATGACGCTGAGGAACTTGTTGTGGTAGGTTTGCTGGATGCGCTTGAGCTCGAGATCGTACTCGTCGCGCTGGCGGATGTTCTTCTCGCAGCCTTTCTCGTCGGCGGGCTTGCCGAAGCCCAGCTGGCGCTGGCGCTCGTAGACAGTGCGCTGCTTGGCCTGCATCTCCTTGTAGATGGGGAAGAACTTGGCTGCCTCCTGCGGTGTGAGGCAGGCTTCCTTGGTGATGAATTGCTCGAGGTCGGCCTGGAACTTCTCAGGCGAGAATTTCTGCGGCTGCTGACCGAAGCCCTGAGGACGCTGGCCAAAGCCCTGTGAGTGCTGACCAAAGCCTTGCGGGCGCTGGCCGAACCCCTGTGCCATTCCGGCGGTGGCTATCAGGAGTGTGAACAGGATAGTAGTTAGTCGTTTCATTGCATCGAATCAGTTAGTACTCGCTTGCCAGACATGCGTAGATGTCAAGATTATCGGCCATCATGTAGTCGGCAACGTCTTCAACGTATGTATCGCTGGTTGCTGCGACTGCTGCCGGCACTTCCTGGCTCGGTGTATCGTTGACGAAATAGAGAGTGGCTGTGAAGATGGCGACTACCATGCAAGCAGCTGCATACATCCACGGCCTTAGCCTGACGAGCAGGCCTGTCTTCGGCTGTTCGGACTGTTCGGGCAGTTCGGGCAGTTTCTTCATCATTTCAGCAGCAAAGCTGTCGAAATACCCATCGGGCACTCGGAAGGGATTTTCCTGGCCCATACGGCTCTTGATATACATTTCTTCGTTCATCATACTCTATTGACGCTATTTATGTTGAAAGGTTTAATCGTGTGACTTAAAAAATTCGGATATTTTCTTGACGGCTATGTGGTAGGAGGCTTTGAGGGCTCCCTCGCTGGTTCCGAGCTGGCGGCTGATGTCGCTGTACTTCATGTCGTCGTAGTAGCGCAGCAGGAAGACGGTGCGCTGCACTTCGGGCAGCCGGGCAATGGCTTCCTGCAGTTGTGCCTCGGTCTCGTCGCCGTCGAAGTACTCGTCGGCCATGAGCGTGTTGGCTACCGTGAGTTCTTCGTCGTCGGTGCTCAGCGTGACGATGTTCTTCTGATGTCGCAGGAAGTCGAGGCTCTCGTTGATGGCTATGCGCGACAGCCAGGTGAGCAGTTTGGAGTCGCCGTGGAAAGAGCCGATGCCCTGCCATGCCTTGATGAAGACGTTCTGGAGCACGTCGTTGGCATCGTCGTGTGACAGAACGAAACGGCGTATCTGCCAGTAGAGCTGCTCGCTGTACTGGCGTACCACTGTCTCGAATGCCCTGCGCTGTGTCTTGGGGTTTGACAGCTGTTCGATGAGGAGTCTGTCGTCTGTCATTGTATGTAGGGTCTTAGGGCTTCGCCGATGGGCTTGTCGTAGCCGTAGACGTCGGGATACGACTGGATCAGTCCGTCGGGAGTCTGGAACATTGTATAATATGTTATAATAATAGGTACGCGCGGAGTGACGTCCAGCCGGTGGACGAGACTTGGCGACTTCGAGCCGGGCGGCAGCGAGTCGCGGTAGGCGCGGCCCTGGTCGGTCTCGGGCTCGAGGCCCATTGAAAGTCGCAGCTTGTCGACGAGCCACTCGTCGGCATCCTTCTCCATCATGAAGCGAGCCAGGTCGAAGGGGCGCTGCACGCGGACGCAGCCGTGGGAGACGCCGCGATTGTCGCGCCCGAAGGCTCCCGGACTCGACGTGTCGTGGAGGAACACCGAGAAGTTGTTGGCAAAGCGGAAGACGATGCGACCGAGCGAGTTGCCCGCCCCACCCTGCTGAATGACGCGGTAGTTGCCGCTGTAGAGCGAGCCTGCCGACACCTGGCTTGCCGGTACGCGCTTGCCCGTCTTACGGTTGACGATGTAGTAGCGCCGGCGCGCAAAGTATCCCTCGTCGCCGCCATGCCGGGCCACATCGGCGCGGATGATGCTCATGGGTATCGACCACTCGGGGTTGACCTCCATGCGGGTAATGCGGCTCGAGAGCAGCGGCGTCTTGGTCTTCAGGGCTCCGCAGGCCACGCGCATGTCGATGACGGTGTCGGGGCTGACGGCCCAGAGATGGTAGGCGGGCACGTTGACCACGACGTACTTCTCGTCGGCCTTGGGCTGTATCTTGTTCTTCCAGCGGCAGCGCTCCATGTTGATGAGTATGCGGCGCTTCTGCGAGTCGGTGGCTGCGGCCAGCTTCTCCATCAGCCGGTTGTAGAAATCGCCGTGACTGGCCACGCGGGTCATGTAGTCGTCAAGGCTGTCGGGAGTGGCCCGCTGCAGGGCTGTCCTCGTGTAGGCATCGTCGGGGTGTTCCATGTCGACGTCGAACAGGTGGCGGTAGGAGCGCACATTGCCAGCGGTGTCGCGTTCCTGGGCCTCGAAGTGGTTCAGCACGTAGTCGGGATTGACGAATCCGAAGTGCTGGCCGGTGACATAGCGCAGATAGGCCTTGGTGAGGTTGTACTCCAGCCGGGCTGCCACGTGGTTGATGTCGTTCTTCTCGTCGAAGTTGAGCGTCTGCATGCGCTCAAAGTCGTCGCTAATCTGCTTCACGTTAAAGACATTGGTGTTGAAGCCCATCTCTGGCAGTCGGGCCTGCAGAGTGCTGACCACCATACCTGGACGCCCGTCGACGCCCTTGGTGTCGATCCAGACTATGCCTCCCTTGTCGCGGTAGTACTTCCTGACGCGGCTGGCCGAGAGGTTGCTGTCCTTGTCTGCACGCGAAATATGCTCTAAATACTCTCTTATCAGTTGAGAGTTTAGAGCATATCCGTCTTCCTTCATGTCGTCGAAGGATTCTAATGACAATTGTCGCTTCGCAGGGGTTGCAGTGTCCTCACAGGCTGCCAGCACGAACAGAACGGCCAGAAGGAGCAGCGCAGAAATCAGTGAACCTGAATCTTTCTTACCACCTTGCCAACTTTCAAAATGTAGCAACCTTTTGGAATGTTTAATTCTATACGCTGCGAGGCACTGTCAATCTTCACTTTCAGCAACTGACGGCCCGTAAGCGAAACCACAATCAACTCCTTCCCCTGGGCTCCGGTAACGTATGCCGTCTGCCCCTCAACGCTGACTTCGACCTGGTCCTCCGTCTGCTCAACAGCAACGGATTCAATCTCGGAGGCCAGCACTTCCTGAGGCGCAAAGGCCGTCAAAAGCCCTGCTAATGAAATTATAAGTAGTCTTTTCGTCATATATGCATATATTTTTTCCTGTGCAAATATACGGTTTTTCTGATTAACTACCAAATTTTTTCACGAAAAAATGCAATATTTGCCCTTTTTAGACGTTTATGACGTCCATTTCGTTGCTCAGACGCACATTTTCGAACACTTCGCGGGCCTCATTGAGCAGCACCGTCTCGTCCTCGTAGCGTGAACTGTAGTGACCGAGCACGAGCTGGCCGACGCCGGCATCGCGGGCCACCATTGCCGCCTGACGGGCCGTCGAATGGTTGTACTTCTGAGCCATCTGGAGGTTGTCCTCGCCGTAGGTGCTCTCGTGGTAGAGCGTGCTGACGCCCTTGAGCTGCTTGTGCAGTTCAGGCATGTAGCGGGTGTCGCTGCAGTAGGCATAGCTGCGGGGAGCGTCGGCGGGTGTCACCAGCCTGGCATTGGGCACGACGGTGCCATCGCTGAGCGTCCAGTCGGCACCATTCTTGATGTTCTGTATCTGCGAGGTTGGAATCTGGTAGAAGTCAATCATGTCGCGGCGAATGTGAGGCAGCAGGGGTTTCTCGCGGAACAGGAATCCGCAGGTGGGCAGCCGGTGGGTCAGGGGTATGGTCTCCACAGTCAGCGAGCGGTCCTCGTAGATGATGTCACGGCGCGTGGCATCGAGCGGATGAAACACCACCTCGTAGCCCAGGTCGTGGCAGAAGAGGCCCATCTGCCGCTGCAGCATGTCGTTCAGCAGCTCGTTGGCATGGATATGCAGCGTGGCCGTGCGACCCACCAGCCCGAAGGTTGAAATCATGCCTATCAGTCCGAAGCAGTGGTCGCCGTGCAGATGCGAGATGAACACGTGGCTTACCTTCGTGAAGCGTACATGACAGCGGCGCAGCTGCATCTGCACGCCCTCGCCACAGTCGACCATGAACAGCTTCTCGCGCACCTCGACTATCTGAGCCGAGGGATAATGGCGCAGCGTGGGCAGCGCGCTGCCGCAGCCTAAGATATGGACTCTGAACGGCTCCACGGCGCTACTTACGGCTAAATTCAAATCTTCTGGCATTGTCCTTGAACACGAGCGAGTCGGGACCTATCGACACGATTTCGTAGGAGCCTGTCTCCGTTGCCCCGTCGCGCACACACTCTATCAAGAGCCGGCCGTTGAAGAGACGCCACGACCGGTACTTCACCGTCCCGTCGCCGATGTTCTCGGCCACGCCATCCTCCTTCAGGCGGATGCCCGATTGCGGGTTGGCGGGATCAGAGGTCACCCAGTCGCCCGTCAAGGCCGTCAGATTGATGACCTGGCTGGCGGTTGTCTCGTCCTCTTCCAGGATGACTGCCATGCGGTCGCCACTCTGGAATCCGCCGAAGCAAAGGCCTCTGTCGTTAGCGTCGCCGATGCTCAAGTCCACCGTATCGCCCTCGTCGGTTATCAACTGCAGCGTGTTCATGGCCGAACCGTCACCACAGACGCCATAGAGCGTAAAGTCACGGTCCACCACGTCGGCAGCCGTCGAGTCGGGGGCTACTTCCGTCGTCTGACGGGAGCTCTTGTTGTCACAACTGGCCGTCATCGCGGCAACGGCAATCATCAGCCAAACGAAATAGTTCTTGCTCATAGTGTTGTTATTTTTTAGTCTTCCTGCTCCTTACGCTTTGCTTCATTCCAAAGTTCATCCATTTCCTCTAACGACATCTCCGTCAGCGGCTTACCTGCGCGGATGCTGTGCTGTTCGATGTAGCCGAAGCGCGAAATAAACTTCTGGTTGGTACGCTCCAGCGCATTCTCGGGATTCAACTTGTAGAGCCGGGCCGCATTGATGACTGAGAAGAGGAAGTCGCCAAGCTCATTGGTAGAGCGCTCCTTGTCGTCGCGGGCAAGCTCAGCCTCCAGTTCGGCCAGCTCTTCATGGACTTTCTGCCAGACGTCCTCCTTCTTCTGCCAGTCGAAGCCTACGTTACGGGCCTTGTCCTGTATGCGGTAGGCCTTGATAAGCGAGGGCAGCGAGGCGGGAACGCCTGAGAGCACGGTCTTGTTGCCGTCCTTCTCCTTCAGCTTGATCTGCTCCCAGTTCTGCAGCACCTGCTCCGAGGTCTTGGCATCCGAGAACTCGCGACGTGACTCGTCGGCAGCGGCCTCCTCGGGGACGTAGGGCAGCGGCCTGGGTTCCTCGGCGCCCACCTGCGAGGGATGGTAGATGTGGGGATGGCGGAATATCAGCTTGTCGGCTTGCATCTGGCACACGTCGGCCATGTCGAAGTCGCCGGTCTCGGAGCCTATCTTGGCATAGAACATCACGTGCATCAGCACGTCGCCCAGCTCCTTGCAGATGTTCTTACGGTCGTTGCGCATCAGGGCATCGCACAGTTCGTACACCTCCTCAATCGTGTTGGGCCGCAGGCTTTCGTTGGTCTGCTTCTTGTCCCACGGACACTTCTCGCGCAACTGGTCGAGCACGTCGAGCAGGCGCCCGAAAGCCTTCATCTGTTCTTCTCGTGTATGCATTTTTCTTGCGTCGTTATTCTGTTTTTCAACCGCAAAGGTAAGCATTATTTTCCAAACGGCCAACTTTTTGGCAAAATCTTGTTGAGTTTTGGCAGAAAAGTTGTACCTTTGCACCCAATTTATAAATAGGTATATGGAAATAGCAAGCAAATACGACCCGAAAGAGGTCGAATCGAAATGGTACCAGTACTGGCTGGACAACAAACTCTTCAGTAGCAAACCCGACGGCCGTGAGCCTTACACCATCGTCATACCGCCGCCCAACGTGACTGGTGTGCTCCACATGGGACACATGCTGAACAACACCATCCAGGACATTCTGGTGCGCCGCGCACGCATGGAGGGCAAGAACGCCTGCTGGGTGCCGGGCACCGACCACGCCTCGATTGCTACCGAGGCCAAGGTGGTGAAGAAGCTGGCCGAGCAGGGCATCAAGAAGCACGACCTGACGCGCGACCAGTTTCTGGAGCACGCCTGGGACTGGACCCACGAGCACGGCGGCATCATCCTGAAGCAGTTGCGCCGGCTCGGTGCTTCCTGCGACTGGGACCGCACGGCATTCACGATGGACGAGACACGCTCGGAGAGCGTCATCAAGGTCTTCGTCGACCTCTACAACAAGGGCCTCATCTACCGCGGCCTGCGCATGGTGAACTGGGACCCCAAGGCCCTCACCGCCCTCTCGACCGAGGAAGTCATCTACAAGGAGGAGCAGAGCCACCTCTTCCACCTGAAATACTACGTAGCCAACGCCGACGGTTCCGTATGCAGCGAAAACATCGCAGCCAGCGAGGGCGACGTCATCCACAAGGACGAGCGCGGCTACTACGCCGTCGTCGCCACCACCCGCCCCGAAACCATCATGGGCGATACCGCCATGTGTATCAACCCGAAAGACCCGAAGAACCAGTGGCTGAAGGGCCGTAAGGTCATCGTGCCTCTGGTGGGCCGCGTCATCCCCGTCATCGAGGACCGCTACGTGGATATCGAGTTCGGTACGGGCTGTCTGAAGGTGACGCCCGCCCACGACACCAATGACTACATGCTGGGCAAGACGCATAACCTTGAGACCATCGACATCTTCAACCCCGACGGCACCATCTCGGAGCAGTCGCCCATCTACGTCGGCATGGACCGCATGGACTGCCGCAAGCAGATTGCCAAAGACTTGAAAGAGGCCGGACTGATGGAGAAAATCGAGGACTATACTAATAAGGTGGGCTACTCGGAGCGCAACCCCGACACAGCCATCGAGCCGCGCCTGTCGATGCAGTGGTTCCTGTCGATGAAGCACTTCGCCGACATCGCCCTGCCGCCCGTGCTCAACGGCGAGATGCACTTCTATCCGCAGAAGTACGTCAACACCTATAAGAACTGGCTCGAGAACATTCAGGACTGGTGCATCAGCCGCCAGCTCTGGTGGGGCCACCGCATTCCTGCCTACTACTATGGCGAGGGCGACAACGACTTTGTCGTCGCCGAGACCCGCGAGGAAGCCCTGAAACTGGCCCAGCAGAAGAATCCCGCAATGACGGATGCCGACCTGCGCCAGGACGAGGATGCCCTCGACACCTGGTTCTCAAGCTGGCTGTGGCCCGTCTCGCTGTTTGACGGCATCCGCAATCCCGGCAACGAGGAAATCAGCTACTACTACCCCACCTCAGACCTGGTGACCGCCCCCGACATCATCTTCTTCTGGGTGGCACGCATGATCATGGCCGGCGAGGAGTACATGGGCACGTTCCCCTTCAAGAATGTCTACTTCACCGGTATCGTCCGCGACAAGCTGGGCCGCAAGATGTCGAAGTCATTAGGCAACAGCCCCGACCCCATCGAGCTCATTGAGAAGTTCGGTGCCGACGGCGTACGCATGGGCATGATGCTCTCTGCCCCCGCAGGCAACGACATCCTCTTCGACGAGGCTCTCTGCGAGCAGGGACGCAACTTCAACAATAAGATTTGGAATGCCTTCCGTCTGGTCAAGGGCTGGAAGGTGGCCGACATCGAGCAGTCGGAGGCTGGCAAGATTGCCACGAAGTGGTTTGAGGCAAAGCTGCGCCAGACGAACGCCGAGGTCGACGACCTGTTCAAGAAGTACCGCATCTCGGAAGCCCTCATGGCCGTCTACAAGCTGTTCTGGGACGAGTTCTCGAGCTGGTATCTGGAGATGGTGAAGCCTGCCTACATCAACGGCGAGGCTCAGCCCATCGACCGCCAGACCTACGAGAAGACGCTGGAGTTCTTTGAGACGCTGCTGAAGATGCTCCACCCCTTCATGCCCTTCATCACCGAGGAGCTGTGGCAGCATATCTACGACCGTCAGGCTGGCGAGAGCATCATGCGCGACAAGCTGGAGCTGCCGGCACCCACGGCTGACGATGAGCAGCTGACCGCCGCCATCGAGCAGGTGAAGCAGATTGTCTCGGGCGTGCGTACCGTCCGTTCGTCGAAGAATATCGCCCCCAAGGAGCAGCTTGAGCTGCAGACCGTCGGCAAGAATGCCTACGCTGACTACAATGCCGCCATCCTGAAGATGGCCAACCTCAGCAGCATCAGCATCGTCAGCGAGAAGGATGCCACTGCCTCGGCCTTCATGGTCGGCACCGACGAGTTTGCCGTTCCTCTCGGCAGTCTGATTGACGTCGAAGCAGAAATTCAGAAGATGGAAAACCAGATTCAGCACCTCGAAGGATTCCTTGCCGGCGTGCTGAAGAAGCTCTCCAACGAACGCTTTGTGCAGAATGCCCCCGAGGCCGTCGTGGCTATGGAGCGCAAGAAGCAGAGTGATGCCGAGGAGAAGATTGCCTCACTGAAGGAGTCGATTGCCGCCCTACAAGGTAAGTAGGCGGCAACGGCTCAGTCTGAGTCTGTAAGGCCTGTTGAAATCTCAGCTGAATTGATGAAATAGTTCTTCTGAAGCAACTCAGTGGTCGTCACATCAGGATGGCTCTTCATGTAATGGCCCACATTACGGGTGTAGAGCGTATTGAACACTGTCTCGTTCATTGCCTGGTTGACGACCCACTGCACTTTTCCGATGTGCATGTCGCGCCCAAGCTGGCTCTGCGCATACTCTGAAGGCATCGGGAAGAGACTCAGAAGATAGAAGCCGATGCAGTCGGGCACGATGTTCTGACGGGTCATTACCTGGCGCTGTTCAGCAGTATAGCCATAGTCCTCGCGCAGATAGAGCGGATAGTCCTTGCCCAGATACTTATCGAGCGAAATGCCCAACAGGCCATTGCCGACGATGACGCTCTGGTCGAGCGAACCTATCTGGGCATATATCAGCGGAACCTCAATACCGGGAATCATCTCCTGAAGACGTGCAAAGGCGTCGGTGAGCCCCTGGTTGATGTCGTCCATGTTAGCATACTGCTGCTCAGCTTCGGCAAGTAAGGTCTGAAGGGTGGAGTCCTGATAAAAAGCCAGGAACTTCAGGTTGATCTCCGAGTCGTTCACATGACCAATCCTCAAGACGTCCTCTATCAGCGTTCGCGTCTGCTGTGGGTAGACGGTATTCATCTGCTGCAGGGCCGAGAAGTCGCCCGTCGTCAGATACAGGCTCTGGATACGGTCGTACCGCTCGACGGCAACCCGCACTTCCTGCTTGTCGTCAGAAGAAGTGAGGCGCCATTCGCAGCCTATACAGACAAGCATCACGGCCAAGAGCAGTATGTATATTCTTCGCATTTCCTTCGCTATAGAGTGAATTTTGTTTAAATTCGACTGCAAAATTACTAAATAATATTGTAAAATCCAAATTTTAACCTAAAAAAGATAAAAAATAGTTTGAAAATAATTACTTTTGCGCTCTACTAAACAATCAAAAGACATGAAACGAAGTTTATTCTGGGCCCTTTTGGCCGTCAGCACCACAACGATGGCGCAACAGACAATCACCGTAAGCGTGAGCAATCCTGTGAATACCAACCGCACGGACCAGCCAGTGGTCATTCCCTTAGCTAAATACGGCGACATCCGTTCGGCTCTGGTCACCACCGACGGCAAGGAGATTGCCTGCCAGCTGGACGACCTCGATCAGGACGAGCAGTTCGACGAACTCTGCTTCCTGGCCGACCTCGCGGGTAAGGAAAAGAAGCAGTACACCGTCACGCTCTATCAGCAGGGCGAGCCACGCCCCTACCCCGCCCGCGTCTATGCCGAGATGCTGATGCGCAACGACAAGGTGAAGGAAAAGAACCGCCACGACAACTACATCGAGAGTATTACGGCACGGGGCGACTGCACCAACTCCTATAACCTGCAGCACCACCACGGCGTCGACTTCGAAAGCGAGCTCAACGGCATCCGCATTTACTTTGACAAGCGGCAGACGCTCGACCTCTATGGGAAGTTCAAGAAGCGGCTGGAGCTGAAAGAGACTCAGTTCTACACATCCGACGAACAGAAGACCCAGGGCTACGGCGACGACGTGCTTTGGGTAGGCAACACCTTCGGCCTTGGTGCCTTCCGGGGCTGGGACGGCAAGGAACCCACCATGATCGACCCCGTCCGCTCGCGCACACAGCGCATCGTCAGCTACGGTCCGCTCCGCACCATCGTCGAGGTCATCGACCGCGGCTGGAAAGCCGATGCAGCTAAATCTCCCATTAACATGACTCTCCGCTACACCCAGTACGCCGGCCACCGCGACACTGATGTCGACGTGCTGTTCAACAAGGATGTCAGCGGCTACCGCTTCTCGACGGGCATCATCAACGTGAAGGACTCCGAGGAGTTCAGCGACCACAAGGGACTACGCGCCTGCTGGGGCACCGACTACCCCTCGACCGACACCGTCAAGTGGAACCGCGAGACCGTCGGCCTCGCCATCTGCATCCCCAACAAGCACATTGCCAGCGAAGAGGCAGCCAACAAGGACAATTACGCCTTTGTCATCAAGACCGACGGCAGCCGCCTAAGCTATAAGATTAACTACACCTCGGCCAACGAGGAGTTCGGCTACCACACCGCCCGCGAGTGGTTCGACTACCTGAAAGCCTGGAAGCGCGAGGTGGAGCAACCTATTCAGGTAAAGTACTAAAGAACTTTCGGCCCTTGGCGTAATATTGCCAAAGGAGGGAGAACCTGCGCTGTTCTGGTATTTCCTCCACGACGCGACCATCTTGTATAGCCCGACGGTCGGCGTCAAAGTCATTGCGCCAGCGGTGGAAAGCACGGCGGGCCTTAAAGATGGCTTTGAAGTCGCCGAGGTTGCGTTTCAGCAGCAGCATCTCCCAAGCTGCCAGGTAATCGAGGAACCAGCGCCAACGCATGACGTGGCGCAACTCGCTGTCGGGCAGACATTTGTAGAGCATCGTCAGGTTGTTACGGAAGTTCAGGAAGGTTTTCATGGGATTGGCCTTTGGCAGGGTTCCGCCCCCGACATGGTAGACCTGACTGGCAGGCAGGCAACACACCTTGCGACCACGAATGCGGAGTCGCCAGCAGAGGTCAATCTCCTCACAATGGGCAAAGAACCGACCGTCAAGCCCGCCGACAGCCCAATAGTCGGTCGCACGTATCATCAGGGCTGCACCCGTAGCCCACATCACTTCAGCAGGCTGGTCGTATTGCCCTTTGTCGAGTTCAACGGTTTCAAAGACACGCCCTCGGCAGAAAGGATAACCGTAACGGTCGAGAAATCCGCCACAGGCTCCCGCATACTCAAAGCGGTTATGGTCGGCAACCGACAGCAGTTTGGGCTGGCAGGCAGCCACATCAGGACGACTGTCCATGAATGAGAGCATCGGCGTCAGCCAATGTTGTGTCACCTCAATATCGCTGTTAAGCAGGAGGTAGTACTCGGCCTCCACCTGCCTGAGCGCCTTGTTGTAACCTTCAGCAAAGCCCCAATTCTTCTCAAGCATGATAAGCCGGCACTCTGGAAACTCCTGACGGAGCAGTTCTATCGAGCCGTCGGTCGATGCATTGTCAGCGACATAGACCACAGCCTCATCCGTCGAATGGTTCAAGACAGATGGCAGATACTGCCGAAGCATGGCTGCACCGTTCCAGTTTAATATGACGATAGCAAGTTTATCCATTGATAGGCGTTGCTTTTAATGCTGTTTTATTATGATTGAAGTCTCCCAGGCTGACACGGACAATCTGGTTGTCAAAAGCGTCGTTGCTTTCACGGGCAGGCAGTTCTGCACGAATATAATTCTTAGTGAAGCCATGGATGGAACGACCTGCAGGCGCTTTTTCAAACAGAACCTCGGCCTCTGTCCCAATATGCCGGCTATAGAAGGCCTGCGTCTTCTGATCGGAGAGTTCCAACAGCCGGCGGCTGCGCTCTCGCTTGTCGGCATCGCTGACTACGTAGGGGATGCTGAGTGCCGACGTGCCAGGCCGTTCGGAATAGGGAAACACGTGAAGCTGTGTGACATCAAGGTCATGCAGGAACTGGTAGGTCTCTTCAAAGTATTCGGGCTTCTCACCACGACAGCCTACCATTACATCTACCCCGATGAAGGCATCGGGCATGACCTGCTTGATGCGGTGAATCTTATCGGCGAACAGCTGACGGTCGTAGTGACGGTGCATCAGCCGGAGTACAGCGTCACTGCCGCTTTGCAATGGAATGTGGAAGTGTGGCATGAAGCAACGGCTTGCCGCGCAGAAGTCTATCAACTCATCCGAAAGCAAGTCGGGCTCCAAGGAACTGATTCTATAGCGGCTGATGCCATCGACACCATCAAGTGCTTTCACCAGATCGATGAAACGCTCGCCGGTGGTCTTTCCAAAGTCCCCGATGTTCACACCCGTCAGAACAATCTCCCTGCCACCTTCGGCAACAGCCTCACGGGCCTGTTCAACCAATGAGGCGATAGTCGGATTACGACTGAAACCACGTGCGTAGGGAATAGTGCAATAAGTGCAGAAATAGTCACATCCGTCCTGCACTTTCAGGAAGAAGCGCGTGCGGTTACCACGGGAACAAGACGGCGCAAACGACTTGATATCCTTGGTCTTCTGCACATAGATTGCCCCTTCCTTATCTGTCAAATTCGAATCCCTCAGCATCCATTTCTCTGACAGAAACTGCACAAGGTTCGCCTTCTCGTTCGAGCCCAACACCAGGTCGACACCTACTAAGCGGCTCACCGCCTCCGGTCGCAGCTGGGCATAGCAGCCGGTAACCACCACAAAAGCATCGGGATGCTGTCTCACCAGCTTATGAATGGCCTGGCGACACTTATGGTCGGCAACGTCCGTCACAGAACAAGTATTGATCAGGCACAAGTCAGCCTTCTCGCCTTTCTGAATCTCACAGACGCCCATCTGCTGAAGCATCTTGGCAAAAGAAGACGTCTCAGAAAAGTTCAGCTTACAACCAAGTGTGTAAAAAGCCGCTTTTTTCCCTTGAAAGGCCGAAGTATCTATCATATATAATTAAGGTGTCTCGTTTTACGCCTACAAAGGTACTGCTTTTTCCTCGAAAATTAGCCTTTTTTTTCAGAATTAATACACGAGCGTCTTTGATTGCATTATTTAACATTTCACAAATAGCTGATTTACAGCCTCTTGCAAAAAAGTTACAATAACGACATAAAAAAAAACAAAAAAAATGATAGGCCATATCAAAAAAAATGCCTAACTTTGCACCGTTTTAATGAACAAATGATTGTTTTACAGATTTAAAAGCTTAGAAAAAATGAAGAAATTAGTATTTGCATTCGCAGCTGTTGTAGCTGTTTCGTTTGCTGCATGTGGTAACAAGACTGAGCAGGCTGCTCCTGTTGACACCGATTCTATCGAGGAGATTGTTGACAGCGTTATTGATTCCACTGCTGTTGCCGTTGACAGCGCTGCTGCCGCCGTTGTTGATTCAGCTGCAACTGCCCAGTAATTACAGATTACAAGCGAATCAAAAAAGAGAAGACCGTTGGACTAACATCCAACGGTCTTTTTTATTAGATATTTGAGTTAATAAAGAAAGGGTCGCTTCGCTCCGCTCGAGCGACATTACCGGTGTTGCCATGAAGATTCACAGAAAACTATTGGTTTTTCATGATTTATAAATTCTTAGTTCTTTGTCTTTGCGAGAAACACTGCCATGCGAACGTATCTACATTACTAATTATAATTCTCATTTTCCTAATGGTACAATGGTACATTACAACATCACGTCATCTTTGGTGAACTATAATGTACCAATAAAAACAATAAAGTGTAAACCAAGTTAGTATTAACAAACAAAACTGTCAACCAAAATGGTTCTTCTGCAATTTAGTTGAAGAGGATTCTCTTTTGAGGATAATGCACTTTTAGTTCAAGTAGCTTTGCTGTGATATGCGGGCTTTAGAGAATAGGCCATGGAAGGGTGTTTTGGCAATTATCAAATTGTTAATATTGCAGGCACTTTGAATTATATTTAATTAACTGATAATCAATATTTTATATTAAAAAGCATTAGGATATTTGGCAAATTTTTCGTACCTTTATATCGCCAAACATAAAGCAAGAAATCAATGTCAAAGTATCCTAATGGCGGCAAAGTTACAACAAAAAAATCAGAATTCGGCAAGGCAAATAAAACAAATTTGCTCTGGGATGAAGGAATGTCGCAGATCTATCTCTCATCCGAGCTGCTTATTCATGAGGCTGTTCATGAAAGCAACGTTTTTCATCTATATGCCTCATCCTCTTTTGACTATGGCATCTGTCCTTATTGTGGTCATGCCAGCAGCCAGGTACACAGCAGGTATTCCAGGACGATACAGGATATGTCTATCCTTGGTGAGCGGGTAATCCTGCATCTTGAGGTTCGCAAATTCTTCTGTCACAACGACGATTGTCGCAGGAAGACTTTTGCGGAGCAGCCTGGCAACGAGGTATTCCGTTACCGAAGGCGTACCTGCAGGTGCGAAAGAGCAGTGGCACGTCACGGAATATCAGCATCATCAGGCTCTGCTAGCCGCTTGCTTGCCCATATGGGCATATTTATCAGTCCATCTACGGTCTTGCGCGACCCGCACAGGATGAGGACGCCAGGATATGATGATGTCGAGGAGGTTGGTGTTGACGACTGGGCGTGGCGCAAGGGTATCACCTATGGAAGCATCATCATTGACTATATAAACGGATGGCCGATAGACCTGCTTGGCGACAGGGAGACGGAGAGCTTCCGTGAGTGGATGGAGCAACATGAAAATGTACATACTGTTAGCCGTGACAGATCTACGGACTATAGTTCTGCCATTGCATCCACGGAGCGTCGGATAACTGAGGTTGCTGACAAATTCCATCTCGTGAAAAACATCACGGACCGGACGACAAAACTCGTTGCAGAGAATTATGCAGACTATAGGCAGGCGGTAAGAAGCGGAGAAAAAGCCCCTGTCAATACAACAGAGGCAACAAAAGCACCGGTAGCCACAAATTGCCCATCCAAGAAGCCGGACTCAAGAGAAGTCATGTTTAAGGAGGTGAAAGAACTGCAGAGGGAAGGCTTCAAGCCTACGCCGATAGCCAAGAAACTGGGTATTGCAAGGCAGACAGCTACAAAATACTGCAAGATGGAATCGTTGCCTGGAAGGAACAGCAAGCTGCGGAATGAGTATTACAAGTATGACGCATACGTCGAGCAGGAGGCAGCAGGCGGTAAGTCACTCAATGCCATTCATCAGGAGATATGCCAAATGGGATTTTCCGGTAGTCTTACTCCGTTCTATGATCACTACAAATATCTTTCTGACGGGCATAGAGGTTACAGGTCCAAGAATTGGAAACCATGCCCAAAGAAAGAAAAGCCGCAGGATGACCGATCAGAACTGCTTCCTGTGAAAAGTATCTCATCAGTCATTGACAATGCGCGCGCGATTTGAGAAGTGCCCCCTTTGCTAATCAAAAAGCCCCCCCCTCAGGCCGTCCGAGAACCCTGATTTTAAAGGCATTTTAGCCTGATTTGGGGTAATTTTGGAGGCATATAAAGACCTCTACCGCAGGGGCAGATTCTTACTTGTTTTTCCCTTGTTAATGAATTATGAGCTCCTGCTGGCTTAAAATGAGCCTCATAGAGCCGTTTTTTTGAGTATATGCTCCTCCCTATTCTTATTTTAGGGCTGACACCAATGCTGGCACGCCTTTAATGTTTATGGTACGGCGCATGTTGTATGACAGACAGAACATTGCCATCTCTGCAGTTACTTTAGCGAAACCTTTCAGTAAGAAATAATATTGTCCAAGCGATCGTTTCAGTGTTCCGAAAGGATGTTCAGAGAGACACATT
>CADCEQ010000049.1 GCA_902800435.1 uncultured Prevotellaceae bacterium | reverse complement strand
ACGACCCGAAGAAGGTTGTCGAACTCGACCAGAAGATCAATGTCGTTATCCTCGACTTCGACGACGAGAAGAAGCGCATTGCCCTCGGTCTGAAGCAGCTCACGCCGCATCCTTGGGATGCTCTGGATGCCGACCTGAAGGTTGGTGACCACGTGAAGGGTAAGGTTGTCGTGATTGCCGACTACGGTGCATTCGTTGAGATTCAGCCCGGTGTCGAGGGTCTGATTCACGTCAGCGAAATGTCGTGGAGCCAGCACCTGCGCTCAGCTCAGGAGTTCCTGAAGGTTGGCGACGAGGTGGAGGCAGTCATCCTGACTCTCGACCGCGACGAGCGCAAGATGTCGCTCGGCATCAAGCAGCTGAAGGAAGATCCGTGGGAGGCTATCGAGACGAAGTATCCCGTTGGCTCTAAGCACAATGCAAAGGTTCGCAACTTTACCAACTTCGGCGTATTCGTTGAGCTGGAGGAGGGTGTCGACGGTCTGATCCACATCAGCGACCTGAGCTGGACCAAGAAGGTAAAGCATCCCTCAGAGTTCACACAGGTTGGTGCTCAGATTGACGTTATCGTGCTCGACATTGACAAGGAGAACCGCCGCCTGAGCCTTGGCCACAAACAGCTGGAAGACAATCCTTGGGATGTGTTCGAGGAGAAGTACACTGTCGGCTCTGTCCACACCGGTAAGATTACCGAGCTGCTGGAGAAGGGCGCCGTCGTTGCTCTCGACGAGAACGTGGAAGGCTTTGCAACTCCGAAGCACCTTGTCAAGGAGGATGGCTCGCAGGCCCAGCAGGGCGAGGAGCTGCCGTTCAAGGTGATTGAGTTCAACAAGGACTCGAAGCGTATCATCCTGAGCCACAGCCGCACCTTTGAAGATCCGAAGCGTGAGGAGAAGGCTGCCGCCAAGAAGGCTGCCCCACGTGCTGCCAAGAAGGACGACACGCCGAAGATTGAGAATGTTGCCGCAAGCACAACTCTGGGCGACATCGACGTGCTGGCTGAATTGAAGGCCAAAATGGAGAAAGGCGAGTAAAAAAAGCGCTAAAATCCGTTAAATATTCGCTTTGCTTTTGTCATTGTCGTGTCAAATAAAAGTTGTAAATTTACACCCAAAATCTGAAAACACATTAATTTACACTAAAAACCAATTACAATGAAAAGCTTAAAAGGTAGCATTTTAGGCATGGGTGTTGCTATGGCAATGCTTACTGCTTGTAATGGCGGACAGCAGGCTCCGCAGCTCACGGCATCAGGTCTCGACCCTGCCAAGTTTGACACCACCCTTCAGGACAAGCCAGTGAAGCTCTTCACTCTGAAGAACCAGAACGGCATGGAGGTGTGTATCACCAACTACGGCGCACGTGTGGTTTCGCTCGTCGTGCCCGACAAGGACGGCAAGCCCACCGACGTGGTGCTGGGCTTCGACAACATTGCTCAGTATGCCGACACGCTGAACTCGCCCACCGACTACGGTTCCTCAGTAGGACGCTATGCCAACCGCATCTGCGACGGCAAGTTCAAGCTGAACGGCGAGACTTACCAGCTGCGCCAGAACGACCCGCATGAGGGCGACACCCGCATCCATTGCCTGCACGGCGGCGGCGCCACGGGCTGGATGAACAAGGTCTACGACGCTGAGCAGGTTGACGAGACAACACTGAAGCTGACCATCGTGGCCCAGGACGGCGAGAACGGATTCCCTGGAACCGTCACAGCCGTAACGACCTACAAGGTGACTGCTGACAACACGCTCGACATCACCTGGGAGGCTGAAACCGACAAGCCGACCATCATCAACCAGACCAACCACAACTACTACAACCTGAGCGGCGACCTTGAGAACCCCGGCTACGACCAGGTGCTCTACGTCAACGCCGACAACTTCACCGAGGCTGACTTCAGCTATATGCCTACTGGCAAGATTCTGCCTGTCGAGGGCACCCCGATGGACTTCCGCACGCCGCACGCCGTTGGCGACAGCATCAAGTCGGAGTACTACCAGACGAAGAACGCTCACGGATATGACCACAACTGGTGTCTGAACACCTATAAGGACGGCAAGGGCGACGACACGCAGGTATGCGCCAGCCTCTACAGCCCCAAGAGCGGCATTTTCATGGAGATGTTCACCAACGAGCCGGGCGTACAGGTCTACAGCGGCAACTTCCAGGGTGTCGGCGGCGAGGAGAACATCGTGCGCAAGCTCGGCAAGAAGTATCCGCAGCACGTCAGCATCTGCCTTGAGAGCCAGAAGTTCCCCGACAGCCCCAACCATCCGGAGTGGGCCAGCCCCGTGCTGAATCCCGGCGAGAAGTACTTCAGCCACGCTGCCTATAAATTCTCAATCAAGTAAACGACTATGGCACAGACAGAAAACGGTAGCAAGAGCTATCTGATTAGTATTGTGATGGTGGCCGTCCTGGGCGGTCTGCTGTTCGGTTATGACACCGCCGTCATCTCGGGCGCCGAGAAGGGCCTGCAGGCTTTCTTCATGGAGGCCAAGGACTTTGCCTATACCGACGGTTGGCACGGTTTTACCTCTGCATCAGCCCTCATCGGCTGCATCATCGGTTCGGCCCTCTCGGGCTTCCTGGCCACAAACCTCGGCCGCAAGAAGTCGCTTATTATCGCCGGCTTGCTGTTCTTCGTATCGGCACTTGGTTCAATGGAGCCTGAGTTCCTGTTCTTCGAGCATGGCACACCCTCCTACTCTCTGCTGATTATGTTCAACATCTACCGCGTCATCGGCGGTATCGGCGTAGGTCTGGCTTCGGCCATCTGCCCGATGTACATCGGCGAGGTTGCTCCCTCTAACATTCGCGGTATGCTCGTCTCGTGGAACCAGTTCGCCATTATCTTCGGTCAGCTGGTGGTCTACTTCGTCAACTTCTTCATCCTGGGCGACCACATCCAGCCGCTCGTCGAGGAAATGGGTAAGGGCATTGCCGCCATCAATCCCGCTGCACAATGGACGGTGACTACGGGCTGGCGCTATATGTTCGGTAGCGAGGCTGTGCCAGCAGGACTCTTCGCCCTGCTCATCTGCTTCGTTCCTGAGACGCCGCGCTACCTGGTCAGCATCAATCAGGACCAGAAGGCTCTCGGCATCCTGTCGAAGATCAACGGTTCGACCAAGGCCGCCCAGATTCTGCAGGACATCAAGGACACGATGGTCGTGAAGACCGAGAAGTTGATGACCTACGGCGCTATGTGCATCTTCGTCGGCATCATGCTCTCCGTGTTCCAGCAGGCCGTCGGTATCAACGCCGTGCTCTACTACGCTCCGCGCATCTTCGGCGACATGGGTATGGACGACCCGATGATGCTGACCGTCTTCATGGGTATCATCAATATCACGTTTACGCTTGTAGCCGTGTTCACGGTCGAGAAGTGGGGACGCAAGCCTCTGCTCATCTCTGGTTCGCTGGGCATGGCTCTGGGTGCATTCGGTGTGGCAGTTACCTTTGGTAATGACAGTCTCGCATTGGTTACAGCCGCTTCGTTGCTGGTCTACTCGGCTTCGTTCATGTTCTCATGGGGCCCCATCACGTGGGTGCTCATCGCCGAGATATTCCCCAACACCATTCGTGGCGGCGCTGTGGCTATAGCCGTTGCCTTCCAGTGGATCTTCAACTTCATCGTCAGCTCGACGTTTGTACCCATGTTCAACATGCACCTGACTGAGGGCGACGACTTCGGCCACTGGTTCACCTACGGCCTCTATGGTATTATCTGCATCATCGCTGCCCTCTTCGTCTGGCGCTTAGTGCCTGAGACGAAAGGCAAGACGCTGGAGGACATGACTGCCATGTGGAAAAATCGCAAATAATGTAACAAATCAAAAATATTTTAATTACAAATCATCATGAATTGGAGTTCACGTGAATTCATTTGGCTCGACTGGACGGTGCTTGCCGTTGGTGTGTTGGCCATCGTATGGGCGGTGTATCGCGCCATCAAGAAAGACAAGGAGAAAATGAAGGGTGCCGACTCGCAGGACTATCTGTTCGGCAAGGGCGAGCCCTGGTATGTAATCGGTATGGCCATCTTTGCTGCCAACATCGGCTCAGAGCACCTCGTAGGTCTCGCCGGTACTGGTGCCAAGGACGGTGTGGGTATGGCCCACTGGGAAATGCAGGGCTGGATGATCCTGATTCTCGGCTGGCTGTTCGTACCCTTCTATCAGCTGCTCAACAACAAGATGGGCAAGATTATCACCATGCCCGACTTCCTGAAGTTCCGCTACACCCAGCGCACAGGCTCATGGCTCTCTATCATCACGCTCGTAGCCTACATCCTGACAAAGGTCTCGGTAACAGCCTTTACGGGTGGTATCTTCTTTGAGTATCTCATCGGCCTGCCCTTCTGGTGGGGTGCCCTCGGCCTCATCGCCATCACAGCCATCTTTACCGTCTTCGGCGGTATGAAGGGCGTGATGACCATGTCGGCCATCCAGACACCTATTCTTATTATAGGAGCATTCTTAGTGCTCTTCCTCGGTCTGTACACACTGGGTGGCGGCAGTATCGTTCAGGGCTGGGAAAACATGATGGCCTTCTGTAGCACGCTGCACGACGGCTACGGAACGACTCACATGTTCCACTGGGCCGACATCAACGCCTCGGGCACTCCCGACCCCCTCTACCATGAGTATCCCGGGTTTGTGGTGTTCATTGGTGCCTCTATCATCGGTTTCTGGTACTGGTGTACCGACCAGCACATTGTTCAGCGTGTGCTTGGTCAGCAGAAGGGTGAGAGCAACGTGGAGGTGATGAAGCGCGCCCGTCGCGGCACCATCGCTGCAGGCTACTTCAAACTCCTTCCTGTATTTATGTTCCTTATCCCCGGTATGGTGGCTATGGCTCTGGCCAACGGTGGTTTTGGCGACTTCGGTATCCAGATGGATATTGCCAACCAGCACGACACCGACGGTGCCTTTGCCATGATGGTGAAAAGCATTCTGCCTGCAGGTATCAAGGGCTTCGTGACCATCGGCTTCATCTGCGCCCTTGTCACGTCGCTTGCTGCATTCTTCAACTCGTGCGCCACGCTGTTCACCGAGGACTTCTACAAGCCCATGAAGAAGGGCCTGAGCGAGGCCCACTACGTGCTCGTCGGCCGTATCGCAACCGTCGTGGTCGTTGTTCTCGGTCTGCTCTGGCTTCCCGTCATGATGGGTATGGGCAACCTCTACAGCTATCTGCAGGGCATTCAGTCGCTGCTGGCTCCGTCGATGGTGGCTGTCTTCACGCTGGGTATTCTCTCTAAGAAGATTACGCCGAAGGCTGGTGAATGGGGCCTCATTGGTGGTTTCATCATCGGTATGCTGCGACTGGTGACTAACGTTATCACGGATACAGGTTCTGCTCAGATGGACGGTGCCTTCTGGAATGCCACCACATGGTTCTGGCAGACCAACTGGCTCGTCTTCGAGTGCTGGCTGCTGGTATTCATTGTGCTGCTGATGGTGTGTGTGTCGTTCTTTACTCCCGCACCCACAGCCGAACAGAAGGATGCCATCACCTTTACAGCAGACTATCGCAAGCAGATTGCCCAAAGCTGGGATGTATGGGACATTGTGGGTACCCTCGGTGTTCTCTTCCTCTGTGGCTGCTTCTACTGGTACTTCTTCTAAGAGCAGGAAATGACCTACTACAGCCAACACTCGAAAGTCTGGGTCTCGGTGGACTGCATTATCTTCGGCTTCGACGAAGGCAAGCTGAAGGTGCTCATCGGCCGCAGACAGATGGATCCCGGACGCGGTGAATGGAGCCTCTACGGAGGCTTCGTCGCCGCCGACGAGAGCATCGACGACGCCGCCACGCGCACGGTTTCGGAACTGACGGGACTCAACAACCTGTATATGCGACAGGTGGGAGCCTTCGGGCGCATTGACCGCGACCCGGGCGAGCGCGTCATATCCATCGCCTACTATGCTTTAATCAATGTGAAGGACTACGACGAGCGGCTGCGGTTGGATCATGGGGTCGAGTGGATGAACGTTGAGGAACTGCCGAAACTCTACTCCGACCACAACGAGATGATTCGCAAGGCACGAAAACTGATGCGCCAGAAACTGCGCACGGAGCCTGTCGGATTCCGGCTGCTGCCCGACCTGTTCACGCTGACGCAGCTGCAGAAACTCTACGAGGCCGTAAACGGCGCAGAGCTCGACAAGCGCAACTTCCGCAAGCGCATCAAGGAAATGGACTATATCGAGAAGACTGAACTCATTGACAAAACAGGGTCGAAGCGTGGTGCCTATCTCTACCGCTTCAACAAGCGGGCATACCACGAAGACCCCAACTTTAAACTATAAACATTATGTTAGAAGAACTCAAACAGAAAGTATTTAAGGCCAACCTCGACTTGGTCAAGCAGGGGCTGGTCATCTTCACCTGGGGCAACGTCTCGGGCATCGACCGCGAAAAAGGTCTGGTAGTCATCAAGCCCTCCGGCGTTGACTACGACGTGATGAAAGCTGAGGACATGGTGGTCGTCGACCTCGAGACGGGCAAAGTTGTCGAGGGCAACCTCAACCCGTCGAGCGACACGCCCACACACCTTGTCTTATATAAGGCATTCCCCAACATTCAGGGCGTGGTTCACACCCATTCCACCTACGCCACCGCCTTCGCCCAGGCTGGTCGCGACATTCCCAACATCGGCACCACTCACGCCGACTACTTCTATCAGGACATCCCCTGCACGCGCGATATGACTGAGGCTGAGGTGAAGGGACAGTATGAGTTGGAGACGGGCAACGTCATCGTCGACGAAATTCTGAACATCCGCAAGATCAATCCCGACCATACGCCCGCCGTCCTGGTGAAGAATCACGGTCCGTTCTCATGGGGCACCAGTCCCGATAACGCCGTCTACAACGCCAAGGTGATGGAGCAGTGTGCCAAGATGGCCTTCGTCTCGTTCTCGGTCAACCCGAACACGACAATGAATCCCCTGCTGGTCGAGAAGCACTACATGCGCAAGCACGGACCCAACGCCTACTACGGACAAAAAGGACAGAAACATTAATCAATAACTTAAAAACAATTACAAACAATGAAAGCATTCGAGAATTACGAAATTTGGTGGGTAACTGGCGCACAGTTGCTCTATGGTGGTGACGCAGTGGTGGCCGTTGACGGACACTCAAAGGAGATGGTCGAGGGCCTGAACGCCTCGGGCAACATCCCCGTGAAGATTGTATATAAGGGCACGGCCAACAGCTCGAAGGAAGTAGAGCAGGTGATGCTGGCTGCCAACAACGACGAGAAGTGCGTGGGTATCATCACCTGGATGCACACCTTCTCGCCGGCCAAGATGTGGATCAAGGGCCTGCAGCAGCTGCAGAAGCCCCTACTCCACTTCCACACCCAGTACAACGCCGAAATTCCCTGGGCTGATATCGACATGGACTTCATGAACCTGAACCAGAGTGCTCACGGCGACATCGAGTTCGGACACATCTGCACCCGTATGCGTGTGGCCCGCAAGGTGGTCTGCGGCTACTGGAAGGACGAGAAGGCTCAGAAGCAGATAGCCGTCTGGGCTCGCGTGGCTGCCGGTGTGGCCGATGCCCACAACGTGCGTTGCCTGATGTTCGGTATGAACATGAACAACGTAGCCGTCACCGACGGCGACCGTGTGGAGTTCGAGCAGCGTCTCGGCTACCATGTTGACTACTACCCCGTCAGCTCGCTGATGGATTACTTCAAGAAGGTGACCGACGCTGAGGCCGACGAGCTGGTTGAGGAGTATAAGAAGCTCTACACCATCAAGATAGACGAAAGCGGTGAAGCTGTCTATTGGGAGAAGGTGAAGAACGCCGCCAAGGCCGAGATTGCCCTGCGCCGCGTGCTGAAGGACGAGGGCGCTACCGCCTTCACCACCAACTTCGACGACCTGGGCGATGCCGACATCGACGATCCCAACTTCTGCGGCTTCGACCAGATTCCCGGTCTGGCTTCGCAGCGCCTGATGCAGGAGGGCTACGGCTTCGGTGCCGAGGGCGACTGGAAGACGGCCTGCCTCTATCGCACACTGTGGGTCATCCAACAGGGCATGCCCACTGGTTGCTCGTTCCTCGAGGACTACACGCTGAACTTCGCCGGCGACCGCTCGTCTTGCCTGCAGAGCCACATGCTCGAAATCTGCCCGCTCATCGCTACCGACAAGCCCAAGCTCGAGGTCCACTTCCTCGGCATCGGCATCCGCAAGCAGCAGACCGCCCGCCTGGTGTTCACCTCGAAGACCGGCGCTGGCATCAAGGCTACAGTCGTCGACCTGGGCAACCGCTTCCGCCTCATCTCGCAGGAGGTTGAGTGCATCGAGCCGAAGCCCATGCCCAAGCTCCCCGTTGCCTCTGCTCTCTGGATTCCCCAGCCCACGTTCGAGATTGGCGCTGCTGCTTGGATTCTCGCCGGTGGTACTCACCACTCAGCCTTCTCCTACGACATCAATGAGGAGTACTGGGAGGACTTCGCCGAGATGCTGGGCATCGAGTATGTCAAGATCAACAAGCAGACCAACATCGCCGACTTCAAGCAGACACTCCGCAACAACGAGGTTTACTACATGCTGAACAAGGCACTGTGTTAATACTCTATTCAAAAACAGAGCTACAGAGTTGTAATCACTCTGTGGCTCTGTATTTCCAAAATAACACCAAGTAGCAGTTACAAATCCCATTGAAATGAAGAAGTCCCTCTTTTCTTTCTTTTTAGTAGTAGTTGTGCTTTGCTTGCAATCATGCGATCCTAGTTCTGGAGCTATCTATAAAGTTAGAAATGCATCAGACAGTATTGTTACAATTGAATTTAAAGAAGGCATTCATTATATGAAACACACTGGTGATACTGTTATTGCTGTTTCTACAACAGAAGGACCTTATGCCATACTTCATAGGCAAGAACATCTGGTAGTTGAGTACCTCATAAGGGATACCAAAGTGCCAAGTCATACACCTTTATGGGAGAATATTGTATCAATTTCCATAGGTAACCAGATTCTTTCAAAAGAGGATTGGTTTGGAGAAAAGAATTGGCAAACAGAAAAAAGTGGTGGCCATGCATTTAGTTTTGGCGAAGAATGGGATTTTGAACTGATCCTTGAGAACAAGTAAAACAATAAAGCAAAATAATAATGAGTGCTAAAAAAACTATTGAAGCAGGTAAAGCCATTCTCGGTATTGAGTTTGGCTCTACTCGCATCAAGGCCGTCCTCATCGATGAGGAGAACAAGCCTATTGCACAGGGAAGTCACGAGTGGGAGAACCAGCTCGTCGACGGACTCTGGACCTATAGTATCGAAGCTATCTGGTACGGACTTCAGGACTGCTACGCCGAACTGCGTAAGGATGTGCTGAAACAGTATGACTGTGAGATTGAGACACTGGCCGCCATCGGCTTCTCGGCCATGATGCACGGTTATATGGCCTTCAACGAGCAGCAGCAGATTCTCGTGCCTTTCCGCACGTGGCGCAATACCAATACCGGCAAGGCTGCAGCAGAGCTCAGCAAACTGTTCAACTACAACATCCCTCTGCGCTGGAGCATCAGCCACCTGTATCAGTGTATTCTCGACAATAACGAGCACGTTGCCGACATCAAGTATCTGACCACTCTGGCTGGCTATGTCCATTGGCAGGTAACGGGACAGTTCGTGCTTGGTGTGGGCGATGCTTCAGGTATGATTCCTGTTGACCCCGCTACAAAGACCTATGATGCCGAAATGGTACGCAAGTTCGATGAGCTGATTTCCCCGAAGGGCTTCAACTGGAAGTTGCTCGACATTCTGCCTAAGTCGCTGAATGCTGGCGAGAATGCAGGTTTCCTCACTCCCGAGGGAGCTCAGAAGCTCGACGTCTCTGGCCACCTGAAGGCAGGCATCCCCGTATGTCCTCCTGAGGGTGACGCCGGTACGGGTATGGTAGCAACCAATGCCGTCAAGCAGCGCACGGGTAACGTTTCAGCCGGTACATCGTCGTTCTCGATGATTGTGCTCGAGAAGCCCCTTTCGAAGCCCTACGAGATGATTGACATGGTGACCACGCCCGACGGAAGCCTTGTGGCTATGGTTCACTGCAATAACTGCACCAGCGACATCAATGCATGGGTAGGGTTGTTCAAGGAGTACCAGCAGCTGCTCGGCGTGCCCGTCGACATGAACGAGCTCTACGGCAAGCTCTTCAACAAAGCACTTGAGGGCGATACCGACTGCGGCGGCCTGATGGCCTACAACTACGTCAGCGGTGAGCCTGTTACAGGTCTCGAAGAGGGACGTCCGTTGTTCGTTCGCTCAGCTAACGACAAGTTCAACCTCGCAAACTTCATGCGTGCGCAGCTTTACGGAGCCATTGGCGTACTGAAGATTGGTAACGACATTCTGTTCAAGGACGAGATGATTCGCGTCGACCGCATTACCGGTCACGGTGGCTACTTTAAGACCGCAGGTGTAGGCCAGCGCATGCTTGCTGCCGCCCTAAACAGCCCCATCAGCGTAATGGAGACTGCTGGCGAAGGTGGTGCCTGGGGAATCGCCCTGTTGGCTGGCTACCTTATTAATAATAAGGGCATGAATCTGGCCGACTATCTCGAGGAGGTTGTCTTCGCAGGCAATACGGGTGTCTCTATCGCTCCCACTGCTGAAGACGTTGCCGGTTTCGAGCGCTACATTGAGAACTACAAGCGCTGTCTGCCCATCGAGCAGTGCGCTGTTGACAGCAAGAAGTAGTTCTCCCTCTTCATAACAAAAGAAGCGTCGCTCCTGTATTATTTGCATGAGCGGCGTTTCTTTTTCATTCTTCTACGAAAGCCATCTGAAAGCGAAGAGAATTAACAGGTCAGCGACTTTTTTACCTATAAACTGAAAATAATAGCCAAAAAACTTGTAAAACACAAAATATCTGATTATTTTTGCAGACGAAATCAAATCTACAAGTATATGGCTAAACATTCAGAAGGCAATAACATGTTGACGCTTAAGACGTTGACGAAGAGCAGTGTGTGGGACATCCAGGAAAACGACGTCTTCCGCCTTTGGGAAGGTGCTGAGAAGGATGCTGACGTGCGCGAGAACGTGCGCCATTATCAGGACATCATCCGCAGTGCTTTTATGATTGAAGAAGTCAAAGACGACTCGAAAGCCGTCAAGGCCAAATATGAGAAACAGGGCTACAAGGTGGCTCAGGTAAAACTGGACGAGAGTGTCAGAGTGACGTGGGCCCTGAAGAAGCGCCCCATCATTCGCGTCACCGACCTCACCTACGAGAACATCCGCCACATTTCGGCTGCAAAGCTGGTTGAGGTGCTCGACCGCAACTTCGGCGGAGGCTGGGACTCTCTGTCGCAGAGCATCAAGGACATTATTGAGAGTGGCTTTGACATCTCGACCACTACGCTGCCCAAGGACCGTCTGCATAAGAAAGGCGGCATGTACGAGAAAAAGATTGCCGATGGCTACGATGTGCTCGAGGTTGAGAAGGGCTCGTGGGTAGAGGCCATCTTTGCCAAACAGAAGCCTGAGGCTGAGAAGCCGAGAATGAAGTTCTCGTCGATGGATGATGAAGACCTTGTTAAAGAGGGCGACGAAGAGGACGAGGATGTCGAGATTGAGGACGACTACAACAAGCCCGACGAGGACGACGTAGAGATTGACGATCCTGACGATGACGAAATCACGGAGGACAACTACTCGACGATGATGGACCTCAGTGGTGAGGACGAAGAAATCACCGCCGACAGTCTTGAAGACTACGCCGACGACTAAAACGCCTGCAATTCAGTATAGATACGCTGTACGGGCAAGCCCATTACGTTATAGTAACTGCCACGCAGGCCCGTACAGCCTATATAACCAATCCATTCTTGGATTCCATAAGCCCCGGCTTTGTCGAAGGGTTTATAAGTCGTTATGTAATAGCTCATCTCGTCGTCAGAGAGTTGCTTGAACGTCACATCAGTCTCCACTGAGAAATGAACAGTCTGTCTGCGTGTCGTCAAGCACACGCCTGTTATCACCTGATGAGTTTTGCCACTGAGCTTCTGAAGCATGCTACGCGCCTCAGCAGCATCAGCAGGCTTGCCCAGCACTTCGCCGTCGACAATGACCACAGTGTCGGCTGTAATAATTAACTCGTCGGCAGCCATCGTCTGCTGATAGGCTGCAGCCTTTTTCTCAGCAATATATTCCGCCGTTTCTGTTACTGGCAACGAAGCAGGGTAGCTCTCGTCGATGTCAGGCAGCACGCGAACCTCGAAGTCGAGGCCAAGTCCCGCTAATAGTTCACGGCGGCGTGGCGAGTTGCTGGCCAATATGATTCTATAGTCACTTACCATCCGAATGCCTTTTCACTGCTTAACCATTTACCCTGAGCCCTAAGCGTCTGCTCAATGACATCGCGACCACAGCCATAGCCGCCACGATAGGGGCTGACATACAAGCAGGCGTCCTTCACGTCCGGACAGGCATCCTGAGGACAGACAGGGCACCCTACCCTACGCAGAATCTCAAGATCGGGGACGTCGTCGCCCATATAGATGACCTCGCTGTCGGTCAGGCCATATTTAGCCAGATACTCGTCGTAGGTCTTAATTTTCACGGCACACGCCATATAGATGTCCTCAACACCCAGCCGCTCGTAGCGTAGATGAACGGCTTCGGTTGTAGCACCCGTCATAATGACAATACGAAGCCCCATCTTGACAGCTAGCTGAATAGCATAGCCGTCCTTGATGTTCACCGTTCGCAGTGGCTCACCGTCAGCAGAGAGAGTAATGGTCTCAGCCGACAGCACGCCATCGATGTCGAAGATGATGGTCTTAATCTGCCGTAAGTCGTAGTTAATCATTTCTGAACTTATCTATATGAACGTTCTCCCATTTCAGCTTGTCCTCGTTCTGCGGCTTACGCTCATCTGCCTTATGGCCAATAGCCAACACGCAAAGCACGCAAAGGTTCTCTGGGATGTCGAGAATACCTCGGATAACGGTATCAGCCGTTGTGCCGTCAGTCAGACCACGGCCACGCATCTGAATCCAGCAGCTCCCCAGCCCGAGATCCTCGGCCTGATATTGCATCGAGATGGCGGCAATGGAGCCATCCTCCACCCAGCAGTCATTCTGTACGGGGTCGCCAAGCACCACAATAGCCAGCGGTGCGCCTTTCAGGAACTGAGAGCCAAGATCCTTTGCATCGGCAATTTTCTCGATATCCGTCTTATTGTCAACAACTACAAACTGCCAGGCTCGCTGGCCTTTTGAGGTGGGCGACATCAGGGCTGCACGAAGAATCAGGCGCACGTCTTCAGCGTCTATCTCCTGCTCAGTGAACTTCCGGTGCGAACGGCGCATCTGCGCCAAGTCTTTGAAATCTGTCATACGTTGTTTTTATTGTTTGTGGCAGCAAAGGTACGAAAAAAAAACGATTATCAGTTGTTAATTACCAATTATTTTGTAACTTTGCCGCGTGAACGAACCATCAACCCATATTATTACTGACCAGAAAGACCTGCCACAGCTCGACAACAGCAACTTCTTCCATAGTCGGCAGCTTTTTGAGATAGCGAGGAAGACACCCCGCCAGAAGCCCTATATGGTGGTGGTTCAGTCGTCAGATGGCAAGGTGCTGGCTCATCTGCTGGCCATCGTGCGCTATCGCACTTCGTGGTTTCCACCTTATTTATATATGCACTGCCGACTGTTGGGCGAAGGAGTCTTCAGCTACCAGCACGAGGGCTATTCTGACAGCACGCTCTTCGGCTATATGCTCGATGCACTGAAGAGCAAGCTCAGTAATCGGGTGCTCTATATTGAAATCAGTAACCTCAGCCATAAGATGTTCGGCTATCGCGAGCTGAAAAAACGGCAGTTCTTCCCAGTGCACTGGATGAACATACACAACTCGCTGCACAGCCACACGCCCGAAGAGCGTATCTCGCAACGTCTACAGAAACACATCGACAATGCCTATGCCAAAGGTGTGGTGACCGACGAGGTAAAAGACGAGGCTGACTTCCAGGCGTTTATGAAACTGCTAAAACACCACCACTGGCTGAAGCCCAAGCGCTACATCCCCGACGAAAAATTCTTCCAACAGATGAAGCAGGAAGGGCACGGACGGCTCTACCTCACACGCTATCACGACCACATCATCGGCTGCTCTGCTACGGCCTACAGCCAGCAAAACGCCTACCTATGGTATATGGCTTTCCGCCGCAAGTCGTATGCTATGCTGCATCCCGACGAACTGACGCTATGGCACGCTATCAAGGACGCCCATGCACGCGGTTACCAGCATATCTGTTTCCTCGATGTCGGACTACCCTTCTCGCGCAATCCATATCGCGAATTCATATTACGATTTGGTGGCAAACCAGTCAGCTCCAATCGTTGGTTCCGCATCTCCATACGCTGGATAAATGCACTCTTGCGGTGGATTTATCGTGCCTGATTACTCCCAGCACTCCAGCCCGTCAGCAATTTCCGGTATCTGATTGCGGTGGAACTGCGGATCGCGGATTCCCTGTCGCTTCTGACGTCGGTAGTCATCGAGCAGGTGAAAGGCATACTTGCCAAGAGCTATGATTGCCACGAGGTTGCAGGCTGTGAGCAGAGCCATACAGAGGTCAACCATATTCCAAGCCATCTCAAGGGTTACGAGAGCACCCACCATTACCATCACGCCGCCCGAGAAGAGGCGGTAGACGGTCATCACGCTGCGGCTCTTTGTCATGAAGCGGATGTTAGACTCACCGTAATAGTAGTTGGCGATAATGCTGGAGAAGGCAAAGAGGAAAATGGCAACAGCAACAAAGGCAGGACCTGAAGCACCGATCTCTGACTGAAGAGCAGCTTGCGTCAGGTTGATGCCGTTGAGTTCTGGCAACTGATACAGGCCGCTGATGAGGATAATGAAGGCCGTACACGAGCAGACAAGCAGTGTATCGGTGAAGACACCGAGCGCCTGGATGAGCCCCTGCTTTACGGGATGAGTAACATCGGCTGTAGAGGCTGCATTAGGCGCACTACCCTCACCTGCCTCATTCGAGAAGAGTCCGCGTTTCACACCGTTCATCATGGCGGCTCCAATACCGCCTCCGACAACCTGTGAGAAGCCAAAAGCATCCTCGACGATGACCTTCAAGACGTGAGGCACGACGGTGATGTTGGCTACGACGATGTAGACAGCAAGTAAGAAATAGCCGATAGCCATCAGCGGGACAAGAACGGCGCTGACGCTGGCCACGCGACGGATACCGCCGAACACGACGAACAGCGCCAATACGGTAATGTCTACACCAACAGCAACAGGCGACCAGCCGAAAGCCTGACTTATAGCGCCGCAGATCGTATTGGCCTGCATCGTGTTGTTTGCCAGTCCGAAGGTTGCTGTAATAAGGATAGCAAAGAGAACTGACATCCATCGCCCGCTGTTTCGCATGGGTTTCCACGAGCAGTAGCGCATGCCCTTACTGATATAGTAAGCCGGACCGCCAATGAAATAGTCGCCATCGTGCTGCTTGAAGAGCTGTCCCAATGTTGACTCCACAAAGGCGGTGGCGGCACCAAACAGCGCCATTACCCACATCCAGAAGATGGCACCGGGGCCACCGACGGCTATGGCCGTTGCGACACCTGCCAGATTGCCTGTCCCAACACGAGAGGCAACAGAGACTGCAAACGCCTGAAACGAGGATATGTGCTTCTTGTTGGCAGACTGTGTGCTGTCAGATACCTCCGCCACGGAAACATCTGTGAGCAGACGAACCATCTCGCCGAGCATACAAAACTGTACGAAGCGCATGCGCCACGTGAACCAGATGCCGCAGCAAACGAGAACGACCATGATGATGTACGTCCAAAGTACATCATTAATCTGTGTGATGATTTCGTTCATAGGCGACGGAGAATGTTTTCAGCCAGACGCTGATAGACCAAACCGAGGTCGGCAAAGCGATTAAGACTATTGAGAGCAGCCTTACGAACAGTCACGTTTTGGGATTGAAGTGCCACTTGAGCTTGATCAAGAAATTCATTGATACCACGTTCGTTAGGCTCTTGTCCATTCATGAAGAGTCGGCTGAGAACATGGAAACCACAAAGCTGATAGAGGTCCTTGTCAGAAGCCATCCATTCGAATGCCTTCATGGGGGCATAGGGCAAATACTGATAGAGGTTCATCGAGGCTTGTTCGGCTATCTCAACGGTCTCTGTCTGCTCCATCCAAATGTCAACCACCTCGGGCAGTATGACGTCGGGCGGCATAATCATCGTGGCCAGAATCTTGCACTCGCGGACATTCTCTTTCCACAGGGCGATGGCCAAATCGTAATTTTTGCCGATTTCATCGGCTTTTTCGCGCAGTCTGGGTAGTGTGACACCCCAGTTGAGGTGGTAGTCAACGCCCTTGTCGCGCATTGACTGAGCCACAGAGCCATCCATCATCAGGCGGAACGACTGCTTGATTTCCTTGATTTTCTCATTCATATTAGTGTTGCGTACTCAGAACTGTAGCGCAGCATCTGGTGATCATACGGTTCTGCATAGTTTAGTTGTATGTCGGTTATCTTTCCGTCTGGACCAAGAACGGGCAACATCTGCGGATTGATGAAGCCCTTGTAAGGAGCAAGGTTCAGGCGCCTGTAACGCTCCAAGACCTCGGCGTGGAGGTCGGCATCTACTTTGACGGCATAGCGCTCCACCAGGTTGCGGGCAGCTTCGAAATCACCTTCGCTCTTGATGCGCTGCACCTCAGCAAGCAACTTCGCGAAAAGCTTTCGCAATTCGGCGTAATCGTCTATTTTTAAGTAGGTTTTAGAGTTTCGCTTAATAAGCGAAACCACTGAACCTTGAGCGGCACACCAATGGGCGATAAGGGCGCGATTGCGCATGTGTGCCTCTTCTATCTGGTTGCCTGATGTGATGCGGATAAGCTGAGTCATCAGGCCGTTCATCATGTAGGTGTAGTACTGCGACTTGTAGGCCTCAGCGTCAGGAACCAAACCTAACTCAACGAGCTTTGGGTCGGCAATATAGTAAAGCCCGAAAAGGTCGGCACGGGCTTCCTCGATGGTGTTACCATAGGCTTTCAGCGCGTCAGGATTAACATCCGGCAGCAGCTGTCCGCTCCCGTGTCCCAAACACTCGTGTAGGTCGGTATGCAGATCGTCGCAGACGTCGCCATATTTCTCAATGAGCGCCAGTGTCTCGGTATCGATGACAAACTCCTCCTTGAACCCACTACCGTGAGCAGCCTTATTGTAGGCATCGGTGATATTCGAGATGGTGATGCTCTTCGAACCATATTGGGCCCGAATCCAGTCAGCATTGGGCAGATTGATGCCTATGGCCGTTGAAGGGTACTCCTCACCGCCAAGCATGGCAGCACAGATGACATTGGCCGAAACACCTTTTACTATAGGCTTGCGGAAGCGCGGGTCGACAGGCGAGTGGTCCTCAAACCACTGCGCGTTCTGGGCAATAGTACGTGTGCGGTGGGTAGCCTCCTCGTCGATGTACTCCACAAGCGACTCCCACGAGCCTTTCAGTCCCAATGGGTCGCCGTAAACCTCGATGAAACCGTTGATAAAGTCTACCCTACCCTCCAGACATTGGAGCCACTTGATGCTATATTCATCGAACAGGCGCAGGTCGCCCGTTTCGTAATATTCAATCAGTTTCTCGATAACAGAGCGCTGGCTGTCGTTCTCGGCCACTTCAGCGGCCTTGCGCAACCAATAGACGATATGGCGAATAGCATTCCCGTAACGTCCGTTGGCACTCCACACATCCTCGAAAATCTGACCGTCACGCTTCACGAGCGTGGAATTCAGACCGTAAGATGGTGGCTGCTGATCCTGAGCATCTTTCTTGCTATTATAATAGTCTTCAGCCTCAGCCTGCGTCACGCCATCATAGAAGTTGCAGGCCGAAGTGAGCAGCAGGTCTTCGCCGTCGAAGCGGATCTGACCGCCCTGCGGCTTTTCGATGCCCAGGATCGTCTTGAACAGCGTGGTCTTGCCGGACCCGTTGCGGCCCAGCAGGATGCCGATCTCGCCGTCTTTCAGTTCCAGGTTTGCTCCGTCCAGCACGAGAGGGCTTCTGCGCGAATAGCGGAAACGCAGGTCTTTGATCTCCAGCATCAGCTCCGTCCCCCTTTCTTCGAAAAGATGATCGCAAGGAAGAACGGGGCGCCCAGCAGCGACGTGATCGCGCCGACCGGAAGCGCCGAACCGTTGCCCATGCTGCGCGAAAGCGTATCCGCCAGGAGCAGGAGCAGGCTGCCGGACAGCGCCGACGCCGGGATGGAGACGCGGTGGTCCTGCCCCAGCAGTCTTTTGGTCACGTGGGGGCAGATGATCCCCACGAAGCCGATGATGCCCAGGAACGACACGCACACCGCCGTGATGACG
>CADCEQ010000048.1 GCA_902800435.1 uncultured Prevotellaceae bacterium | reverse complement strand
CCTACAGGACTCTTTCTAAGGCGCTTCAGGATGGGCTTGAACCAACGACCCCCTGATTAACAGTCAGGTGCTCTAACCAACTGAGCTACTGAAGCAGGTTGCTTTCTTTCGATTGCGGGTGCAAAGGTACGGCGAAAAATTGGAACTACCAAATTTTTGAAGAACTTTTTTGGTGTAAAGGGTGTTTTTTATGAAAATCCCGCAGAATCGGAATGAATCTGCGGGACTTTTTACGGTTTTCTTATCTTAGAAGTCCATGTGGTCGAGAGCATCGCTGAAGTCTTTGGGCTCGGGCTTCTCGGCATTTGCCTTGAATTCGTCGCCAAGTTTTTCAGCTAATTTCTCGCCGAGGTCGCCATTCTGCTCGGGACGGGGACGACGGTCGCGGCGGTCACCACGCTCTCCACGATCACGACGCTCGCTGCGGTCATTGCGCTCGGGACGACGTTCACGGCGCTCACCACGCTCGGGACGCTCACCACGTTCACGACGGGCAGGACGCTCCTGATAGCCCTCAGGCTTCTCGATGAGCACGCGGTGGCTGAGCTTGTACTTACCAGTCTTCGGGTCAATCTCGAGGAGCTTCACCTGGATGTGGTCGCCCTCCTTGATGCCAGCTTCCTCGACAGTCTCGAGGCGCTTCCAGTCAATCTCGGAGATGTGGAGCAGACCGTCCTTGCCAGGCATGATCTCGACAAAGCAGCCGTAAGGCATGATGCTGCGGACGACACCATCATAGACTTCGCCCACCTCGGGGATGGCCACGATGGCACGAATCTTCTGTATGGCAGCGTCGATGGACTCCTTGTTGGGGCCGCTGACCTGAATCTTGCCCACGCCGTCGATTTCGTCGATGACGATGGTGGCGCCTGTGTCTTCCTGCATCTGCTGGATAATCTTTCCGCCCGGGCCAATGACAGCTCCGATGAACTCCTTTGGAATTTCGAAAGCCTCGATGCGGGGCACGTGGGGCTTCAGTTCGGCGCGTGGCTCGGCGATGGTGTCGGTGATGCAGTTGAGGATGTGCTCACGTCCGGCTTTGGCCTGCATGAGGGCTTTCTCAAGGATGTCGAACGACAGACCGTCGCACTTGATATCCATCTGGGTGGCTGTCAAGCCGTCGCGAGTACCGGTGGTCTTGAAGTCCATGTCGCCCAGGTGGTCCTCGTCGCCGAGGATGTCGCTCAGGACGGCGTACTTATCTTCTCCGGGGTTTTTGATGAGACCCATGGCGATACCCGATACGGGCTTCTTCATGGGAACACCAGCGTCCATCAGGGCCAGCGTACCGGCGCAGACGGTAGCCATAGACGACGAGCCGTTTGACTCGAGAATCTGAGAGACCACGCGGACGGTGTAAGGGAAGTCCTCGGGAATCTGGCCCTTCAGACCACGCCAAGCCAAGTGGCCGTGACCAATCTCACGACGGCCTACGCCGCGCTGAGCCTTGGCCTCGCCTGTGCAGAACGGGGGGAAGTTATAGTGCAGGAGGAACTTCATGTAGCTCTTGTCGAGCACATCGTCCACCAACTTCTCGTCAAGCTTGGTGCCCAGGGTAACGGTGGTCAGCGACTGTGTCTCACCGCGGGTGAAGATGCTGCTTCCGTGAGGCATGGGCAGGGGCGACACCTCGCACCAGATGGGGCGGATATCGGTGGTCTTGCGGCCATCGAGACGGATGCCCTCGTCGAGGATGCAGCGGCGCATGGCGTCGCGCTCCACGTCGTGGTAGTAGCGGTCCATCATGGCTGCGTATTCGTCGTCGGAGATTTCGCCCTTAGCGTCGTCAGCAAGTTCGGCACGCTCGGCGAAGAACTTCTCCTTGAAATCTTCGAGCAGTTTCTCGAAGGCTTCGGCACGCTCCTGCTTCTCGAGGGCCTGCTTGGTAATATCGTAGGCGGGTTGGTAGAGCTCCTTGTTCATACGGGCGCGGAGCTCCTCGTCGTTCACCTCGTGGTCGTATTCGCGCTTGACGTCCTTGCCAAGCTCTTTGCTCAGTTCGGCCTGCAGCTCACACATGGGCTTGATAGCATCCATAGCTGCCTTGAGGGCACCGAGCAGGTCTTGCTCAGAGACTTCCTTCATCTCGCCTTCGACCATCATGATGTTCTCGGCCGATGCACCGACCATGATGTCCATGTCGGCCTCCTTCATCTGCTCGAATGTGGGGTTGATGACGTACTCGCCGTTGATACGAGCCACGCGGACCTCCGAGATGGGGCACTCGAAGGGAATATCCGAGCAGGCCAATGCTGCCGATGCGGCAAAGCCGGCCAGTGCGTCGGGCTGGTCAACGCCATCAGCTGAGAAGAGCATGACGTTGACGAAAACTTCAGCGTGATAGTTACTGGGGAATAGTGGACGAAGAACGCGGTCCACGAGTCGCGATGTAAGGATTTCATTGTCCGAGGCTTTGCCTTCGCGCTTGGTGAATCCGCCGGGGAAACGGCCAGCGGCGGCGTACTGTTCACGATAGTCAACCTGCAAAGGCATGAAATCTGTTCCGGGAACTGCATCTTTTGCGGCACAAACTGTGGCGAGAAGTACGGTGTTGTTCATGCGGAGCATGACGCTTCCGTCAGCCTGTTTTGCCACTTTCCCGGTTTCAATGGTGATGGTCCTTCCATCAGCCAATTGAAGGGTCTTTGTAATTACATTCATCTTGATTTAAAACATCTGAAAAATACATAAAAAAGCGCACATGGCGCCGAAAACTGTGCAAAGGTACACATTATAATATGAATAAACGAATAAACGGCAATTATTTTTTGTTTTTTATGAAATAAAAGGAAAACACCCCGGACTTGACAGCCCAGGGTGTTTTTCTGATTATTATGAGTTGCGGCTTAGAAGTCGTCGTCGCGCTGCTGCTTACCCTTTGAGTAGTAGCTCTTGATCTCGCTCCATACGAACCAACCGTTGTTCTTTGTCGGACGAATCATGACGGTGTGAGCCGTGGGAGACTCGAAGGACATGTCACCCTTTGCAGTAGCATCGGGGTTGGGGAACAGGTTCAGCTTTGCAATGGTAGCATTCAGATCGCCAGACCAGAGTGTAGGACTTGCCAGGTCCCAACCGATACGAACCTTGTACGGACCATTGTCGTAGCCGTAGCCCTTTCCGTTAGGCTTGTACTGGTTGCCCGGCGTAGCACCAGCGAAGTGCTGGAACAGGTTGTTGTGCTGGTTGTAGCCACTGGTCTCCTTCTGGAACCAGCCGATGCACAGGTTCTGGAAGTCGCTATTGCTGATACCGGTAGTATGCAGCTGAGTGTGCTGGACACCATAGAGGTAGTTGATCATATCGCGGCAGTCATAGCTGCAGTCGAGCAGACGGGGCAGTACGAGATAAACAACAGCACCGATGAACAGGGGGTTGTTGCAAGCCTCAACACGCTTGCCGTTCTCATCCTCAAGCAGAGTCTTCAGCTCGGCCACGTTGCGGGGCAGACGGTTGAAGGTAAACTCAGAGACCTTATAAGTCTTGTTGTCACCGGGGAACTTGTACTCGTGAGTAGCAGTAGAGTCGATCAGTGAAACCTTCTCCACGGGAATGCTGTAGGCCGTAATGTTGTTGATACGGATACCCCACGTGCTGCTTTCGAGCTGGTACTTCCAGTCGGCTTTAGCGTTGTCCTGTCCATAGCGTCCGTTCTCAAGGAAGAAAGCAGAACTCTCGGTGATGTTGCTGGGAACCTGGGGACGGAAGGTGAAATTGCCCACCGTGCCGTAGCAGTTCAGGTTGCCACCTGCCTGGATGTCAATCCAACCGTGGTTCTCACCATTAACAACCTTGTTGTGATCGGGGTTGCAGTATGTATAAATGTCACCCTCGGCGGCGACGCTGGTCTTGCCACTTGCGTCGTTGACGATAGGAGCGTTGAACTCTACACGGAAGTATTGCTGAGTCTTCTGTGCAAATGATGTCGTGGCAAAGGCAGCCACGGCGATTAAAGTAAATATCTTTTTCATAATGTTTGCTATTTTGTTTGGTTTAACGGGTTTACTTCTTGGTGAATTTCAATGCCTTGTTGCCGACGCGCAGCACATAGACACCTGCGGGCAGCTGTCCGACGTAGACGGTCGTGACGCCATTGGCAACGGCTGCTGCTGCAACCTGCTTGCCATCAAGGGCATAGACGAATGCCTTATTGGCGTCGCCACAGCCAGAGACTGTCATCTGCTCGCTGATGGGGGTCTGCAGCTGGAGGTTCTCAGCGGCAGGAGCCGTAGCGAGGTTTTTGATGCCTGTTGTATTCATGGCCTGGCTCAGCTCATCCTCCGTGCCACGGAAGAAACGGATTTCGCTGACGTTCTTCTCCACATCGCTGCCGGCGGTGACGGTCATCAGCGAAGTGCCTTCCTGAACGGTCAGCACAGGCCGTACGTCCTTCATCTTCCAGAACTTGCCGGTGTTGGTGAAGACGTAGAAGGGCTTGGAGTAGTCAACGCTCGGCTGCTCTTCCTTCTTCTCATTGTACAGGGTGTAGTCAATCTCCACCTGCTGTTTCTCGAAACTGATGCTCTTGACACCGGCTTCGCCCTGACCGTCCTTGAGGACAATCTCGAACGTGTCGCCGCCATCGGGAACAACCATCATACTCACGCGGACCACCGGGAAGAATTTGCCAGTGTTGGTCTTCACGCCAATGGCGTTCTGCAACTTGGCAGCAGCCGAAGCGTCAGCGGAGTAGCCCAGTCCTGCTACCATCATGGCAGCAAAGGCTAAGGTCTTCCATCTTTGTTTAACTGTTCTCATGTTTTACATTAATTAATTTAGTGAATAAAAAAGAATTAGAATTTTCCTTGAATCTTGTCGGCAGGAATCTCCACGGGCGTCTCCAGTCCGGGCCAGTAGTCCTTCTGGGGCTGTGCACCGTGTATGTTGTCGTCCTTGTCGATGCTCTGGCGGAAGGCACTCTTCACGACATAGTACTTGCCACCCTTCTCGTAGAAGGTCTTAAACTGCATCTCCTGCACCGAGCTGTACTTGTCCTTCAGTTCGGGGTATTGGAAAAGGGGCAGTCCTTGCCAGGCGACGCTGGTAGAGTAGGTGCCTAAAATCTTGGTGGGAGCGAGCTGAGCCTTCACCTTGGCGTTCACCTTGGTCTTATAGTCGGCCACGGCCTTAGCATTACGGTTCTTGTCGCTCAGGTTGTCAAGCAGGTAGTTGGCGTTGATGATGTTCATCACGTAGCCTTCCTGTGCTTCGGCCTTCAACTCGTCAGCAGTTTTCTCTCGCACGCCTGTACCGGCCTTGTAGAGTTCCTTCAGGCGGGTGTTTTCGGCCGTGAGAGCCTGCAGTTCGGCTTGCGATATAGGCTTTTTGCCCCGCGTGGCCTGGCTGGCACGCTTAAGGGCCTCAGGAACAGAGTTGTTGAATTTGTCTAATGCGTATTCTGGGCGGCCATATTCGCCATAGGTCTCGGTGTTACCCTTCATCCAGCGTATGACCTGCACCAATGTCCTTGCAGCGCCAGTGGCGTTGCGTACGCAGGAGATATCATAGCCATTCTCTTTGGAATATTTGTCCTCAGCTTCATAGCCGCCCTCTCCCAGTGCAAAGTACTTGTAAAGAATCTGTCCGTTGGCTGTCTTGTCGAGTTCCAGATACTTGTCCCAACCGCCTGCCTTCTCAACGTTTGCATATTCGCGGGCTTGAGGACTGTTCCTCAGATGTTCCTCGCGAGCATTCTCAATCTGAACGTTTGTGAGAGCTTCGGCTCCAACATTACCACTACTTGTGCCGTTGACGACACCCTTTACTGTTTTCTCGGCAGCATTCTTAGCCTTCTTCAGCAGTCCGCCAAGCTGGGCGTTGGCACTGGTTTGTACTGCAAACAGCATGGCAACAGCCATGAGTGTGCGAATCAATGTCATTGTCTTCATAAGCATAATAATAAATAAGGTTTAATACTATTGTTGTTTGGGCTTTCTAGCCTCCATGTTTTGCCTGACCATTTCCTCCATGCGCAGCAGTTTATCCAGATAATTCATGGCAAACTCCATGGTTGCTTCTTGATATTCCGTCTTAGGCATCTCGGTTGAATTTGGTTTGACGGTGCAAAGTTATAGAATTCTGCTCATTCAACCGTTATCATTTAGTGAAATTCTTTTGTCATTTCGTCAAATTGCCCTGTTTTTCCTGGTATTGTGTGGGGGTTAGGCCAAAAGACTTCTTGAAGGCGCGGGTAAAGTTGGCTGTGTCATTATAGCCACAAAGGAATGACACTTCAGTGATGTTTAGTTCTGGGTTGTTGTCTAAAAGATGGCGCGCGCGTCGCATGCGGATGGTCTGAATGAACGACTGCGGCGTCTCGCCGGTGAGGGCCGTCAGTCGCTGGCGCAGTTGGAAGGGACTCATGTTCAGCCGCTCGGCCACGGTGGCGGCGTCGGCTTGTCCCTGACTGAGCTGTTCGTTGATGATGTTCACAATCTGCTCCATCAGTTCGCGGTCGGCGGGTTTCACGGCGTTCTGCACGTTGCCGCCATCCGACTTGGTGGCGAGGGCGTTGTCGTAGTGTATCTGCAACTGCTTGTACTTCTCGCGCAGTTCCAGTATGTCGGCGCTGAGTTGCTGGTTGATAAGGTTTTGGCGCTGGTTGCGTCGGCGCATGGCATACCAGATGACGGCTGCCAGCATTAATAATAATAAGGTGGTGGCAATGCCTATGAGGATGGCACGCCGCTTGGCTTGTTGTTCCTCTTGCTTTTCCGAACGTAGCTCGTCGGTCTCGAATTCTGCCTTGAAACGAGCCAGACTCTCGGCCGTGGCATTGTTGTAGAGCGAGTCTTTCAGAGCGTTGAAACGGTCCAGCTCGGTCCGTGCCGAGTCGGGACTGGTGGTCCAGAGCGACTCATAGACACCCTTTTGGGCATGTAGCTCGTTGTAGGTGTCGTGCAGCTGGCGGAAGATCTGTGCTGCCTCGCGGAAGTAGGGTAGGGCCTCGGCAGGGCGTTCCAGCGAGAGCAAGGTCATGCCCATCTTGTTGCAGCTGATGCCCAGCGACTGCTGGTTGCCCTTTTCGCGGAAAGCGGGAATGACCTGCTGTAGCAGCTGTTGCGCCTCACGGTAGCGGTGGAGTCCTATGAGCACCGATGCCTTCTGCGCCATGCGCACCTTGGCGTGGTCTTCCCGGCCTAACTTCTCCTCCAGGTCACATGCGGCATCGGCATATTCCAGTGCCCGTTGGTCGTTGCCCATGGCGTGGTAGACCTCGGAGGCCATGCCCAGTAGTACTGCCTTGCGCTGCGGGTTCTTCGTCTCGTCGGTCAGCGATAGCGCCTTTGTTATATACTGCTCAGCTTCGTTAGGCTGGTTGGCTGACATATAGATGCCTGCCAGCGTGTTCAGGCTGGAGCTTATGCGGTCGTTGTCGCCGCTCTGCTTGTCGAGCTGGTAGCAGAGCTTGGCGTATGTGGCCGCCTCGTCGTAGTTGCTCAGACGTATGTGGCTGATGGCCAGCAGGTTCAGGCAGTCTGCCTCCTCGTCGTGGTTGTTGCTGGCACGCAGCAGGGGCAGGGCCCGTTGGGCCAGCTTTACGGCATCCTGATAGCGCTGGCGGGCATAGTAGTACTCGCCTGTCCAGTACCACACCTCCATGCGCAGCGAATCCTTCGAAGCAGCGTTGCCATAGGTAATGGGGTCGCAGAGGTCGGCCTCGCTGTAGATGCGCATCAGCCGGTTAGCGGCCTGCAAGTCGGCATTTCTCTCGAAAGCCCTGAGCAGCGAGTCAACGACATCAGCCCTGCCACTGGCACAGGCCAGCAGCAGGGCGATGGTTGTCAGGCTTTTCTTCAGCAGGCCGTTCATCTGCCTACAGCAGGTTCATCGTGTCGGTGGCAATCATCAGCTCCTCGTCGGTGGGGATGACGACAACCTTCACGCGTGAATCGTCGGCCGAGATGATGGCCTCCTCGCCACGGACGTTGTTCTTCTGTTCGTCGAACTTGATGCCCAGGAACTCCATGTTCTTACAGACCTCGGAGCGCATACCAATCTGGTTCTCGCCGACACCGGCGGTGAAGACCACCACGTCGAGACCGCCCATGGCGGCAGCGTAGGCACCGATGTATTTCTTAATGCGGTAGAAGTACATGTCCTGTGCCAGCTGGGCGCGCTTGTCGCCGCTCTTGGCAGCGTTCTCCACGTCGCGCATGTCACTGCTTCCGCCCGTCAGACCGGCCACGCCGCTCTTCTTGTTGAGCAGGTTCGACATACCGTCGGCGTCGAGGCCGAGTTTCTTCTCGATGAACGTCACGGCACCGCCGTCGATGTCGCCGGCGCGCGTGCCCATCATCAGACCTTCGAGCGGCGTCAGACCCATAGACGTGTCGATGCACTTACCGTCAACAACAGCAGCGATAGAGCCGCCGTTACCCACGTGGCAGGTCACCATCTTCGTGCCCTCAGCGGGAATGCCGAGGAACTCGCAGGCGCGCTGCGACACATAGCGGTGGCTGGTGCCGTGGAAGCCGTAGCGGCGGATGCCGTACTTCTCGTACAGCTCATAGGGAATGGCATACATGAATGCCTTCGGCGGCATGGTCTGGTGGAAGGCCGTGTCGAAGACGCCCACCTGGGGCAGTCCCGGCATCAGCTCCTTCACGGCGTTCACGCCCTTCAGGTTGGCAGGGTTGTGCAGCGGGGCCAGGTCGGAGCACTTCTCGAACTCCTTCAGCACCTCGTCGGTCAGGATGACTGACTTGTTGAACTTCTCGCCGCCATGCACCATGCGGTGGCCTACGGCGTCAATCTCGTCGAGACTCTTGATGACTCCAATCTCAGGGTCGGTGAGCAGTGAGAAGATGAACTTCACGCCCTCGGTATGCTCGGGAATGTCGTGCATAATCTGTTTCTTCTCGCCGTTGGCCAGCTTGACCTTCACAAAGGAGCCGTCCAAGCCTACGCGCTCGGCGCCGCCCGATGTCATCACACTCTTGTCGTCCATGTTATACAGTGCGTACTTGATAGAGGACGAACCGCAGTTTAAAACTAATATTTTCATACCTTAAAGAGTTTACTTCTTCGCATCCATAGCCTGGCAGGCGGTGATGGCGACCATGTAGTAGATGTCGTCGACAGAGCAGCCGCGCGAGAGGTCGTTGACCGGGCGGGCAATACCCTGCAGGACGGGACCGATGGCGATGGCGTCGCCGAGGCGCTGCACCATCTTATAGCCGATGTTGCCGACTTCGAGGTTCGGGAACACCAGCACGTTGGCCTTGCCGGCAATGTCGCTACCGGGAGCCTTCTTGGCACCCACGCTGGGCACGAGGGCGGCATCGGCCTGCAGCTCGCCGTCGATTTTCAGGTCGGGAGCCATCTCCTTGGCCAGACGGGTAGCCTCGATTACCTTGTCGCACACCTCATGCTTGGCCGAGCCCTTCGTCGAGAAGCTCAGCATGGCCACGCGGGGATCCTCGAAACCGGCCACGGCCTTGGCCATCTGTGCTGTGCAGACGGCAATCTGAGCCAGCTGGTTGGCATCGGGCATGGGCGTCACGGCCACGTCGGCCACCACGAGCACGCCGTCCTCGCCATACTGCTTCTGCTTCGAGATGAGCAGCAGTCCGCCGCTGACGCAGGTGATACCGGGCTGGCACTTGATGATCTGCAGGGCGGGGCGCAGGGTGTCGCCCGTCGTCGAGAGGGCACCGCTGATCTGTCCGTCGGCCCCTTCGGTCTTGATAATCATACAGCCGTAGTAGAGTGGGTTCTTCACCAGTTCGCGGGCCTGCTCGATGGTCATGCCCTTCGACTTGCGCAGTTCGGCCAGCTTCTCGGCATACTCCTCAGCCTTCGGGCTGGTCAGCGGGTCGATGATGGTGGCCTTGCCGATGTTCTCGAGGCCCCACTCAGCGGCCAGACCGTTGATCTCGTCGGGGTTACCCAGGAGGATGATGTTTGCGACGTCGTCAGCCAGCACTTTGTCGGCTGCACGGAGAGTGCGCTCCTCCGTAGCTTCGGGGAGCACGATGCGCTGCTTGTTTGACTTAGCACGCGCAACGATTTGACTTAATAAATCCATAGTTTGTTTCGGTATAATAAATGTACTTTGGTCTGAAGAGATTGCAAAAGTACGAAAAATAATTGGAATAGCACAACGTTTCGTGCAGTTTTTTCCTTCGATTGGCTGCAAATTCATTTTTTTTATATACATTTGCACCCTGTAAGAAGTGAAAAGTGAAAAGTGAAGAGTGAAAAGTGATGAAGGATAAACTGAGATTGGCGGTCCCCGTGGTGCTCGTGGCAGCACTGGCGACAACCGCATATTTCCTGCTGACGCTCGAGGATGAATATCTCTGGAAGGTGCAGGAGCTGAACCTGTTTCTCGACACGCCGCTGTTCCTGCGGCAGCAGATGGTGACCGCCGGCTGGCTGCTGACGTGGCTCGGCACGCGGTTCACCGAGTTCTTCTACCATCCGTGGATAGGCGTCATGCTGCTCTGCCTGTGGTGGGCGCTGCTCATGGCCGTCCTCTGGCGCACGTTCCGCATCCCGATGAAGTGGGGCCTGGTGCTGCTCATCCCCGTGGCGGCCCTGCTGATTACCGACGTCGACCTGGGCTACTGGATTTACTACCTGAAGCTGCGCGGCCACTTCTTCGCCGCCACCATCGGCACCACCCTGGCCGTGGCCAGCGTGTGGCTCTACCGGCTGCTGCCCGCCAAGCTCTACATGCGCCCGCTCTACATGGTGCTCAGCACCGCCGTGCTCTATTCTCTCATCGGATTCTACGGACTGCTGTCGACGCTGCTCATGGCCGTGCTGTCGTGGCGGCTGAAGGACATGAGCACGACCGGGCGCGTGGTGGCAACGGTCGTCGGACTGCTCTGCATCGTCTTTTGGCCCCTGTACTACTATAACTTCGTGTTCTACCAGACGGGTATTCAGAACATCTGGTGGACGGGGCTGCCCCTCTTCGTCATCGACCAGGAGTACCACGCCTACTATATACCGTATTATATTTTGTCGGCATCGCTTGTGGCCATGGCCGCACTCTACAGCCGCGACCGCGAGTCGTCCGTCCGCCGTCCCCAGGTCTGGGGCGCCTGCCAGCTGGTGCTGCTTGGCGTGCTGGTGTGGGGTGTCAGCCGTTACTGGTACCGCGACTACAACTTCCACAAGGAGCTGCGCATGGTGCGCTGCATGGAGAACAGCGACTGGGAGGGCGTTCTCAGCGAGGCTGCCTACGTTGAGGACGAGCCCACGCGCGCCATCGTCATGATGAAGAACCTGGCCCTCTTCCGCTTAGGTCAGCAGGGCGACAAGATGTACCACTACAAGACGGGCGCCAAGGCCTGCGAGACGCCCATCCACGTCAGCATGACGCAGGTCGTGGGACGCTCCATCTACTACCACTACGGTCTACTGAACTACTGCTACCGCTGGTGCCTGGAGGACGGTGTCGAGATGGGGTGGCGCGCCGAGTACCTCAAGTATCTGGCGCTCTGCTCGCTCCTCAACGGCGAGGACCGCGTGGCCAGCAAATATCTCGACCTGCTCAGCCACACCCGCTACCACAGCGCGTGGGCCGACAGCTACCGCCAGTTCCTCGGCCACCCCGAGAAGCTGCGCGCCGACAAGCGGTTTGAGCCGATTTTCCATCTGATGACGAGCGGCGATATGCTGGGCAGCGACAACACGCTGGTCGAGAAGTTCCTCATGACGCAGTTTGTCAATACCAACAGCGACGACAAGCTCTACAAGGAGCAGGCCCTCATTGCAGCGCTGTGGATGAAGGACATCCAGATGTTCTGGCCGCGATTCTTCCAGTACGCCCAGAGCCACGTAGGCGAGCGCATGCCCACCCATTTCCAGGAGGCCGCCTACCTGTACGGCCAGCTGGAGCACCAGGTGGACATCAGCCACATGCCGTTCGACAAGGAGGTCGTCCAGTCGTACAACGACTTCATGGCTTTTGCCCAGCAGTGTCAGGGCATGAGCGAGGCGCAGATGCGCGAGGTGTTCTATCCCCGTTTCGGCAATACTTTCTATTACGAGTACTTCCTCGTCAGGGGGCAGAAGCTCTATTGACGATGTTCCACGGCGTGAAACTTTTGTTCCGCGCCGTGGAATATTCATAACCCGCCGCCTTTTTGGCAAAACCCGCCGCCTTTTTCTCGTAAACCGGCGCCTTTTGCCGTAGGTGTTGGTTCAGGTGTAGGTTCTCGTCTCCGATGGTTGTCTGAGAGCGTGTTTTTACCGATGAATCCGCCCTTTTTTGCTATTATAGTTGTCATTCGCCCTTTTTATCCTACACTCCCTACACTTCCAACACCTAAGACGAGTTCAACAGGTGTAGGAAGTGTCGGGAGTGCAGGATGTTTCCTGCAAATAACAATTAGTACTGAAAAGATTCGAATCAAAATTCAGAAAAAATGCGGTAATTAAGTTTTTTTTTGTACCTTTGCAGCCGTAAAAGACATAAAAAGATGAGACGACAGCTGATGTATATGGTGGTATTGGCGGCTTGGGTGCTGGTTGGGTGCAGGAACGCCCGCGTGCCTGAGACGTTTACCGAGGCAGGGAAGGCTCCGGCCATCTATCCCGACTACTGCGACGTCACCGTGCCGGTGAACATTGCGCCGCTGACGTTCGAGTGGGACGGCCGCTGCGACGAGATCGTGGCGCGCCTGAAGGCGGGCGACCAGGAGTTGGTGTGCGGCGGCGACAAGGTGCAGCCCGACATCGACGACTGGCGCGAACTGACGGCGAAGGCCGCCGGCGGAGCCATCGATGTCGAGGTCTTTGCCAAGAGCGGCGACCAGTGGAGCCGCTACAAGCCGTTCAAGATCTATGTGTCGAACGACAGCATCGATCCCTACATCAGCTACCGCCTGATTTCGCCCAGCTATGTCACCTACGAGGAGCTGACGCTGAACCAGCGCTGCCTTGAGAACTACGACGAGCGGGTGATGGTCGACAACATGCTCTGCGGCACCGAGCTGAACGGCCAGTGCGTCAACTGCCACAACTACCAGCAGTACAACCCGCAGCGCATGCAGTTCCATGCCCGCCAGTACCAGGGCGGCACCGTCATCAACTACGACGGCCGGCTGAGGAAGATCAATATGAAGAACGACTCCATCATCTCGGCTGGCGTCTATCCGGCGTGGCACCCCTGGCTGCCCCTCATCGTCTACTCGACCAACCACACGGGCCAGAGCTTCCACACCCGCAACCTGAACAAGATCGAGGTGTTCGACTCGGCCAGCGACCTCATTGCCTACGACGTGGAGCGGAACGAGGTGACCAACATCGAGCGCGACACCACGGAGTTCGAGGTGTTCCCCTGCTGGACGCCCGACGGCAAGGCCATCTACTACTGCAGTGCCCACTTCGAGTTCCGCGACACCATCGGCCACGAGGCTGAGGTCATCATGCGCGCCAAGGAGATTAAGTACAACCTCTACCGCAAGTCGTTCAACCCCGACACCTACGAGTTCGGGCCCCGCGAGCTAGTGTTCAGCGCCGACAGCCTCGGCCAGAGCGTCACCCTGCCCCGCGTGTCGCCTGACGGCCGCTTCCTGATGTTCACCCTCGGCAACTACGGCGTGTTCCACATCTGGCACCACGAGGCCGACCTCTATCTCATGGACCTGTCCGGTGAAGGGCGTATTCGCCCGCTCCAGGAGCTGAACAGCCCCGACACCGAGAGCTACCACTCCTGGTCGTCGAACGGCCGCTGGGTCGTCTTCAGCACCCGGCGCGGCGACGGCGGCTATACCCGCCCGTTCATAGCCCACGTAGATGCCGACGGCAAGGGCACAAAGCCCTTCGAACTGCCGCAGGCCGACCCCGACTATCACCGCCAGTTCATGAAGAGCTACAACATACCCGAGTTCATGCGCGGCCCCGTCGAGGTGACGCCGCAGGAGTTTGCCAGCGTGCTGAAAGGCAGCGACGGCGAGCCGGTGAAATACGTCGGCGGCCTTCGGCCTAAAGAGAAGTGAAAAGTGAAGAGTGAAAAGTGATTATGGACCAATATAAGATAATAAGTGACAATGGAAGGGGACTGTACGAGGAGCGCCTGGTGGAGCTTTACGACAGAGTGAAGAGCTACCTGGAGGCTGAGCAGCGTGAGAACCGCCGGCTCAGCTACACCAAGGTGTTTCTCAGCGACATCTCCAATCAGGAAGAGCAGCTGCGGCAGTCGCCGCTGATGACCGAGCTGATAGGCCGGAGCGCCTGCACCATCATACAGCAGTCGCCCATTGGCGGCGCAAAGGTCGGACTGCTGCTGAAGACCAGCGACGAGCCCGACGGCTTCACCCTGCACAGCCTGCGACTGACCGACGACGAGGTGATGAACTTCGGCTCCTACATGCAGACCGTCATGCTCTTCGACAAGTATATCGCCCTGCTTGAGGCCGAGGGGCTGAACCTGAAGGAACATTGCGTCCGCACGTGGCTCTACGTGCGCGACATCGATACCAACTACGACGGCGTGGTCAAGGCCCGCAACGACATCTTCCGCCAGCACGGCCTGACCGTCGACACCCACTTCATCGCCAGCACAGGCATCGGCGGCCGCGCCATGGGCAAGAACGTCTGCGTGGCCATCGACTTCCTGACCGCCCGCGACATAAGGCCCGAGGACAAGCTCTACCTTAAGGCACTGGACCACCTAAACCCCACCCACGAGTATGGCGTGGCCTTCGAGCGCGGTGTGCGAGTCGCCCTGCCGACGAAGTATGAGTACTTCATCTCGGGAACGGCCAGCATCAACCATCGCGGCGAGGTCATCAACGTGGGCAACGTCACGAAGCAGACCGAGCGGCTGTTAGAGAACATCGGCGCGCTGCTGGCCGACGGCGGGGCCACGATGGCCGACGTAAAGTACTTCATCGTCTACCTGCGCGATTTGGCCGATGTGCAGGCCGTCGACGACTATATGGCAAAGGCATATCCCGACGTGCCCCGCATCATCACCCACGCCAAGGTGTGCCGTCCCGCCTGGCTGGTAGAGATGGAGTGTATAGCCGAACGAAGCAGATGAACGCAAGATACAGGCATTGGTGGCTCCTGACGCTGCTGTCCGTGTTGACGGGCTGCTGGCAGGAGCAGGATCGAGGGTATGAGATACCCCGCGACGTCAATGCCGTGTACTACTGGCGCACGGAGCTGAAGCTCGACTCCACCGAGCGCGCCTTCCTTGGGCAATACCGCATCAAGAAGGTCTACTGCCGATACTTCGACGTCGTCATGCGTGACTCGATGCCCATGCCCAACGCCACCATCTCGTTCGCCGACCGGCTGCCCGACAGCATCGAGTTGGTGCCGACAGTCTACATTACCGAGGACTGCATGCACCAGCACCATGACAGCCTGGCCCAGAAGCTGGTCAGGCGCATCCGCCAGATTAACGAGACGAACGACTTGCCGCCATTCCGCGAACTGCAGATAGACTGCGACTACACGCTCAAGAGCCGCCAGACGTACTACGACTTCCTCAGCGAGGTCGAGGCTCAGCTCGACGATGCCGACTGTGTGCTCTCGACGACCATCCGACTGCACCAGCTGCGGATGAAGACACCGCCTGTGGACTACGGCGTGCTGATGATCTACAACACGGGCGACCCGCGGCGCTTCCAAGAGCGCAACCCCATTCTCGACATGCGCGACGTGGAGCCCTACCTGCCCCACCTTGCCCGCTACCCGCTGCCGCTTGCCGCCGCCTATCCCGTCTACCGCTGGCAGCGCAACATCTACGGTGTGCGCGTCGAGCATACCGTTGCCGACAGTGTTATCCTTGAGGTGAAGCAGGCCGTCGAGCGCGAGCGCCGTGAGCTGCGTCGAACTATCTTAACCTACCATTTGGACCAAGAGAACATTAACCGATATAACACCGAAACCTATGAAAAAATTTATAGCCATTAGCCTGCTGGCCATCGCGACAGCTGCACCGGCGCTTGCCTGTGGCTGGGGCGAGTCGTACAACTACTACTTGTTCCGGGCCTACAACCCGCAGGAGTTCCGCATGCACGTGAACGAAGTGACAGACAATAACTGGAAAGTCTACTTAGGCAGTAACGCCGAATACTTCTACTTCAATGCCGACGAGGTGAAGGAGTTTGCACGCGGCAAGGGCGACCTGCTGATGGTGAGCTACGTCGAAAACCTGGAGAAGTACCTGGAATGCGCCGAGGCGAAGCGCTATGAGAGCTGGGGCTATCCCAGCAAGGAAGACCTGGCCCAGCGCAAGCAGAAGCTGACGACGGTGCGCGCCTATGCCTTAGGCAAGCTGAAGACGCGCCTGCGCTCGCAGCATGCCCTGCTCTACATGCGCTGCAACATGATGCTGGGCCGCCACCAGGAGAACATCCAGTTCTGGGAGCAGTCGGCCAGCCAGTATATCGAGTCGGTCTACCGCGACATGATGAAGAACATCTATGCCGGAGCACTGCTGCAGACAGGCAAGGACGAGGAGGCCGCCGCCATCTTCGCCGAGCAGGGCGACTGGGAGAGTCTTATGACGCAGTACTACAAGCGTCGCTCCTGTCAGGCCATCCGCCAGGAGTATATCCGCAACCCAAACTCGCCCGTGCTGCCCTTCCTGCTGACCGACTTCGTGAACAACTCCCAGGAGGCTATCGATGCTGAGCACGATGCCCTGGGCGGCAAGCTCTTCATACGCGACATCACCAAGGCCGAGGCTAAGCAGATGTGCCAGCTGGCCACGTCGGTAGTCAGTGAGGGCAAGACCAGGAACCCCGTGCTCTGGCAGAGTGCCAAGGCGTGGATTGAGTTTATGTTCGGCGACCACCGTCAGGGCATTGCCGACATTGACAAGGCCATGAAGATGGAGGGCGAGGAGCGCATGAAGGAGAATGCCCGCGTGCTGAAGCTCTACATGACAGCTGCCGAGGCAACGCCCGGCGGCAGTTTCGACGACTACCTGGCTCAGGAGCTGGAGTGGATCGACAAGCGCGCGAAGGAGGACAACTCGTTCCTCGACCCGCGCACCCGACTGGTACACCAGGTGCTGGTCAAGAAGTACAGCGACCGCCCGCTGGTAGCCGTCTCGCTGCTGAAGGCCATCGACAGCTACGAGTACAATTACTATATCGACACCGTTCGCGTGGAGAGCCTGCAGCAGTACATCGACTATGCCTCGACGCCCGCACAGACGGCCCTCGACCGCTACCTGAAACCCCACCAGAAGCTCGACCAGAACAAGATGAACGACCTCGTGGGCACGAAGTATATGCGCCTCTGCCGCTGGCAGGAGGCCGCCGAGTGGCTCGCGCGCGTGCCCGTATCCTTTTATAATGAGCGGGGCTACGCCGTCTATGTCGCTAACCGCCAGTGGACCGTCGAGCCGTGGATTACTCGTCAGTTCCTGAAGGATGAAGTTGAATACAGCGACCGGAAGTGGCAGCTGAAGGAGAACCCGAAACTTGTCTTTGCCCGCGAGATGGGGAAGATGGAAGGCGAGCTGAACGTGCTCAAGGGGAAGGCCCGCCAGCAGCTGTGCTACGACCTCGCCGTGCGCTACGCGCAGGCACACTTCACCGGCGACTGCTGGTTCCTGATGCGCGACGGCAAGAGCATCTCCGACGAACTGCGCTGCAACGAGACCGATTTCGGCAAGAAGGCCGCCGGCCTGCTGAAGGAGGCCAGCCAGACCAAGGATGCCGCTCTGAAGGAGCGCGCACTCTTCGGCCAATGCTACGGCTACCTCTACTTCAGCGACTGGCAGATGCAGCCCTGGAACAGCGATGAGCCTGACGATCCGGCCTACCAGCGACTCACCAATTCCAAGTCGCCGCAGTACCAGGCCTTTGCTGCTTTGGCCGAATTCGAGCGCAGCAACAAGTCGGGCGCCAGCAAGTATGTGTCCAACTGCGACGACTACTTACAGTTCCGGAAGAAGTATCAGTAGCCCTTTAAGCGCCCTTTTTTGCCGTCCCAGCAAAAATTTCCGATAAAACGTGCATGTATTTCAAAAAAATGATGTACCTTTGCAGCCGCTTACAAGGCAATCGGGATGTAGCGCAGTTGGTAGCGCACTACGTTCGGGACGTAGGGGTCGGGCGTTCGAGTCGCCTCATCCCGACAACGCAAGGTTGTCAATCGC
>CADCEQ010000047.1 GCA_902800435.1 uncultured Prevotellaceae bacterium | reverse complement strand
GGAGGCACCGTTGGCATAGCGCTTGTTGCCGAACACGTTGGCCGTACCCCAGAGCAGCTTGATGTTGGGGAACTGCTTCATCTTCTCCAGAGCATAGTCGGTGATGGCCTTCATACGGGCCTCATACTCGTCGATGGTGTCAGCCTCCTCAACGAGGTCGATATCGTGGAAGCAGAAGTACTCAATGCCGAGCTTGTCCATAATCTCGAAGCCAGCGTCCATCTTGTCCTTGGCGCGCTGAACGGGATCAGCAGCCTTGTCCCACTCGTAGCTGCGGGTCTGACCGCCAAACTGGTCGGCAGAGGCGCCACCCAGCGTGTGCCACCAAGCCATAGCGTACTTCAGCCAGTCCTTCATCTTCTTTCCCATCACGACCTTCTCAGGCTCGTAATAGTGGAAAGCCATTACATTCTTACTGTCCTTTCCCTCGAAAGGAATCTTACCGGTAAACGGAAAATACTCTTTTGCCATAGATGTTTAATTTCTAATTGGTTAGATTTTATTGTTTAAAGTTTCTTTCCAAGCCTCGTAGGCAGCCTTGTAAGCCTCGCGGTTCTTGGCATCGGGCTCAATGACTTCCAGCTTCTCCAACGTAGCGAAGGCCTCGTTGTTGTCCTTATAGATGCCCGAGCCGATACCTGCACCCTTGGCAGCACCCACAGAGCCGTCGGTATCGTAGAGCTCGATGGTGGCCCCGCTGACGCCGGCCAGCGTGTTGCGGAACAGCGGCGAGAGGAACATATTCGCCTTGCCGGCGTGAATCTTCTGAATGTCCATACCCATCTGCTGCATAATCTCCATGCCGTAGCAGAACGAGAAGACGATGCCCTCCTGAGCGGCGCGCACGATGTGAGCCTTTGAGTGCTTGTTGAAGTTCAGACCGTTGATGGAGCAGCCGATTTCCTTGTTCTCCAGGACGCGCTCTGCACCGTTTCCGAACGGGACAATGGTCACGCCCTCGCTGCCGATGGGTGCCTGAGCTGCCAGGTCGTTCATCTCAGCATACGAGATGTCGGGCGTCACGTTGCGGTGAACCCAGGCGTTCAGGATGCCCGTGCCGTTAATGCAGAGGAGCACGCCCAGACGAGTCTGGTCTGCCGTGTGGTTGACGTGGGCAAAGGTGTTGACACGCGACTTCGGGTCGTAGTTGACATCGCCCAGTACGCCATAGACGACACCCGACGTGCCGGCCGTTGCGGCAATCTCACCAGGATTCAGCACATTCAGCGACAGGGCATTGTTGGGCTGGTCGCCACCACGATAGGTGATGGGCGTGCCGGCCTTCAGGCCCAACTCTGCAGCTGCCTCGGCGCTCACCACGCTCTGTTCAGCAAACGTGGGCACGATGTCGGCAATCAGCGAGCGGTCAAAGCCGTAGTAGTCGAGCAGGAACTGTGCGGGCTGGTTCTCCTTGAAGTCCCAGAACATTCCCTCGGAGAGTCCGCTAACGGTCGTGTTGGCTACACCGCTGAGGCGCATGGCCAGATAGTCGCCAGGCAGCATTACCTTATATATTTTACTATAGAGTTCGGGCTCATTCTCCTTCACCCATGCCAGCTTGGCGGCTGTGAAGTTGCCGGGCGAGTTGAGCAGATGGCTCAGACACTGGTCTGCCCCCAGATCGTTGAAAGCCTTCTCGCCGTATGGAACGGCGCGCGAGTCGCACCAGATGATGGAGGGACGCAGCACCTGCAGGTCCTTGTCGACACACACCAGACCGTGCATCTGGTAGGAGATGCCGATGGCCTTGATTTCCTCGGCCGTTGCACCAGCCTCACTCATAATCTTCTTCAGCGAGAGTTTTGCATACTCCCACCACGAACTGGGTTCCTGCTCAGCCCATCCTGCCTTGGCAGCCATAATCGGCGCCTCCTTCTCAGGATAGAATGCAGAAGCCACACACTTGCCGCTGTCGGCGTTAACCAAAGATGCCTTGACTGACGAACTGCCTACGTCAAAGCCTAACAAATATCGATTAGCCATAAATAAAAAATTAGATGCTTTACAACTATAATACGTTTATGATTCTGATTTCCCTAAAAAAAGTTCGGCACACATCTCGGCACAGCGTTCACCGTCGACGGCAGCCGAGACGATGCCGCCTGCATAACCTGCCCCCTCGCCGCAGGGGAAGAGTCCCTGCAGACGGACATGCTGCAGGGTGGCAGCATCGCGAACGATACGCACAGGACTGCTGGTGCGCGTCTCAATGGCTATGAGCACGGCCTCGTTGGTGAGGAAGCCGTGAGCCTGACGGCCGAAGGTCTTGAAGCCCTCCTGCAGCCGGCGGCCAATCATCGGCGGCAGCCAGAAGTGGAGCGGACTCGACAGCAAGCCCGGAGCATAGCTGCTGCGTGGCAGGTCGTAGCTGAGGCGGTTGTTCACGAAGTCGGCCATGCGCTGGGCGGGGGCCGTCTGCTTCATATTGCCCTGCTGCCAGCAGAGGCGCTCCAGCTGCTCCTGAAACCTCATCACCTTCAGCACATCGTCGTCATGGCCCTCCACATCGTCGGGTCTTACCTCGACAACCATGCCGCTGTTCGACCAGGCCGTACCGCGATTGGCTGGACTCATGCCGTTGACCACGATCTGTTCCTTATCGGTAGCCGCCGGAATGACGAAGCCACCAGGACACATGCAGAACGAATAGACGCCACGCCCGTCGACCTGCGTAACAAACGAATACTCTGCTGCAGGCAGGTACTTGCCGCGCCCCTGACGCGAATGATACTGAATCTGGTCAATCAACTGCGAGGGATGCTCCAGGCGCACGCCTACGGCAATGCCCTTCGCCTCGATTTCAATCTTTGCGTCGGCCAGGTAGCGATACACATCTCTGGCAGAATGGCCTGTAGCCAGAATCACAGGCCCGCGATACTCCTTGTCGGCCACACAGCCGACGACCTTGTCGCCCTCTAAGATCAGACTCGTCACCTTCGTCTGGAAGTGTACCTCGCCGCCGCAGCGGATGATGGTGTTGCGGATGTTCTCGATGACCTTAGGCAGTCGGTCAGTGCCGATGTGCGGATGAGCGTCGGCGAGGATGGCCGCCGAGGCACCATGCTGGCACAGTACGTTCAGAATCTTGTCGATGCTGCCGCGCTTCTTTGAGCGTGTGTAGAGCTTGCCGTCAGAGTAGGCCCCTGCCCCACCCTCGCCGAAGCAGTAGTTGCTCTCGTTGTCGACCTGCTGCGTGCGGGCAATCTCGGCCAGGTCGCGCTTGCGCTCGTGGACGTTCTTGCCGCGCTCGAGCACGACGGGGCGCAAGCCTAACTCAATGAGTCGCAAGGCGGCAAACAGTCCGCCCGGCCCAGCACCGACAACGATGACCTGCGGGCACTCTGAGACGTCGCCGTACTCAGTATGCACATAAGCATCGTCAGCAGGGAGCTCGTTCAGATAGACGCGAACCTTGAGGTTGACGAAGATGGTGCGTTGGCGGGCATCGATGCTGCGCTTCAGAATACGCACAGCGGTACAGCTGCGCACGTCGAAGCCCTTCTCGTCGGCCAGCCACGCCTTCAGGTTCTGCTCGTCGGCAGCCACCTGCGGCAGCACCCTTATCTGGTACTCGCTCGTCATCTCATGTAATAGAAATAAACGAAGGCCAGGACGGCGGCCAGGACGATGAGCACCACCGACTTCAAGAGGCACGTCGTCACCTTCTTGACTATCAGGAAGGCCACAATGATGGCCACCAGTGCAAACAGGTAATATCCGATGTTACTATCCATAAACTCCTTTTTTACTTGAACATTTTCCTAAAAGCTACGGGAATGGGCGTCTCAAACTCCATCGGCTGTCCCGTAACGGGATGGGTAAAGCACAGCAGCCAGGCGTGCAGACAGAGGCGGTGGAGCGGGTCGTCGCCATTGCCATACTTCTCGTCGCCGCAGACAGGATGGCCCATATCGGCAGAGTGGACGCGGATCTGGTTCTTGCGGCCCGTCTCAAGCTTGTATTCCACGAGCGAGTGCTCCGTGGTGCGGTCGAGCACGTGGAAGTGGGTGACGGCATACTTGCCGCCATTGTCCGTAGGCGATGAGTAGGTGACGTAGGCCTTGTTGTCCTTCAGCCACTTGGCAATGGTGCCGTCGTCCTGCTCCATCTCACCGCTCACGACGGCCACGTAACGGCGGTCGTAGACGATGTCGTGCCAGTTGTGCTCCAGCGTCTGTTCCGTCTCCATGTCCTTGGCATAGACCATCAGACCGCTGGTGTCGCGGTCCAGACGGTGGACAACGTGCGCCCTGCACTTCTGGTGGCTCTTCTTGAAGTAGTCGTCGAGTACCGACTTCACGTTGAGCGTCGAGTGGCCGGCAGCCATCGACAGAATGCCAACGGCCTTCTCGACAACGATGAGCCAGCGGTCCTCGTAGACAATCTTCACATAGCGGTTCTTGAAGCCCTGCTGATTGCGCTTCGTGTTCGAGACGGCCACTTTCATGCCCGGCTTCAGGGGGAAGTCAAACTGCGAGACGGTCTTACCGTCAACCTTGATGCCGCGCCCCTGCAGCGTTGCCTTGACCTTAGAGCGGCTCTGCGCCACGTTCTTCAGCAGCCACTCCAGCAGCGGCGCCTCTTCCTCCACGGTGTAGTGACTGTAGTCACCCTGCGTGTTTCTTCCTGTATACATTTTCATAACTTCGGCAAAGGTACGAAAATATTCTTTAAAACTTGCGGCAGTTAGCGATTTTTTGCGTAATTTTGCGCGCAGAAACAATAAAACACATATTTGGTTTGATAGAAAAGCATATTGTACTGGAAGATATCGACACCGTGGTATTCTACGGTGTCGGCAACTGTCACCTGCAGATGATTCGCTCGCTCTACCCCAAACTGAGAATCGTGGCGCGCGATAACGTCATCCGCGTATTGGGCGACGAGGAGCAGATGGCAGCCTTTGAAGAGAGTATCGAACAGATACGCCGACATATACTGAAGTTCAATTCGTTACGCGAGGAGGACATTCTCGACATCATACGCGGCGGACACTCGAAGGACGTACCCGACGACGTGGTGGTCTACACCATGTCGGGCCGCCCCATCAAGGCCCGCTCCGAGAACCAGCAGCGGCTCATCGAGGCTTATAAGGAGAACGACATGGTGTTTGCCGTTGGTCCTGCCGGCACGGGCAAGACCTACCTCTCGATAGCCCTCGCCGTGAAAGCGCTGAAAGAGAAGACAGCCAAGAAGATTATCCTCTCGCGACCAGCCGTAGAGGCCGGCGAGAAACTCGGCTTCCTGCCAGGCGACATGAAGGACAAGATCGACCCCTACCTACAGCCCCTCTACGACGCGCTTGAGGACATGCTGCCCCAGGTGAAGCTGCAGGATATGATGGAGAAGCACCAGATACAGATTGCCCCACTGGCCTTTATGCGCGGCCGAACGCTCTCTGACGCTGTCGTCATCCTCGATGAGGCTCAAAACACCACGCCCGCCCAGATACGAATGTTCCTCACCCGCATGGGCTGGAACACGAAGATGATTATTACGGGCGACATGACGCAGATCGACCTGCCCCGCACGCAGAAGTCGGGACTCATCGAGGCCTTGCATATATTAAATAATGTGGAGGGTATCGGCGTGGTCAACCTCGACCGTCGCGACATCGTGCGCCACAAGCTTGTCACGCGCATCGTCAATGCCTACGAGCAATACGACAAGGAGATAACGGAATCGAAAGCATGACTATACACATCTTCAACCCCGAGCACGACATAGCATTGGCGAGCGGACTGTCGAACTTCACGGCTCCGCACGCCGGACGGCAGCTGCGCCACGACTTAGGTTTCCTGCCTGCTGTCTGGGCCAACGAGGGCGACGTCGTGCTGGTTGACGATGTTGAGCAGGCGCAGCGCGAATGGCGAAAACTGGTCCACCGCGCAAAGGTCCTGACAGGGGCCGGCAGTTTGCTCCGACTAAACCCACAGTTTGCACCGGCCAAACAGCCAGTTTGCTCCGACCAGACTACTGGCATCGAACCGTGGGGCTGGAACAGCGCCCTGCGAGCAGAGCTGATGCGAAGGGGCATACGAGAACAGCTGATGCCTACACCACCCCAGCTGCTGACCATCCGCGAGCTGTCGCACCGCCGGACGGCTGCCCATCTGCTGCCCACACTCCGTTTGGAAGGTACGGTTGGCGAAGCCTTCGAGTGCCGCGAGGCCGACCGTGTAGAGAGTCTGCTGCAGCAGTACGGCCAGTTGGTGATGAAGGCACCTTGGTCGTCGAGCGGTCGCGGACTGAGATTCCTCGCCGTCGGTCGCACGCCCTTCAGCATGCAGGCCCGCTGGTTCCAGAATGTGGTGGCAGCCCAAGGCTGCGTCATGGCGGAGCCCTATTATAATAAGGTGAAGGACTTCGGCATGGAGTTCTACAGCGACGGCGAGGGCGGCATCAGCTATCTCGGCCTGTCGCTCTTCCACACGGCCAATGGTGCCTACACGGGCAACATCCTGGCTACGGAGAGCACCAAGCGCAGCATGATAAGTGCTTATCTTGCAGAGACTTTATTAGACGACGTTCGCGAAAAGATTTGCAGCGGGCTGAGCACCGTTTTCAACGGCAAGTACAGAGGGCCGTTTGGCGTCGACATGATGGTGTGCGGCTCGCACGACGACGACGGATTCCTGCTGCACCCCTGCGTGGAAATAAACCTGAGGCGCACGATGGGGCATGTGGCACTGGACCTGTCGCCAAACGACGACGACGTGCGCCGCGTCATGCGCATCGACTATACCGACAACTACTACAAACTAAGAATAAACCGCTTATGAAGAAACTAATCTGTCTGGCTATGGCAATACTGCCGATGATGGCCAGCGCCCAGTACAAGTCAAAGGTGTGGTGCCCCGACAACGGCGACGGCACCTACACCAACCCCGTCATCAATGCCGACTACTCTGACCCCGACGTCTGCGTGGGTCCCAGCGGCGAGGACTACTATCTGACGGCCTCCTCGTTCCAGTGCATACCGGGACTGCCCATTCTGCACTCTCGCGACCTGGTGAACTGGGAAATCATCAACTACGCCGTCCGCGAACTGGAGCCGAAGTCAGAGTTCGACCGTCCTCAGCACGGCAACGGCATCTGGGCACCCTCCATACGCTACCACAACGGCGAATACTACATCTACTGGGGCGACCCCGACCACGGCGTGATGATGGTGAAGACGAAGGACCCTGCCGGCGAGTGGACGAAGCCCCTGTGCGTCATCGAGGGCAAGGGCTACATCGACACTACCCCACTCTGGGACGACGACGGCCGCTGCTACTTGGTGAACGGCTGGGCCAACTCGCGCGCTAAGTTCGCTTCGGTGCTGACCGTCCGCGAACTGAGTGCTGACGGCACACGGGCCATCGGCCAGCCTGTCATCGTGTTCGACGGCAACGGCACAGAGAATCGCACCTGTGAGGGTCCGAAATTCTACAAGCGCGACGGCTGGTACTGGATCATGTGTCCGGCAGGCGGCGTGCCCACGGGTTTCCAGCTGGCTATGCGCAGTAAAAGCCCTTACGGCCCCTACGAGCATAAGATAGTGCTGGCGCAGGGCAAGACCAGCATCAACGGCCCCCATCAGGGCGGCTGGGTACACACGAAGTATGGCGAGGACTGGTTTCTGCACTTCCAGGACAAGGAGGCCTACGGGCGTGTGGTCCACCTGCAGCCCGTCGACTGGTCGAGCGGCTGGCCCATCATGGGCAAGAAGGGTGAGCCGGTGACGCGCTACCAGAAGCCTAAAGCCGCCGCCGCTGTGGCCATCGTCAACCCCGTTGAGAGCGATGAGTTCAACTCGCCCACGATGGGGCTGCAGTGGCAGTGGCATGCCAACTACGACGAGAAGTTCGGCGTGCCGACGGCCTTCGGCACCTTCCGCATCTACACCTACAAGCTGAGCGAGGGCTGGAAGAACTTCTGGGAAGTGCCCAACCTGCTGCTGCAGAAGACGCCCGCCGACGAGTTTACCGTCACCACGAAACTGCGCTTCACGTCGAAGGCCGACGGGCAGTTTGGCGGTCTCATCATGATGGGACTCGACTACTCGGCTCTCGTCGTGCGCCGCATAGGGCAGTCGTTCCAGCTGGTGCAGATGACGTGCAAGGCTGCCGACAAGGGCAAGCAGCAGACGGAGAACGTCATTGCCACGCTGAAGCCTACGGCCACAGACAAGACAGACTACAAGCCCGGCATTCACGAAGACATCTACCTCAGACTGAAGGTTGCCGACTCGAAATTGCACTTTGCCTACAGCAGCGACGGGAAGAAGTTCACCGACTGCGGCTCGGAGTTCCAGATGAAGGAGGGCAAGTGGATAGGTGCGAAGTTTGGATATATCAGTGCCGAGACCGACGCCAATGCCGATCGTGGCTGGGTGGAGGCCGACTGGATACGTGTTGAAAAGTGAAGAGCGATGAAGAAGATACTATTGACAGCAATGATAGCCGCCAGCATGACTGCTGCGGCACAGAACCTGCAGAAGGGCAGCTACGGCTACCTGTACTGCCACATGAGCGACCGAGGACAGTGGACGGCCTATGCCATCAGCCGCGACGGCTATAACTATGAGGACGTGATGGGCGGCGAACCTATTATGGACCCCAAGGAGCATGCACGGATTGAGGGTGGCCAGCGCGACGCCTATATTTGCCGGGCTGCCGACGGACGGGGCTACCTGATGGTGACCACCGACATGAACAACGCGATGACCAAGGCGCTGGGCAAGCAGAACGACTGGGACAACTACGGCATCGACCTGCTGCGAAGCGACGACCTGCTGCATTGGACCTCTGTCTCGTTCGACTACCGCAAGGGCACCAGCATATTCTGCAACCCTGAGGCTGAGAGCGTGTATAAGGACTGGTCGACCATCAACCGCGTGTGGGCACCGCAGATATTCTGGGACCCTGCCTATGTGTGGCCCGACGGCCAACGGGGCGGCTACATGATTTACTACTCGATGTGGAACCGCGCCGAGGAGAAGTACGACCGCATGTACTACTCGTATGCCGACAAGAGCTTTACACGGCTGACGCAGCCCCGCCTGCTCTTCGACTGGGGCTACGCTACCATCGATGCCGACATCAACTACCTGCCCAGCGACGGGCTCTACCACATGCTCATCAAGAAGGAAGGCGGCAAGCCAGGCATCTATACGGCAACCTCCAAGCATCTGACTTCGGGCTGGGGCGAGCCTGTGGAAGACGACTATGTCTCGTTCGAAGGTAACAAGAAGTGTGAGGGCAGCTCGGCCTTCCAGCTTATTGGCGACAAGACTTGGCGCGTGGCTTATATACAGTACAGCGACCGCCCGAAGCACTACCGTATCTGTGAGGCCGACGAGCACTTGCGGGGTTTCAAGAATCCCGTCGACATCAAGGGTGTCAACGGCCCGCAGCATGGCTCGTTCATGCGACTGACCAAGAAAGAATACAAACGGCTGAAGAAATTAGTAAATAACCAATAAACGCTTATTATCATTATGAAACGCGCAATCCTTTGCTTAACAATCCTCTGCTCCGTGACGGCCAGCGCCATCACAAGGAGTGAACTTGCCGAATATGCCCAATCGCTGAAAGGGCTGAAGAAGGAGAGTCTGAAGACTAAGGTGCATCAGCTGATTAGTAATCCAAAAGTGGTCAAGGTGTTAGCCTATGGAAAGGGTATGGACCATACGTGGTGGGGCTTCTACTACACTGACCGCATTGAAAGCACCAGTGAATGTGTCAACCGTTACAGCAACAAGAAGTTCTACTTTCCTATGACAAACAAAGGGTCTGTCATCAGCGGTATGAACATCGAGCACTCGTTCCCAAAGAGCTGGTGGGGAGGCGATAATAATAATGCCTACAAAGACCTGTACAACCTCTATCCCAGCGACTCACAGGCAAATAGTTCGAAGTCTAACTATCCGATGGGCATCGTCGAGAATGTCAAAGAAGAGTCAGAAGGATATGACAAGGTGGGCACGGGAACCATTGATGGCGTAAAAGGACGCAATTGCTGGGAACCAGGTAAACAGTACAAGGGTGACTTCGCGAGGGCTTATATGTATATGGCTACAGCTTATCAGAACCTCACATGGAGTGGCAAAGAGGGCTTGCAACAGTTGGAAACTGGTGCCTGGCCGACCTTGAAACCGTGGGCCTACACGCTTTACCTAAAGTGGCTAAAGAGCGACCCAGTAGACGAGTTGGAAGTAGACCGCAATGAAGCTGTCGCTACCATTCAGCATAACCGCAACCTTTTCGTAGACTACCCCTATCTGGCTGAGTACATCTGGGGCGACAGCATCAACGTTGCCTTCGACCCTTACACTTCTATCACTACGGCCATTGATGATGCTCGCTATACCGGCCATGCCACTACAATAGACGTTGCCACACCTGTTTTCTCTCCCAATGGCGGAACATTCACCTCTCCTCTGGAGGTGACCATTACCTGTGCAACGGATGATGTTTTCATCTACTACACGACAGATGGTTCTTCGCCCATAACTAATGGAAAGCAATACATAGCTCCTATTACAGTTGACGAGAGCATGACGCTGCGTGCTGTTGCTTCTGATGGCGAGGAACGTACAAGCAGCATTGCCACCGCCTTCTTCAGCATTGTCTCGAATACTGCTAGTGACTTTGTAGAAACGTTTGACCAATGTGATGGTACTGGAGGTAACGATGGGAAACTCAGCGGTAGTGGGGTAGCAACAGCGCGATCAGCCTTCAAGCCCGACAATAATGGTTGGCAGGACAATAATGAAAATTCCTTCGGTGGCTACCAATGCGCTAAATTTGGAAACAGTAGCACTCCTGGAACCGTAACCACACCGAAGTTTATCATCGACGGCACCTCAACAGTCAGCTTTAGGGCAGTTCCTTGGGGGACTGATGGTAAATCGCTGAAGCTGTCTGTAAACGGCAATGGCACGTTGTCAGAGACAGAATTTACGATGGCCGAAGGAGAGTGGACGACCTACACGCTGACACTTACCGGACAAGGTGAGGTTAGCATTACCTTTACCCCGGCAAAGCGTTTCTTCCTCGACGAAGTCTATGTAATCGCTGAAAAAGAGGATGAGCCATTGCCAGGCGACGTTGACGGCGATGGTATCATTACAACAGCTGATGCGATAGACCTTATAAACATCGTCTTAGGCAAGGCTGACGAGGATGACTACGAAACAGAGACTGCCGATATTGACCAGAATGGCGTGCTGGACATCACAGACATCACAAAGCTCATCGAGCTGCTCATGAAACAGAAGCAATAATTTAGACAATCATTTGGCCGTTCGGCTATTTATTCGTAACTTTGCACACTGAAAATGGACAATAAAGAAAAGATATTCATAGCAGGGCCGTGCGTCATTGAGTCGGCTGAGCTGTTAGATACAGTAGCCTGCGAACTGGTTGGCATCAACCAGCGACTGGGCACCAACATCATCTTCAAGGCATCGTTCGACAAGGCCAACCGCACCTCCATCCACTCCTTCCGAGGCCCAGGACTGGAGCGCGGCCTGCAGATGCTTAGCGACGTCAAGCAGAAGTACGGGCTCAGACTGCTTACCGACATCCATGAGAGTTGGCAGGCAGCACCTGTGGCCGAGGTTTGCGACGTGCTGCAGATACCTGCCTTCCTCTGCCGCCAGACCGACCTGCTCGTGGCTGCTGCCAAAACAGGACGGACGGTGAACGTCAAGAAGGCACAGTTCCTGAGTGGCCGCGACATGAAGTATCCAGTTGAGAAAGCCCGCGAGGCAGGTGCTGCTGATGTGTGGCTGACAGAGCGCGGCAATATGATGGGCTACAACAATCTGGTGGTTGACTTCCGCAACATCAGCGATATGCTGGAGCTGGTGCCTACGGTTGTCATGGACTGCACCCACTCCGTGCAGCGGCCTGGGGGCAGTGATGGCAAGACAGGAGGCGACCGCCGCTTTGTGCCACAGATGGCTCTGGCAGCAAAGGCATTCGGAGCCACAGGCTGGTTCTTCGAGGTTCACCCCGACCCAGACCACGGGCTGAGCGATGCAGCCAACATGCTGGAATTAAGCAAACTGGAAAAACTCGTTGAAGAAATAATCAAATAAGAAAATGACAGTCAGAGAATATGGCATCAAGTGCATCAAGGACGAGGCAGAGGCACTGATGGAGCTCATCCCTAAGATGGACGAGGAGTTTGACCGTGCTGTTGAACTGATGTTCCGTTGTCACGGCAAGGTCATTGTCACGGGTGTTGGCAAGAGCGGCCACGTGGGGGCCAAGATAGCTGCCACCCTGTCGTCGACAGGCACACCCTCATTCTTCATCAATCCCTTGGACGTGTTTCACGGCGACCTGGGAGTCATGACCAGCGACGATGTGGTGCTGGCCATCTCAAACTCAGGTCAGACCGACGAACTGCTGCGCTTCATCCCCCTGGTGCTGCAGATGCAGATACCCATTGTGGCCATGAGCGGCAACCCGGAGTCGCTGCTGGCCAAGTATGCCTACTGCCACCTGAACGTCAGTGTGCGCCATGAGGCTGACCCGCTGGACCTGGCCCCCACCAGCAGTTCGATAGCCCAGATGGCTATGGGCGACGCCTTGGCTGTGGCCCTCATCAAGAAGCGCAACTTCAAGCCTCAGGACTTTGCACAGTTCCACCCAGGCGGTGAGTTGGGCAAGCGGCTTCTGACCACAGCCCAGGATGTGATGCGGACTGTTGACATGCCCGTCATCAAGCCCGACATGCACCTTGGCGAGGCCGTGATTGAGGTGAGCAGGGGCAAGCTGGGACTTGGCGTTGCCGAGGAGGATGGCCGTGTGGTGGGACTTATCACCGATGGTGACATCCGCCGTGCTATGGAGAAGTGGCAGGCCCAGTTCTTTGACCATACGGTGGGCGACATCATGACCCGCACGCCAAAGACCGTGACAGCCCAGACCAAGATTACTGAGATTCAGCGAATCATGAACAAATACAAGATACACAGCGTGCTGGTGGTAGACAAGGAGCAACGGCTGCTCGGCGTGGTCGACCACTACTCGTGTATGATATAAACGACAGTGAAGAACAACACCAAATGGGCGCGGGTGGTGCTGGCCATCCTTGCCTGCTTACCGACAATAGCATCAGCACAGCAGACCAGCGACTCCATATTCCGTCAGCAGATGACGGCGTATGGCATACGTTTCACTGAGGGCAATGAGGTGAAGCTGCTGAAGAGCGGCCAGGAGAAGTTCGACGACATGTTCCACTACATCCGCCAGGCCAAGAGCAGTGTACACCTGGAGTACTTCAACTTCCGCAACGACTCCATAGCCTCGCTGCTGTTTGACATCCTGCGCGAGAAGCGCCGTGAGGGTGTTGAGGTGAGGGCTCTCTTCGACGGCTTTGGCAACGACTCCAACAACCAGCCGCTGAAGAAGCACCATCTGAAGGCCCTGCGCGATGACAGTGTCAGCATCTATGAGTTCGACCCCATCCGCTTCCCCTGGGTCAACCACATCTGGCCCCGCGACCACCGCAAGATTGTGGTCATCGACGGTCACATAGCCTACACAGGCGGTATGAATGTGGCCGACTACTACATCAAAGGCACTGAGCAGGTAGGCTCCTGGCGCGACATGCACTGCCGCATTGAGGGTCCTGCCGTGAACGAGCTGCAGAACATCTTCTGCCGCATCTGGGAGAAGGTGACTGGTGAGAACCTGCTCAAGCCCCAGTACTTCCGTGGGCAGCCTGCTGGCGACAAGATTATTGGTATTGTCAACCGTGAGCCTGGAGCCGTCTATACCCACGACGGCTATGTGGCAGGCAAGAATGATGCCGTGCGCCAGCTCTACATCCGTGCCCTTGATGCTGCCCAGGACTCCGTGAAGCTCGTCAACCCCTACTTCACGCTGGTGCCCTCGGTCAAGAAAGCACTGAAGCGGGCCATCAAGCGTGGTGTGAGGGTCGAGATCATGGTGTCGGCCAAGAGCGACGTGCCCCTCACTCCTGACTGTGTGTTCCGCAATGCCTATCAGATGAAGAAGTGCGGTGCCCACGTGTGGCTCTATGAGCCAGGCTTCCACCACTCAAAGATTCTGATGGTTGATGGTCGCTACTGCACGGTAGGCTCCACCAACCTCGATGCCCGCAGCATGCGCTTTGACTATGAGGAGAATGCTGCCATCATCAGCCGGGAGACAACCAAGGAACTCGACGATATGTTCAACCGCGACAAGCAGGACAGCTTCTACCTGACAAAGGAGACGTGGAATGAGTTCCGCACCCCCTGGCAGAAGTTCCGCGGATGGTTTGCCTCTCTGCTGCGCCCCTGGCTATAGCCCCCACTTACATCAAGGTGTCGGTCATCAGCCTGACTTCCACATCGCTGATGCCATGATGGCTGATGGTCTGCGACTCACGGACCATGAACTCCTGTTGGGCATCAAACGTGACGCCCTCACACTGACTGTAGCGGCGGAACAGAGCAACGGCTCCCTGCACATCCCTACTGAACCAATGGCAGTAGGCAGCATTCAGCACGTCGTCAGGCAGTGCCTCGTCGCCCTCAACCAGCCCCTCATACTTGCGAAGTGCCTGCTCATACTTGCGGGCCCCCACCAGCGTCCAGGCCATCACGCGGTTGGTGTTGCTGTCGTCGGGCCGTTCATAGTTCAGCTTATAGAGAATCTTCAGGGCATCGTCGTAACGCTCCATATTGGTCATGCAGACAGCGGCATTCAGCTGGTAGTTCCGGTTGTCAGGATGCCGCTCCATCAGCTTCTCATAGTACTCCAGCGCCTGGGAGTAGTCACCACAGCCGAACAGCGTTCTGGCATAGCCCGCCCAGACCCGCTCATTGTCAGGCTCATAGTCCAGACAGCGGGCATAGCTCTCCTTGGCTGTCAGGCCTGCATTGGCTGGAGTCTGTGTGCGCATCAGCACAGAGCCGTTCATCAAGTAGAACTGGGCGTCGCGATGCTCCTCACTATAATTCTGCAACGTCATCATGGCGGCGTCATACGCCTTGTGCTTCATCATGAAGGCCACAATCTCAGCAAACCGCTCCTCAAGCTGAGTCTCGCGGAACAGGGGATTGGCAAAGAAGAAGTAGCGCGGCAGGTCGCGCTGCTCGAAGGGATTGAAGAACTCACTGCGCTGTGGGAACACCCTGAAGAAGCGGTAGAGACTCTGCAGGTAGGAACGGCGCAGGAATGCAGCCGACTGCAGCTCCTCCTGGGCCATGGCCTCAACCCCAGCCAGCGTGGCCTCACCTCGGTCGAGCATCTGCATCAGGTTCTCAGGCAGCTTGCTGACGGCCATCTCAAAGCCAATGGCAAACGAGTACTTGTCGCTGTCGCAGAAGGGACTGTTGTCAAGCATGCGGCGCAGGAACTTCCCTGCCCTCACCCTCTCCAGCAGTCCGCCGATGACGGGATGCTGCTGATAGTAGGGCACAAACCAGTTGCCCACCATGTTGAAGAAGGGGAAGCGCTTCATCTGGGAGAAGCCGCCGAAGTAGATGTCCGACCCCTGCTTCTGCATGTCAGCCATCCTGCGCACCGACTCCTCAAGCTTCTCCATGCGCTGCTCTGAAATCTCGGGGTGCAGAATGTCCTCCATCGGGTCATCCTCCACTTCCTCAATGCCTTTGCGGGTCACGCGTATGTTGTTGTTCTTCAGCAGTTCTGGTATTATCTCGCTCTGGATGATGCGGTTGTCGGTTTCGGCCCTCAGACAGTAGACCATCTGCATCTGCAGTTCAGCCAGGTCATTGCGGCAGCGCTCGTCTGCAGTAGCCTGCCTAAGCATCTCATGAACCTCAGTATACAATTCAGCAGCAGCCGCGTCAAGACAGAGCACCCACCCTACAAGTGCACGCTGGCGCACACGCTCGTCAGTGGACTTCATGTAGGCATCCAACAGCAGGCGGAACTTGTTGATGCCGAAGAAGTTGAGCGTTGAGAGCGTGATGGCGCTGACAATCATCTGCTGGTCATTGCTGTCGATGGTGGGCGACAGCAGCATCTCGCTGAAGGCTTCAGTCACACTGTCATTCCACAGGCGCGAGGTCCAGATGTAGTCAAAGAGGTCGGTCATCAGCCACTGGTGCTCTTCATAGACAGCCTGCTGGCGCGACTTCCTGACGTGCTCAGGCTCCAGCTCAAGCATGGCCACATCAGCCACAAAGGCCTCCATGTCGCGGCGCAGTGAGGCTGGTGTCCACTCCTGGCGGCCATTATTGCGCACCCTGTGGTGAACACCTGACGCAAAGGCACTGTTGCGCAGGTAGTAGCGTATGTAGACATTGGTGGCCAGCACATACATCCGGCGCAGCAGCCTGTCGTAGACCACCTCGCGGTCAGGGTCGTCATAGCCCTGCTGCCAGTAGCCGGTCATCAGCTGGTAGTCGCTCTTAATCTGCTGCAGCTGCTCCTGGGCCTGGGGCTGGACAAAGGTGTACAGGTAGTTCTCAAGATGGGCTATGGCCTTGCCCAACTGCCGATGCAGCACATCGTCAACAATCGTATTCAGTGCTTCGTTAAAGACCATAGGCTTATTGCTCCTTTAACCATTTCTGGGCACGCTCAATGTCAGTCTGTGCAGGCAGTTCAATGTGACGGAACTTCAGGTCGCGCGGCAGCGAGTCCACCTGTTTGGCCCTCAGTCCGCAGTATTTCACAACGATGTCGCGATACTGGGCAATGCCAAACTTGGTCAGCGAGTCGCAGGCCATGTTGTAGCCCTTCTTGAAGTCCTCAAGCTGCTGCTGGCGCTTCTTGGCCTCCAGGTCCTTCTCGCGGAAGGCAATGGCTCCCATCGTCAGGTTCAGCTTCCGCGTGTCCATCAGCTGGGTGTGGCGGGCCAGCCTGGCCAACAGGGCCTGGGGCTCGGTCAGCAGGGCAGCGTCTATCTCACTGTTCTGCAGCATCTTCAGCCGTATGTGGACATCGTTCACCTGAATCTTGAACAGCCGCTCCCTGTCAAGCTTGGCACTGTCTCTGACGCGGTCGGCCAGCAGGTCAGTCACTGAGTAGCGCGCCATGGCCACCATCTTGTCATCCAGCTGCTTCAGGGTTTTGATACGTGCCGTGCGGTTGGTGAACAGCTGCCAGTAGGCATTGGTCGTAGTGATGTATTTCAGCGGCGTGCCTTTCTGCATCAGCCGTTCAGCCCGCACCAGGTCAGTCACTGTGCCCTGAACACTGCCACCGGCAACTGCCGTGTCACAGTCCATCTGGGCCGTAAACAGCCTCAGTCTGATGTCGGTCTTGCCAAACATGCCCCGCTCGCTGGCTACAAACAGGGGCAGACAGTCCATCGTGGGCATCACGGCCACCTTCAGGGCAGCTGAGTCCTCACGGTGCTGCTGCACCATCTTCTGGCGCGAAATCTCACGCTTCTCCTTGTATGACTGCCCACAGCCAGCAACCACCAGCCCAGCCGCCATCACTATCAATAACCGTTTCATCACCGCAAGATTCATCTTTAATACTCTAATAACGACGTGGTCAGCTCGCCACCGAACGATACTACATTCTCAGCCTTATAGCACGAAGCACCATCGGGAATGCAGATGGTGGCCACAAAATGGAAGCCCTTGCCGTCGACACCCGTAAACTCCATATTGCTCAGCACCGACTGTTCCAGAAACTGGTGGGGAATCTGCTGGGCATAGAGCTGCTTCTTGAAGTCAGTAGAAAAGAGCTTTCGGGCACCGCTGAACACGCTGACATGCATGATGTTGTCGTAGTAGACATTGTCAACCTCGACGCCGTCATTGCTGTAGCTCGTGGTGTGAACCTTATACTTCGTGGGGTTAATGGCGATATACCAGTGATAACGCTCGCCGTTAAACACGACAACAGAATCCTTCTTCACCTGCTGCGTATAGGTGAGCACTTGAGGCTGGTCGTGAACGAACTCCAGTTCGTCCACAGGATCATCACTCTTCTGCAACTTCACAAGGTCACCGTTCTGATTGGTAAACCAGAATACATTCGGCGACTGTTTGACGATGCCATAAGAAGTGCCGGAACCCAAGAACAGTGAGTCGCCGATGATCTTGAAATAGGAAGGCATACTCGTGGTATCGGAATAGAAGATCGTATCACCCTTCACACGGAACGACACATCACCACCTTCCGAATCCATCCAGACACCTTGCAACATCTGTTTGGCTTCCTTGCTCTCTGCTGGCGTAGCCCCCTGGCGATTACATCCCACCAGAACGGCAGCAAACATTAATATCGTTGTTATTCTCTTCATTTACCAATGCAGTGATACTCGAACCCGTTCTCATCAAGTTCTTCCGTATCGAAAATATTTCTGCCGTCGATCACAAGCGGATGTTTCATCGCCTTCTTGATCAC
>CADCEQ010000046.1 GCA_902800435.1 uncultured Prevotellaceae bacterium | reverse complement strand
CGCAAGCAGGGGCTGGTAGTGCTGGAGGAGGACGGGAACTATCGGAAATTGTAACGCGGTCATTTGGTCAAGGTCATTTTGGTCATTTTCGATTTCTGAAAAAAACTATGATTACAATCGCTAACAACCAAGAATGCTTCGTGCAGCTCTGGCGCATGCTGGAGCCCTCGAGGCAGCCTACAGCATCGCATTCCCTGACAGTTCCCGGTGACGCCAACGGCAACGGCGAGGTGAACGCTCAGGACGTCGACTGCCTGCGCGACTACATCCTCGGCCTCGACCCGCAGCCGTTCTCCCTCGAGTCGGCCAACCTGAACGGCGACGGCGCGGTCGACATTCAGGACCTGACGCTGCTGATTGAGATGCTGACGGAGTAAGTCATCAAACCCCAGCGCGCTATTTGATGAACGTCAGCCGGTTGTCGACGATGTAGAGGCCGCAGCGGGGATGCGCTACTTGGCGGCCGCTGAGGTCGTAGATGGCGGCTGAGCGGCCTGGCCTGTCGGCGTTCATGGCCGGAATGGCGGTAGGCTCGTCGATGGCCAGTCGGGCGGCTGAGGGGTTGAAAGTGCCGGGCACCCTGATGTAGGCGCGCATGCCGTTCATCGTGTTTGTCGTTGCGGCTGGAACTGACAGCGTGTTGTTCTTGGTGATGAAGAGTTCCGTGCCGTCGGTTTTGAGGTCTACCGGACTGTATGTGCCTATGAAGCTGACGTCATCAAAGGTAACGGTAGCGGCTGGGGCGTTGCTGATGGTCACGGCGTGGAACGTCGGGTTCTCGACCGTCGTGTTCAGTTTGATAAGGAAGGGCGTGCCCGCAGAGATTTCGTCCGCCGGCGTGAACGCCATCACGTTGTCGGCATATCCCGTGAACGTCCGCAACTGTACGTCCTGCCCTGTCCCCAAAGCCTGCTCTAAGTTGCTCATCGTTACGTCGAACGGCAGGCAGAGCGTGTTCCAGATGCCGCCGGTGAGGGTGCGGACTGTGTTTACGGTTACGGTTTTTGTGGCGTTTTGGGTAATGTTTGTGTTGGAAGAGGTTTCAGATATGCTGATAAAAGGAATTTTCGTGACTATTACGTCATCGATAGCAAAAAACTTCTTTTCTGGTGTCTCAAATTTAATTTTAGTATCGTTAGTGACATTTACAATTGTGAAGCTTTCAGCCGTTGCTGTATCATCACCTATATGTTTGGTAACATTTAAAGTTTTACTTTCCAAATTGTCATCTGCAAATGTACCTCCATTCATTATAACAAGACTCATCATAACATTTGCATCGTTTTTATTCGTTTTTGCGTGTATAAAAGACAGAAAAACGTCACCTTCGAAGAGAAGTGGTTTAGTGATGGCATAGCCTTTATAGTAAGGTTTCGTAGTTGAGGATCCTTCAATCTTTAAAGCTATGTTGTTTATATTGCCTTTAATAAGGGAGCCTTTACAAAATTCGGAAAATTGCCATCCTTGTAAGCTTTCAGGAATATTATTGCTCACTAATTCACCATTTGTGAGTCCAGAAAAGTTCTCGTTGATAATATACTCATCCTGTGCCCACCCCCTGACGGCGATAGTACACAGCATTATTGCCAGCGTGGCTCGTAAAATTGTTGTTTTCATTGTAGTTGATGGTTTATTCAAACACCTTGAAGCTGTAGCCCTGGAGCTTGAGCCACTCGATGCTGAGGGGGAGGGCTGTGTGCAGCTTGTCGATGGACTTCAGGGAGTCGTGGAAGGTGATGATGCTGCCCGGACGGGTGTAGCGGCGGACGTTGTCGAATACTTCGTCGGCGGTGAGCCACTTGGAGTAGTCGCGTGTGACGACGTCCCACATGACGACCTTGAACTTGCGGCTGAGCAGGGCATACTGGGCAATGCGCATCCAGCCATGAGGCGGGCGGAAGAGGTGGGCGTGGATGTAGGCGTTGGCCTTCTCGACGTTGTAGCTATATTCGTGTAGTGAGTGTCGGAAACCGCTGATGTGGTTGTGGGTGTGATTGCCTATCTGGTGGCCCTCGTCGATGATGCGCTGGTAGAGTTCGGGGTACTTGCGCACGTTGTCGCCGACCATGAAGAATGTGGCGTGGATGCCGTGCTGGCGCAGTGTGTCGAGAATGAATGGCGTAGCCTCCGGGATTGGACCGTCATCGAAGGTCAGATAGACTGACCGTTCGTGACGGTTCATTCTCCAGAGTGCCCGTGGGTAGAGCCAGCGGAGGTATATGGCGGGCTGCTCAATAAACACCTATTCTATTTACGATTTACGGATTTTCGATTTTCGATTTACGGATTTTCGATTTTCGATTATTCGATTATTCGAAGCCGAGGTTGCCGCCCTTGGCCTGGAAAGCGCGGAAGGCGTCTTCGAGCTTCTTGGCGTATTGCTCGCCGGTCTTCTCGTCGATGTCGTCGGCAATCTGCGCGAGCATCTGCATGATGTAGAGGTGCATCTGGCAGTCGCGCTGGTAGCTGGCGAAGCGCTGTCCGTCGAGCGAGCAGAACCACTGCATGTACTGGCTCGACTTCTTCCACAGCTCGTCAACGTAGGCCTTGGCCTTGTCGTTCTGGCCGAGGGCAACGTAGGTGCGGGCCATGTCGAGCGAGCCGCTGGCAAAGTCGGCGGGCACGTTGTAGGTGGGTATCTCCTTCTCCGACAGTGCCAGGACCTGTGCTGCCTTCTCGTCCTCGCCCTCGTCGGCTAAGTGGAGGGCAAGCTGGGCGAGCAGCCGGCGGTGGGTGTAGCACATGCGCGTGACGGTCTCGTCGAGATAGATGCCGGGCTGGCCGACGTTGCCGAACTTGAAGCGCTTGGTGACGTTGTCGAAGGTCTTCGCGGTGTCGAAGTTCTTCAGGCCGGTGTCCTTGGTGGTGAACGGCGTGATGCGGTTGGCAAGTCCCTCCTGTATGAAGTTGTCGCCGAGGTTCATGTAGTTCTCCGAGCCGACGGTGGTGGCCACGTAGATGGGTCGCGTCCAGTTGCACTGGTCAATCATCTCGAGCATCATGAGGTCGCCCTTGTAGAGGGCTCCCTTGCCCTTGAGCGAGATGACCATGCGGTCGGGTATCGAGTCCTGAATCATCATGCCCGAGCGGCGCACGGCCTCCTTGTCGATGGTCATGTAGAGGGTGTCGGTGGGTATGACGTGGAAGTCGTTGTTGGTCGAGCGCACCCAGTACTTCAGGATGTTCTTCAGCTCGAAGGGCTCGTCGCCGAACTGCTTGCGGGCCTCCTCGGGCTGGTCGGCATAGAGCTGGAGCACCTCCTGCTTCAGGCTGGGGTCGACCTGGACGTACTCATTGGTGCCGGCGCAGTACTCGATGCGCTGCCACGAGATGGGCACGCTGGGCGAGTCGTAGGCTGGGCGCTTCATCTGGTCGATGTACCAGTCGGTCTGCAGGTAGCTGAGGTTGCAGACGCGGGCGTCGGTGCGCACGCCCTCGGTGTCCTGGTTGTACCAGAGCGGGAAGGTGTCGTTGTCGCCGTTGGTGAAGATGATGGGGTTGCCCTCCTGCTGGAGCGTCATGAGGTAGTTCTGGCCGAAGTCGCGGCAGGTGTAGCGGCCTGAGCGGTCGTGGTCGTCCCACGTCTGCGAGGCCATCTGGATGGGAACCAGCAGGCCCACCAGGCCTACTACGGCAGCCAGCCCTACATAGTCCTTCTTGAGCTTCTTTGCCAGCAGGTCGTAGATGGCGGCGATGCCCATGCCGCACCAGATGGCGAAGGCATAGAACGAGCCGGCGTAGGCGTAGTCGCGCTCACGCGGCTGGACGGGCGTCTGGTTGAGGTAGAAGACGATGGCAAGGCCGGTCATGAAGAACAGGAAGAAGACCACCCAGAACTGCTTGATGCCCTTCTGGCCCTTGCGCAGCGACTGCCAGAGCAGGCCGATGAGGCCGAGCAGCAGCGGCAGGCAGTAGAACACGTTGTGGCCCTTGTTCTGGCGGAGCTCGTCGGGCAGCAGCGACTGGTCGCCCAGGCGGGCGTTGTCGATGAAGGGAATGCCCGAGAGCCAGTTGCCGTGCTCCAGCTCGCCGTGGCCCTGGATGTCGTTCTGGCGACCGGCGAAGTTCCACATGAAGTAGCGCCAGTACATCCAGTTGCACTGGTAGCTGAGGAAGAAGCGCAGGTTCTCCCACTGCGACGGCATCTTGACCATCATGTTCTCGCCGCAGCGGTCGTAGGGCACCTCGGAGCCGCTGACGCCGCCCATCCACGACTCGTAGTCCTGGGCATGGCCGGCATCGTACATGCGCGGGAACAGCATATTCTGAGCGTACTTGTATTCATCCTTGGTGCGGACGATGAAGTAAGAGTCCTTCTCGTCGGCAGAGGCCTTCTCCTTGCGCTGCCAGACGGGCTTGCCGGTCGACATGACGGGGCGGCAGTAGCGGCCGTCGGCCTCGAGCTTCACCTGCGACGTGTAGGCCTGTCCGTAGAACAGCGGGCGCTGGCCGTACTGGTCGCGGCCGAGGTAGTCGCCAAGGGTGAAGATGTCCTCGGGCGAGTTCTGGTCCATCGGCGGGTTGGCGTCGGAGCGAATGACGATGACGGCATACGTGGCGTAGCCAATCATCAGCATGAGCATGCAGAGCAGAGCGGTGTTCTTCAGGCGGGGCGTGACGAGAGCCACACGCTTGGTCTCACCCTTGGGCAGGTAGCGGCGGTTGAGCACGAACCACAGCACGGCCAGCACGATGATGCCGATGATGAAGGCCGACCAGCCGTAGCCGTAGAACGGTATGCCGAGCAGGCCTACGGCCAGCATGAAGGCAATGTTCTGGCGGCGCCAGTTGCCCTCGGTAGCATTTTGCGTCTCCCAGATGGCCCAGATGGTGGCGGCTGCGAGGCAGAGAATATAGACGTAGAGGCCCGTGTTGAACGACATGCCGAGGGTGTTGACGAAGAACAGCTCGAACCAGCCGCCGACGGTGATGATGCCCGGCACGACGCCGTAGAGCACGGCGGCCACGAGGGCAAACGACACCAGCAGTGCTATGAGCGAGCCCTTGGCGTTGGCATTGGGGAAGCGCTTGTAGTACCACACCAGTACGATGGCGGGCAGACAGAGCAGGTTCAGCAGGTGGACGCCGATGCTGAGGCCGGTCATATACATGATGAGCACCAGCCAGCGGTCGCTGTGAGGCTCGTCGGCGTGGTCCTCCCACTTCAGGATGAGCCAGAAGACGACGGCGGTGAAGGCCGACGAATAGGCATAGACCTCGCCCTCGACGGCCGAGAACCAGAACGTGTCGCTGAACGTATAGATGAGTGCGCCCACCATGCCGGCGGCCTCGATGGCTACGAGCTTGGCGGTGGTCAGCTCGTCCCAGCGGTCAATCAGCAGGCGCCGCGTCAGGTGCGTGATGCTCCAGAAGAGGAACAGGATACACGTGGCCGAGAGCAGCGCGCTCATGATATTGACCCAGTAGGCCACCTGCGACGGGTCGCTGGCAAACTGCGAGAACAGGTTGGCAGTAAGCATGAAGAACGGTGCCCCGGGGGGGTGTCCTACTTCCAGACGATAACCAGTGGTGATAAACTCGGGGCAGTCCCAGAACGAGGCTGTCGGCTCAATGGTGGAGCAATAGACGAAAGCGGCCACCAGGAAGGCGAGCCAGCCGCAGACGTTGTCCACGATCCTGAATTGTTTCATTCTTCTTTGTCTTTGTGGTTTATTTAGCTTGCAAAGTTACGAATAAATTTGCTTATATAAATAATCCCACACCGTAAATTAAGATAATATAACGGAATATCTTGCCCAGCGTGATGGCGATAAAAGTGATGAGGACGTTGGCACGCATCAGTCCCAGCAGGATGGTGATGGCCGAGCCGAGGATGGGCAGGAAGGCGAAAAAGCCCATCCACGCACCGCGCCCCGCCATAAACCGCTCGGCTCGCTCCATGTCCTTGGGACTGACGTGGAGGTAGCGCTCGAACCACTCTACCTTGCCCAGACGGCCCACGCAGTAGTTCAGCCCGGAGCCGAGGACGTTGCCGACGGTGCCGTAGAGGGCCAGCTGCCACGGGTCGAGTCCGGTGGCCATGAGTGCGGTCATGACGAGCTCGCTCGAGAAAGGAAATACGCTGCCTGCCAGGAAGGAGGCCACCAGCATGCCCCAGTAGCCGTAGCCGATTAGAAAGTCAATGATGGCATCCATAGGTTGAAGAGTGTCATCAGCAGGGCAACGGAACAAATAACGTAGAAGGCAATGTTGGTGATGCGCGTATAGGTGAGCGACAGGAAGTGGGCGATGAGCGGCGAGACGTTGATGATGAGTATGCGGATCAGCATGTCGTAGTGCTGCGGCTGGAGCACGATGAAGACCATGGTCAGCATCCACATCTGGATGAAGCAGCCGAAGAGCAGGCGGATGCGGATGCTGTCGGCCGACTTCTGCCGCCAGTAGTGAATGGTGCCCGTGATGCCCAGGGCGACGACGAAGACGAAGAGCAGCAGCTCGTTGACCGTCACCTGACGGTAGTCGAAGGGTATCTGGAAGTCGGCCAGGGCGGTGAAGTGCTGCCAGAGCAGGTCGATGCTGCCCTGATAGAACATGACGGGAACGGCAAACCAGTAAGGCGTCAGCAGTCCGACGATGGAGGCAAAGAACGTGCGCCAGCTGAGGGATGTGAGCCGGAAGAACATCAACGCCCAGAGCAGCGGCACGTAGAAGAGTATCTGGACGAAGACGGCGCTGGCCAGTCCGACGCAGAGGAAGGCGTAGTAGGTCCAGCCCATTGACGATTTGTTCTGATAGCAGTGGAAGGCGGCTATGAAGGCAGCGACCATGCACAACTGGACAATGGCGCCGCCGAGGGAGCTGAACAGGAAGCAGCCCGCACACACCAGCACGATGAAGGAACAGGAGACGGAGCGGCTGTAGATGCGGATGAGGGCGTTGCTGTTGTTCAGCTCGACCATGAGGTAGGCCGAGATGAGGAAGCACGCAAACTGCACCCAGGCGCCCCGCAGCAGTTCGGCTGAGGTGATGGGGATGGCGGGTATGAGCAGTCCGCTGGCCAGCCAGACGGCGATGGCGTAGGCCACCACCACCGGCAGCATGAAACGGCTCTCGGCCACGCGGTTCTGTGTGCGCTTGATCACTTTACCTTTTTTACCTTTTTACTTTTTTACCCTTTTACCTTTTTACCTTTTTACCTTTACAGGTCGGCGCCGATGTCGCGGCGGAAGTAGCGATCCTGGAACTCAATCTTCTGAGCCTCGGTGAACGATTTCTGAAGGGCCTCGGCCTTATCCTTGCCATAGCTGCTCACGGCGATGACGCGGCCGCCGTTGGTAACTACCTGACCGTCCTTCAACGCCGTGCCGGCGTGGAAGACGATGGAGCCTTCAACTTTGTCGATGCCCGTGATTTCGTAGCCTTTCTTATACGCCTCGGGATAACCGCCGCTGACCAGCATGACGCAGACGGCAGCACGCTCGTCGAACTCAACCTGATATTGGTCGAGATTGCCGTTGGCCACGCCCTCGAACAAGTCGACGATGTCGGTCTTCAGGCGCAGCATGACGGTCTCTGTCTCGGGGTCGCCCATGCGGCAGTTGTACTCGATGACCTTCGGCTCACCGTCGCAGTTGATGAGTCCGAAGAAGATAAAGCCCTTGTAGTCAATGCCTTCGGCAGCCAGACCTTCGACGGTGGGACGGATGATGCGGTCCTCGACCTTCTGCATCCACTCCTTTGTGGCGAAGGGTACGGGCGAGACGCTGCCCATGCCGCCGGTGTTCAGACCGGTGTCGCCCTCGCCGATGCGCTTGTAGTCCTTGGCCTCGGGCAGAATCTGATAGTGCTGGCCGTCGGTAAGCACGAAGACGGAGCACTCGATACCGCTGAGGAACTCCTCGATGACGACGCGGCTGCTGGCATTGCCGAACATGCCGCCCAGCATCTCCTTCAGTTCCTTCTTGGCTTCGTCGAGCGTGGGCAGGATGAGCACGCCCTTGCCGGCGCAGAGTCCGTCGGCCTTCAGTACGTAAGGGGGTTCTAGAGATTCTAGAAACTCTAGACCCTCTAGAAGGTGCTCGCCGTCAAAAGTCTGGTACTGGGCGGTGGGGATGTTGTGGCGCTGCATGAAGCCCTTGGCGAAGTCCTTCGAGCCCTCGAGCACGGCACCGGCCTTCGACGGACCGATGACGGGTACGTTCGCCGTCCTCGGGTCGGCCTTCAGGTTGTCGTAGATGCCCTTTACCAGCGGGTCTTCCGGTCCGACGACCACCATCTGTATGCCGTTGTCGGCGACGAACTGCTTGACGGCCTCGAAGTCGTCGGCCTTCATGGCCACGTTCTGGCCACACTCCGACGTGCCGGCGTTGCCGGGGGCAATATAGAGTTTCTCACACTTGGGGCTTTGTGCAATCTTCCATGCCAGGGCGTGCTCACGGCCGCCGCTGCCTAATAACAAAATCTTCATATTCCTATTTTAAATAATCTTCAAAGTACTGGGTAATGCGCTCGTGCAGATGAACCGAGGCATGGCCGCGCATGTTGTGCTCCTCGCCGGGGTAGGCGAAGAAGTCGGGCTGCGTGCCGGCCTTGATGCAGGCATCGAGGAACGACAGACAGTGCTGCGGCACGACGGTGCGGTCGTTATAGCCGGTGATAATCTGGAGCTTGCCTTTCAGGTTCTTGGCCTGCGGAATGAGGCTGCACTTCTCGTAGCCCTCGGGGTTCTGCTGCGGGGTGTCCATATAGCGCTCACCGTACATCACCTCGTAGAACTTCCAGTCGATGACGGGGCCGCCGGCCACGCCCACCTTGAACACGTCGGGATAGTGGGTCATCAGCGAGATGGTCATAAAGCCGCCGTAGCTCCAGCCGTGCACACCGAGACGGTCGGCATCGACGTCGGGCAGCGCCTTCAGATAACGGACGCCCTCCATCTGGTCCTTCATCTCCACCTGACCGAGCTGCCGGAAGGTGGCCTGCTCGAAGTCGCGGCCGCGGTTCTCGGAGCCACGGTTGTCGAGAATGAAGACGATGTAGCCCTTCTGTGCCATATAGGTCTCCCACGAGCGGCTGGCCCAGTGCCACGAGGCATCGACGTTGTGGGCGTGGGGGCCGCCGTAGACGTAGATCACCGTCGGGTATTTCTTTGCGGGGTCGAAGTCGTGGGGCTTCACCATGCGGTAGTAGAGGTCGGTCACGCCGTCGGCAGCCTTGATGCTGCCACACTCGAAGATGGGCTGCTGAAAGTCGGCCCAGGGGTCATCGGCCGTCAGCAGGCGCACGCTCTTCTGCTTGTTGACATCGACAATGTCGATGCAGCGCGGCGTGGTGGGTGTGGTGAAGCGGTCGATAAGGTAGTTGCCCGAGGGCGACAGCACGCCACGGTGTACGCCGTCGGTGCTCTCGAGGGCCTTGATCTGCCCGCTTGTCACGTTGACGCTATAGAGGCGGCGGTGCAGGGGGTGCTCCTTGTTGGCCGCGAAAACGATGCTCTTCGTCTTCTGGTTGAAGCCTAACACGTCGAGTACCACCCACTGCCCTTTGGTAATCTGCTTCACCTGCTCGCCCTTTATATTATAAAGGTATAGGTGGTTGTAGCCGTCGCGCTGGCTCTGCAGGATGAAGAGGTTGCTGTCCCACGGCAGGAACTGTATGGGGTGGAGCGGTTCCACGTACTTGTCGCTGGTCTCGCGGCAGAGCTGGTATTCGCGCTTGCCGGTTGCGGCATCGTAGCTGACGAGGCGGCAGTCGTTCTGGTCGCGGTTCAGCTCCTGCAGGAAGATGTGCTTCGAGTCGGGGCTCCAGGCCAGGTTGGTGAAGTAGCAGGGTTGCTGCAACGCTGTTGCAGCATAGTCGACAGCGGGGGTCTGGAGGTAGACGGTCTTCTGTGTGCGCAGGTCGAAGACGCCGATGGTGACGACGTGGGTATTGGTGCCGGCCATCGGGTATTTGTCAGGCTCGTAGGCGGCGGTGCGGGGGTAGATGTCCACCTGCGGATAGTCGGTGACCATTGACTGGTCCATGCGGTAGAAGGCCAGGCGCTGGCCGTCGGGGCTCCAGAAGGTGCCCTTCGTGATGCCGAACTCGTCGCGGTGGACGCTCTGGCCGTAGACAATCTCACGGCTGCCGTCGGTGGTCAGCTGGTGCTTCTTGCCTTGACCGTCAGCTATATACAACTGGTGGTCTTCCACGTATGCCGTAGCCCTGCTGGCGCTGTTCCAGTCGTTAGCGGTCTGGCCTGAGATGCTGTCCTGCCAGACTGTCTTCTTCGCCTTGAAGTCGACCAGGATGTAGGCCTTGCGGTTTCCAACGGCCACCAAAGGCTTGTCGGGGTAGGGGAAGGTGGCGTTCATCAGGTGGCGAACATAGCATACCGAGTCGTCGCTTTCCGCCCATTTGTTGATGTCGTCGAGGGTGAAGAGCAGGCGCTTCTTGCCCGTCTTGACATCGATGATGTTGCACTCCTCCACGTCGGTCTGCACGAGCTGGTCGCCCCACCATGTGAGAAACATGTTCTTGGGCTGCAGGTTGGCGTAGTTCGTGCCGCCGAAGTTCAGGTCTTCAAGTGTGAAAAGCTTGTCTTGCGCTGTCATTGATAGTGCCAGTGTTAACAACAGAAGCAGTGTCTTAATCCTCGTCATCGTTGTCGAATCTGTTACGTTTCTTACCAAAGTTGCGTTTGTCGTTGCGGTCAAAGCGGCTCTTGCCCGGCTTGGAGAATCGGGCGTCTTTGGGACCTCTCGACCCACGGGACTCTCTTGGCTCCCTGGGGCGACGGTCCTTGCGCTCCTCGAACACGTCGTGGCGGTGGAAGGTGAACGAGCGGATGTCGGCATCCTCGTTCTCCTCCTGCTCCTCCAGGCGCTGCTTGAAGTCGCGGTGCTTCTTGAAGCGGTGCTTCTCGGCCATCTGGCGCTTCTCCTCGTCGCTCTTCACCTGTCCGCCCTCGGAGCGGAAGACCTTCATCTTGCCGTCGAACATCTGGTACTTGCGGAACTCGCACTCCAAGGAGCCGTTGTACAGCGGAATCTTGATCGAGGGTTTCAGGCCAATCTGGTCGAAACACTCCTCGCGGTAGCTGAGCACCCAGGCGTCGTTGCCAGTGAACTCATGCTTCAGCCGTTCGCCAATCATCTTATAGGTACCCAGCAGGTCGGGCGTGGAGATGCGCTCGCCGTAGGGCGGGTTGGTCACGATGATGCTCTTCTCGCTGGGCTGCTTGAAGTCCTTGAAGTCCTGCTGCTCAATGGTAATGCTGGCCGACAGACCGGCAGCCTGAACGTTGCGACGGGCGGTGTTGACGGCCTTCGGGTCGATGTCGTAGCCGTAGAAGTGGCACTTGACGTCCTCCTTCTCGTTCTCCTCGCAGTCGTTGTATATGCGGTCGAAAAGGTCGGCGTCGAAGTCGGGCCACTTCTCGAAGGCATACTCCTTGCGGAACAGCCCCGGAGCCATGTTGTGGGCGATGAGTGCCGCCTCAATGAGCAGCGTGCCCGAACCGCACATGGGGTCGATGAAGTCGGTGTCGCCCTGCCAGCCCGTCAGCATGATCATGCCGGCAGCAAGCACCTCGTTCAGCGGAGCCTCCATCGTCTCCTGGCGGTAACCGCGGCGGTGAAGTGACTCGCCGCTGCTGTCGAGCGACAGCGTGCAGTGGTCCTCGGCCACGTGGATGTGCAGCCGCAGGTCGGGGTTGGCCACCGAGATGTTGGGGCGGTTGCCCGTCTTCTCGCGAAACTGGTCGACGATGGCGTCCTTCACCTTGTAGCTGACGAACTTCGAGTGGCGGAATTCCTCGGAGAAGACGACGGCATCGACGGCAAAGGTCTTGTCGTTGCCCAAGTACTCTGTCCAGTCAATCTTTCGGATTTGCTCATAAACGTCATCGGCACTCTTGGCCTTGAAGTGTCGTATGGGCTTTAGAATCTTGATGGCGGTGTGTAGCTGGAAGTTAGCACGGTACAGCAACTCCTTGTCGCCGGTGAACGACACCATGCGGCGTCCTATCTGTACGTTGTTAGCCCCCAGTCGGGTCAGTTCTTTCGCCAATACGGGCTCTAAGCCCATAAAAGTCTTGGCGATGATTTCGAATGTTTGTTCCATTAAAACTAAAAATACGTATTTCGGGCGACAAAGATACAATAAAAACGGCATAAAAACAAAATTATTCCCAAAATAATTTCCAAATACAAAATAAATGTGTAATTTTGCGCTGACTATAGAATCAGATGCCCCAAGATGCAAACCTGTAAGAAGCAATTTGTCTTTTTAGTTGCCTTTACCCTGTTGACGGTATTGGCAAGTGCTCAGGACTCCCTGCCAACACGCATTTCCTATGTCTTGTCGACTGAGGCATCGGTGGGCACGGGCGACTTCAACGCCTATCAGCTGGTGACAAACCGCCATCATGTCCTCTCGACGCGGCCTAACACGGCTTATCTGCGTGGTGCCGTCAGCGTGGAGCACTCTTTGGGCAAGGATTTCGTGCTGTCAGGGTGTGTTGACGCCGTGGCTGCTGTCCACGCCGATCATCAGGCCTATCTGCAGCAGTGCTACGCCAACTTGTCGTACAAGTCGCTTTTCCTTGAGATAGGCGCCCGCGAGGAGCCGCCCGTACTGCGCGACGACCTGCTGTCGAGTGGCGCCTTTGCCAAGGGAACCAACGCCAAGCCGGTGCCGCAGCTCCATCTCGGCACCGACGGTTTCGTTGACGTCCCGTTCACGAAGGGCTGGCTTCAGGCCAACTTCGACGGCGGCTACGGCAAGTTCCTTGACGGCGACTACCGCGAACGCGCCTATTTCCGGGCGCAAGAAGCTAATTATAAGTATGCTACGGGTATCTGGTACCACCAAAAGCATCTGTTCTTCCGCACTAATCCCACGAAGCGCTTCTTCGTGACGGCCGGCATTGAGCACGTCGTCCAGTTCTCGGGTACGAAGCACGACTATAGCAACAAACAGCAGCCCGTGGTCATTGAGAAGCCGACCGACCTCAAGACTCTATGGAACGTTATCCTGCCTGTGGGCGACAAGCTGTACTTCGAGCACGGCGTGATGGAGGACTGGGTTTACGGCAACCACATCGGAACAATGACCGTCCAGCTGGGCTGGAACATTAACGAGCACCACCAGTTGCAGGCGTATATCGACGATCCGTTTGAGGATGGTTCGGGCATGCGCAAGGGAAATGGATGGGACGGCCTTTGGGGGCTTCAGTATGAGAATAGGAAGCCCGGCAGGCAGTACGTCAGGCGTGCCGTGGCTGAATATCTGCAGACCACCAACCAGTCGGGACCGCTCCACTGGGACAGCGGCGACTACCCGGAGCCCGCGCGGAGCCAGATAACCGACCTTGTGGTCGGTAATGACCTCTACTACAACCATACCTTCTACGGCAGCTATGCCCACTATGGAATGGCCGTGGGCACAGCACTTCTCACCTCACCTATTTATAATGCCAACGGCAATACCGATTTTCTCGACAGCCGCGTCAAGGCCTGGCATCTGGGCGTCTGTGGCGAAGTGACCGACCGCATCTGCTATCTCGCGAAAGGTTCTTACCGCGAAGGATGGGGAACCTATAACATTCCGCTTCCAACCAAGCACCACTCTTTCGACGCGATGATTAAGGGAATATACCATACAGGCCCTTGGCAATTCGGCGCCTCTTATGCGTTTGACAAAGGAAACATCTATGGCGACTGCTCCTCGTTTAACTTCAATATCGAATATCATGGTAAGATACTTTAGACTGTTGTGCGTTTTTGCGCTCCTGTGTCTGTCAGCGTGCCAGGAGGGAGGGGATGCAGGCGACCTGTTAGGACAATGGCGCCTGAAAGGCTCCGACACCGAGTACGTGAGCTTCGCTGGCTCAGTGTCGCTGTTCAGGCTAATTGGCAAAGGCGAAATCTTCGGAAACTTCCAGCATATTGGCGACAGCCTTTTCGTGCAGTGCGTCTCCGTCAAAGGCGAAAGGAGTGACACCGCCATCGTGGAAGAGTCCTTCGGCTTCAAGCCTTTCAGTGACATACGGCTGAGAATTGAAACGCTCAATAACGAGAGCCTGGTTCTCAGCAAGGGCGATAAGGTCTGGGCTTTCTACAAATATTGACTTTGTTCACTTAAGAACATAAAAAAACCGGGAGTGTCATCACGACAGCCCGGTTTGGTTCTAACTAACTTATTATCAACTATTCATTACTCATTCGTGTGCAAAGGTACGACGTTTCAGATAATTTTGTAGCATTTGCATGCAAAAAAATGACGTAAACGTTTGCGCCGTTCGCGCTTTTTTCCTAACTTTGCAGCGAAAAACCAACTGATATGCCAAAACGCCGAACATCACTGAAGGATTTAGCCCAGGAATTGGGCGTGAGTATTGCCACCGTCAGCCGCGCACTCCACTCGTCGCCAGAGATTGGCAAGGAGATGCAGCAGAAAGTGAAGGACCTGGCCAAGAAACTGAATTATCGGCCTAATCCCTTTGCACAGAGCCTGCGCAAGGAGGCACCGAAGGTGATTGGCGTGGTCGTGCCCAACCTCGTGACCCACTACTATGCTGCCGTGCTCGACGGCATCGAGGTCGAGGCCCGCAAGGCCGGCTACAGCGTCATCAGCGCCAACACCCACGAGGACTGTCGCGACGAGCAGCAGGCCATCGACAACTTCATCGACCTTCACGTAGTGGGCATCATCGCCTGTCTGGCTCAGAGCACTACCGACTACAGCCACTTCGAGGAAATCAGCGACATGGGCATCCCCTTGGTGTTCTTCGGACGCACGTGTCTGCCCGAGAAGTTTTCGAGCGTCACGGCCAACGGCGACGAGGCTGCCCAGCAGGCCACACAGCACCTGATAGACACCGGCTCGCGCCGCATCGCCTTCATCGGCGGTCCCAACCACCTCGATATGGTGCGCCGCCGCAAGCACGGCTACTTAGAGGCGTTGCGCGACAACCGCATACCGATTGAGCGCGACTTGGTGATGTGCGACAACATCGACTTCGACGTGGCACTGCGCAACACCGTCGCTCTGTTGCAGCGCCAAGACCGTCCCGATGCCATCGTGGCTTTCAACGACATCCTGCTCTTCGCTGCCTTCAACGCCATCAAGCAGCAGGGACTGCGCATTCCCGAAGATGTGGCGCTTATCGGCTTCACCGACGATGCCCATGCCCGCTACACCACACCCTGCCTGTCGGCCATCGAGGACCAGTCGGCAAAGATGGGCCAGACGGCCTGCCAGCTTTTGCTGGCCAATATTGCCGGCGACACCAAGATCCGCAAAGTGATTGTGCCCCAGAAATTGGTTATCCGCGAGACTTCGGCAAAGAAAAAGAAATAATTAAGAAGATATTTGTTTGTTCATTATTTTTTTATTACCTTTGCAACGTTTTTCCTAAGACAATAACAATTCCAATTATTAACAATTTTACTTTAACAACAATGAAGAAGACATTATTCAGTATTGCTATCGTGGCAGCAGGACTGCTCGTGGCATCGTGTGGAAACAAGAGTGCAAACGCTGAGGCAACAGAGGCAAGTGGCGATCAGACCGAACAGGCAGCAGAGGCCGCTCCCGCTGAGGAAGGCGCAGCTGCTGAGAGCGAAAACTTTACGCTTACCGTGCCCGCAGGCTTGAAGTTCAATGAGAACGCCAGTTCGTCGACCTCCGTCACCTTGGATGCTCCCGACTATGGCCAGTTCGAGAGCGTCACGATTTATCTCAACAAGGAGCAGGCAAGTGCCGAGAAGCTGTTGGACGAGTATTTCGGCGACGGAGCCGGCAAGGAGAAGTCAGGCGATGTCACCATTGGCAACATGACGTTCAAGCAGCTCTACTATACTGATAGCGCTGACAACAACAGCGACCTGTTTGCTGAGGCCAACGGTGGCGTGCTCGTCGTGAGCCTTTCGAAGAACGTGCCCGTCGAGGCTGAGTTCCTGAAGCCCCTCATTGAGAGCATCAAGTTCAAATAAGCCCATCAGACATCATTTCGAATAAATCATGAAAGCATTGTTTCGTTTTGCCGTCCTTGCTTTTGCAGCCATCACCATTTCATCGTGTGGCGGCAAGGGCAGTGCCTCTCCCGCAGGTGAGGGACAGACCGAACAGGCCGAGGCCGTCGTGCCCGATGGCTTCAAGACCCACGAGTTCGCCCACTACTCCATCAGCGTGCCCGAGGAGTTCACGACCTCTGGCGAATCGGACTATGGTGGGACAACCACTGTGCGGTTCAGCTCGGAGTCTATGCTGAAGCTCGATGATGGCACAGAGGTCTCAAGCTCTGCTACCATCGACTGCGGCTCCATGAGCGAAGGTGCAACGCCCGCCCAGGCTAAGGAGACGGCAGCAACGATGAAAGCATCGCAGGAAGCTGCCGGCGAGACATGCGACGAGCCCGTCATCGACGGCAACATCATCATGATGCGCCACTACCACGACATTGGTGATGGCCAGAAGGGCATCACCTGGCGCTGGTGGATTGTCAGCGAGAACGGTGTGAACGTCTCGGGCAACATCTTCTACCCCGAAACGCAGTCGAAGTTCTACGACGGCGTGGCCGAGAAGATTACGAAGTCTGTCAGAATCAAGTAAATACGAAAATCTGTAACATCAATCAAGATGCTGTGCCCGTACGCCCTCTGTGGCGTGCGGGCATAGTCTTTTAGGGCATGCAGTTATTTTTTGTTGCCAATCGTGCAGTGGAAATCGAATTTATTTTGTACCTTTGCACCAAATCTTAAAACTACGAACATGAAAAGAACTAACCTCTGTGTGACATTGATGTCGGCAGTGCTGTGCCTTTCTGCCCAGGCTGCCGACGTGAAGAAAGTCGGCAACATTGTGACCATCCGCCCCGACGGCGGGCAGGCCAAAGTAATTCAGTTAGAAGTAATCAACGACAACATCATCCGTGTTAGGGCCACGTCGAAGGCCGAACTGCCCGTGAAGCCCGCGAGCCTGATGATTGTGCCGCAGAAGGCACCAGCCAAAGGCAGCTATACCATTGAGGAAACGGGAGAAACAGTCACTGTGATTGCTAAAAACGTGCGTGCAGTAGTCAGCAAGAAAACAGGACATATAGAGTACCTTGACAGTAAGGGGATAGGACTGGCTAAAGAGGTCACCGAACGTAAGAAGGAGGATGTCTCGGAAAAGGACCACTTCACCAATGTACTGACAGGCAAGCAGTTCTGGGACTACACCGTGCCTGACCGCGAGTTGGGTATCAAGGGTGGTGTGCAGCCCAGTGAGGAGCAGAAGCACGGTCTCTCATGGCAGCTGACCTTTGAGAATCCCCTTGGAACGCAGCAGTTCTACGGCTTGGGACAGCATCAGAGCGAGGAGTTTAACATGCGTGGCAAGAACGAGGACCTCTTCCAGTATAACACGAAGGTGAGCATCCCATTCGTGCTCGCTACTGACAGGGTTACCAAAAACTGCTACGGCCTGCTGTGGGATGCCTACTCCTACTGCCGCTTTGGCAATCCTAATGACTATCTGCAGCTGAACCGCGCCTTCAAGCTCTACGACAAGCAGGGTAGGGAAGGGCACCTGACAGGCACCTACACAGACGCAAGAGGCAAGAAGCTGGTGCGCGACGAGGACTCCATCTACTATGAATATGGTACGCCCGCGAAGTCGGCGATTGCTCTGAAGACCGACAACGGCGGCATCAAGAACCTTCCGAAGGGTTTTAACTTGCAAGGAGCGAGTGTGCTGTACGAGGGCTTCATAGAGGCCCCGGTATCCAATACCTACGACTACCAGTTCATTCTCTACTACGCTGGTTACATCAAGGTGTATATCGGCGGCAAGGAAGTGGTGCCTGAACGCTGGCGTACCGCATGGAATCCGAATGCCTATAAATTTACAGCCCGGTTGCGGCCTCATGAGCGTACTCAATTACGTATTGAGTGGCAGCCCGACGGCGGCGAGTCCTACTGCGGTCTGCGCGTAGCCGAGCCGCGTAGCGAGATGGACCGCAATGCGCTGACCGTCTGGTGCGAGATGGCGAAGGATATGGACTACTACTTCATTGCCGGACAGAACTTCGACGAGGTCATCTCGGGCTACCGCACGCTGACGGGCAAGGCCTCGCTTTACCCGAAGTGGGTGCTCGGATTCTGGCAGAGCCGCGAGCGCTATAAGACGCAGGACGAACTGGTCGGAACGTTGGCTGAGTTCCGCAAGCGCCAGATTCCCATCGACAACATCGTGCAGGACTGGAACTACTGGCCCGAGGACCAGTGGGGCAGCCATGAGTTCGAGGCTTCGCGCTATCCCAATCCGCAGCAGATGCTCGATGACGTCCACCAGATGCACGGCCGCTTCATGATCAGCGTCTGGCCGAAGTTCTATACCAATACCGACAACTACAAAGAACTCGACGCGAAGGGCTGGATGTACCGCCAGTCGCCCACCGACGACATCCACGACTGGGTAGGCCCCGGCTACACCAACGGCTTCTACGATGCCTACGACCCCGAGGCCCGCAAGATGTTCTGGCGGCAGATGGACGAGAAGCTCTATACGAATCTTGGTTATCGCAAGGCCCTCTGCGGCCCAACGGCCCTCGGCACCTCGACCGAATACTTCAATGCCTACTCGACAGTCAACGCCGACGCCATCTATAATGGTCAGCGCAGCGTGTGGAAGGGCAAGAAGGACGAGCCGCGCGTCTTCCTGCTCACCCGCAGCGGCTTTGCCGGCGAGCAGCGCTACTCTACGGCTACGTGGAGCGGCGACATCGGCACCCGCTGGGAGGATATGCGTGCCCAGATGACGGCTGGACTGAACTACTCGATGTCGGGCATCCCCTTCTGGGGCATGGACCAGGGCGGCTTCTGCGTGGAGAACCGCTACGTCGCTGCCCAGCAGCTCTTCGACCGCACGGGTCAGGAGAACGAGGACCTGCGTGAGTGGCGTGAGCTGCAGACGCGCTGGAATCAGTTCGGAGCTTTCATCCCCCTCTTCCGCAGTCATGGCCAGTGGCCGCTGCGCGAAATCTGGAACATCGCCCCCGACGAGCATCCCGCCTATAAGTCGTTCGTCTATTACGACCGTCTGCGCTACCGTCTGATGCCCTACATCTATTCGTTGGCTGGCTGGGCCCACTTCAAGGACTACACGCTGATGCGCGCCCTTGTGATGGACTTCAACGGCGACCGCGAGGTCGAGAACATCGGCAACCAGTGGATGTTCGGTCCCGCGCTGATGGCCTGTCCCGTTGGCTACTACAAGGCCCGCAACCGCTCGGTCTACTTCCCCCGTCAGTGCGGCTGGTACGACCTCTACACGGGTGAGTACACTCAGGGCGGTCAGCGCCTAGTCGTCGATGCCCCTTACGAACGCATTCCCGTCTTCGTCCGCGAGGGAGCCATCATCCCCTTCGGCCCCGAGATGCAGTGGAGCGACGAGAAGCCCGCCGAGCTGATTAACCTTTACGTCTATGCCGGCCAGAACGGCCAGTTCCAACTCTACGAGGACGAGGGCACCAACTACAATTACGAAAAGGGCAAGTACGCCACCATCGACATCAGCTACGACGATGCCTCGCGCACCGTCACCATCGGCCAGCGCAAGGGCCAGTTCCCCGGAATGCTCAAGCAGCGCCGCTTCAACGTCGTGCTCGTTACGAAGGACGCCCCGAAGCCGCTCGTCCTCGACAGTCCCGAGGGACAGATGGTCAACTATAGCGGCAAGGCCGTGAGCATACAACTCTGATTGATATGTACAAGAACAAGGAATTCATGATAAAGATTGGCACCTGGAAACTGAGCGAGGGGCTGGTATGGGATTTTGTCAGGCCAGACTCAGATGACCATAGCAATCTTAATCAGGAAGAATACCAGCTGGTTATCGACAGTCTGGAGGAGACCCGGGCCAAGATTCTGAAATACTGCCAGAAGTACGGCATTGATGTGAAAAGCAGTTTAACTGACAAATAAGCAACAACGGAACCGCCGCTCCCTGAGTGTTATTGCAAGGGAGCGGCGCTTTTTTTGCTCTTAGGGGTTGGGAATCTGACCGTGAGATTGTCTTATAGATAAAAGGACAAAACAAGAAGAATGCCGAAGAGAGACGAAACGGTGGCGGCGTTGTACCGTCAGCACTATGGGGAACTGCTGCGTCGAGCCTGTATCCTGCTGCACGACGAGGAGGACGCCCGCGACGCCGTGAGCGACGTGATGACGCGGCTGATGGCGACGGACATCCTGCCCGACGATGGGGGGAAACTGTTGGCTTACGTCAGGAGCAGCGTACGCTTTGAGTGCCTGAACCGCCTGAAGCGGATGAAGCTTCAGGAACGCCTGCGCCGCGCCCTGCCCCTCGAGGACAGTGAACTCGACAGGGAACTTGACGATGACGAACAATACAGCCCATACCAGCAGTTTATCCAGACGGAACTGACACCGCAGACCCGCCGTATCTTTATGATGCACTACGGCGAGCGACTGAAGTACCGCGAGATAGCCGCACGGGTGGGCATCAGCGAGGCCGCCGTTTACAAGCATCTCTCTCAGGCCCTCAAGAAACTCAAAACCAGATTCACCCAATGACAAAGGACGAGAAACTACAGCAAATCTTGGAGATGCAGGAGCATCCAGAGTGCTACACCGACGAGGAAATCCGCCAGCTGATGGCTGACGAGGAGTGCCGCCAACTGTACGAGCAGATGGTGCGGGCTACGGATGCTGTTTATGCGGAAAAGGTAAAGGCAAAACCACAGAGGCGGCGCTGGCTGCGAGTAGCAGCGACACTGCTCGGCGTTCTGATGCTTAGTGGCATTGCGTATGCTGCCTATCGCGTAGCCGTTGGTGGAAATTTGCAGGCCCCGACAGAGGAAACGCGTATTTCTGACTCGCAGCAACAGGACAACCAGACGCCTTCTCCTTCAGAAGGGCCTGAGGAAGCTGACTCCATTCACATCTTCTCAAACGCACCGCTCGACGAATTGGCTGGCGAATTGGCCACGTATTATAATAAGGTGGCTGACATCCGAAGTGCTCAGGCCCACGAGCTGCGCCTCTACTATAAGTGGGAACGGAAGGACAAACTGGAGGACGTCATCAACGACCTGAACCATTTCGACCACGTGAGCCTTACCGTCGAGGGCGACAAACTGATTGTGAATCCCTGATAGATGTGCGCTATGAAGAAATTGTATATCCTGCTATTGCTATGCGCAGCAGTCAGCATTGCACAGGCCCAGAAGATTACCCGCGAGTACCAGGCCCAGTCGATGAGCCAAGTGCTCGAAGACCTCAACGCTGCCACCGGCCGATACGAGATTTCCTTCGTCTACAACGACTTGGAGGACTTTACCGTCACCTGCAGTTTCGAGCGCCTCAGTATTGAGGACGCCCTGATAAAAGTGGCCGGTTTCTACCCTGTCCGCATCGTCAAGGATGGTGAGAAGTTCTTCGTGGAGTGTACCCACAAGACGGAGCACCACCTGAAAGGCCGCGTCATCGACGAACACAGCCAGCCCATAGCCTACGCCAACATCTCACTGCTCAACCCTGCCGACTCCTCTCTCATCGGTGGTGGCGTGAGCAATGAGAACGGCGACTTCGTCATACCCACTGAAGCCTATCGCGTCATTGCGAAATGCTCGTTTGTAGGCTACAAGACATTGTTCCGTCCCTGCGAGGTGGGCGACATCGGTACAATCATCCTCCAGCAGGAGACCTATATGGTGAAAGGCGTAGAGGTGACGGGCGACCGTATTTTCTCAAAGGCAGAGAACGGACATCTGACCTATAATATGCCTATGCTCTTGCAAGTTTTTCCTGCCGACGATGCCTACGAGGCGCTGACCCGCATTCCCGGCGTATTCGAGTCGGGTGGCCGGCTCACGTTCTGTGGCCAGCCCGTGACACTCATTATCAACGGCAAGGCAACGACGCTCGATGCCGACAAAGTGGTAGAGCGGCTGAGACAGATGCCCGCCGCTATGCTTGCCAAGGCTGAGGTGATGCCGTCGGCTCCGGCAAAGTATCACGTTCGTGGAATGGCCATCAACATCGTGACAAAGGACTTTTCGGGCACCAACCAGCTCTCCGGCCAACTTCAGGGTACTTGGCGGCAACACAAGTACAGCACGGGGAAAGTAGGGGGCAGCTTCATCTACAATCACGGCAAGCTGAGCCTCGATGCTTCGTACGCCTTCACCGACGGTTCGGGCTACGGGCAGGTGGAGCACGAGGCCAACCATCCGCTGAACGGCACGCGCAAGGTCTACAGCGACGAGACCCGCAACCGCAGCGACGGCATCAACCACGAATACCATATCGGTATTGACTACGCTATTGCCGACAACCACCGTCTGGCCGCAGCCTATACCGGCGAATGGGACAAGACGAAGTCAACCAATACCACTACTGGCACGGCCAACTCCGTGCAACACTCTACAGAGCACGACTACCTGCACAACGTCGACGTCAGCTACGACACGCCGTTCGGACTTGAGTTGGGCGCATCCTACACCAACTATCAGAATCCGCGCACGCAGCATCTTGACGGCTCGATGTACGACAACGAGCGAAATCTGTTTGTCGACAGCCGGCAGAAGGTGGGTAAGTGGCTCTTCACCGCCGACCAGACCCACGCGCTTTCTCACGACTGGGAACTGACGTACGGCGTCAAGGCACAGTTTACAAACAACAACAGCTATCAGACGACGCTCGACCAAAACCGTCAGCAACTGCCCGATGCCACCAGCAGTGTGGATTACAATGAGCGCATCCTGAACGGCTATGCAGGGTTCAGCAAGCAGATAGGCAAGTCGCTGAGCCTCGAAGCATCTGTGACAACAGAGCAGTATCACGCTACCAAGTGGAACGAGTGGCGCGTCTATCCGCAGTTTAACGCTATGTGGAACGTCAACCAGAAGAATATGCTCAACCTCTCGTTCAGCAGCGAGGCCGTCTACCCCAGCTACTGGAGTACGATGAGCAGCATCTACTATGCGTCGGCCTACACTGAGATTTGGGGCAATCCCGACCTGAAGCCCATGTCGAAATACGAGGTGAACCTGATGTGGCAGCTGAACCGGAAATACACCTTTACGGCATTTGCGGAGTTGGAACCCGACTACTTCGTGCAGCTGGCCTACCAGCCCTCCGACCGCATGGCCGTCATAATGAAGGAGACCAACTTCGACTACTCCAACTACTACGGTCTGCAAGCTTCAGCGCAGTTCAGCGCAGGCAGCTGGCTCAACGGCACCCTGATGGCCACAGGCCTCTACCGTCACGACAAGAGCGACAGCTTCTTCGACCTGCCCTTCGACCGCACCCGGCTCTCAGCCATCCTCGGCGGTACGGCGGTGGCCAAGTTGTCTCGGCGGAACGACATCCGCTTCATCCTCAATCCTTTCTTCCAGTCGAAAGCCATTCAGGGCGTTTATGACATTGCCCCGCTGTTCTATCTGAACGCCTCGCTCCGCTGGACATCCGCAAACGGCAAGTGGAGCGTCATCGCCAATGGCTCGAACATCTTCAACGGCTATGCCAACACCCGCTCCATGCTTGGCAACCAGGACTACGCCATGCGCGTCTGGATGAACTACGCCAGTGTCTCCCTCACGGCTGTCTTCCGCATTGGCAACTTCAAGGAGAAGAAAAAGAAGGAGATCGACACCTCGCGAATGGGGTATTGAATGATGAAAAAACTGCCTCGGAAAAACAATACCCAAGGGCTAACGGGGGAAAGAGCCCGCCCTGACAGGGGGAAAGGCCAGGGGAAACAGGGAGAAAGGCGCCGGGTTAGCAGAAAAGGGCGCCCGTCCGCACTGATGCGGGCGGGCGCCCTTATATCTGCGGGCGAACGGCCTTGCGTGTGGGAGCGCCCGGCCGAAACGCATTTTTATTCCTCCGAAGCGGGCTTCTTGGGGAAGTAGAGCCAGCGGCGGCTTTTCAGCATCTTCCTGAGACGTGGATGCTCGCCCTTGCAGAGGCCGTCGAGATAGGTCTTGGCAGAGTCGCGCTTCAGTCCGCTGATTACCATAAAGTCGGGAATCGTGGTATAGCCCAGCCTCAGGCTTCGCTTCAGGGCCTCGTCCATTGCCTTCTCGTCGTACATCTGACTGTTGCCCACTGGTGCCTTGCTCTTGCGGTAGCCCTCGCGGTTTCTGCCGCTCTCCTTCACAAACTCCTTGGAGGGGATGAACTCCAGCCCGGCATAGACGACATCCTTGCCGGTGATGGTCTTCGGGTCGGTATGTTCGCCCAGCAGCTTCAGCTTGGGGGCAAACGATCCGATGGGTGTCTCCACGCGGTAGCCTTCCGAGAGCCAGCGGCCCGCCGTTTCCATCAGTATGTCGAATACCTGCTGCAGCTGTCCGGTACGCAGTCCGCAATACTTGGTGCAGTAGTCGTCCAGTTGCTTGAAGCTCTTCTTCATTCCCTTGGCGGGGCGGACGTAGAGCAGGGGCTTGCCGTCCTCACCCTTCGTCGGGCGGGGATGAATCTCAAATTCTATTCCGTTTGTCTTGCGAGGCATAATCTTTCCTGGTTCTGCCTGCAAAGTTACTAATTTTTTAGGAAAGAGGATGCGGGAATCGGAAAAATATTCGTACCTTTGTGGGCAAATATGACTGACTACCGAAAACGATGACAACAAAGAAGTTATTATTACTGGCTGTAACAGCCCTGATGGCACTGACTGCACAGGCTCGTGAGCGGAAATGCTTTGACAGCGACTGGCGGTTTGTGCTGGCCGATACTGCGACGATGGCCGCAGTTGACTATAACGACGCCCACTGGCGCCGCCTCGACGTGCCCCACGACTGGGCCATCGAGGGCGACTTCTCGGCTTCGAACCCCAGCGGTGCCGGCGGCGGTGCGCTGCCCGGCGGGGTGGGGTGGTATCGGAAACACTTTGAAGTGAAAAGTGAGGAAGTGAAGAGTGAGAAGGTGTTCCTGGAGTTCGACGGCGTGTATATGAACTCGACGGTCTACGTGAACGGACAGAAGGTGGGGACGCGGCCTTACGGCTACTCCAGCTTCGAGTACGACATCACGCCCTACGTCCGCGAGGGCCGCAATGTGGTGGCCGTCCGCGTCGACAACAGCGACCAGCCCAACTCGCGCTGGTACTCGGGTTGCGGCATCTACCGCCACGTGTGGATCACGCGCACCAATGCCATCCACGTGAAGCACTGGGGCGTCTACGTTCACGACGGCAAGGTGGAGGTGGACTACGAGAACCCCACGGGCCGCAAGGTGACGGTCAGGAACACTTGGCTCGACCGCGACGGGCGGCCTGTGAGCATCAAGAGACCGAGGAAGTGGTCGTGCGAGGACCCATATACTTATAAGGTACGCACGCAACTGATCTGCGACGGCAAGGTCGTTGACGAGGTGGAGACGACGACGGGCTTCCGCGACTTCCGCTTCGACGCTGCGACAGGCTTCTGGCTGAACGGCAAGAACATGAAGCTGAACGGCGTCTGCGAGCACCACGACTTCGGCTGCCTCGGTGCCGCCCTGAGCGAGGACGCCCTGCACCGCAAGCTCGTGAAACTGAAGGCGATGGGCGTGAACGCCATCCGCTCGAGCCACAACCCGCCGGCACCGGAGCTGCTGGCCATGTGCGACACGATGGGGCTCATCGTCATGGACGAGTCGTTCGACATGTGGCGCCGCCGCAAGACGCAGAACGACTACGCCCGCTTCTTCGACGAGTGGCACGAGCGCGACCTCACCGACCTCGTGCTGCGCGACCGCAACCACCCCTGCATCCTGATGTGGTCGATAGGCAACGAGGTGCTCGAGCAGTGGTCATCGGCTGAGGCCGACACGCTGACGCTGGAGCAGGCAAACCTCATCCTGAATGCCGGCCACGATGCCTCGACGCTGGCCAAGGACGGTGAACTCTCAGTTCAGAGCCTGCTGACGCAGCACCTGGCCGAGATCGTGCGCCGCTACGACACGACGCGCCCCATCACGGCGGGCTGCAACGAGCCGTCGCCGGGCAACCACCTGTTCAAGAGCGGAGCCATCGACATCATCGGCTTCAACTACCACCACCAGTGGGTGAAGGACGTGCCCAAGAACTTCCCCGGCAAGCCCTTCATCTTCTCGGAGAGCGTGTCGGCGCTGCAGACGCGCGGCTACTACATGATGCCCAGCGACTCCGTCTACACGGCGCCCAAGGAGTGGTGGCTGCCCTATACCGACCCCTCGTTCATGTGTTCGGCCTACGACAACATGCACGCCTCGTGGTCGTCGACCCACGAGGAGACGTGGGACGTGGTGAAGCACAATCCGTTTGTCGGCGGACAGTTCATCTGGACGGGCTTTGACTACATCGGCGAGCCGACGCCCTACGGCTTCCCTGCCCGCAGCAGCTACTTCGGCATTATCGACCTGGCGGGCTTCCCCAAGGACTCTTACTATATGTACCAGAGCGAGTGGACCAGCGCGCCCATGCTGCACCTCTTCCCCCACTGGAACTGGTTGCCCGGACAGACCATCGATATGTGGGCTTACTACAACCAGGCCGACGAGGTGGAGCTGTTTGTCAACGGCAAGTCGCAGGGCGTGCGCTCTAAGGACGACCATACATACCATGTCATGTGGCGCGTGAAGTACGAGCCGGGCGAGGTAAAGGCCGTGAGCCGCAAGGACGGCAAGGTGGTCTGTGAGCAGACCATCCGCACCGCCGGTCAGCCCGCTGCCGTGCGGCTTAGCGTTGACTATCAGGGCAAGGACCTCTGCTTTGTTTGCGCCGACATTGTCGACGCACAGGGGAACATCTGCCCTTGGGCTGAGGACCGGGTGTTCTTCACAGCTACCGATGGAGCGACGGTTGTGGCCACCGACAACGGTTGTCAGACGTCGATGGAAAGGCTACGGGTAGGCGACGGAACGTCGGGAATGAGGTTCACAGCCCCTCAGCGCAAGGCCTTCTTCGGCAAGTGCCTGGCCGTTGTTCGCGGCAAGGGCGTGCTCAAGGCGCAGGCTATCGGACTGAAGGACGGAACATTGAAGATTAACCATTAAAACGATAACGAATATGAAAACCAACAAACTGAACATTGCCGTGGCAGCTGCCTGTTGCATGCTGGCGGCCGCCTCGTGCCAGTCACAACAATCGGCACAACCTACAACCCTCACCACCGTCGGCAACCCCTATATGCCCCTCTGGGAGCACATACCCGACGGCGAGCCCTACGTCTTTGAAGACCCCGATCAGCCGGGAAAGTACCGCGTCTACGTCTACGGCTCTCACGACAACCTGATAACCGAATACTGCGGCCGCGACCAGGTGGTGTGGTCGGCTTCTGTCGACAGCCTGAACAACTGGCGCTACGACGGCGTCATCCTCGTCGTCGACAAGAACGCCAAGGGCGAACCCTTCGACACGGCAGGCACCGCCGACGTGCTCTATGCCCCCGACGTGACGCTCGTCACCGACAGCACGGGCAAGAAGACCTACTACCTGTTCCCCAACGACCAGACGGGCATGCGCAACGGCCTGATTGCCAAGAGCGACCGCCCCGACGGCCCGTTCGAGGTGTGCAACTGGAACGCAGACGACCCGAACAAGGTGGACGGCGTGCTGCAGTTCGACCCAGCCGTCTTCGTCGATGACGACGGCCGCGTCTACGGCTACTGGGGCTTTGAGCGGAGCTATACCGCCGAGTTCGACCCGACGACAATGGCTACCGTGAAGCCCGGCACGAAGATTGTCGAAGACATGATCAGCGGGCGCAACCAGCCGGGCCGCTTCCGCTTCTTCGAGGCCTCCAGCATCCGTAAGATCAAGGACAAGTACGTCTTCATCTACAGCCGCTTCACCGAGGACGGCGAGTTCGGCCTGCCCACGTCGAACTATACCCTCGCCTACTGCTACAGCGACAGCCCCTTAGGCCCCTGGACCTACGGCGGCACCATCATCGACGGTCGTGGCCGTGAAATCAACGAGCAGGGCGACACCATCGCCTCTGCCGTTCCCGACGGTAATACCCACGGCTCCATCTGCGAGATCCACGGCCAGTGGTATGTGTTCTATCATCGCCAGACGGGCACCAACGAGTACGCCCGCCAGGCTATGGTGGCTCCTATCGACGTGAAGGTTGAGGAAGGCCCTGGCGGCAAGGTCGAGATCAGCGAGGGCGAATACAACTCCGAGGGCTTCGCTCTCGAAGGCCTGAATCCGTTGGAGCGCCACTCCGCCGGCATCGCCTGCTGGCTGACTGGCCCGAAGCCCGCCGTCCACGAATGGCCCAACAATACCTTCTACGGCTCGTATGTGGCTGCCAGTTACGGTACCGACGACAAGTTTGATGCACCCTACGACCTGCGTAACAACACCAATCAGGTGGTCAACAATACCGACGGATCCATCGTGGGGTACAAGTACTTCAACTTCACTGCCCTTCAAGGCAAGAAGAACGTGCAGCTGCTGCTGAAAATCATACCTGAGGGCATCGACGGAACCATTGAAGTCATGGCCGACCGTCCCTGGGCTTCGCAGCGCGGTTTAACGCTTGGCAAGGTTGACGTGAGGGGCGACATGCCAGTCGGGAAATCTGTTGAGCTGACGATTCCCCTGCCTGGCTTGTCGGGTTTGGCAGGCAAGCACGCCCTCTTCTTCGTCTTTAAGTCGGATTTCAAGGAGAGGTCTATCTGCACGCTCGAGGACTTTGTGTTCACCGCCAAATAACTCCCGCCTGTGAACATCAGTCCCATCGCCTATTTCCATTCGCCGCTGACGTCGAAGTTCGGCATTCCCCGGCAGAGCGGTCTGGCAGCCACGCTGCCTGGCTACATCGTCTTCACTCCTGACTTCCGTCGCGAGGAGGCCGTCCGTGGTATTGACGACTTCGACTTCCTCTGGCTTATCTGGGGCTTTAGCCTCTCCCCCGAGCCCGCAGCTTTAACCGTCCGTCCGCCGCGGCTCGGTGGCAACGAGCGGGTGGGGGTGTTTGCCTCGCGGTCGCCTTTCCGTCCCAACCGCCTCGGACTGTCGTGCGTCAGGCTCGACCGTGTGGAGCTGACGCCCGATGAGGGTCCCGTCATCCACGTGCTCGGCGCCGACCTGATGGACGGTACGCCCATCTACGACATCAAGCCCTACGTCGCCTACGCCGATGCCCACCCCGATGCCCGCTCCGGCTTCGTCGACCGGCATGAGTGGCAGCCGCTCCAGGTGGAAGTCCCCGACGATGTTGCCCGCCAGTTCTCGGCCAGCGACTATCGTGCCCTTTGCGACGTGCTGGCCCAGGACCCACGGCCCCGCTACCACGACGACCCCAGCCGCGTCTACGGCATGCCCTTCGCCGGACGCGATGTGAAGTTCCGCGTCGCCGACGGCATCGCCCATGTCGTCGATGTGGAGCTCCCCTGATTGTTAATCGCAGGAAACATCTTACACTTCCGACACTTCCTGACACTTTGACGAAAGGCGGGGGTTTACAACCAAAAGGCGCCGGGTTTTGCCAAAAAGGCACCGGGTTTTGGTAGCAAAATTGTATCACATCTCACTATCCAGTTTCCCGCGCCACAGGTATTTGCGCGTCTCGTGGATCAGGACGCCGCTGAGCGCGAGCAGCGAAACAAGGTTGGGGATGGCCATCAGGGCGTTCATGCAGTCGGCGAGGTTCCAGACGAGGTTGAGCTCAATGACACTGCCCGCGAAGACGGCGGCGATGTAGAACACGCGGTAGACGAGCACCCAGCTGTGACCGCGCAGGTACTCGACAGCCCGCTCGCCGTAGTAGCACCAGCCGAGGATGGTAGAGAAGGCGAAGGTGAGCAGGCCGAACGTGAGCAGGGGCGTGCCGACGACGGGAATCTTCGAGAAGGCGGCCTTCGTCAGCGTGGCGCCGTTCTGGAAGTCGATGTCGGGGTAGGCCAGTACGCTGCTGACGATGACGAGGCCCGTGAGGGCGCAGATGACGACGGTGTCCCAGAACGTGCCGCTGCTCGACACCAATGCCTGGCGCACGGGGTTGCGCGTCTGTGCGGCAGCCGCCACGATGGGTGCCGAGCCCATGCCCGACTCATTAGAAAAGAGTCCGCGGGCTATGCCGAAGCGGGCGGCCATCATCACCGTGGTGCCGACGAAGCCGCCGCCGGCAGCCTGCGGCGAGAAGGCCGAGGCGACGATGAGCTTCAGCGCCGGCCACAGATAGGGGGCGTTGACGCAGAGGATGTAGAGGCAGCCCATGACGTAGAACAGTGCCATGAAGGGCACCAGCAGGCCGCAGACGCGGGCGATGCTCTTGACGCCGCCCAGGACGACGGCTCCCGTGAGCAGACAGACGACGGCTCCCGTCAGGGCGGGGCTGATGTTGTAGGTCTCGTTGGCCACGGTAGCGATGGCGTTGGCCTGCACGGTGTTGCCGATGCCGAAGGAGGCCAGGGCAGTGAACAGGGCGAAGAGCACGGCGAGCCACTTCCAGCCCAGTCCGCGCTCCAGTGCGTACATCGGGCCGCCGAGCATGCGGCCTTTCTTGGTCTTCACGCGATACTTGATGGCCAAGAGTCCCTCGGCGTACTTCGTCGAGATGCCGAACACGCCCGTCAGCCAGCACCACAGCACGGCGCCGGGGCCTCCGAGGGCGATGGCCGTTGCCACACCGATGATGTTGCCCGTGCCGATGGTGGCGGCCAGGGCGGTGGCCAGTGAGCGGAACTGCGACACGTCGCCCGTGGCACCCGGGTCGCGCTTCACCGAGAGTCGGATGGCGGTCAGAATCTTGCGCTGCGGGAAGCGCAGGATAATGGTCAGATACACGTGCGTACCTAATAATAATATAATCATCGGCCAGCCCCAGAGCAGGCCGCTCACTTCAGTCAGTATCTCGTTCAGTCGGTCCATCTTACTTATCAAACTTGACGGTTATGTTGTTGTAGCCCATGGCACTCATCATGCGGCGCACCTCGTGCTCGGCATTGGCCTCGGCCGTCTTCAGGTTCTCCTTGGTCAGGGCGTGGCTCATCATCTGGCGGCGCGCCTTGCGGTAGAGGGCCTCGCGGTCGCGGGCTGTCCAGCGCCCCGACTCATAGAAGGCCTTGGTGCGCGTCTCGTCGATAAACTCCTTGTCGAGCAGTCCCACCTTGGGCAGTCGCACCACGATGGTGTCGCCGTGGGCAGTGATCCAGTTCTTCTTCGTCTTGCTCAGGTCGACGCCTAAGCGCAGCGTACCATAGTAGATGCGCACCAGCTGGTCGTCGGAGAACACGCCCTTGCGGACGGTGTCGACCAGCTCCTCGTTACTGATGCTGAGGAACTCCCACTGGCCGATGTCGCGGATGCTCTGTATCTGTTCGGGCGTCGGGTTGATGTCGTCCTCGACTTTCAGCCCTATGTGGTTGTCCTTCTCGGCTATCAGCAGCCACCACAGAAAGATGATGATGGCCACCAGCGTCAGGGTCTTCACCACCAGCTCCAGGTTGTTTTTGCCTTTATTCCTCATTTCTCGTTCCTCATTTCTCATTTCTCATTCCTCATTTCTAAGAATTTGCTGATGTCGAACGACTTGAAATCCTTGCGGTAGGCCACGGTGATGTCCTCCTCGCGGTAGCCCATCTGCCTGATAATCGGCACCAGGGCATGGGCGGCACTCGCCTTCGCCATGTCGACAATGCCCAGTCGGGGGATGCTTTGGATGATGGCCTCGCGCCCCTGCTGCTCGTAGCGCGTCAGCTCCTCGTCGCTGAACCTTGACCGCACGATGCCCACGAACGAGCGTATCTCCTGCTGGTTGACCTTCGACGAGGTCAGCTCTACCCGTGGGTCGGGCAGCAGGATGGTAATCTTGCCGTCGGCCGTGCGCTCGATGTTGCGCTCTGAGAAGTCGCTGAAGTCGATGTAGGCCTTCAGCGTGGCGTCGATGGGAATGGCCACCTTGCGCTCGCCCATTGGCAGCTTGATGTCGATGTTCTGCTTGAGCAGCTTGCCCTGCAGCTTCACCACGTCGTCGTGGGTCACGATTTTGTGGACCTTCATCTCTGTGGTGTAGAGGCGCGAGCACTTCTTAATCTGCGTGATGAGCATCGGCACGGTGTCGATGCCCTGATAGGCAGACTGCTCCTGCTGGCCCTCTCCGTCGGAGCCTGTACAGCCGGCAGCGATTGCCATAAGTGCTAAGAGCAGTATGGTTTTTACAGTTTTGGCCATCTTGTGTGTTTAAAAACATTAATGACGGCCCAAAGGTACGAAAAA
>CADCEQ010000045.1 GCA_902800435.1 uncultured Prevotellaceae bacterium | reverse complement strand
GCAGCTGTTGCCTACAAGCACGTCAGGCTTCTCCTTGTCGCAGATGTCTCGGATAAGCATGATGGCATCATGAGGGTGGAGTGGGAGGTCAGGAGTCAGTACGTTAGCTTTCCCCTCAAAAGCCTCCCTCAATGCCACAGCAGGCACGCACTGGCCGCTGGCATAGAATCCGTGAAGGAACAATATCGTCTTTTCTTTCTGCATATCGGGTTGCAAAATATCTTGCAGATAGCTGCTACTCTTTTATGCCAAGATAGCTGATAAACTTATCCGGCCAATAGTTCATGATCAACTCGTCAGGGAAGTCGGTCTCTTCAATGAGAGGGTAGAGGCGTTCGTAGTCTGCTATCTGGAATGATATATGAGCATCGCTGCCGAGAATCGTAGGGACGTCGTACTTCTTGCAAAGACGCAGGATTTCCAGATTGTTGTCGCGAGCCACGGACTTCTTGCGCTGAGGAGCAAGTGAGTGGTTGTTGATTTCCAACAATGTGTGGGCATCCTTAGCAGCCAGTACCAGCTTTTCGAAGTCCAGCTCTGCCGAACCGTCACCCGGATGGCTGATGATGTGAATCTTCGGATGACGTATCACGTTGATCATTCCCCAGGTGTTCTCTTCCTTTGTGCCGGCCTGATACCATGCACTGTGTATTCCGGCGATGCCGATGTCGAGCCAACTGATCTGCTCTTCCGTAAGGTCGAGCGTACCTTTGGTGTCGAGGATATTGATTTCGCATCCCATCAACAGCCGGATGCCGTACATCTGCCGCGGTACTACGAACATGTTCTTGAAATAGATCGTCGGACAAGTTCCTGGTACGCTAGGACCATGTTCCGTGATGCCCAGCACCTCCAGTCCCTTGTCGGCAGCGGCCCTTACCATCTCCTGCAGACTGCTGTAGGCATGGCCTGATGCCACGGTATGCGTATGTGCGTCGATAAGTACCTTTTTCATGCCCCTTTTTAGTATTTTTTTCTTATCATTGTATTTCTTTCAAGTCTTTGATAATGTTCTCTTTCTCGTTTCTGCGGTCGGCATATCTCAGCAGGCGCGTCTGGTTGACGTCATAATGGGCAATGGCCGTCCTGAGCATCTCCAGATTCTCATTTCCATGCAGATAATAGAAATCGGCATCGACCCTTGTGTCAACGAGCAGTTTCTCCAGCGTAGGCATCGGTACGCCATTATCCTCTGTCAGCGGCGACTCCGTGATCAGTGGCTTAATGATGATATTCTCCTGTGCGAGATCTATATATTTTGAGATCATCTCCCTGGTGGGAGCCAGGAACAGCCGGCCTTGGAATTTTTGGCTTAGGCGATTGAAGACACTCTCCATCACGTCGCGGTTCGTCTCCATATAGATGGTGGAGTTAGGGGAGAGGTCATGGAGCAATGGCGTGAGCAGGCTTCCTTCATATAGGCAGAAGTCGGCAAAGGGGAACTCCTTATGAAGCGAACGAAAGAGACTCCTAACCTTCTTTGAAGCTTTGATGTTATAGGCAGTCTTCATCTGAGCAGAGTACAGACCACGACCGATTCTCCTGAGCTTGCCCAGTTTGCAGAGATTGCTCAGGTGCCAACTGAGCGTATTGCGCTCTATACCCCCGTCAATAGCTGAAGCCAGATCGTCAACTGAGAATTGTGGCCTGCTCTCTGCATATGCGATGATGTTGTTGCTTACTCCTGTCATGCGCTCTGTTTTTATTTCACGCTGCAAAGATAACTAAAAAACGGCAAAAGTGCAAGAACTTTGCCATTTTTTAGATTTTTTACCATTTAGAAGTCATCGAATTTCTTCATGGCCTCGGCCTTGATATCGTCACACACATCGATGTACGGCTTCATGGCCTTATAGTCACTGTGGCCTGTCCACTTCATGACCACCTGCGGAGAGATACCCATGCAACTTAGGAGGGGATTTTTGCCGGCGGACAATTCCTTTCCTGACTCAGGAGGGGAATTTGGCGGCGGGGGATTCCTCTCAGCGAGAATTATCCGACGTCTGGGGAAAAAAAGAATGAATTCTTTTTGTAATTCTCGCGACTTTTCGTAACTTTGCAGCTACTTATGGAGAAAGTCATTATTTATCAGATTTTTACACGCCTCTACGGCAACAGGAACACGACGCGGAAGCCGGGCGGCTCGATCGAGGAGAACGGCTGCGGTAAGTTGAACGACTTTACACCGACGGTGCTCAGACAGCTGAAGGCGATGGGCGTGAGCCACGTATGGTACACGGGCGTCATACGCCACGCCACGATGACCGACTACTCTGAGCAGGGCATTCCCCGCCAGCATCCGGCCGTGGTGAAGGGTAGGGCAGGCTCGCCCTACGCCATCGCCGACTACTACGACATCGACCCCGACCTGGCCGTCAACGTCAGTCAGCGCATGGAGGAGTTTGAGCAGCTGGTGGAGCGCACGCACAAGGCTGGCCTGAAGGTCATTATCGACTTCGTGCCCAACCACGTGGCGCGCCAGTACAAGAGCATCAGCAAGCCCGCCGGCGTCAGGGACCTGGGCGAGGATGACAACGCAGAGCTGGGCTTCGACCCGCAGAACAATTTCTACTACTGTCCGGGTCAAAGGTTTACGCCATACTTCGACCTCTATCACGGTGAGACTGAGCCATATATGGAGGAGCCTGCCAAGGCTACGGGCAACGACTGCTTCCACAATGCGCCGGGCAAGAACGACTGGTATGAGACGGTGAAGCTCTGCTACGGCGTGGACTACTACGCCGGCCGGGTGGGCCACTTCGACCCCATTCCCGACACGTGGCTGAAGATGACCGACATTCTGCTTTTCTGGGCTGCGAAGGGCATCGACGGGTTCCGCTGCGACATGGCCGAGATGGTGCCTGCCGAGTTCTGGGCCTACGCTACGGCGAAGGTGAAGGCCGAGCACCCCGAACTGGTGTTCATCGGCGAGGTGTACAATCCGGGCGAGTACCGCCACTATCTGGCCTCGGGCTTCGACTACCTGTACGACAAGGTGGGGATGTACGACACGATGTTCCAGGTGATTCGCGGTCAGCAGTCGACGCAGGCCATTACCGGCGCCTGGCAGCAGACCGACGACATAGGCGCCCACATGCTCTACTTCCTCGAGAACCACGACGAGCTGCGCATCGGCTCCGACTTCTTTGCTGCCGACGGGCGCAAGGCGGTGCCGGCGCTGGTGGTGAACGCGCTGATGCAGCGCAACCCCTTCATGGTCTATGCGGGCCAGGAGTACGGCGAGCGCGGCATGGATCAGGAGGGATTCAGCGGGCACGACGGGCGTACCACCATCTTCGACTACTGGTCGGTGGGCACGCTCTGCCGGGCTGCTGCGAAGAAGCTGACACAGGAGGAGAAGCAGCTGGCCGATACTTATAAGAAGGTGCTGACGATTGCCCGCAAGGAGAAGGCCGTCGTTGAGGGCGCGTTCTACGACCTGATGTACGTGAACCCCGACTGCCACCGCCAGTATATGTTCCTCAGGCGGGCGTCGAAGACGAGTCAGCTGCTGGTGGTTGCCAATTTCGACAACAACGACGCGACGGTCAGCGTCAGGATTCCCCGGCATGCCTTCGAATTCCTGAACATGAGCGAAGGCACGTACACGGCCACTGACCTGCTGAACGGCGGCACGCAGGAACTGACGCTGAATGCGTCGGAGGCGGCGCGTATCCAGGTGGCTGCGCGCTCGGCGGTAGTGCTCAAGCTAAAACTTCTCTGAGAGGACGTTCCACAGGAACAGCGGATTGCCCACGACGTAGCGGCGCCACATGCGGCGGGGCTCCTTCATCAGGCGGTAGAGCCACTCCAGCGAGTGGCGCTGCCACCAGAGGGGTGCGCGCTGGGCGGTGCCTGCGTAGAAGTCGAAGACGGCGCCGATGGTGCCCACGTGGCAATGGATGTTGAGCTGCGGCCAATGCCGGTAGGTCCACTTCTCCTGCTTCGGAGCGGTCATGCCTATCCAGAGCAGGTCGGGGTTGGCGGCGTTGATGGCGCTGATGATGGCGGCATTGTCGTCGGCGCTGAACTCGGGCTTGTAGGGTGGGGAGTAGGTGACGACGTCGAGCTGCGGATAGTCCTTGGCAGCTCGCTCGCGGATGAGCTGCAGCACGCGCTCGGATGAGCCCATGAACATGACACGAAGCTGGCGGCCATTGTTGGCAGCCTTCGTTTGCAAGCGTCGCATTTCGAATTCAAACAGGTCCCAGCCGGCAATGCGCTCCGCGGGCTGCGACTTGCCTTTCAGCCAGCGGCAGGCCTTGACGACCGAGGCCCCGTCGGGAATAAGATAGTCGCCGCCGGCAAGCGCCTGTGCAAAGAGGTCGTCCTTCTGGGCCACGTTGTAAGAGTGGGCGTTGATGGTATTGATGAGCACCTTCCCTTCAGGAATGTCGTTGAGCGCCTTGCGAGAACTGACCAGCTGTAATTCGGAAAGTTTTAACATATTGTTTCTGTCATGTTTCAAAACAAGCGCAAAGTTACGTATTTTTTTCCACTTTTCACCTTTCACTTTTCACTTTTCACTTTTTTTTTGTATCTTTGCAGCCCGTAAAGGCTAAATACCGTTTTCGAAATGGCTTCTAAACAGAACAACGACTACGAGATGCTTGAAGAGCGCGATGTGTCTTTCCCGCCTGCCCACACGGCTGAGCATCTGCTGAACCGCACGATGATTCAGCTCTTCGGCTGCGGACGCTCGTACAATGCCCACGTCGAGCGGAAGAAGAGCAAGATGAGCTTCCACCTCGACCATAAGCCTACGCGGCAGGAGGAGAAGGAGATTGAGCGCAGGATGAACGAACTGATTGAGGCCGACCTGCCCGTCACCTTCGAGTTTGTCAGTCGCGACGAACTGCCCGACGACGTCTCGACCGAGCGGCTGCCCGACGATGCCTCCGACACCATCCGGCTGGTGCGCATCGGCGACTACGACGTCTGCCCCTGCATCGGCAAGCACGTCCGCTCGACGGGCCAGATAGGGCGCTTCGAGATGCTGGGCACCAACTGGGACGAGCACGAGCGCTCATTCCGCGTGCGCTTCAAAATCGTGTGAAATAGAAAAAGGGAACTCTTGCGGGTTCCCTTTACTTTTTGGTTTCAATCTCCTCTTTCATGTCGATGAACTGGTGTTTCGAGTCGTAGAATTCGTACTGCAGGAAAGCCAGTTTCTGTGAGGGGACGATGCGTACTCCTAAGCCGTACTTCATCTGCCAGCGCAGCTTCAGCGATACCATTCCCTGATTGATGTAGGCTGCCACGTAGGGATGAACGTGCAGGTAGAACTTCCTGATGCCTATCTTGTTGACGAGGCGGTCAATCTTGCTCTCTAACTGGTCGGTGAAAAGAATCGACGACTTGATCTTTCCGGTGCCGAAACAGGTGGGACAGTCTTCTTCTACGTTGACATCCATGGCCGGTCGGACGCGCTGACGCGTAATCTGCATCAGGCCGAACTTCGACAGCGGCAGGATGTTGTGGCGGGCACGGTCTTTCTGCATGTTCTTGCACATGCGCTCGTAGAGCAACTGGCGGTCTTCGGCGAGATTCATGTCCACGAAGTCGACCACGATGATTCCTCCCATGTCTCGTAGTCGCAACTGGCGTGCCAGCTCGTCGGCAGCCCCTAAGTTGGTCTCCAGCGCATTGGCTTCCTGACCGTTTTCTTTCTTGACGCGAGTTCCGCTGTTGACGTCGACGACGTGCATGGCCTCTGTGTGCTCGATGATGAGATAGGCCCCGTGCTTGTAGTTGACGGTCTTGCCGAATCCTGACTTCAGCTGCTTGGTGACGCCGTAGTTGTCGAAGATGGGGACGGTGCCCGTGTAGCGCTTCACGATGTCCTGCTTCTCGGGGGCTATCAGTCCGACGTAGTCTCTCACCTGGTTGTAGATGGTCTCGTCGTTGATGCAGATAGCGTCGTAAGTAGGATTGAACAAGTCGCGCAGCAATGCTACGGCACGGCTCTCCTCCTCAAACACCAGTTGCGGGCGCTGCTGGGTCTTCTGCACCTTCGTGATGGCCTCTTCCCAGCGTTTGAGCAGGATTTTCATCTCCTGGTCCAGCTCGGCGGCGCGCTTGCCCTCGGCCACCGTGCGCACGATGACGCCGAAGTTCTTGGGCTTGATGCTCTGTATGAGCTGCTTCAGCCGGCTGCGTTCCTCGCCTCGTTTGATTTTAGAAGATACGTTGACTTTATCGCCAAAGGGTATGAGCACGATGTAACGGCCGGCGAAGCTCAGTTCGCACGTCAGTCGCGGGCCTTTGGTGGAGATGGGTTCCTTGACAACCTGCACCATCACCTCCTGGCCTACCTGCAGCGTGTTCTGCACGCTACCGTCCTTCGGCAGCTCCGGCTGCCGCGTGGCTTTCTGGATGGGATAAAGTCGCTTTCTGTCGCTCTGTACCTGTTTCAGGTATTTCTCGTAAGAGCTGAATTGAGTGCCCAAGTCAAGATAGTGAAGGAAGGCGTCCTTCTCGTACCCTACGTCGACGAAGCAGGCGTTCAGTCCGGGCATCAGTTTCCTTACCTTTGCCACGTAGATGTTGCCCACCGAGAATGAAACCTCGCGACGCTCGTTCTGGTATTCCACCAGCTGTTTGTCCTCGAGCAGAGCGATGGAAATCTCCTTCGGTTGCACATCGATGATAACTTCGCTTGTCATTCTTAGGATTTGTTTTGCTTGGGGTGTGGTTTGTTGTTACGAAAAGGGGTGTGGCGCGCTTTATGGTTTTACGCAGCCACACTCCCTTCATTTCTTGTTCGCCTGTCAGAGCTTACTTGCTCTTATGACGGTTCTTGCGCAGTCTCTTCTTGCGCTTGTGAGTAGCCATCTTGTGGCCCTTCTTCTTTTTTCCGTTTGGCATAGTTCTTTAATGTTTATTATTATTCTGATTGTTGTATTACTTCATTTTCGAGATAAAGCTCTTGGCGGGCTTGAATGCGGGGAAGTCGTGAGCGTCGATGACCAGCGTCGTGTTCTTCGATATGTTGCGGGCCGTCTTCTGGGCACGGTGCTTCACGATGAAGCTGCCGAAACCACGCAGGTACACATTCTCCTTATTAGAAGCCAAGCTTACTCTGATTTCCTCCATAAATGCCTCTACGGTAGCGGCCACGTCCTTCTTGGCGATGCCCGTCTCATCCGAGATTTTGTTGATGATGTCAGCCTTAGTCATTTCCTTAAAAATTATATTTTTTATTACATTAATTGTGTTTACTTTCAATTTGGGAGTGCAAAGATACTGTTTTTCAGTGAGATATGGAAATTTTCTTGCGACTTTTTTTCAAAATAGTGCATTTTTCTGTCTCCCGGCATTAAATAAATAAGGTACGGGCGCGCGAAACTGCCTAAACCGGTATTTTATCGATGCGCCGCTGGTGGCGTCCGCCCTCAAAATCGGTGGCGAAATATTCGTCCATAATCTTGCGCGCCATCTCCTCGTCGATGAAGCGTCCGGGCATCACCAGCACGTTGGCGTTGTTGTGCTGACGGATGAGGTGGGCAATCTCGGGAATCCTGCACAGGCCAGCACGTATCGACTGGTGCTTGTTCAGCGTCATGTTGATGCCCTCGCCCGAGCCGCAAATGGCGATGCCCGGATAGACCTCCTCCTGCTCAATGCCGCGGGCCAGCGCATGGCCGAAGTCCGAGTAGTCGCATGAGTCCTCGCTGTAGGTGCCATAGTCCTTGTACTCGTATCCCTTCTCCTCCAGATACTTTTTCACGAATTGCTTCAATGCAAAGCCGGCGTGGTCGCTGGCAATGCCAACTGTCTTTACTTCCAGCATTTTTTACAAGTTAATTAGTTTTAGTTTTTATTGTGCAAAGGTACTGCAAACCTGACGAATAAACAAATTTTTCCTCCCTTTTTTTGGCAGATTGTTTCGTCCGTCGCTCATTTTCCCCACTTGCCAACTTAGTCAGGCTAACATACCCGGGTAGTCGTGCCAGGTGGCCGGGTTAATGATGGTGCTGCGGTCATTTGGTCATTTGGTCATTTGTCAAAATCGGAAACAGATAATGTCATAATCTGCACTATAATATAAATATTATAATATTTATATATAGTGAGCAAATAACCGCGTTTCCGAAATCGAAAATGACCAAAATGACCATGACCAAATGACCACGAATGGCGAGTACTATGGGGTAGGGGAGTTCTGAAGAAGCGAATCGTCCATTGTTCAGACGTTTCCTGACCTTGTTCAGACCCCTCCTAACCTCCCCTGACTCAGGGGAGGAATTCCCCGCACGAAATTCCCCTCCTGAGTCAGGGGAGGTTAGGGGAGGTCTGAAGAAGCGCATGAGCCATTGGGTCGGGCTCGAAGAACCTTAAATCTTCACGAATCGCACACAAATCTTTTCTTTGACAAGCGATTTCGTGTCTGATTTTGTGTGGATTTATGGTTCAGAAGTCCTTGCCTTAGAAGTATGTTACAGTTAAAAATGATGCGAACGTATTTGTATGGATGCAAAAAAACAACGCATCCAGACGGAGGATGCGCTGTCTTTATCGATTCTTGATGATGGCGTTTATGCCAGCAGTTTCTTTACCTGGTCGTAGACGTTCTGGCCGGTGTAGCCGAGCTTCTCGTCGAGCACCTTGTAAGGAGCCGAGAAACCGAAGCTCTGCAGACCCCAGACGCAGCCGTCGGCACCTACCAGACCCTCGAGGGTGACAGGCAGACCGGCGGTCAGACCGAACTTCTTCTTGCCTGCGGGCAGTACGCTCTCCTGGTACTCCTTCGGCTGGCTGCGGAACAGACCCTCGGAGGGAACGCTCACGACGCGCGTCTTAATGCCGTCGGCAGCAAGCAGCTTGGCACCGGCCTCGAGGGTAGACACCTCAGAACCGCTGGCCAGTAGGATGACGTCGTAGTCCTCGTCGCTACCGGCAACGACGTAGGCACCCTTCGTAGCCTGCGAGTAGTCGTTGCCCTCGGGCAGCATCTCGATGTTCTGACGCGAGAAGATGAGGGCGGTCGGCGTGTCGGTGTTCTCCATAGCCATGCGCCAGCAGACGGTGGTCTCCTCGGCATCAGCGGGACGAACAACGAGCACCGAGTTCTTGCCGTGGTGGTTCTTCAGCTTCTCCATCAGTCGGATCTGGGCCTCCTGCTCAACGGGCTCGTGGGTAGGACCGTCCTCACCAACGCGGAATGCGTCGTGGGTCCAGATGAACTTCACGGGCAGCTCCATGAGGGCAGCCATGCGGACGGCGGGCTTCATATAGTCAGAGAACACGAAGAACGTGCCGCAGGCGGGGATGACGCCGCCGTGCAGGGCCATACCGATGCAGCAGCAGGCCATTGTCAGCTCGGCCACGCCAGCCTCGAAGAAGGCACCGCTGAAGTCGCCGCGAACCAGGTCGTGGGTCTTCTTCAGGAAGCCGTCGGTCTTGTCGGAGTTCGACAGGTCGGCCGAGGCGCAGATCATGTTGGGCACCTGCTCAGCCAGTGCGCTCAGCACGGTAGCCGATGCACCGCGGGTGGCAGCACCGGCTTTCTGCTCGACCTTCGTCCAGTCGATGACGGGAGCCTTGCCGCTGAACCACTCCTCGAGCTGCTTGGCCTGTACGGGATGGCCCTTGGCCCACTCAGCCTTCTCGGCATAGCGCTGGTCGCAGATCTGGCGCAGCTCCTTGGCGCGCTTGGCGTAGAGCTCCTGTACCTCGGGGAAGATCTGGAACGGGTTCTCGGGATCGGCACCCAGGTTCTTCATCGTGTTAATGTAGGCATCGCCACCGAGGGGAGCACCGTGGGTAGCGCAGTTCGACTCGTAGCTCGAACCGTCGGCCTTGCGGGCACCCTTGCCCATGACGCAGTGGCCGATGATGAGCGACGGACGCTCCTTCTCAGCCTGGGCCTTCTTGATGGCCTCGCGAATCTGGTCGACGTCGTTACCGTCAATCTTCTGCACATACCAGCCCCATGCCTCGTACTTCTTGGCGGTGTCCTCGCAGGTCACCACCTCGGTCTTGGTCGAGAGCTGAATATCGTTGGCATCGTAGAACATGATGAGGTTGTCGAGGCCCAGGTTACCGGCAATGCGGCCTGCACCCTGCGAAATCTCCTCCTGCACGCCGCCGTCAGAGATGTAGGCGTAGATGGTCTGGTTCATCACATTGCCCAGACGAGCCTTCAGGAACTTGGCGGCGATGGCAGCACCCACGGCGAAGGTGTGGCCCTGGCCGAGGGGACCAGAGGTGTTCTCAATGCCGCGCTCAATCTCGCGCTCGGGGTGGCCGGGCGTGACCGAGCCCCACTGGCGCAGGTTCTTCAGGTCCTCGAGCGTGAACTTCCCGATGAGGGCGAGCTGCGAATAGAGCATCGGAGCCATGTGGCCGGGGTCGAGGAAGAAGCGGTCGCGACCTTCCCATGCGGGATTCTCGGGGTCGTAGACGAGGAATTCACTGTACAGGGTGTTGATGAAGTCAGCACCACCCATAGCGCCGCCGGGGTGTCCCGACTTAGCCTTTTCAACCATCGAAGCTGCCAGGATACGGATGTTGTCGGCAGCCATGTTCATAACTTTGTTGTCGTTCATAATGAATAATTATTGTTTAACGCGAAATTTTCTGCAAAGGTACAAATTAATTCTGAGACACAAGGTCGTTTCGGAATATTTTTTATTTTCCGGCTACTTGATGTTAAGCACGACGAGCGACTTGGCGGGAATCTTGACGCTGACGGCGCCTTTCTTCAGGGTGGCATCCTTGAAGTCGGCGGGAGCAACGACTGAGGGATGGCTGAAGTCGTTGTAGTCGGCTACGCTGCGCGAGGTAAGAATCTGTCCGCTGACCTGGCGGGGCGTGAAGCCGTCAATCTCGAAGTCGATGGTCTGCTCCTTGTCAAGCGAGACGTTGGTGACGGCGAGGATGATGCTGCCGTCCTTGGTCTTGGCGGCCGAGGCCGAGAGCATCGGGCAGGGGCGGTAGCCGGCATCCTTGGCTCCCTCCTTCTGGCGGAAGTAGGCCTTGCTGACGGCCATCGTCTCGCTCTCGAGGTCGACGGGCAGGTAGGTGGCCTCCATAAACGGCGTGTAGAGCTTGAACACGTGGTAGGTGGGCGTGAGCACCATGTGGCCCGTGCCCTTCTGGTCGGTCAGGATCATCGACTGCAGCACGTTGACCACCTGAGCGATGTTGGCCATCTTAACGCGGTCGGTGTACTTATGGAAGACGTTGAGCGAGAGCGAGGCCACGAAGGCGTCGCGCAGGGCGTTCTGCTGGTAGAGGTGGCCGCTGATGGTGCCGGGCTCCTCGTCCCACCACGTGCCCCATTCGTCGACGAGCAGTCCGATGGTGTTCTTCGGGTCGGCCTCGTCCATGATGGCCTTGTGCTTCTTGATGACGTCCTCAATCTCAAGACACTTGCCGAGCGCCCAGTAGTACTGGTTGTTGTCGAAGTTGGTGGCCGAGCCCTTGGGGCCGTCCCATCCCGAGCAGGTGTAGTAGTGGAGCGAGATGCCCTGCATGCGGTTGCCGATGTTCTTCATCAGCACCTCGGTCCAGTTGTAGTCGTAGTCGCTGGCGCCGCTGGCAATGCGGTAGAGCTTGTTGCCGGTGTAGTCGCGCAGGTAAGTGTTGAACTTGCGGAACTCGTCGCTGTAGTACTCGGGAGTCATGTTGCCGCCGCAGCCCCAGGCCTCGTTGCCGATGCCGAAGTACTTCACCTTCCAGGCCTTCTCGCGGCCGTTCTGGCGGCGCAGGCGTGCCATCGGGGTGTCGCCGTCGCTGGTCATATACTCCACCCACTGGGCCATTTCCTTGACGGTGCCCGAGCCTACGTTACCGCTGATGTAGGGCTCGCAGCCCAGCATCTCGCAGAGGTTCAGGAACTCGTGTGTGCCGAAGGAGTTGTCCTCGATGGTGCCGCCCCAGTTGTTGTTGCGCAGCGAGGGGCGCTGTTCCTGCGGGCCGATGCCGTCCATCCAGTGGTAGTCGTCGGCAAAGCATCCGCCCGGCCAGCGCATGACGGGAATCTGCAGGGCCTTGAGGGCCTCGAAGACGTCCTTGCGGTAGCCGTTGATGTTGGGAATCTTTGACTTGGGGCCTACCCACAGTCCGCCGTAGATGCACGAGCCGAGGTGCTCGGAGAACTGTCCGTAGATTTCGCGGTTGATTTTTGCGCCGGGCTTGTCGGCGTGGATGGTTGCCTTCAGGGGTGTGTCGGCCATCATCGTCGAAGCAGAGCCGAGGACGATGGCTGTCAGAAGAAGTAGTCTTTTCATTACTTTAGCTGGTTTTGGGTTCATAAACGTCTGCAAAAATAATAATAAATAATGTGTTTACCAAGAAAAAAACGGAAATAGTGCGTTTATTTCGACAAAAATGAGTAATTTTGCAGCCGATAAACAGAATACGGGAGTGAAAAAATATATTTTTCCGATACTTCTCTTGTGGGTGATGTTGCCTTTGCAGGCTCAGGAATACCTGACGGGTGTCATCATCGATGCCGATACTGGCGACAGCATTGCCAGCACAAGTGTGGTTTACGACGGTCATCGCATTGCTACGGTGGCCGACGTAAATGGTCGTTACCGCATAGCACGCCATCAGGGGTGGAGTCTTTCGTTCAGCGCCGTCGGTTATAAGAAGCGCACCATCCGCGTGGGCGAGAAGACGCGCGGCCAGCTGAACATACGCCTGAAGCCCGACCGCAGGCAGCTGGGCGAGGTGAAGGTGAAGGCCAAGCGCAGGAAGTACAGCCGCAAGAACAACCCTGCCGTCGAGCTGATGAAGCGCGTGGTGGAGGCGAAGAAGAAGACCGACCTCGCCGTGAACGACTTCTACGAGTACCACAAGTATGAGAAGCTGACGGTGTCGCTGAACGACCTGAAGCCCGAGCAGCTGGCCAAGAAGCCCTTCAGCAACCACCAGTTCCTGATGGACCAGATTGAGGTGAACGCCTTCACCAACAAGCTGACCATCCCCGTCTCGGTGGATGAGACGGTGTCGAGGAAGGTGTACCGCAAGAAGCCGCGCTCCGAGAAGACATACATCGAGGGCCGGACGTCGTCGGGCGTTAACGATATGTTCCAGACGGGCGACATCATCAACACCGTCGTCAAGGACGTCTTTACCGACATCGACCTTTACGAAGACCAGATACGGTTGCTGCAGCGCCCCTTTACTTCGCCCATTTCGAAGGAGGGACTCGGCTTCTACCGTTACTATATAGAGGATACGCTTCAGATTGGCCGCGACTCGTGCATCCATCTACATTTCCTCCCCAACAACCAACACGACCGGGGCTTCAGGGGCGACCTCTATATTTTGAACGACTCGACGCTGCACGTGCGCAGCTGCCAGCTGACCATCCCCACGCAGAGCAACGTGAACTTCGTTGACTCTATGCAGGTTCATCAGGAGTTTGAGCGCATGGACGACGGCCAGTGGGTGCTCACCCGCAACGACATGGTGACGGTGCTGAAGCTGTTCGAATTCATTCAGGAGAGTGTCGTCGTCACGCGTGCCACCCGCATGTCAGACTATGCCTTCGACGAACTGCCTGCAAAGCTCTTCAAGGGCGGCGCCAAGGAGATTGTCAGCCCCGACGTCGAGATGCGCGATACCGCTTACTGGGACAACTACCGTAAGAACGCCGACCTCACGCGAGGCGAGAAGCGCATGGACAAGTTTGTCAAGGGCTTCGAGACCATCAAGGGTTTCAAGTTCATCATGATTGGCCTGAAGACGCTGATGGAGAACTCTATCGAGACCAGCAATCCGAACTACATTGACCTCTGTCCCATCACGACACTTATCAGCCGAAACTTTGTTGACGGCTGGCGCACGCGTCTGAGCCTCCGGACGACGGCCAACCTGAACAGGCACTTGTTCTTCTCGGGTTATTATGCCCGCGGCTGGGACAGCCGGAAGAACTACTATAACGCCGAGGTTACCTACTCGCTGAATCCGAAGAACTACTCGGTCCACGAGTTCCCGCGCCGTACCGTCACCCTGCAGGTGTCGCACGACGTCTGCTCGCCCGGCGACCACTTCCTGGAGCACGACAAGGATAACGTGTTCATGTCGATGAAGTGGGCAAAGGTCGACAAGATGATGTTCTACAAGCGTCAGCAGCTGGCCTTCGAGTATGAGACCGACTGGGGCCTGCGTGCCATCGTCAGCGGCAAGCACGAGGAGAACGAGGGCGCCGGCGAACTGCGCCTCACGCCTCTGTCGTTCGTCAACCCGCAGACGGCAGTAGCCGAGCTTCCCACGACTAAGATGCGCACCACCGAGGTCACCGCCAGCCTGCGCTATGCGCCCGACGAGACCTATATCAACAACAAGCAGCGCCGCCGCGTCATCAACCTCGACGCCCCGGTGTTCACGCTCTCGCATACCCGCGGCTTCAGCGGACTGTTCGACGGAGAGTATAACTACAACTACACCGAAGCCACCATCTTCAAGCGCTTCTGGCTCAGCAGCTGGGGCAAGGCCGACGTCACGCTGAAAGGCGGCGTGCAATGGGACCAGGTGCCATTCCTGCTGCTCATCCATCCCGCCAGCAACCTATCGTATTTCGCCCAGCGCGAGACGTTCAGCCTGGTCAACAACATGGAGTTCATGAACGACCGTTACGCGTCGCTGATGATTACCTGGGACCTGAGCGGCCGACTGTTCAACCGTACGCCCATCATCAAGCGCTGGCACTGGCGCGAGTTTATCGGCGTGCGCACCCTCTGGGGCTCGCTCAGCGACAAAAACAACCCGATGCTGGCTGAGAATGCCGGCAGCGACCGTCTGATGCTGTTCCCCGAGGGCGTCAGCGTGATGGACTCGAAGAAGCCGTACGTCGAGGTGATGGTGGGCATCCACAACATCTGCAAATTCTTCAACATCGACTATGTGCGTCGTCTGAACTACAACGAGCTGCCTACCAGCCCGAAGTGGGGCCTGCGCTACTCGCTGTCGCTGACGTTCTGATGAGGAGTTGAGTAGATAAGAATAGAATAATAAAAAGAAATAAAATACATTATGAACTATCTTGACAGAAATGAGTTTAACTTTGAGCCAAGCCAGAAAGTGCTTGACGCAGTAAAGAATTTCAACGCGAAGGATCTGTGCTTCTATACCCGCATCTACGACCAGGGCAAGAAGAGCGTTATCAGCGTCCGCGTCAGCGAAATCTACGGCGTACCCGAGGAGCAGGTGCTCCTGGCCTACGGCGGCGAGGAAATCCTGAAGAACGCCATTCACTACTTCCTGATGAAGGGCGACAACAAAACGATTCTCATACCCCAGTTCTCGTGGTGGTATTATAATAAGGTGGCCAGCGAGTGCGGCGGAACGTTCGAGATGTATCCCCTCTACGAGCAGGACGACACCTTCGCCTACAACGTCGACGAGGTCATTGAGTACACCAACCGCATTCACCCCCGCATGCTGCTGCTGGCATCGCCCAACAACCCGACTGGCAACTCGCTGACCAGCGAGGAGATCGGGCGCATCATGGAGAACATTCCCAGTGACACGATGGTGCTCGTCGACGAGGCCTACGCCAGCTTCATCACCACCGACACCGACTACATCGCTCCGTTGGTGAACAAGTATAACAACCTCATCATCTCTCGAACGCTCTCAAAGTTCTATGGTCTGCCTGGCCTGCGCACGGGCTTCGGTTTCATCGGAAAGGGTCACGACCAGTTCCTCAGTTACTCGAATAAGTACTTGGGATTCAATCGCTTTGCCGAGGCTGTCGCAATTGCTGCTTTAGAGAGCGACGAGCACTACCGCCACGTGGCCGACGAGATGGAGTGGGGGCGTCAGCTCTACAAGAAGGAACTCGGCGGGCTGCCCGGCTTCAAGGTCTACAAGTCGGTGGCTAACTTCATCCTCATCAAGTATCCGCTTGAAATGAAGGAGCGCCTGATGGAGGCCCTGAAGATTCAGGATTACAAGATCAAGTTCATGGGCGATCCCGGACTCGAGTCTTGCCTGCGCATCACTCTGGGCCGCCGCGAGCAGACGCAGACGGTTGTTGACACCATCAAGCGCGTTTATCAGGAAGGCAGGAAATAAACCGTCAATCGAAAATTCGTAAATAGAAAATTACTTGATGAACGAAAAATACAGAGCAACGCTCAAGTCGAGCGAGACCGAGGACTGGCTTGACTTGCACGTCATACGCCCATTCTGCTACTATTGTGCGGTCTTCTTTGCGAAGTTCGACATCAACCCCAACACGGTCACCATCTGGTCGATGATAGTCGGTGCTGCCAGCGCCATCTTCTTCGGCTGCGCCAGTTTTTACTATGGTGGCACGATGGGACTCATCTATAACATCATTGGTATTGTGCTGCTGATGGTGGCCGACGTGCTCGACTGCACCGACGGCCAGCTGGCACGCATGACGGGCAAGAAGAGCCGCATAGGCCGCATCCTCGACGGTGTGGCGGGCTTTGCCTGGTTCATCCCGATTTACGTGGTGCTCGTCTGGCGATTCTATCAGCACCATACCATCGAGTTTGGCTGGCTGGGAATTGCCGACACGCCCCAGAACGCCCTTCTGGCAACGATTGTAGTCTTTGTGCTTGGTCTGATTGCAGGCTTTGCCGGACTGGCCGGTCAGCAGCGCCTGGCCGACTACTACATCCAGGTACACCTCTTCTTTCTGAAAGGCGAGAAGGGCAGCGAGCTCGACAACTCCGTGCAGCAGCAGGAAATCTACGACCACATGCCGCCTTATGCTCCTGCCTATGAGCGCTTGTTCCAGAAGTCGTACGTCGACTACACGCGGAAGCAGGAGAAGGTGACGCCGCAGTTCCAGCGCCTCCTTTCGAAGCTGCGCGAGAAGTACGGCTCTACCGCCAACATTCCGCAGGAGTTTCGCGAGGAGTTCCGGCAGAAGTCGCTGCCCGTCATCTTCTGGAACGGTCTGCTGACGTTCAACTTCCGCGAGTCGTGGCTATTCCTATTCTGTCTGCTCGATGTGCCCGCATGCCACTTCGTGTTCGAGATTGTCGCGATGGGCCTGCTCTGGAAGTACGTCAACCATCGCCACGAGTCGTTCTGCAAGGAACTTGCCGACAAATTGTAAATCGATAATCCGTAAATCGTCAATAATATGCGGTGGACCAAGCAGCGTCTTAACAACCTCTTCTTCGTCGTGGGCGTACTGGCCTGCGTGGTGATGCTGCTGACGTTTGATGTCAGTTTCACCGAGTTGTGGGAGCACATCTGCCATGCTGGTTACTGGCTCATCCCCATCGTCGGGGTCTGGATTTTCATCTACGCCATCAACGCCTGGTCGTGGTTCACCATCATCCGCAGCAAGACGCGCGGCACCAGCGAGTACGTCAGCTTCCTGCGCGTCTACCGGCTTACCATTACGGGCTATGCCCTGAACTATGCCACCCCCGTCGGCGGACTCGGCGGCGAGCCCTACCGCATACTCGAACTGTCGAAGGACGTCAGTAACGAGCACGCCACGTCGAGCGTCATCCTCTATGCGATGATGCACTTCTTCGCCCATTTCTGGTTCTGGTTCACCAGCATCTTCATCTATCTGGCGCTGGCTGCCGTCGGCGACCTGCCCATCAACACCGCCATCGCCACTGTGCTGGGCATCATCATCGTGTTCTGCCTCGTGGCCTTCTACGTCTTTGCCAAGGGCTACCGCAACGGACTCGTAGTGAAGACACTACGGTGGATAGGCCATATTCCGGGTCTGAAGGGCTGGAGCACCCGTTTCCGTGAGAAGCACGCCGAGACGCTGACGAACATCGACGAGCAGATAGCTGCCCTCCACGCCGAGGACAAGGCCGCCTTCTACAAGAGTCTGATTCTGGAGTATCTCTCGCGCATCGTGCAGAGCAGCGAGGTGCTGTTCATGCTCCTGCTCTTCGGCATCGACAATGGTGGTGGCTTCACGGGCATCTTCATTACCTACCTGCATAGCATCCTCATCGTTTCGTTCACCACACTCTTTGCCAACCTCATCGGCTTCCTGCCCATGCAGCTCGGCGTTCAGGAGGGTGGTTTCGTGCTGTCCATCGCTGCCCTCGGTCTCTCAGCCGCCCTCGGCATCTTCGTCAGCATTATCTGTCGCGTGCGTGAAATCATCTGGATTGCCATTGGCATGCTCATCATGCGGCTGCCCGACAAATAAACAGTAAATCGAAAATCAGTAAATCGTAAATCCCATGATAGGTGTAATACTCGCAGCGGGAATGGCCAAGCGCCTCCGCCCCCTCACAGACCACAAACCCAAGTGCCTGCTCAAGGTAGGCGAGCGCACTCTCCTGGAGCGCACCGTTGATGCCATGCACCAGACCGGCATCACTGAGTTCGTTGTCGTCACTGGCTACTGTGCCGACCAGATACGCGACTTCCTCACCTCTCACTTTTCACTTTACACTTTCCACTTCATCCACAACGCCGACTATGAGCACAACAACAACATCTACTCGTTGTGGCTCGCCATGAAGCACGTTCATGGTCAGGAGGTGCTGCTCATGGACAGCGACATCCTCTGCGACCCGGCCGCTGTCAGCGCCATTGCCACGCTGCCAGAGGCTGCCCTCGCCGTCAACCGTCACGAGCTTGGCGAAGAGGAGATGAAGGTTGTCGTCGACGCCGAATGCCGCATCACCGAAATTTCGAAGACTTGCAATCCCGCCGATGCGATGGGCGAGAGTGTTGGTATTGAGCACATTACGCCAGCCTATGGCGAGGCGCTTGCTGCCGAACTCGACCTGATGATTGAGCGCGAGGGACTCATCGACATTTTCTACGAGCGTGCCTTCGAGCGCCTCATTCCCCAGGGACATACCTTCCGCGTGGTCGACACCACCGACTTCTTCAGCTATGAGCTCGATACCCCCGAGGACTTCCGCCGTGCCCAGGAACTCATGCCTCGCGAACTGCTTTGATGTTAAATAAGCATAAATCAAAGCGCCCTATAGGGGTGGTTTGAAGAAGTTTTCGTATCTTTGTCAATCGAAGTTTGACTAATCTAAAACTTAAACGAATTATGGAAAATAACGCTCAGCTGATTGCCCAGTGCGAGGCAATTGCAAAGGAATGGCTCTCTCCGGCCTTCGACGAGGAGACACGTAAGGAAGTACAGGCAATGCTCGATGCCGACGACAAGTCGGCGCTCATCGACGCCTTCTACCAGAACCTAGAGTTCGGTACGGGTGGTCTGCGCGGCATCATGGGTGCCGGTACTAACCGTATGAACAAGTACATCGTGGGCATGGCCACGCAGGGCTTTGCCAACTACATCAACAAGGCTTTCCCCGACATCCAGCCCGCTGTGGTCGTCGGCCACGACTGCCGCAACAACGGCCGCATGTTTGCCGAAAGCGTTGCCGACATCTTCTCGGCCAACGGCATCAAGGTCTATCTGTTTGAGAGCCTGCGCCCGACGCCCGAGATTTCGTTCGCCATCCGTCAGCTCGGCTGCCAGGCCGGCGTCAACGTGACGGCATCGCACAATCCCCGCGAGTATAACGGCTACAAGGCCTACTGGGACGACGGTGCACAGGTGCTGGCTCCCCACGACAAGGGTATCATCGACGAGGTGAACAAGGTGAAGATCGGCGACGTGAAGTTCGAGGGCAACAAGGACCTCATCATCCCCATCGGCGGTGAGATGGACTGGGACTACATCCAGGCTGTCAAGGAGGCAATGGTCGACCAGGACGTCATCCTGCGCCAGAAGGACCTCAACATCGTCTATTCGCCCATGCATGGCACGGGCCGCGTCATCATCCCGATGGCCCTGCGCTCATGGGGCTTCCAGAACATCCACGTGGTGCCCGAGCAGATGGTCATCGACGGCAACTTCCCCACCGTTGTCAGCCCCAATCCTGAGAATGCCGAGGCTATGACGCTTGGCATGAAGCTTGGCACAAAGCTCAACGCCGACCTCGTCATTGCCAGCGACCCCGATGCCGACCGTCTGGCCATCGTCTGCCGCAACGCCAAGGGCGAGTGGGAGATTCTGAACGGCAACCAGACCTGCATGATGTTCTGCTGGTACATCATCGCCAACAAGAAGAAACTCGGCCAGCTGAAGGGCAACGAATTCCTCGTGAAGACCATCGTCACCACCGAGGTCATTGCCAAGATTGCTGAGAAGAACGGCGTCGAGCTGAAGGACTGCTACACCGGCTTCAAGTGGATTGCCAACGAGATTCGCGTCAACGAAGGTGTGAAGAAGTACATCGGCGGCGGCGAGGAGTCGTTTGGATTCCTGCCGTTCGACAAGGTGCGCGACAAGGACTCCCCCGCCAGCATCTGCCTGATCTGCGAGATTGCCGCCTGGGCACGCGACAACGGCAAGACGCTCTACGACCTGCTCATGGATATCTACGCCGAGTACGGATTCTCGAAGGAGGTGACGATTAACGTCGTACGTCCGGGCAAGACCGGTGCCGACGAGATCAAGCAGATGATGACCAACTTCCGCGAGAACCCGCCGAAGGAGTTGGGTGGCTCGAAGGTCTGCCTGTGGAAGGACTACAAGACGCTCGAGTGGTGCGACGCTCAGGGCAACAAGGGTAAGCTCGACATGCCCGACACGTCGAACGTGCTCCAGTGGTTCTGCGAAGACGGCACGAAGGTTTCTGTGCGCCCCTCTGGCACCGAGCCTAAGATTAAGTTCTACACCGAGGTCAAAGACCCCACCTTCAAGTGCGCCGGCTGCTACGAGCGCTGCACGAAGGCTGCTGAGGAGAAGATTGAGGCCATCAAGAAGAGCCTGAATCTCTGATAATCAAGAAGACTTAATTGGGAGTTAACGGGAGGTATCGGTTTTTGTTTTTCTCTCGTTAACTCCCTTAATTTGTAAAGCAATGAAAACATCTAGACTTTGGATGCTTGCCGTCATCCTAACCTGCGGCCTTCAAGTAGTGACACTCACTTCGTGTGTCGATTCAGTTGACAATCCCGTCACGCCCGTTAATCCGGGCGAACAGACGGCTTTTACGACGAAGCAGTTGCCAGTAAACCGCTATGGCGAGGCCAGCGGCACCGTCAACGTGCGCTTTTACAACGACATGCCTTCAGTACCCTATATCTCTGTGGCCGACTTCCAGAGTGTGGTGAAGCCGGGGACTACCGTTAGCGTAACGAAGACTGGCGACGGCCTGTATCGGTTGCAGAACGCTGGGGGCAACGCCACCGTCAACACCACGAACGACACGATGATCTTCGACGACTACATGGCCTTCACCAACCTGATGGACCTTCTGCAGCCAGGTATGGACAACGTCTATTATGACGGTGGACCGTTTGTGCGCTACAACCACCAGACGCTGACCGGAGGATCGTCGGCAGTCACCTTCGACTTTGGCAAGTACGCCATCGACCTGAGGGGCGACGACACGGCCGTGTACTTCCCCTTCACGACGCTTGCCGACCTCTATGCCGACCTGACTTATCACAACGCTGCCTGTAACGGCAAGAAGGTGGTGGTGGCCAAGTGCGATGATGACAGCCAGGGCATCGAAGCCTTAGCCCCTGACTTCACGACCCAAAGCATCATGCAGGCCGGCACCCGCACGGCCGATATGGCTGCTTACAGCTATGGTGAGCTTTGTTTCGTCCTTGACCACTTCTACGGTTTTCCGGGACGAGCCCCCATCGAGCGCATGAACTATCAAGAAGGTCTCGACAAGGTACTCGCCTCTACCGCCGATGGCCAGCAGGTCAAGCAGCTGCTGCTGTCGACCGACATGACGGAATATGCTTATGGTCTCGAAATGCTGAACGCCTACTTCAACGATGGTGGCCATACCAACTTCTGGACTTCTGAGTCGCTGATTTCGGCCGAAGGCAGCACCTTTGGCGACACATATCCCTCACTCGCCGAGTTTTACAATGAGAATTACTTTAACAGCCAAGTGGAGGGAGGTGGTGTTTATTACGCTAACAAACACCTGCGTTCATCCTTCTATGGCGACTCTGTTGGCTCCGACGATGATGGCGATGACGACGACGATGAAGGCGATGGCAATGCCCCAGTTGTCACCTACCGTAAGAAAGGTAATACCGCCATTTGCCATTTCGATTCGTTTAACCGAATCAACTTTGAGGCTTGGAATAAATTCTATGCCGGCTCAGGCCCGCTGCCCACTCTGGAAAATACAGGGAACGACGATCTGGTTGTCTTCCTCGATGCCCTGAAGAAGGCTGACGAAGACCCTGAAGTGAAGAACCTCGTCATCGACCTGACCCTGAACACCGGCGGTTCGCTCGACGTGGTCGTGGCTATGACATCGCTCATGTATGGTGAGAGCCTCTGCCGTTGCTTAAACGTGCTGACGGGACAGCAGACGACATGGTACTACGACGTGGACCGCAATTTTGACGGGAAGTTCGACGACCGCGACAACGATGTACACTACGACCTGAACTTCAGCATTCTGCCCAGTCGTATATCCTTCTCTTGCGGCAACCTGTTCCCTTCACTCTGTCAGGATGCCGGGTTGCTCGTCGTCGGTGAAAAGAGTGGCGGCGGCAGTTGCGCAGTAGGCACTTATCGTACAGCAGAAGGGATAAAATACGGCATTTCCTCTGCCCGTGGACGCCTCATTAACAAGCAGGGACAGAACATCGACGGTGGTGTCGTCCCGCAGGTTCCCATTGCCCTCGGACCCGATTTTACCTGGCAGGAGTTCCCCGTCGCCAACTTTTCCAACTTCTACGATATTGACAATCTGAGCAGCATCATCGGCAACCGGTAACAATAATGGGCGAAATCAGACGTGTCGAATTTTCGGCTCGTTGGCAAAGAAAGAAAAGAAATGTATATGAAGAAGTTTTCGCTGATGATGGCGGCAGCCATGCTGAGCTGTGGCATCATGACGACATCGTGTAAGGACGATGAAGACGAAACAGCGGTGGCGAACCCTAAGCAGCAGGTGGTGCTCAGCTGCGAGCGGCCCGGCTACCTGCAGGCTGGCGACAAAGTGGCACTCATCTCGCCATCGTATTTTACACCGATGGAAAACGTGGAGAAGACGGCCGCCCTGCTGAGCTCGTGGGGACTGAAACCCCTCATAGGCCCTAACGTTGGCAAAAGGGTTGACGGTCAGTATGCCGGCACAGTGGCTGAACGCGTGAGCGACATACGATGGGCACTCAACGACCCTGCCGTCAAGGCTATCATCTGCAACCGCGGCGGCTACGGCTCTATCCAGCTTATCGACCAGATGACACTCGCCGAGCTGAAAGCCTCGCCGAAGTGGATTGTAGGCTTCAGCGACATCAGCACCCTCCACGGACTGTGGAGCCGCGCCGGCGTGATGAGTATTCACGGCACGATGAGCTCGTTCCTGGCACGGGGCGGCACTGATGCAAGTAGCACCCTGATGCGCGACCTGCTGTTGGGCCGGGTGCCCCGCTATGAGCTGCCATCACACCAGCAGAACATCGAGGGTCGAGCCAGTGGTGTGCTCGTTGGCGGCAACATCTGCACCTTTGCGCCTAACCTCGGCACGCAGGCCGATGCTACTCTGGGGTGCGACCTCATCCTCTTTGTTGAGGAGGTCGAGGAGTCAATGCATAACATCGACCGTCAGATGCGCATCCTCCAGATGAACGGTGTGCTCGACCGTTGTCGCGGCGTCATCCTTGGCGAGTTTACTGACTGCGGCACCGAATTCAAGGATGCCAATGGTGCGACGATAAGCGTGGAATCCATGATCTGCGACATGCTCAAGCAGTACAATATCCCCGTGCTCTGCGGATTCCCCGCCGGTCATGGCGACGTGAACCTTCCTCTGGTGATGGGAGCCAACGTCACCATTGACGTGCGCTCCGACGGAGCCACCCTGCAGTTCAACATCGATGGCGACCAGAAGCCTGTCAGTACTGCCGAGATTACTGCTCCCGCAACACCTACAGCCGTTCGAATGTTCCTGGCCGGAAAGGCTGAGTAGAAACAAAGAAGGCCGTCGGAGACGAACTCCGGCGGCCTTCCCGTCATATATGTCTTGATTCATTCTTCAATGATACCGGCTTCGAGCCATTGGCTGACAAGCGTCTCAGAGTCGGCCTTGGCTTTGTCGGCCTCAACCTCGTATTCTTCGCAGAGGTAGTTGGCCAGGTCGTCGGCGGTGAAGCTGTCTGCTCCGTCGATTTTCTGCCAGAGGTAGGCAGCCGACTCGTTCATACTGATGATTTTCGAGAAGTCGATGTTCTCGATGCCTTCTGCAACGATGACGTATTCGCCGCAGACGTTGCGTAGGTGGAATCCTTTCTTTGTCTTCATTGTTATTTGTTCGTTAGTTTTATTTCTTCTTGAATCGGTTGGGCACGTGCGGGTGCATGGCGAAGAGCAGGTAGCGGCGCAGGGGCAGCAGGCGTGTCCACACCCATGAGTAGATGCGCCACTTGCGACCGTCGGTGCTGTAGAGCTGTTCACGGCCTTTGCGATAGAATCCGACAGCTGTGGCCTTGACATCGCCGAGCCGGCAGTGCTCGACGCCGAGATTGCCGTCGCCGCGCAGGGTGACGTGGTCGCCTTTGATGCTGACGATGCGGTGGAGCACGAAGTGCTTGGGCGCAATCTCTGCCAACACGGCATCGCCAACATTGATGCTTTCAGGCTTGCGCAGCAGGGCTTTATCGCGCCCGTTCTCTAAGAAGGGACGCATGCTGTAGCCGCGCAGGGGTAGGGTAACGGTATGGCCCTCCTCCAGTAGTCTGACGACCTCGGGCAGCAGCACGGCGTTGGCCATCTGTATGGTCTTTATATCGCTCTTCATTGTCTTATTCTTTAGTAAGCGTAGAGAAACTCAGCCGGGCGGCCTCTTCGTCGGGCAGACAGTGGAGGGTGTAGACAGGGGTTGTCTCGATGACACGGGTAACGGCATCGCAGAGGTTGCGGTAGATGGCAGGGTCCCATTTCATCGACGAGCAGGCGGGCAGCAGCGAGGCAAAGGCCTGAATGGGAGCGAGCCGCTCAATACTGTTCTGCGGGGCACGGTCGATGCGGGTGACGGCTCCCAAGCGGGCACGCCGGTTGCGGTAGCAGGGCGTCTTGCCGCTCCAGGGCGAACCGTAGATGTAGGGCAGTCCATCGTCGAGGATGCGGATGATGGGGTTGTCGTCGTTCAGCAGTTCGGCCCCCTCGATGTGTTTCAGCCAGAGCGATGTATGCGTGCTCTTTCCCGTACCGCTCTGGGCGGTGAAGGGATAGCCTTTACCATCATACATAATGCACGAGGCATGTATAAGCATCGTCTGCCGGAAACTTCCTGCAAAGGCGAAGATGAGCATCAGCGCGTCGTTCAGACCGAAGGAGCGCATCGTCCAGTCGCCGTTCAGTGCACAGCGGCAGTCGGTGAAGTGCTCGTTGGTAATGAGCAGGCAGCAGTCGCGGTTGTAGACGTCGCGTATGAGGTACTGGTAGCCGCCGTCAGGGAGCTGGTAGACCAGCGTGTCGCCGTTGCCGGTGTCGAACTTCCTGACGAGTTTCCTATCTTTCGAGGGGCGCATCGAGTCGTCGACGGTGAGTGTGAAGAAGTAGTCGTCAGTCTGTTCGCTTGACTTGAAGTTGTCGAACGACGGCAGCAGCCACATACCGTTCTTCTTGGAATCCTCGAACAATATCCTGATGTTGAAGTCGGCTATCTTGAATGTGTTACTTTCCACTTTTCTTCTTTTTCTTTTTTGATGTTGCTTCTGCTACCTCTTCTTCGGTTGACGGATTATAATTGAAGGCAGTAAACCTGAAGTCGCTCTCTACGATATCCTTCACATTGTTGCGATTTTTCACTTTCTTGCCCGTTCCCAGGTAGAGTTTCTTCATCTTGATGTACTTCTTCTGCAGCTTCTTCAGGTTCTTGTTGTAGAACACCACGCAGGTGCGATATGGCATCTGGTTCTTGTCCAGATAGTCACGCAGCATGGTGGAGTACAAATGACGGCCTACCAGGAATCCGGTCTTGCCCTCAATCCATACGCTGTCGATGGTTTGGATGTTGGTGAAGTGTACAATCGTGTCGTTGAACGAGGCGGCAAAGCCGAACATGTAGACTCTCTGAGGGGCCGTGCCTTTAGCCTGTGAAGTGGTTGGAATCATCGCTGCCATGATAAAAGCAGCGATGGCGATGTATCGTTGTAATTTCATTGTCCTAAATATGCCTTTAACATCTTGTTTTTGGTACCCTCGCGCAGCCGGCGGATGGCTTTCTCCTTAATCTGGCGTACACGCTCGCGCGTCAGTCCGTATTTTTCGCCTATCTCTTCAAGGGTCAGCTCAGGGCCGTTGATGCCGAAGAAGGCCTCGATGACGTTGCGCTCACGCTCGTTGAGTATGCGCAGGGCTTGCTTAATTTCGGCTTGCAGCGACTCCATAACCAGCTGACGGTCAGCCATTGGCGACGATTCGTTCACCAATATATCAAGCAGCGAGCCCTCATCGCCATCGGCAAAGGGAGCGTCTACTGAGACGTGGCGCGTGTTGGCGCTCATGGCCTCGTCGACCTTCTCCTCGGGCAGATTAATCTCCTGAGAAATTTCCTCTACCGACGGGCGGCGCTCGTTCTCCTGCTCAAACTTGCTCAGCATGCGGTTGATCTTGTTGACCGACCCCACCTG
>CADCEQ010000044.1:20281-30864 GCA_902800435.1 uncultured Prevotellaceae bacterium | reverse complement strand
GTCAACTTTTCTGGAGTAAGGAGTCAACGAAGTACGTACGGATTCGAAAATGTTAAAAAACAACGCCTAAAACGAGTAAACCATATTTAGACAAAGGCAAAAAATTTCATATGTGTGACTTTGTGACTGTGACATTAAGGGTGCAAATAAGCGGAGAGGAAAAGTGACATTTTAAGTATATATTATATTATATTATAATATAATATATAAGATTTCCGCTTCTCTTAATGTCACAGTCACAATGTCACACGCGCCCCCCCAAAACCAGGGGGTGACGGCTCTTTGGTATACCAAAAATGTGACTTTGTGACTGTGACATTAATGGTTTTATGTTCAGGCGCCGCCTCGCAAACGGGAGGCGGCGCCTGAGCAACAAGAGGTGGCGGATAGCGGCGGCGAGGCGCTAACAGCCGACGGCGGCGATGAGCTCGTCGGGCGTCAGGAGCTGCTGCTCGCCGGTCTCCATGTTCTTCAGCGTGAGCTTGCCCTGGCTGATCTCGTTCTCGCCGGCGAGGGCGACGAAGGGTATCTGCTTGGCGTTGGCATAGGCCATCTGCTTCTTCATCTTCGCTGAGTCGGGGAAGACCTCGGTGCGGATGCCGGCCTGGCGGGCTCGGGCGGCGACGGGCAGGCAGTAGGCGGTCTCCTGCTGGCCGAAGTTGATGAAGAGCAGGCGGGTGCCGTTGGTGGCGTCCTTGGGGTAGGCCTCGAGCTGGTTGAGCACGTCGTAGATGCGGTCGACGCCGAAGGAGATGCCGACGCCGGAGATGCCGGGCATGCCGAAGATGCCGGTGAGGTTGTCGTAGCGGCCGCCGCCGGTGATGGAGCCTATCTCGACGTCGAGGGCCTTGACCTCGAAGATGGCGCCTGTGTAGTAGTTCAGGCCGCGGGCGAGGGTGAGGTCGAGCTGCAGTTCGTTGTGGAGGGCTGTTCCCTTTGCTGCAACACTGTTGCAGCATAGCTGACTGAGGATGGTGCGGAGCTCGTCGACGCCCTTGAGGCCGGTCTCGCTGTCTTTCAGGACTTCGGCGATGGTCGTGAGCTTCTCGTCGTTGGTGCCTTCGAGCTGGATGATGGGCTGGAGCTTCTGGATCTGCTCCTCGGTGAGTCCGTCGTCGCGCAGCTCCTGGTTGACGTTGTCGATGCCTATCTTGTCGAGCTTGTCGATGGCGACGGTGATGTCGACTATCTTGTCGGCGGCGCCGATGACCTCGGCAATGCCGCTGAGGATCTTGCGGTTGTTGATCTTGATCTGCACGCGCACGCCGAAGCGCTGGAAGACGGTGTCGACAATCTGCATGAGCTCGACCTCGTTGAGCAGGGAGTCGGAGCCGACGATGTCGCCGTCGAACTGCCAGAACTCGCGGTAGCGGCCTTTCTGGGGACGGTCAGCGCGCCAGACGGGCTGCATCTGGTAGCGCTTGAAGGGCAGCTGGAGCTCGTCGCGATGCATGACGACATAGCGGGCGAAGGGCACGGTGAGGTCGTAGCGCAGGCCTTTCTCGCACATTTTGGCAGCAAGATGGAGGGTGTCTGACGTTGAACGTTGAACGTTGAGCGTTGAAAGTTCTTCGTCGGTTAGTTTCGAGAGGAAGTCGCCGCTGTTGAGTACTTTGAACAGCAGTTTGTCGCCCTCCTCGCCATACTTGCCCATGAGCGTCTGGAGGGTTTCCATCGCGGGTGTCTCTATCTGCTGGAAGCCGTAGAGCTGGTACACCTGGCGGATGGTATCGAAGATGTAGTTGCGACGGGCCATCTCCTGTGGGCCGAAGTCGCGCGTTCCCTTGGGTATGCTGGGTTTCATTTGCGAACAATGGTTTGTGCACGGTCGGGGCCGATGCTGATGATGGCGATGGGGGTTTCGAGCTCTTTCTCCAGGAACTGGATGTAGTCCTTGAAGGGCTGGGGGAACTGGTCCTCGCTGGTGAACTGCGTCATGTCGGTCTTCCAGCCGGGGAGTTCCTGGTAGACGGGCTCGATGCCGTCCTCGATGTTGTAGGGGAAGTAGTCGATGAGCTGGCCGTGCTGGCGGTAGGCCACGCAGGCCTTGATGGTGTCGAACTGGTCGAGCACGTCGCTCTTCATCATGATGAGCTTCGTGACGCCGTTGACCATGATGGAGTAGCGCAGGGCGACGAGGTCGATCCAGCCGCAGCGGCGCTCACGGCCCGTGACGGCTCCGTACTCGTGGCCGAGGTCGCGGATGGTCTTGCCCGTCTCGTCGAACAGCTCGGTGGGGAACGGTCCGGCTCCGACGCGGGTGCAGTAGGCCTTCATGATGCCGAAGACGTCGCCAATCTTGTTGGGACCGATGCCCAGACCGGTGCAGGCTCCGGCGCAGATGGTGTTCGACGAGGTGACGAAGGGATAGGAGCCGAAGTCGATGTCGAGCATGGTGCCCTGGGCACCCTCGCAGAGCACGGACTGGCCACTGCGCAGGATGCGGTTGATCTCGTGCTCGGAGTCGACGATGGGGAACTGGCGCAGGTAGTCGACGCCCTCGAGCCATTTCTTCTCGACCTCGGTGATGTCGTAGTCGAAGCCGAGCGACTTGAGGATGGCCTCATGGCGGGCCTTGGCGGCGGCATACTTCTCGGGGAAGTTCTCGAGGATGTCGCCCACGCGCAGGCCGTTGCGGCTCACCTTGTCGGTATAGGTCGGACCGATGCCCTTGCCGGTGGTGCCTACCTTGTTCTTGCCCTTCTGGGCCTCGTAGGCGGCGTCGAGCACGCGGTGGGTGGGCATGATGAGGTGTGCCTTCTTCGAGATGTGGAGGCGCGACTTCAGCTCGTGGCCGCTGGCCTCGAGGGCCTTTGCCTCGTCCATGAAGAGGTCGGGGGCCAGCACCACGCCGTTGCCTATGATGTTGACCTTGCCGCCCTGGAAGATGCCTGATGGCACGGAGCGCAGCACGTACTTCTGGCCCTCGAACTCCAGGGTGTGGCCGGCATTGGGGCCGCCCTGGAAGCGGGCTACAACGTCATACTTGGGGGTCAGCACGTCGACCACCTTTCCTTTTCCTTCATCGCCCCACTGGAGCCCCAGCAGGACGTCTACTTTTCCTTTGTTCATTACTTGCTTTTATTTTGTTTTGTCTGTTTCTTTGTGTTCTTCTGCCTCGTCAGCCTGGCCTGGCACGTGGAGCAGATGCCGTAAATATATAAGGTGAAGCCGTCCTTGCGGAACCGCTTCAGGCGCAGCTCGCTGATGGCCTCTGAAATCTCGGGCGAGCGCACTTCGGTCACCTTGCCGCAGACGGTGCACATCTGGTGGCAATGGGAGTTGTTGTCGTAACAGGCCTCATACTTCGTCGTGCCCTGGAAGCGGTGGCGGATGACCAGGCGCAACTCCATGAAGAGGTTGAGCGTGTTGTAGAGCGTGGCGCGGCTGACGGGGAACTTGTATTCCTTGGCCAGTTTCTCGCCCAGCTCGTCGAGGGTGAAGTGCCCGTCGGTGTCGTAGACAGCACGCAGAATCGCATAACGCTCGGGCGTCTTGCGGTGGTTGTTCATCTCCAAGTAGCTGTCGAGAATCCTCTCTACAGCGTCCTTTACACTATCTTTCATCTCATTAAAGCTTCATAAACCAGTGCAAAGGTACAAAGAAAAAAGGAAACCGACGAGCGTTTAACAACATTTTTTATTTATAAATTGTCTATTTACCTTGAACCGATATACAGGAACACCATGCCGAGCAGCACCAAGGCCAGGTCGAAAGCCTTGGCACGCAGGTTGTTCTCGTGGAAGAACAGAGCGCCAAACAGGAAGCTGACGACCACCGAACTGCGCCGGACCATCGAGACGATGCTGATCATGGCCGACGGCAAGGACAGGGAGTAGAAATAGAGGAAGTCGGCCGTCGAGAGGAACAGGCTGACGCCCAGGATGGACCATGCCCAGTGGAAGGGCGTCGTCTCCTTGTGCTTTGGCCACCACAGCAGAAGGAGCATCAGGAGCATCATGCCGCACTGGTAGATGTTGTACCACGACTGCACGAGCATGCGGTCGAGCCCTGCCCCACCCTCGCTGGCGGGCGCCATGAGGTACTTGTCGTAGAGTCCGCTGAGGGCTCCCAGGGCTGCGGCGCCGACGATCATGTAGATCCAGTGGTCGTGGCGGAAGTCGATGCCCTCCTTCTTGCCGCTGCGGCTCAGCAGCAGGAACGACACGACGGCCAGCGCCACACCTATCCACTGCCACACGTTCAGGCGCTCGCCGAAGAGCAGCAGGGCGCCGACGAGCACCATCACGGGCCGCGTGGCGTTGATGGGGCCGACGATGGTCAGCGGCAGGTGCTTCATGCCGAAATAGCCCAGAACCCAGCTGCTGAGCACGATGACGGCCTTCAGCACGACGTACTTGTGGACCTCCCAGCCGCCCGAGGCCACATGGAACGTCGAGCCGTCGAGCACGCTGGTGGTGCTGCTGAGGATGATGAACGGCAGGAAGATGAGCGACGAGAACAGCGTGTTGAGGAAGAGTACGGGAATGACGGCGTTACCCTTCAGCGCCTGCTTCTTAAACGAATCGTAGCAGCCTAACAGCGCTGCCGACATAAAGGCGAGAAATAACCACATCAGAGGATTTTCGATTTACGATTTTCGATTTTCGATTTATTAATAGGTGATGTCTTCGAGGAACAGGGCGTGGGCAGGCATCGATTCGCCGGCCTCTGTACGTTTTTTTCCTTCTATGATTTTGCGGAAGTCGGCTAACGTGACGCGACCGCGACCGACGTCGACGAGGGTGCCGACAACGGCGCGCACCATGTTGCGCAGGAATCGGTTGGCACGTATCTCGAAGTACCACGTCGTGGGCGACGTCTGGTGCCACTCGGCCGTCGTGACGCGGCAGAGAGTGGTCTTCACGTCGGCATGAGCCTTGCAGAAGGCGCCAAAGTCGTCATACTCCATCAGCACGCGAGCCGCCTCGTTCATCTTGTTGAAATCCAGTGGATAATGCAGTTCGCATGAAGTATTGGTGAGAAACGGATTCTTCGCGGTATGCAGGTAGTAGCGGTACATGCGGCTGGTGGCCGAGAAGCGGGCGTGAAGGTCGTCGGCCACGTGCTCAACACGGCTGACGGCGATGTCGCGGGGCAGCAGCTTGTTGAGCTTATAGGCCAGCTGGCGGCCGTCGATTTCGCAGGGGAAGTCGAAGTGGGCCACCATCATGCGGGCATGGACGCCGGCATCCGTGCGCCCTGCTCCTGTCACGATAATTTCACTACGCAGCAGCAGCGACAGGGCCCCCTGCAGGCGCGCCTGCACGGAGTCGCCGTTGGGCTGTATCTGCCACCCGTGGTAGCGGGTGCCGTCGTAGCTGAAAGTTACAAAATATCTCATTGCGGCTGCAAAGTTACGAAAATTATTTGTAACTTTGCACCATGATATTCTATTTTTCTGGTACAGGCAATACGCGGTGGGCGGCTCAGGAGCTGGCCGAGGCCACCGGTGAGAGGCTGCTCTTCATCCCCGAGGAGCTGAAAACGACGTGTGAATATACGCTGACCGACGACGAGCGCATAGGCTTCTGCTTCCCCGTTCACGGCTGGCAGCCGCCCCACATCGTGCGCGAGTTTGTCAGCCGGCTCACGATCGGCAATGCCGGCAGTCACTACGCCTACATCCTGTGTACGTGCGGCGACAGCACGGGGCTGGCCGTCAAGATGCTGACGGGGCAGCTGGCGGGGAAGGGCATCACGGTCGGGAGCTGCCAGTCGCTCACGATGCCCGAGAGCTACGTCTGTCTGCCCTTCATGTATACCGACACCCCTGAGCGCGAACACGCGAAGAAGGAGCAGGCCCGGAAGGACCTGGATATATATATTAAGGTGGTAAAGGAACGGCAGAGGGGCTACAGCCGACTGACGCTGGGACTGACGCCGTGGACGTTCAGCCACATCATCGGCGCCTACTTCAACCGCTACATGATAACCGACAGGAAGTTCACGGTAGATGCCGACGTGTGCCTGCATTGCGGTCTGTGCGCGGAGGTGTGCCCGGTGGGCGACATCGTCTTCGACAACACGCCTGCATGGAAAAATGATAGCAGCTGCACGTGTTGTCTCAGCTGCTATCATCATTGTCCTGTTCACGCCATCAACTACGGAAACATCACCCGCCGGCGCGGACAATATTATTACCGTTAGAAGGGCAGGTCGTCGGTCGAGCCTTCTGCGGCGGGTTCCTGAGCGGGCGGGAACGGAGCGGCAGCGGCAGGAGCGGGAGCAGCCTGTGCTGGCGGGAACGGCGCAGCCCCAGCCTCAGGAGCAGCGGCAGGAGCCACCTGACCGCGGATGATGTTGAAAGCGCGGATATCGTTGTACCAGCGGCCCTGGTACTCGTGGGCGTCGATGTCGAACTGTACAGTAACGTCCTCGTTCATCTGAATGTTAAACTGCTTGATGCGGTCTTCGCCGAAGAGGCGGAAGACGCAGCGCTTGGGATACTGACCGGGGACTTCGATGACATAGTCCTGCGACATCCATGAGCTACCTGTGCGTGCGGAGACGCCACTTTGTGCTGGCAATACAGCAATGATTCTACCTGTTAAATCCATACAATTATAATGTTTTAAAATTTGATTTGAGCGTTTTGCGCCTGCGAAAGTACAAAAAATTGTTTGAAAGACATAATTTTTAAGCATAAATTTTTCTAATCACACAAAAATTCGTATCTTTGTAGTCCATTTCGGAAGGAAACTAAAAACAAAGATACATTATGAGATTTACACTTTCAAGCACAGCACTGAGCTCAAAGCTCGTCGCACTCTCAAGAGTGATTAACAGTAAGAACGCCCTGCCCATACTCGGCGACTTCGTCTTCGACATCAACGGACAGACCCTGAGCCTGACAGCCTCGGACAGCGAGAACACGATGCAGACCACCGTGGAGCTCACCGAGTGCGACGGAGACGGTCGCTTCGCCATAGGCAACCACGACCTGCTGGAAGCCGTGAAGGGATTCTCAGAGCAGCCCATCACGTTCGACGCCGACCTGCAGACGAAGATTGCCAAGATCAGCTATCAGAACGGTCTGTTCTCGCTGCCCATAGAGAGTGCCGACGAATACCCCATAGCCCAGACGGTGGGCGACGGAGCCACCACCATCGTCATCAGCAACCAGCTGCTCAACGAGAACATCAACCGCAGCATCTTCGCTACGGCACAGGACGAGCTGCGCCCCGTGATGAACGGTATCTACTTCGACCTGACGCCCGACTGCCTCGCCGTGGTGGCCTCCGACGGTCATAAGCTGGTGCGCAACAAGATCTACACCATCAAGAGCGACCAGCCCGCAGCATTCATACTGCCCAAGAAGCCCGCCGGACTGCTGAAGAACCTGCTGGGCAAGGACGGCGGCGACGTCATCATCCGCTTCGACGAGCGCAATGCCGAGATCAACTACGGCGACGGCATCATCCAGTGCCGACTCATTGAGGGCCGCTACCCCAACTACAACTCGGTGATTCCGCAGAACAACCCCAACGAGCTGCGCGTCGACCGCAACGGTCTGCTGGCTGCCCTGCGCGAGCAACCTCATCCGCTTCCACGTAGAGGGCAGCACACTGCAGCTCGACGCCGAGGACTACGACTTCTCGAAGACGGCTACCGAGCGCATGACGTGCGACTATAGCGGTCAGCCCATGAGCATCGGCTTCAAGGGCTCGTCGTTCATCGAGATTCTGAGCAACTTCGACTGCCCGGAAGTCATCATCCAGCTGGCCGACCCCAGCCGCGCCGGTCTGGTTCTGCCTTCAGAGCAGCCTGACGGTCAGGATGTGCTCATGCTGATGATGCCGATGCTGATTAATGACTGAGGAGTTGAGGAGCAATGAAACTGAATTTGAAGAAACCGCTGGTCATCTTTGACCTGGAGACCACCGGACTCGACTTGGTGAAAGACCGGGTCATACAGCTATCATATATTAAGGTGTACCCCGACGGCCGCGAGGAGCGGGGCAACGAGATTATCAATCCCGAACAGACCATCGAGCCAATCATCACGCAACTGACGGGCATATCGAACGACGACGTCAAGGACAAGCCGACATTCAAGCAGCTGAGCACCAAGCTCTGCGAGGTGTTCACGGGCAGCGACATTGCCGGCTTCAATTCCAACCACTTCGACGTGCCCCTGCTGGCTGAGGAGTTCCTGCGTGCAGGCATCGACTTCGACCTCTCGAAGTGCCGCCTCATCGACGCGCAGACCATCTTCCACAAGATGGAGCGCCGCAACCTGGCCGCCGCCTACAAGTTCTACTGCGGCCGCAAGATGGAGGACGACTTCGAGGCCCACCGCGCCGACCAGGACACCGAGGCCACCTACCGCGTACTGATGGGCGAACTCGACAAGTATGCCCCCGGCGCCAACGAAGACCCGGAGAAGGTGCTCGAGAACGATATGGACAAACTGGCCGAGTTCTCGAAGGTGAACGACAACGTCGACTTCGCCGGCCGCATCATCTGGCAGGAAGTAAACGGCGTGCGCACCGAGGTGTTCAACTTCGGCAAGCATAAGGGCAAGCCCGTGGCCGACGTGCTGCGCTTCGACCCAGGCTACTACAGCTGGATTCTGGGCGGCGACTTCACCTACAACACCAAGCAGGTGCTGACGCGCATCCGCCTGCGTGAAGCTACATTGAACAAATGACCAGACTGCTCATAGCTATTGCCCTTCTGCTGCTGCTTCCGGCTCCCGACGTTCACGGTCAGGAGTTGGAAGCAAAGATTAATATCAACCACTCGAAGGTGCAGGGCACCGACGCATCGGTGTTCGACAACCTGAAGCAGACGCTCGAGCAGTTTGTCAACGAGCGCCAGTGGACAGCCCTGCAGTTCCAGAAGAACGAGCGCATCACGTGCAACTTCAACATCACCGTCGACAAGTACGTGCAGGCCGAGAACCGATTCGAGTGTACGGCCACCATACAGGCCAACCGCCCCGTCTTCAACGCGGCCTACACCACAACCATCTACAACAATACCGACAAGAGCTTCCAGTTCACCTTCGCACAGTTCGACCAGCTGAACTTCAACGACGAGACGGTTGACAACCAGCTGACGGCCCTCTTCGCCTACTACGCCTACCTCATCATCGGCATCAATCTCGACACATTCTCGCCGCTGGGCGGCACCGACGTGCTGCAGCGCTGCATGTATCTGGTGAACAACGCCCAGGACCTGGGCTTCCCGGGGTGGAAGTCGTTCGAGGACTCACGCAACCGCTTCGCCATCATCAACGACTATCTGGACGAGGCCATGAAGCCCTTCAGGCAGCTGCAGTACGACTACTACCGCAAGGGACTCGACGAGATGGCCAACAACGTGGAGCGCGGCCGCACCGAGGTGACTACCGCCATTGAGAACGGCCTGAAGAAAGCCCACGAGGACAAGCCGCTCAGTCTACTGCCACAGATCTGGACCGACTACAAGAAGGAGGAGCTGGCAAACATCTATAAAGGCAAGGGCACGCAGAAGGAGAAGGAGTCGGTCTACGACATCCTGTTCTCCATCAATGCCTCCCAGAACAATTCGTGGGAGAAAATCAAGCAATAGATTATGCTCAGACAGCTATACATCAGGAACTTCACGCTCATTGACAAGCTCGATATCCAACTGCACCCCGGATTCTCCGTGATTACCGGCGAAACGGGGGCGGGCAAGAGCATCATACTCGGAGCCATAGGCCTGCTCCTGGGACAGCGCGCCGACTCGAAGGCGCTGAAGCAGGGCGCCGACAAGTGCGTCATCGAGGCCCACTTCGACCTGTCGCGCTACAGCATGGAGTCCTTCTTCAGCGACAACGATATAGAGTACGACGCCAACGACACCATCGTCCGCCGCGAGCTGACCGCCGCCGGCAAGAGCCGAGCCTTCATCAACGATACGCCCGTCGCGCTGCAGACGCTCAAGGAGCTGGGCGAACAGCTGGTCGACATTCACTCGCAGCACAAGAACCTGCTGCTCCGCCAGCAGGACTTCCAGCTGTCGGTGGTCGACATCATTGCCGGCGACGACCATGACGTGAAAGACTACAGGGAGGCGTACGATGCCTACCACAAGGCATGCCGGCAGCTGGAACAGTTAGAGAACGACATTGAGCAGAACCGCCAGAACGCCGACTTCCTGAAATTCCAATACAACGAGCTCAGCGAAGCACGCCTCACCGACGGCGAACAGGAGGAGTTGGAGCAGAAGAGCGAGACGATGACTCACGCTGAGGACATCAAGGGCGCTCTCTACGAGGCCGACAATGCGCTGTCGGGCGACGAGACGGGAGCCGTGCAGCTGCTGCGCAGCGCCATGAACGCCCTGAAGGGCATCGGCAACGTGTTTCCTGCTGCCGCCGAACTGGCCGAGCGCATGGACTCCACATACATCGAACTGAAGGACGTTGCTCAGGAGGTGAACAGCCATCTTGACAGCATCGACTTCGAACCGTCGGAGCTCGACGCCGTCAACGCCCGCCTCGACCGCATCTACGACCTGCAGAAGAAATACCACACCGACAACATTGCCGGCCTGATAGCCCTGCAGGAAGAGCTGCGGCTGAAGCTATCGGCCATCGAGAACAGCGACGA
>CADCEQ010000044.1:0-20202 GCA_902800435.1 uncultured Prevotellaceae bacterium | reverse complement strand
CAACATTGCACAGGCGGAGTTGGGACGCAGCGGACAGGACGAGGTGCAGTTCCTCTTCTCGGCCAACACCTCTACCCCACTCCAGCCCGTCGCTCAGGTGGCCTCGGGCGGCGAGGTGGCCCGCGTCATGCTCTCGCTGAAGGCCATGATCAGCGGCGCCGTCAAGCTGCCTACCATCATCTTCGACGAGATAGACACAGGCGTCAGCGGTCGCGTGGCCGAACAGATGGCCCGCATGATGCAGGAGATGGGGCTGGCCGACCGCCAGGTCATCAGCATCACCCACCTGCCGCAGATTGCCGCCCTCGGCACAAGCCACTACAAGGTAACGAAGACCGAGAGCGCCGACGGCACCATCAGTACAATGACGGAACTCAGTCACGACCAGCGCGTCACCGAGATAGCCCAGATGCTCAGCGGCAGCGACGTCACAGCCGCCGCCATCGAGCACGCAAAAGAATTATTGAAACAATGAAACGACTCTGTATTATAATAATAGGTGTGCTGCTGACCGCGACTGCCAGCAGCCAGCCTTCGTGGACGAAGAAAGCCACCAAATCGGTGTTTACCCTGAAGACCTTCAGTGCCGACGGCACGCTCATAGGCAGTACGAACGGATTCTTTACTGGCGAAGACGGCGAGGCCGTCAGCAGCTTCAGCCCCTTCAAGGGCGCCTCGTCGGCTGTCGTCATCGATGCCCAGGGCAAGGAACTGCCCGTGGCCTGCATGCTCGGCGCCAACGAGACCTACGACGTGGCTAAGTTCCGCGTAGCGGCCAAGAAGACCGTGCCGCTGACCATCGCCGCCACCGATGCTGCTGAGGGCACTCAGGTGTGGCTGCTGACCTACCGCGAGATGAAGCAGGTGCCCGCCGGCACCGTCCGCAAGACGGAGACAATCAACACCAGCTATGCCTACTACACGGTGGCCATGACCATGCCCGAAGGCGCCACGAGCTGCCCGCTGATGAACGACGCCGGCGAGGTGGTCGGACTCATGCAGCAGCCCTACCGCCAGGACGACTCGCTGAGCTACGCCGTCAGCGCACGCTTTGCCGACTCGCTCCGCATCAACGGACTGAGCATCAACGATGCCACCCTGCGCAGCACCTACATCAAGAAGGACCTGCCCGCCGACCCCGACCAGGCCGTGCTCGCACTCTATATGGGCCAGAACTCCTTGGACTCCGCCCAATACCTGCAGCTGATTGACGACTTCATCAGCCGCTTCCCCAACTCGCCCGACGGCTATACCTACCGCGCACAGACAGAACTTGTCGACAAGAAATTCGACGACGCTGCACGCGACATGGAGCAGGCCATCCGCATCGCCGACAAGAAGGACGAAGCCCACTTCAACTACTCGAAGCTCATCTACCAAAAGGAGGTGTATCTGAGCCAGGAGCCCTACGAGCCCTGGTCGCTCGACAAGGCTCTCAGCGAAGCTCGCGAGGCCGAGAAGCTGAATCCGCTGGCCATCTACCGCCACCAGCAAGCCGCCATCCTCTTTGCCCAGAAGAAGTACGGCGAGGCGGCCGACATCTACAATGCACTCTTCAGCAGCGAACTGCGCTCACCGGAACTCTTCTACGAAGCCTCCCGCTGCAAAGCCGCCCAGAAGGACACCCTCGGGCAGATTGCCCTCTTGGACAGCTGTTTGGCAACGTTCAACCAGCCCTATCTGAAGGAGGCAGCGCCTTACCTGCTGGCCCGTGCCCAGGTGCTGATGGATGCCAACCAGAACCGCAAGGCCGTCACCGACCTCAACGAATACGAGAAGCTGATGGTGGCCACCGTCAACGATCGCTTCTACTACCTCCGCTTCCAGGCCGAGGTGGGAGGCCGACTGTTCCAGCAGGCCCTCAACGACATCGACCAGGCTATCAAGATGAATCCCCAGTACGACCTCTACTATGCCGAGAAAGCCTCGCTGCAGGTGCGCGTCGGCCTCTACGACGAGGCCATCGCCACAGCCAACGAGTGTGTCAAGATAGCACCCGACCACAGCGACGGCTACCTCTTCCTCGGTATCGCACAATGTCAGAAAGGTCTGAAAGCCGACGGTCTCAAGAACCTGCAAAAAGCCCGCGAGCTGGGCGACTCGCAGGCTGATGTGCTGATTGAAAAGTACTCAAAATAACTCTTCAACCTTCACTTTTCACTTTTCACTCTTCACTTCTCACTTCAAAACGGCAACGGACCATTGCCGGGATCAGGCATCGGGTCTCCGCCGAACGGGTCGCTCTGTCCTGGCACGAAGGGCTCGCCGCCCATGTCGCCGTTAATCTTCGAGCCTACTATCTCGCCGCCACCTGCCGGAGTACGGCGGCTGCTTATCTGTGAATCCTCCGGATTCTCGAAACGCGTGTACTCACCTCGGAACGTCAGCAGCACGTCGCCCGTAGCGCCCTTACGGTGCTTGGCAATGATGATCTGCGCCTTGCCGTGAAGGTCCTGTCCGTTGTCGTCCTGATAAATGTGGTAGTACTCAGGACGGTGAACGAAGAGCACCATATCGGCATCCTGCTCAATGGCTCCCGACTCACGCAGGTCAGAGAGCTGGGGCCGTTTGCCTTCCAAACCCTCACGAGCCTCCACGCCACGATTCAGCTGACTCAATGCCAGAATGGGGATATCAAGTTCCTTGGCCAAACCTTTCAGCGAGCGCGAGATGGTGCTTACCTCCTCCTGACGGCTTGAGAAACGCATGCCGTTGGCATTCATCAGCTGCAGATAGTCAATCATGATAATCTTCACGCCATGCTCGCGCACCAGTCGGCGCGCCTTTGTACGCAGTTCGAACACAGAGAGTCCCGGCGTATCGTCGATGTAAAGCGGTGCGCCTAACAGCGTGTTCACGCGCTTGTCAAGCCGGTCCCACTCGTCGGGATGCAGCTGTCCGTTCAGAATCTTCTTGCCCTCAATCTCACAGGCATTCGAAATGAGGCGGTTCACCAACTGCACGTTCGACATTTCCAACGAGAAGAAGGCCAGCGGAACCTTGTAGTCGGCGGCAATATTCTTGGCCATCGACAGCGCAAACGACGTCTTACCCATGGCAGGACGACCGGCGATAATCACAAGGTCAGAGGCCTGCCAGCCCGACGTCTTGTCGTCCAGTTTGTGGTAGCCCGTGGGAACGCCCGTAAGACCGTCCTTATTCTGCGCCGCCTTGTTGATGACATCGATGGCGTTCTTGATGACAGGGTCTATTTGCGTGTACTCCTTCTTCATGTTCTTCTGCGACAGCTCGAAGAGTGCGCCCTCGGCGTGCTGCATCAGGTCGTCTACGTCGATGGTCTCGTCGAAGGCCTTCGTCTCAACATCGCTGGCAAACTGTATGAGCTGCCGCGCCAGAAACTTCTGTGCGATAATGTTGGCGTGATACTCAATGTTGGCCGACGAAGCCACACGCCCTGACAACTCGGCAATATACACAGGACCGCCAACCTCCTCCAACGTGCCCGACTTTGCCAACTGGTCGGTCACGGTAACGATGTCCACAGGCTTCTCGGCAATCGCCAGGTCGCGGATAGCGGCATACACCTTCTGATTGCGCGGTTCATAGAAACTCTCGGGGTACAGCGTCTCGCACACCACTGAATAGGCGTCCTTGTCGATCATCAGGGCACCAAGCACGGTCTTCTCCACCTCCAAGGCCTGCGGCTGGAGATGTCCGTAAGTATTGTCAACAGGTTGTGGCTTGCTCGCCCGGCGGGGGGTATTGTTCTTTTCTGGCATGGTTTTAGGATGTTTCGGGCTGCAAAGGTACGAAAAAGGCGGGGAACAGCCAAACGAATTTTCGTTTTTTCTGAGTAATATACATAGAAACCGATTACGACTTTACTCATAGTTAGGAAAAGGCTGAAAACACCTATTATATAATTACTAAGAAAGTTTTCCTTGTTTAATTTTGCCGAGTGAGAAAAAAGTTGTATATTTGCACGCGATTATATAGCTAGCAAACAAATAACCAATTTTTTTACTAACAAAAATATTACAGTATGAGAAAACTAAAACTTTTATTGGCGGCATGCGCCCTTACAGGTGCTTCCGCAGTGTGTGCACAGACAGACGTCACATCGACGTATCTGAAGAATGCGGACTTCTCGGAGAGTACTCCCATTGACAATCATCTTTGCGGCTATGGCAAGGATATGACAAAAAACAGCACCACCTACTATGGCTTGCAGGCTGTAGATGATTGGGGGTTTGTGGCTACAAATACTACAGCAGATGAAGGATTTGAAGGAAGCGGGGTCGCAGGCGCTGTTTTCGCTTATGGCAGTTCCTGGCAGCTGAAAGGAAACAATAAGAATGCTCCTGCTACTGCCCCTGAAGGTGGTTCTAACAATTGCTTCGGCTTCTTCGCTGTATGGGGCTGCGGTGGCTACTATTATCAGGATGTCACTCTTCCTGCTGGTAAGTACACCATTACCGTACTGATGTTTAACCAAAGCGGTACACAGGCAAATGAATCATACACAGGTTTTTTCCCCACCAGCGGCACAGCATCAACGGTTGCTGTTAACCCCACTGTTGGCTCATGGGCTAATCAAGAGGTGTCTTTTTCACTGACAGAAGAAACTGCTGGTCAGATACGTCTTGGATATAAGTCAACAGGTCAGGGCTCTGGTGTCAATCCTCACATTTTCATTGACTGTGTGAAGATTGTGTACACCGACCTTCTTGAAGGCATTAAAGCTGACTGGAGTGCTGCTGTACAAACCGCACAGGATGCTTTGAATAACAGTGATTATGAAATTGTGACTGGTGAAGAGAGGTCAGCTCTGGAGACTGAGGTGGCCAAAACAGAGCCAAGCTCAGCAGAAGACTATAAGGCTGCTATCACTGCATTGACCAATGCCACTAATGCTTTCACGACTGCCAAGTCAGCTTATGAAGAGCTGGTTAAAGCCAATGCAGCCCTTACTGCTGCTCTTGATGTAGAACTGCCTTATGCCGATTCCTCAAAGAAGCCTACAGAGGATTTGGCTGGCACAGCGAATTCTGCCGCTCAAGCAACTGCAGCCGCTGCTACAGTATACGAGGCACTCCGAGCTTACTACGAGTCGAATGCTAAGGCTGAAGGAGTTGATGGTGCTGTCGACGTGACAAACCTGTTGACAAATTATACCAATCCAACAAACGTTAGTGGATGGACTATTAAAAACACGACTGGCGACTGCAAGATGCGCATCATGAATAATGAGCCATACACGGATGCAGATGGAACTTCTACTCATAGCTATTTTGACACCAACAGCTGGGGAGCAGCATTCGCTTCGACTTTCACTCAGGAGATTGATTTGCCCGCTGGCAAGTATATACTGAGCGCAAAAGCTCGTGGTAATGGAACCACTACTTATCAACTTGTGGCAGGTGACAGTCAAACCGGCATTACGTCTATTGGCAACCAGGGTGGAATATTTGGCCGCGGTTGGAATGATTATACTGTGGAGTTCACAACAGAGGGTGGTGCTGTGACAATCGGCATGAATCTTGAAACAGGAAGTAATGGCAACTGGTTGTCGTTCGGTGACTTCCGCTTGGTACGCTTGGAAATGTATGCCCAGATGGCTGATGCTGATGACTATGCAGCCCTTAGCAGTGCCATTGAGGGGGCAGAGGCAAAGACTTTAGGTTTTGAGGAAGGCAATTATGCTCCTTATAATAATGTAGAGGCATTGCAGGCTCTCGCAGCTGCTAAGACCATTGACCCGACAAAGGAGAATGGTAAGGAAATGGTGAATGAGCTGACAAGCGCTCTGGCTTCGGCTACATGGACAGATAACAACGGTGAGGTAGACGCTATCTACGACGGTCAATTCGCTAATACAGAGCCTAAGGAGAAGAGTGGCGATATCGTTTTGCCCGGCTGGACTAAGGTTGAGGGTTTACGTCTGTTGATAAAGGATGAAGCTACAGATCCTGGTCTGGCTTATACCGATGGTAAGGCTGCCGTCTTCTCATGGGGCGGAACAACGCTGACTTATGGTGAGCAGGCTGGCTATACTCTGCCACTTGCTCCTGATGGATTATATGAGCTGACGCTGAAAGTTTCTGGATGGCGCGATGGTGATCAGCCAAATGTATTCACTGTTGGTTTGGATGGCCAGACTCAAACAGTTAATCCTAACACAATGAAGATCGACACTAGCGAAGGCAATCCTTTTGAGACACTGAAATTCTATCTCAAGCCTACGAAGGAAAACTCCATTCTGACTATTTATGCAAACCACCACTTCACAATTGCTGACCTCAGCCTGGTAAAGGCAACTCCTATCGAAGTAACAGTTGGCAGCGATGGTTATGCTACTTATGTTACTGAGGCAGCGATGGACTTCTCCGCTACCGACATCAAGGCTTACACCGCTAAGGTAGAGGATAACAAGGTGGTTCTGACTCAGATTGAGAAGGTGCCTGCCAGGACTCCTGTGGTACTCTACTACGAGGGTGGCAAGACCGAAGAGATTCCCTTTGCTAGCGAGACCGACACACCTGCTGAAAGCGACCTCGTAGCCGGTAATGGTGGTACTGTTGAGACTGAAGTAGAGGGCTTTACCAACTACATCCTGAACAACGTTAGCGACATTGGCTTCTACAAGGCTGCTGGTCAGACTGTTGCTAAGGAGCATGCTTACCTGCATGTTGCTGCTACTTCTGAGGCTCGCCTGCAGATTGTCTTCGACGGTGCTACTGCCATCAGCGAGGTGAAGAGCATTGGCAAGAGTGAGGCTGTCTATAACCTCAGCGGTCAGCGCGTGAACAGCCCGAAGAAGGGTCTGTACATCATCGGCGGCAAAAAGGCTGTGTTGAAGTGAAAAGTGATAAGTGAAAAATAAAAACAGAAGATTATGAAAAAGATATATGAGATTCCCACCATTGAGGTGATGACTGTTACGGCTGAGGCTATTCTTGAGGCTTCGCTGCCTTTGATGGAAGATGATGCAACGGGACCAGGCATGAGCCGCGAGTTCCCCATCTTCAACGACATCACTGAGATCCCGTTCGAGGAGTAATCCCCGTTCGTATACATCAAGCACCGCAGGTGCGCCACCCGACTGGGACGGCGCACCTGCCTGCTTTTTAAAGCTGAAACGCTTGGCGGTTAGAAGAAAAATGCGTAACTTTGCAGCCATGATAACATTTCCGATAGCAAAGATCAACTTGGGGCTGAACGTTGTGGAACGTAGGACTGACGGCTACCACAACCTCGAGACAGTGTTCTACCCCGTACAGATAAAGGATGCGCTGGAGCTGACGCTGATGGACACACGGTTCCCGTCGGGCGTCGACTGCGACATCAAGGTGACGAACCTCAGCGTTGAGGGCGACGAGCAGCGTAACCTCGTCGTTCGCGCCTACCAGCTGCTAAAGCGCGACTTCCCGCAGATGCCGCGCGTACACGCCCACCTCTGGAAGGGCATCCCCACACAAGCGGGCATGGGCGGCGGTTCAAGCGACTGCGCCTACACCATCCGCCTGCTCAACGAGATGTTCACCCTGGGACTCAGCGACGAGAAGATGATTCAGTATGCCGCCCAGTTGGGTGCCGACTGCCCGTTCTTCATCCTCAGCCGACCCGCCTACGCCGAAGGCATCGGCGAGCGGCTGCAGCCCGTCGACCTCGACCTCAGTCATTATTTCATCGGTGTGGTGCGTCCCGACATCCCCGTCTCCACCCGCGAGGCCTTCTCGCTCATCAAGCCCATGAAGCCCGCCAAGTGCTGCCGCGAGGTTGTGATGCAGCCAGTTGAGACTTGGCGCGACGAACTGTTGAACGACTTCGAGCAGAGCGTCTTTGCCCTCCACCCTGAGATTGGTGCCATCAAGCAGCAGCTCTACGACCTCGGTGCCGTCTATGCTGCTATGTCGGGCAGCGGCTCAGCCGTCTTCGGGCTGTTCCGTGAGGAAATAAAAATAGGTGAACACTTCCCGAAAGACGTGTTCACCTATTGCGGCCAGTTGTCCGTCTGACTACCGCAGTCTGAGCGCATCGCCAATGCGGAGGTCGTAGTCGGGCTTCAAGTGGTTCATCTTGTAGAGCGACTTCAGGCGGATGCCGTAGGACTGGGCGATGCTGTACATCGACTCACCCTGACGGACGTAGTGCAGGCGTTTCTTGTAGTCCTTGGGGGCCTTCTTCTGCTTCTTTTTCAGCCAGATGATTTCGCCCTCCTGGAGTCGGTCGTCGCGGTCGCGCTCGTTGTACTTGGCAATCTTCTTGTACGAGATACCTATCTCCTCGCCTATCGAGCGGAACGTGTCGCCGCGACGGGCGTAGAGGTAGTAGTTCTTGTTGTAGATCTTGATGGGGTGCAGGGGCTGGCCGCTGACGCTGTGGTCCTTAGCGTGCTGGGCCATGAACTTGTCATAGCCCTTGGCCGTATCCAGTTCGTAGAGCTTGTAGAGCTGAATGAGCTCGATGAGGCGGTCGGCATACTGCGGATTAGTGGCATAGCCGGCAGCCTTCAGTCCGCGCGCCCAGCCCTTGTAGTCAGTGGTCTTGAGCGAGAAGAGGCTGCGATAGCGCTGACCTGTGGCGAGGAAGCGCGAGTGGTCCTCGAATGAGTCGAAGGCCGAGTCATAGGCCCTGAAGCACTCGTTCTGGGCGTCGTCGTCCTTGTAGACAGTACGACCCGTCCACCCGTGACACTTGATGCCGAAGTGGTTGTTTGAGCGGCGCACCAGGTCGCCCTGCCCTGCCCCACTCTCGAAGATGCCCTGCGCCAAAGTAATCGAAGCGGGAACCTTCCAGCGCAGCATCTGCTCGATGGCGATGTCCTTATACTGATTGATATACTGCTGGTAGCGCTCGTTCCACTTCATCTGGGCTGTCGAGGTGACGGCCGTCAGCAGGAAGGCAACGAGGAAGGCCAGCTTGGCCAACCGCTGGCGCAGCTGCTCGGCCTTCGACTTGCGGATACTGAGCTTGATTTCACAGGTATTGTCGTAAGTCTGGCTGACGATGCGTGGCGCCATTTCCTTGACCACGCGCATAACATCGTTCATCATAGGGTAAGCAAACTGATAGCTGACGACCTCCTCCACCTGTCGCGTCTCCACCTGGCAGTGGGCAATGGCATCGGCAGCAGCCTCGCGATAGGCCACGATGAGACCGCTGGTGCCGAGATTGACGCCGCCGTAGTAGCGGACGACGACGATGAGGATGTCGGTCAGTTCGTTAGAGTTGATTTGTCCGAGAATGGGCTTGCCCGCCGTGCTCGAGGGCTCGCCGTCGTCGTTGGCGCGAAACTCCGCACGCTCAGGGCCGAGCATATAGGCGTAACAGACGTGACGGGCATCGTAGTACTTCTTCCGGTAACCGTCAAGCAGCGTCTTCACCTCGTCGACGGTCTCAACGTGGTGGGCAAAGGCGAGGAACTTGCTACGCTTCTCGGTGTAGTAGCCCTCGCCTCCTTTATTAGCTATGGTCTTAAATTCGTCGGTCACGACAACTTGTGGATGACTAATCCTGAACGGAGCTTCGGCTCGAACCAGGTGGCCTTCGGCGGCATGATCTTACCGCTGTCGGCAATATCCATAATCTGCTGCATCGAGACGGGATAGAGGGCCAGCGCGGCACGCATCTCACCGCTGTCGACGCGACGCTTCAGCTCGCCGAGGCCACGCAGGCCGCCAACGAAGTCGATGCGCTGCGACGAGCGCAGGTCGCCGATGGCGAGAATCTGGTCGAGGATGAGTCGGCTGGAGATGTCGACATCGAGCACGCCGATGGGGTCGCTGTTGTCGTAGGTGCCCTCCTTGGCCTTGAGGCTGTACCAGTGCTGGTCGAGATAGAGCGAGAACTCATGCAGCTGCTGGGGCTTGTAGATGTCGGTACCCTTGTCCTCGACGATGAAGTTCTGCTGAAGCTTCTCGATGAACTGCTCTGACGTCAGGCCGTTCAGGTCCTTCACCACGCGGTTGTAGTCGAGGATGGTGAGCTGCGAAGCCTGGAAGCAGACAGCCATGAAGTAGTTGTACTCCTCGTCGCCGCGATGGTTGGGGTTCTGCTTCTGTTTCTCTGCTCCGACGAGTGCAGCGGCAGCCGAGCGGTGATGCCCGTCGGCAATGTACATCGTCGGCATCTTCCCGAACTCGGCAGTAATCAGGTCGATGTCCTGCTGGTCGTTAATCACCCAGAACTGATGACGGAAACCGTCGATGGGCGCAATGAAGTCGTACTCGGGCTCCGTCTGGGCGTAGCGCACCAGCAGGGCGTTGAGCACCTCGTTGTCGGGATAGGCGAAGAACACGGGCTCGATGTTGGCGTTGTTCACGCGGACGTGCTTCATGCGGTCCTCCTCCTTGTCGCGGCGCGTCAGCTCGTGCTTCTTGATGCGGCCTGCCATATAGTCGTCGGTATGTGCACACACCACGAGACCGTACTGCGTCTTGCCCTGCATCGTCTGCGCGTAGATATAATAATGTTCGCGCGCGTCCTGAATGAGCCAGCCGTTGTCCTGAAACTTCTTGAAGTTCTCAGCGGCACGCTCGTAGACGCGCGGGTCGTACTCCGACGTTCCCACGGGGAAGTCAATCTCGGGCTTGATAATGTGGTACAGACTCTTCTCGTTGTCGCCGGCCTCAGCGCGGGCCTCCTCGCTGTCGAGCACGTCGTAGGGGCGGCTCTCTACCTGCTCCACCAGCTCCTTCGGCGGGCGGATGCCTTTAAAGGGTTTTACTATCATAGTTCTTTCTTGATTTTTTCAATCATCTCCTGATACTCGGCGTCGGTCAGATACACCTTGCCGGGATTCATCTGAAACGTGCCGCCGTAGTCGGGGCCGTCGACATACTTCGGCGCCAGGTGGAAGTGCAGGTGCGACAGCTTATCGCTATAGGCACCGTAGTTAATCTTCTCAGGGTTGAAGGCCTTCTGCATGGCGCGCGTCACGCGGGCGACGTCGGCCATAAAGGCGTTGCGCTCCTCGTCGGAGAGCTCGTTCAGGTCGTTCACATGGTCCTTGTAGGCCACGAGGCAACGTCCGCGATAGGTCTGCTCCTTGAACAGGAACGCGCGCGACACGCTGAGTTCGCAAATCTCGATCATCAAGTCGTGAAGCGTCTGGTTGTTGGTGCAGTAGAGGCACTGCTTAGGGTCGCTTTGCATAGTCGTTTTTCGATTTATCAATTATTTAGCTGCAAAAGTACTGAAAAGTTCTGAATTATCAAAATTATTTAGTATTTTTGCAGGCAGAAAAATAGAAAAAGGTTTGATAAATAAACATGTCAATGAACAACAAAAGTTTTAAGTTTGTTTTTGGTGCCACCCTTGCGTGTGCCGTTTGTGCTGGTTGCGGCCAGCATAAAGCAGTAGTAGACAGTGGTGAAGTACCCGACTACTGGGAGCAGAAAGTCTATGGCGATTCGCTATCAGCTTTTCCCAGCAGCCCTGATGACTATGATGTCTATCCGTTTGGAATGAAGTTCCAACCGCTTGACGATCTGTCGTTTCTGCCTCACACCGTATTGGAAGACTACTGGAAGACGAAGCACTTGCTCTCATTCAAGAACTTCGGCAACCATCTGGTCTTCGAGGAGTATCCCGTTGAGAGCAATGTGAACAGTTACCCGATTATCTACGCCAGCATAACTGACAGCAGAATACTCCTGAACAAAGGCATCTTCACAGGAATGCGCCGAGCCGACGTCTTGCGCCTGTTGAAGTTGAAAAATGTAAGCAGCAACATTCAGAAGGTCTGTTTAACGACCAACCGCGATGCCTCCGTAACCTTCAACTTTGCCGACGGGCTGCTGAAGAAAGTCGTCATCAGAACAGACCGCGAACTATTGCGCAACCCCGATCCTATATTCGAGAACCGTCATGCAGGACAGGTCAAGGGATATACCGGGAAACGGCTCTACGCTGTCAGGCAGGAGGCTGACGACTGGCTCTCTTCCGTCTGTTATGTCAACGAGAAAGGCGACACTATAGTTCCTTACGGACGTTACATCTACTGCGTGAGCGACAGCATTGCCCCCATAGGCTTCGTGTGGGAATCGGGTGCGAAAGGCATACCCTGCATCAATACCGAGGGACAAGAACTGTGCCGCGCTATGATCGTCGACAACCTCACGCCCGACTATCTGCATGAGGGCCACTTCCGTATTGTCAACGAATCGGGACAGATAGGGTTTGCCGATTCGCTTGGCCATGTTGTGATTACTCCCCAGTACAAGTACGCCTATCCTTTCGAAGGGGGACGGGCCAAAGCGACGAACACCGGCCAGAAGAATAATCCGAACGATGAGCACTGGGAATGGGTGAGCGACGACTGGTTCTATATCGACTACCAAGGTCGAAGGCTACCATAGACAAACACAAACCGGGGGCTCTAAAACACATTTGTTCAGAGCCCCCGGCCTATTAGTTATTAAGGTAAAATTACTTGTTCACCTGGAACTTGGTATCGCCGTCCTTGAAGAAAGCATTGATCTGCTTGGCGGCAGCGATACCGGCGTTGATGTTGGCCTCAGCCGTCTGAGCGCCCATCTTCTTCGGTGTTGAGAAGTAGCGGCCCTCAAACTTCTGGAACTCGTCGTTGGCATCGGGCATGATGTCGGTGACGAACTTCAGGTCCTCGCGCTCCTGCATCAGCTTCAGCAGCTCGGGCTCGTTGATGACCTCCTTGCGGGCGGTGTTCACGAGTATGCCGCCCTTCTTCATCTTGCCTACCAGCGCATAGTTAATGCTCTGCTTGGTCTCGGGCGTAGCGGGGATGTGCAGCGAGACGACGTCGCACTGCTCGAACAGAGCGTCCTGATTCTCGACGGCATGAACGCCAGCCTTCTCGATGACCTCAGCGGGGCAGTAGGCGTCGAAGGCGTAGACCTCCATGCCGAAGCCCTTGGCAATGCGGGCCACGTTGCGACCCACGTTACCGAAGGCGAGGATACCCAGCTTCTTGCCGAGCAGCTCGGAGCCGCTCTTGCCGTTGTAGAAGCCGCGAACGGCCATCACCAGCAGACCGAACACCAGTTCGGCCACAGCGTTGGCGTTCTGACCGGGCGTGTTCTCAGCCACGACGTTGTGGGCCGTAGCGGCGGCGAGGTCGATGTTGTCGTAACCGGCACCTGCGCGAACCACAATCTTCAGCTGCTTGGCAGCGTCGAGCACTTCGGCGTCGACCTTGTCAGAGCGGATGATCATAGCGTCGGCGTCCTTCACTGCGTCGAGCAGCTGGGCCTTCTCCGTATATTTCTCGAGCAGCACCAGCTCATTGCCGGCTGCCTCAACTTCTGCTTTGATTCCGTTCACGGCAGCAGCTGCGAACGGTTTTTCTGTTGCAACAAGAATCTTCATGACTTCAATTCTTCAATATTTCAATTCTTAATGATTTGCCTCAAACTCCTTCATGCAGGCAACGAGGGCGTTGCAGCCTTCGATGGTCTGGGCGTTGTAGCAGCTGGCGCGGAATCCGCCTACAGAGCGGTGACCCTTCACGCCGACCATTCCCTTCGAAACAGCAAAGTCGAGGAACTCCTTCTCCAGCTCCTTGTACTCGTCGGCCATGACGAAGCAGATGTTCATCAGCGAGCGGTCCTCCTCCTTGGCAGTGCCGACGAAGAGCTTGTTGCGGTCGATTTCGCCGTAGACGATCTCGGCGCGCTGCTTGGCCAGACGGTCCATAGCCTCGACACCACCCTGACGCTTGATCCAGCGCAGGTTCTCGAGTGCGCAGTAGATGGGCACCACGGGCGGCGTGTTGAACATCGAGCCCTTGTCGACGTGTGTGCGGTAGTCGAGCATGGTGGGAATCTCGCGGGGCGCATTGCCCAGAGCGCTGTCCTTCAGGATGACGATGGTGACACCGGCCATCGAGAGGTTCTTCTGTGCGCCGGCATAGATGGCGTTGTACTTGCTGACGTCGACGGGGCGGCTCATGAAGTCGGACGACATGTCGGCAATCAGGGGCACGCAGACGTCGAGGTCCTCGCGAATCTCGGTACCGTAGATGGTGTTGTTGCTGGTGACGTGCAGATAGTCGGCATCGGCGGGCACGGTCCAGTTCTTGGGAATGAATGTATAGTTGGCATCGGCCGAAGAAGCCACTTCAACCACCTCGCCAAAAAGCTTGGCTTCCTTCATGGCCTTCTTGGCCCAGACGCCCGTGTTCAGATAGGCGGCCTTCTTAATCAGGAAGTTGTAGGGAATCATGCAGAACTCCAGTGAGGCACCGCCGCCGAGGAAGATTACTGAGTAGCCCTCGGGCACACTGAGCAGCTCCTTTACCAGAGCCACAGCCTCGTCGACGACGGGCTGGAAGTCCTTTGCACGGTGGCTGATCTCCATCAGCGAGAGACCTGAGCCGTTGAAATCAAGACACTGCTGGGCAGTTGCTTCGATGACCTCGCGTGGAAGCATCGACGGACCAGCATTAAAGTTGTACTTCTTCATGTTGTTTGTTATTACAATTTTTTATGGTTTACTGTTTTGCGGCGCGAAGTTACACTTTTTTCCTGAACCAGCCAAACATTTGAGCAGAAATTCACGAAAAGACCCCCATTTCCTTTCACTTTGTCAAGTCGGGGTGTCAGTTTCGTGTCTTTATTTCTTCTCGTCCTTCTTTTCGTCCTTCTTGGCGGGAGCCGGCTTGTAGCGCTTGTTCAGTCCGTTGATGATGTCCTTCGTGATGTCAAACTTGCGGTCGGCGAAGAGAATGTTGTCGCCAGCCTTCGAGAGGATCATGTCGTACTTCTTGTCCTTATTGTATGAGGCGAGGAAGCTGTTGAGCGAGTCGCGCAGGGCCTGGTTGAACTTCTGCGTCTCGTTGGCCAGCTCGTTCTCCAGTCGGGCCTGCAGCTCCTGCAGGTCGCGCTGGCGGCGCTCTATGCCTGCCTGCACGCTCTCGGCCTGCTCGCGGCTGGTGAACCCGTTGTTCTGCAGCTTCTGCTGGAAGTTGGCCACAGCAGCCTGCAGTTCGTTCGACTTCTGGTTCAGTGTGTTGCGGGCATTGTTGCTCTTCTTCTGCAGCGTCACGCTGTAGTCTTTGGCAAAGTCATACTGCGTCATGAGCGAGTCGACCTCGACAAAGGCAATCTTTAAGCCGCCCACGTTCTCAGCCCCGGCAGCCTGGGGCTTCTCGTCCATCTTGGGACTTGCATTGTTGCACGAGACCATCACGGCAGCGAAAGCCAGTGCTCCGAATAAATACTTTTTCATTCCTTGTTCGTTTATTTAATGATTAATCTTCAGTCTCTTCTGCGACCTCATTTCGCGGTCCTGGTCCATGACGCAGTGGATGCCGCGCTCGCGCATAGCCTGGCTGTCGTGTATGTGCTGCGACGAGAACTTGCCGTCCTTCCGTCCCAGCACCTTCACCAGCAGCAGGGCCATTCCCACTGCCAGCAGCACTCCGCTTATCAGTAACGTCTGAATCATTCCGTCTGCAAAGGTAATTATAATTATTTATAAATAAGGTGTCAGACAAGTATTATTGGCTGACTTTAATGTCTTTTAGGAGTTCGGCCGTCAGGCCATCAGCTTCAGCGTGCGGTGGGTGCTGCTGTAGTCGTAGGCCACCTTGCGCTGCTTTTTCTCGTCGTCGCCGGGCTTGGGGAACGACTCGCCGTTCTTGAACACGCGCAGCGTCTCGCGGATGGCGGGGTCGTCGTCGTTCAGATACTCCGTCCAGGCCTGCTCGTCGAGCACGTTGTAGATGAGGCGGCTGTTGATGTAGCGCTCCAGCAGTGCGTGACTCTTCTGAATCATCAGGTTGCGGCGTTTCAGTCCGTTCTTCTCGGCATACTGTGCAAACAGCTCAACGGTGTTCAGCTTCTTCAGGTAGGCCAGCAGCTCCTTCTTCGTGGTGTAGTTCGAGAGCTGCTGACGGTTCTCGTCGACATACTCGTAGGCAAACTGCAGGATGAGTCCCGACATCGACGCCTCCCGGTAGTATGAGGTGACGCCGAGCGTGTCCTCGCCCACGAAGATGTCGGGCGTGATGCCGCCTCCGCCGTAGACCACGCGGCCGTTGTTGGTGTGGTATTCAGGCCCGTCGTGCTTGATGCTGTCGCCGTTGAAGAACTCGCCGTGCTGGTAGCGGTTCATCAGGTCCTCCTCGTAGCTGCGGTCGGCTCCGCTGGTGTAGGGTTTCTGTATGCAGCGGCCCGAGGGCGAGTAGTAGCGGGCTATCGTCAGGCGTATCATCGAGCCGTCGTGCAGCGAGATGGGCTGCTGCACCAGACCCTTGCCGAACGAGCGGCGGCCGATGATCGTACCGCGATCGTTGTCCTGAATGGCGCCGGCGAAGATTTCGCTGGCCGAAGCCGAGCCCTCGTCGATGAGCACCACCAGCGGCAGTTGCTGGTAGGAGCCGCGACCGTCGGCCCTGTACTCCTGGCGCGCCGAGCGGCGGCCTTCGGTATAGACGATGAGCTGTCCGCGCGACAGGAACTCGTTGGCCATCTGCACGGCTGAGCCCAGATAGCCGCCCGTGTTGCCGCGCAGATCGATGACCAGGTTCCCGAAGCCCTCCTGCCCCAGCCGGGCCAGCGCGATGAGCAGTTCGGGATAGGTCTTGTCGCCGAAGTTCTTGATCTTGATGTAGCCCGTACGCTCGTCGAGCATGTAGGTGGCGGTGACGCTCTTCATCGGAATCTCGCCGCGCACGACGGTATAGTGGCGCAGCTTCTTGTCCTTGCCGCGCAGCACGCCTATCTTCACCTTCGTGTCCTTGTCGCCCTTCAGTCGGTGCATGGCCTCCTCGTTGGAGATGCCCTTGCCCACAAACGGCTCGTCGTCAATCTCGACTATCATGTCGCCGGCCAGCAGTCCGGCACGCTCCGAGGGTCCGTTGTGGATGACGTTCTGCACGTGGAGCGTGTCCTTGCGGATGGTGAACTCAATGCCCACGCCGAAGAACGAGCCCTTCAGGTCGTCGTTGGCCTGCTGCACGTCCTTCTGCGATATGTAGACGCTGTGGGGGTCGAGTTCCGACAGGATGGTCGGCATAGCCTTCTCGACGAGGTCGCTCATGTTGACCGTATCGACATACTGGTCGTCGACGATGTTCAGCAGGTCGTTCAGCTTGTTGCTGCCCGAGTTGATGATGCTCAGTCGGTTGCCCGAGAATCGGTTGGCAAAGAACGTGCCGATGAATATTCCCAGCACGACGCTCAGCGCCAGCCACAGGGGCATGAAACGGTTTGACTTATTCTTGCTCATATCTTAGTCGCCTAAATAAATAACTTCTATCCCGGCCCGCTCCAGCAGCTCGATGCCGTCGGCCAGCCGGTATTTCTCGCCGTAGACCACGCGCCTGATGCCCGCCTGGATTATCAGCTTCGCACACTCGATGCAGGGCGAGGCGGTGATGTAGATGGTGGCGCCGTCGCTGTTGTTGTTGCTTCGCGCCAGCTTCGTGATGGCGTTGGCCTCGGCGTGCAGCACGTAGGGCTTCGACACGTTGTTGTCGTCCTCGCAGACGTTCTCGAATCCCGTCGGCGTGCCGTTGTAGCCGTCGCTGATGATCATCTTGTCCTTCACCACCAGCGCGCCCACCTGGCGCCGCTTGCAGTAGCTGTTCTCAGCCCATATACGAGCCATGCGCAGGTAGCGCTCGTCGAGTTTAGCTTGCTTCTCAGTCATTTCTACTTACTCCCTTTACTCCTCAACTCCTTACTCCTCACTTTTCACTCCTTACTCCTCAACTCCTTACTCCTCAACTCCTCAGAATCCCATCTTCTTCTTCAGCTCCAGGACTCTCTTGATGCCCGTTCGCTTCAGCAGGGCCTCAATCGTGGGCTCGCCGCCCCTGAACCTCTTATATAAGACCATAGGGGGCTCCGTGCCGCCCTTGCTCAGGATGCAGTCGCGGAACCGCTGGGCCGTAGCGGGGTTGAACAGCCCCTCGCGCTTGAACACGGCGAAGGCGTCGGCGTCGAGCACCTCGGCCCACTTGTAGCTGTAGTAGCCCGCAGCGTAGCCGCCCGCCATGATGTGCGAGAACTGCGCCGTCATGCACGTGTCATCGCGCTGAGGTCCGATGATGGCCTTCTTCCAGGCCTTCTTCTCGAACGTCATGATGTCGTTGGTAAACTCCTGCTTCGTCGTGTAGTAGGCCATGTCGAGCAGTGCCAGCGACACCTGCCGCAGACAGCCCGTGGCGGCCATGTAGTTGCGGCTGCGCACGATGCGGTGAATCAGATCGTTCGTCATCGGCTCGCCCGTCTGGTAGTGGAAGGCGAACGTCTGCAGGAACTCCTTCTCGACGGCGAAGTTCTCCATAAACTGCGAGGGCAGCTCGACGAAGTCCCACCACACGTTGGTGCCGCTCAGGCTCTCGAAGCGCGTGTTGGCAAACATGCCGTGCAGCGCGTGGCCGAACTCGTGGAGGAATGTCTCCACCTCGCCCAGCGTCAGCAGAGCCGGCTTGTCGGCCGTCGGCTTCGTCAGGTTCATCACCACCGACACGTGCGGACGCACGTTCTTGCAGTTGTCGGGGCCGAAGGGGCGCTTCGCGTCCTCGCGCTCCATCCACTGCCCGCGGTACTCCGTCATCCAGGCTCCGCCCTGCTTGCCTTTGCGCGGGTGGAAGTCGGCATAGAATACGGCCAGGAACGAGCCGTCCTTGTCGTGACCTTGTCCAGCTGGAAGTAGGGGCGCAGCATCTCACCGTCAATCTTACACCGCCTCATCCTCACCCTGTGGGCTAAGTGCGCCTGGTCCCAGGGCTCTATTCTGTAGCCCAGCTCCTTGCGCTCCTTCATCGCCGTCGGCTTGTAGGCCACAATCAGGTCGTTCAGCAGCTTGTAGACGTTGCGCACGCTGCCCGCCATGCGGTGCTTCAGCACGTAGTCGGCGTAGTGCTTGTTGCCCATCAGCTGGGCTATCTCGCGGCGCACGTTGATGAGCCGCTTGCAGATGTCGAGGTTGTTCTCCTGGTTGTCGTGAATGCACACCGTGTTGCGCGCCATATACATCTGGCGGCGCAGGGCGCGCTGACTCGAGTAAGTCATGAACGGCGAGTACGACGGCATGTCGAGCGTAAACACCCAACCCTTCAGCCCGCGCTCCTGAGCAGCCAGTGCCGCAGCCTCGCGCGCCGACTCGGGCAGCCCGTCGAGCTGCTTCTCCTCGGTCAGGTGCAGCGTGTAGGCCTTCTGCTCCTTCAGCAGGTTCTGCTGGAACTGCAGTGCCAGCATCGAAGCCTCCTCCGTCAGCTGGCGCAGGCGCTCCTTGCCGGCATCGTCGAGCAGCGCGCCGCTGCGCACGAACCCGTCGTAGCACGTGTCGAGCAGCATCTTCTCCTCCGGCGACAGCCGGCGGTGGCGGTGGTGCACTGCCTTGATGCGTTCAAACAGCCGCGCGTTCAGCCGAATGTCGTTGGCATGCTTCGTCAGAATCGGCGACATCTTCTGCGCCAGCGCGTCCATCTCGTCGTTCGTCTCGGCCGACAGCAGGTTGAAGAACACCGTCGACGTGCGGTCCAGAAGGTCGTAGTAGTTGTCCTTCTCGTCGTCAACCGTGATAATCGTGTTGTCGAACGTCGGCTTCTCCGGGTTGTTGATAATCTTTTCTATCTGCTCGTTCTCGCGGCGTATGCCCTCCATGAAGGCCTCCTCGAAGTCCTCCAGGCGGATACGGTCGAACGGCGCCGTGTCGTGCGGCGTATTATAAGGCTCAAAAAACGGATTCTTCCGCTGATTCTCCTCGTTCATAACAATTCTTTCTCTATAACAGCGTGCAAAGGTACAAATAAAAGCCGAAAGCGCAAAACTTTCGGCTGATTATTTCACACAAACCCCGTTCAGAACGGGCCGTAGCCCATGCACGAGGTCGTTCCCAGTGCCGTCAGGAATGCTGTGAGCGCGGCTACTACAATCTTCACCGCCAGCTCAATCAATCGTTTGTTCTTCATAGTATTTGGGAAGGAGTTAGCAGGAGTTATTGGGAGTTATCGCCCATTTCCCCTCCTGAGTCAGGAGGGGTTAGGGGTGGTCTGAACAAGCGACTTAAGAACCTTAAATCCACGAAAATTTCACACAAAAATAGATTTCTGTCAGATCATGTGTAGATTTATGGTTCAACAATCTTTTCGGCTACGTGATCCGCAGACAGTGTCCCTCCGCGTTGTTCCGTGCCAAGAAAACTGAGGCCGTTCAGACCCCCTCTGACTCCCCCTGACTCAGGGGGAGAATTCCGCTCTTCTTCCCCTCCTGAGTCAGGAGGGGTTAGGGGTGGTCTGAACAA
>CADCEQ010000043.1 GCA_902800435.1 uncultured Prevotellaceae bacterium | reverse complement strand
CAGGTCATCGGCTGCCCGAAGACCATCGACGGCGACCTGAAGAACTCGCAGATTGAGACCTCATTCGGTTTCGATACTGCCTGCAAGACCTACAGCGAGCTGATTGGCAACATCGAGCGCGACTGTAACTCGGCCCGCAAGTACTGGCACTTCATCAAGGTGATGGGTCGCTCGGCTTCGCACATCGCTCTGGAGTGCGCCCTGCAGACTCAGCCCAACATCTGCCTCGTCAGCGAGGAGGTCGAGCAGAAGGGCATGAGCCTCGACGACATCGTAGAGTACATTGCCAACGCTGTGGCCGTGCGCGCTGCCGACGGCAACAACTTCGGTACGGTCATCATCCCCGAGGGCGTCATCGAGTTCATCCCCGCCATCAAGAAGCTCATTGCCCAGCTCAACGACGTGCTGGCTATGCCCGAGGCCAAGGAGATTAGCCGCGACGAGCAGGTCGACTTCGCCAAGAGCCACCTCACTGAAGAGAACCTTCGCGTCTTCAACAGCCTGCCTGTTGGCGTAGCCCGTCAGCTGGCCCTCGACCGCGATCCTCACGGCAACGTGCAGGTGTCCCTCATTGAGACCGAAAAACTGCTCTCGACGATGGTTGCCCAGAAGCTCGAGAAGATGAAGAAGGCTGGCAAGTACACCGGCAAGTTCGGTACCCAGCACCACTTCTTCGGCTACGAGGGACGCTGCGCCGCTCCGTCGAACTTCGATGCCGACTACTGCTATGCACTCGGCACCTCTGCCGCCCAGCTCATTGCCAACGGCAAGACGGGCTATATGGCTATCGTGAAGAACACGACTGCTCCGGCCGACCAGTGGGTTGCCGGCGGTGTGCCCATCACGATGATGATGAACATGGAGCGTCGTGCCGGCGAGATGAAGCCCGTTATCCGCAAGGCTCTCGTCGAGCTCGACGGTGCTCCCTTCAAGTGCTTCGCCGCTCAGCGCGACCGTTGGGCCCGCGAGACTGCCTACGTCTATCCCGGCCCCATCCAGTACTGGGGACCCACCGAGGTGTGCGACCAGCCTACCATGACTCTGGCCCTCGAGCAGGCAAAGTAAGGCTACGCTGAATGTCAAAGAAGCATGTAGCTCGCCGTAAGCATACCGGCACCAATCAGTCTGATCACGGCTCCGGGCGTAAAAAGCGCCCTGGGGTCGTGACCGGCTTTTTTAAGCGCATTCCTTCGTGGGGATGGTGGATTGGTGGCCTTGCCATCGTGGCGGTCTACATCTGGCTTTTCTACTATTTCTTCGTCGGTCCGTTCGGATTCCGCTGGCGCGCCCTTTATGGCGATACCAACTATCCCGACGGCTACGAGATTCACGGCATCGACATTTCCCACCATCAGGGACACATCGACTGGGACGAGCTGAAGGACAAGGGCATGATAGGGCGCTACCCCGTGCGCTTCGTGATGATCAAGGCTACTGAAGGGGCCACGCGTACGGATGAGAATTTCCGCGAGAACTTCCACCAGGCCCGCGAGTACGGCTTCACCCGGGGCGCCTACCATTTCTACAGCGTCCACTCACCAGCCGCCCGACAGGCGCAGAACTTCATCAGTCAGGTGAAGCTCGAGAACGGCGACCTGCCCCCCGTGCTCGACGTCGAGCATAAGCCCAATGAGCAGACCGACGAGGAGTTCAAGGCCTCGGTGCTGAAGTGGCTCGACCTCGTCGAGTGGCACTACAAGGTGAAGCCCATCATCTACACCTATTATAAATTTAAGATGAAATACCTCAGCGACCCGGTCTTCGACCAGTATCCCTACTGGATTGCCCACTACTACGTGGACTCCGTCGAGTACAAGGGCCGCTGGAAGTTCTGGCAGCACACCGACGTGGGCAAGCTGCCCGGCATCAAGGGCCACGTCGACTTCAACATCTACAACGGCTCCTACTACGACCTGCGGCAGATGACCATCGGCTCGATGGAGACCATCGGCGAGAAAGCTTATAGCGAATAAGAAAAAGAAAGCCCCTCGGAACGTTTCCAAGGGGCTTATCGTTGTTGTTTAGTAGGCGAAGAGCGGATATTCCTTCATCTTCTCGTTGACGCGCTGGCGGACGCTGGCTATCACCTGCTCGTCCTCAGGAGCGTTGAGCACTTCCTCAATCCAGGCGGCAATCTGCACCATCAGGTCCTCCTTAGCACCGCGAGTGGTGATGGCGGGCGTACCGAGACGGATACCGCTGGTCTGGAAGGCCGAGCGCGAGTCGAAGGGCACCATGTTCTTGTTGACGGTGATGTCGGCAGCGACGAGGGCGTTCTCAGCCACCTTACCCGTCAGATCGGGATACTTCGAGCGCAGGTCGACAAGCATCGAGTGGTTGTCGGTGCCGCCGCTGACGATGCCGAAGCCGCGCTTCACCAGCTCGTCGGCCAGCACCTTGGCATTCTTCTGAACCTGAGCAGCCCACTCCTTGAACTCGGGCTGCAGAGCCTCGCCGAAGGCAACGGCCTTGGCGGCAATGACGTGCTCCAGCGGACCACCCTGCTGGCCGGGGAATACGGCGCTGTTGAGCAGGGCAGACATCATCTTCACCTCGCCCTTCGGCGTCTTCAGGCCCCAGGGGTTCTCGAAGTCCTTACCCATCAGGATGATGCCACCGCGCGGACCGCGCAGCGTCTTATGAGTCGTCGAGGTGACGATGTGTGCCCACTTCACGGGGTTCTCCAGTAGGCCGGCGGCAATCAGACCGGCGGGGTGGGCCATATCAATCATTAGCAGCGCACCAACCTTGTCGGCAATCTCGCGCATGCGCTTGTAGTCCCACTCGCGGCTGTAGGCCGAGCCACCGCCGATAATCAGCTTCGGCTTGTGCTCCAGGGCCAGCTGCTCCATCTCGTCGTAGTCAACGCGGCCCGTCTCCTTGTTCAGGTTGTAGCCCACGGGCTTGTACAGAATGCCGCTGGTGTTGACCAGTGAACCGTGTGAGAGGTGACCGCCGTGAGCCAGGTTCAGTCCCATGAACGTGTCGCCGGGCTGCAGCACAGCCAGCAGGACGGCAGCGTTGGCCTGTGCACCAGAGTGGGGCTGCACGTTGGCATACTCGGCGTCGAACAGCTTGCAGACGCGCTCGATGGCCAGCTTCTCAACCTCGTCGACCACCTGGCAGCCGCCGTAGTAGCGCTTGCCGGGATAGCCCTCGGCGTACTTGGTCGCTCACGAAGTTCTCACTGGCAATCAGCTCAATGCCTTTCAGCTGGCGCTGATGCTCTTTCTCAATCAACTCGAAGATTTGGTTGTCTCTTTTCATCGTCTTTGATAATGTGTCTATTGGGTTTTTATGTACTTTCTCGTTTCGGCGTGCAAAGTTACGAAAAAAATCCGAAAGACTGGTGTGTTTCGGTAGAAAAAAACATCAGCAATCAGAATATTATGGTTTTCTTGTAAATAGCGGCTCCATTCACTCCGTTTGGTGGCGGTAAACGACCCGTTTGGTGGCGGTAATCGACCCGTTTGGTGGCACTATTCGAGCCGTTCGGGGCCGGCTTCTTACAGAGGTCCCCGCAGAACAACTTTGTATGCTTAAACCAGACAGAAGTCAAGTTCGCGAGCTATGAGCTCTTTGTCAAGATGCTGGCCGATGAAGACGAGTTTCTGCATGCGGTCACCATACTGGTCGTCCCAGTCGCGGCGCAAGCTGGGCTGCTGCTCCATCAGTTCGGCAAGCTCCTTCTTCGGCATTGTTGCATACCACTGTCCGGCGTTGCGCAGACTGACCTGACGACCAGCCTGTTCGAAGACGTAGCAGACGTCGGGCTCGTCCTTGAACCAGCAGATTCCCTTGGCGCGGATGATACCTGCGGGCCACTTGCGGGCCACGAACTCGTCGAAGAGTCCTAACTCGAAAGGACGGCGGGCATAGTAGACGTAAGTGCCAATGCCGTATTCCTCAGCCTCACCTTCGTCATGATGGTGGTGATGATGGTGGTGATGGTGTTCGTGCTCATGCTCGTGTTCATGCTCATGTTCATGCTCGTCGTCATCGTCATCATCGTCATCATCGTCGTGCCGCTCAACTTCCTGAATCCAGGTAGCCGAAGTAGCCACTTCGTCGAAGTCGAACATCTGGGTGTTGATAATCTTGTCGAGATCAACGTCGCCATAGTTGGTGTCGATGATTTCGGCTTTGGGCTGCAACTCGCGGATAATGCCTCGGATGCGGCCAAGCTCGTCGGCACTTACCTCGTCGGCTTTGTTCAGCAATACGATGTTGCAGAACTCTATCTGCTGAATGACCAGGTTCTCGATGTCTTCCTCGTCGATATTGGGACGAGTGAGGTTGAGACCGCTGCCGAATTCGTCCTTCATGCGTAGAGCGTCGACCACGGTGACGATGGCATCGAGTCGGGGCTGACACTCCATATCGGGCACCATCTGCGGAATCGAGCAGATAGTCTGTGCTATCGGGCCTGGTTCGCAAATGCCACTGGCCTCGATGACGATGTAGTCGAAGCGCTGCATCTCGATGATGTCTTGCAACTGACGGACAAGATCCATCTTCAGCGTGCAGCAGATGCAGCCGTTCTGCAGGGCTACGAGCGAGTCGTCCTGCTGGTTGACGATGCCACCCTGCTGAATGAGGTCGGCATCGATGTTGACCTCGCCGATATCGTTGACAATGACGGCAAACTTAATGCCGCGCTTGTTGGTAAGAATACGGTTGAGTAGGGTAGTCTTGCCGCTGCCCAGATAACCCGTCAGCAGCAATACGGGAATTTCATTATTAGTCTTCATTTCTCCTTGTTTTTTCAAAGTGCCTGCAAAGGTACAAAGATTTTTCGAGTTTCGCTCCTGCAGTTCAAAAAATATTTGCCGATTGATATAATAAAATGTTAATAGTAGCGTTTATAAGATATAGTAACAAATAAATGTGTGCCTATGCAAATATCTACTCAACAAGTTTTCGATGCTGTAGCATCAATGAGCGAACGATTCAAGCCACGCGAAAAGACACTTCAGACCATCCGTCAGTTTGCCTATACCTATCGTGTGGAAAACGGACAAGCCTATTGTCTTAACTGAATGTAAATCGTAAATAGCAAATCGTAAATGACAAAGGTATCTCCATCGTTGCTCGCAGCCGACTTCCTGCATCTCGACCGCGACATTGAAATGATAAACCGCAGCGAAGCCGACTGGCTCCACTTGGACGTGATGGACGGTGTGTTCGTCCCCAACATTTCATTCGGTTTTCCCGTTTTAGAGGCTGTTGCTTCGAAATGCAAGAAGCCGCTCGACGTTCACTACATGATTGTGAAGCCCGAGCGCTACATCAAGCAAACGGCCAAGCTGGGTGCGATGATGATGAACGTACATCTGGAAGCCTGCGACCATCTGCACCGCACCGTTCAGGAGATTCACGATGCCGGCATGAAGGCGGGCGTCACGCTGAATCCATCGACGCCTGTGTCGCTGCTCGAAGACATCATCGGCGACGTCGATATGGTGCTGCTGATGAGCGTCAACCCCGGCTTCGGCGGACAGAAGTTTATTACGAATACGCTGAAGAAGGCACGCCAGCTGCGCCAACTCATTGCCAACAGCGGCAGCAGCGCCCTCATCGAGGTCGACGGCGGCGTACAAGGCGAGACGGCCCCGATGCTGGTCGAGGCCGGCGTCGACGTGCTCGTCAGCGGCAGCTATGTCTTCAAGAGTCCTACGCCCGAGGAAACTATTCGCAGTCTTCGCGCCCTTTAATACTCAAGGGCCAGCTCCATCTGGTGTTCCTTCGCCATCTTGCGAAGGTTCATCAGTGCATAGCGCATGCGTCCCAGCGCCGTGTTGATGCTCACGCCCGTCAAGTCGGCAATCTCCTTGAACGAGAGTTGCTGGTAGAAGCGCATAAAGACCACTTCGCGCTGGGCTGTCGGCAGGGCTTCCATCAGTCGGCGGACGTCCTCCATCACCTGGTCGTTGACCATCTCGCTCTCGCGGAATGAGTCTTGCACCTGCTCACCGCTGAGGTTGCTCAGGTCATTGTCGTCAGCCAGGTCGACGATGCGGTCGCTCTTCTGCGAGCGATACCAGTCCATGATGGCGTTGTGGGCAATGCGTGTGAGCCAGAACGTGAACTTCCCGGAGTCGGTGTAGCGCCCTTCCTGCAGTCGGGTAATCACCTTGACAAAGGTCTCCTGGAAGATGTCGTTGGCCACATCCTCATTACGTACCACGAACATAATGTACGCGAACAACTTCGACTGAGTTCTTTCTAATAACTCGTCAAACGCTCTATTGTTTCCTCCTACGTAAAGCAATGCCAACATTTCGTTGGACATTCCCTCAAATTCCTTCATATTCGGTTGTTATTTGTTATGAAGTAATTGTGTTTCGATAGGCAATAAAGTTTAATGTTTTGAGTTATTAAATAAATGTTTGCGCTGCAAAAGTAGAGAAAATAATTAAAATAACCAAACAAAAAGGCGGAAAAATGAAAAAAAATACTACCTTTGTACTCATAAAAGCGTAATTCAACCCCAAAATCACATCGGAAACATGAAATTATTCGTTCCGGGACGCCTCTGCCTTTTTGGCGAACATACCGACTGGGCCGGCCACTATCGCACCATGAATGCCGACATAGTGCCCGGGACTGCCATAGTTACGGGCATTGAGCAGGGGATTTATGCTGAGGTTGAGAAATCCGAGAACTTTGAGATGTATAGCACGGCGCCAGAGATACGCAATTTGTGGCAGGATTTCTCGTGCCGTATGGACGAAGAGGAGTTAAGGCGCGTTGCTAAATCGGGCTCCTTCTTCAGCTATTGTGCCGGCGTTGCCTCCTATATGCTCGAGAAGTATCATGTAGGTGGGCTTCGCGTCACCATCACGTCGATGACTCTTCCCATGAAGAGCGGACTGTCGTCAAGTGCGGCCATTTGCGTGCTGGTAGCTCGCGCGTACAATATTCTATATAATCTGAACCTCAATACGCTGAGCGAGATGAACATTGCCTATGTCGGCGAACTGCGTACACCCAGCCGCTGCGGGCGCCTCGATCAGGCCTGCGCTTTCGGCGTCAAACCCAGTCTCATGATATTCGATGCTGACGATATCGAGGTGCGGCCGCTTGTAGTTGGAAAGCCTCTTCACTGGGTTTTTGCCGACCTTGGCGGACAGAAGGATACTGTTCGCATACTCCGCGACCTGAACAAGGCTTACCCATTTGCCGGCAACGAGCAGGAAGAGCGTTTGCACCATGTGCTTGGCTCCGTCAATCAGGATATTGTCAGTAGGGCGGTCAGCTATATGGCTGAGGGCGACGCAGAGCGTTTAGGACAGCTTATGACCGAAGCTGAGAACATATTCAATGACGTTATTGCCCCTATGTCGCCCGAACAGTTGAAGGCGCCACGTCTGCATGCTGCCCTCAGCGACCCACAGGTTCAGCCCCTCGTCTATGGAGGAAAGGGCGTTGGCTCCCACGGTGACGGCTCAGTTCAATACCTGGCTCGTGACTCTGAGTGCCAACAGCAACTGATAGACTACCTCAACGCCAAAGGCATGCAAGCTTATCGACTTACCATTAATACTACCCAAACCATACCACTTGAATCATGTATATAGCCATAGCTGGAAACATAGGAAGCGGGAAATCAACACTCACCCGTATGCTTGCCCGTCATTACCGATGGGAGCCGCGCTATGAGGCTGTCGACCACAACCCTTATCTCGAGGACTACTACGGCGACATCAGTCGCTGGGCATTCAATCTCGAAGTGTTCTTCCTCAAGGAGCGGCTGCGCGACCTTATCAGCATACAGCAGGCCGACCATACCATCATTCAGGACCGCACCATCTTCGAGGGCGTCTATGTCTTCATGCAGAACAACTACGAGTCGGGCCGACTTAGCCAGCGCGACTATGATACCTGCATCGACCTGTTTGAACAGATGCTGCAGACCGTCCGTCTGCCCGACCTCATGATTTATCTACGCGCATCAGTTCCTCACCTCGTCAGTAACATTCAGCGGCGAGGCCGCAACTATGAGCAGACTATCCAGCTCGACTATCTTGAGAATCTTAACCGTCGATACGACGAATTCATCGGCAGCCACTATCAGGGGCGCGTCATGACCGTCGATAAAGACACGCTCGACTTCGAGCATAACCCTCGAGATTTTGCGCAGGTCACCGACCGCATCGACGCCACACTCTTCGGACTTTTCTCACCTCTCACCTCTAACCCATAAAGCCATGCACATAGCAGTAGCAGGAAACATCGGAAGCGGAAAAACCACACTCACCCGCATGCTCGCCCACCGTTACGGATGGACACCACGATTCGAACCCGTCGACAACAACCCCTACCTGTCGGACTTCTACGCCGACATGAAGCGCTGGTCATTCAATCTGCAGGTCTACTTCCTCAGCAAGCGATTCAAGGAAGTCGTTGAGATTTCAAAATCTGACGACACCATCATTCAGGACCGCACCATCTTCGAGGATGCCTGCATCTTTGCGCCCAATCTTCACGGGCAGGGCATGATGAGCGACCGCGACTTTGAGACCTACAGCGACCTCTTCCAGCTGATGATGTCGCTTGTGCGGCTGCCCGACCTCATGATCTACATCCGCTCCAGCATTCCGACACTTGTAGCACAAATCCAGAAGCGCGGGCGCGAGTACGAGCAGACGATGCGTCTCGACTACCTGCAGGGTCTCGAGAAGCGCTATGAAGACTGGATTGCCACCTACAATGGTCAGCTTATCATCATCGACGGCGATAAATGCAAATTCGGCGAACAGCCGGAACATTTCCAGCAGGTTACCGATATGATTGATGCCAAGCTCTACGGTCTGTTCCCGATGGATGCGTGACAAATAGGACAATTGGGACAACGATTTTTACGCACTTTCCTCGTTCATCCTAACCAGGTTAGTTAACACTACTAACTAACTTACTAAATAATATTAACTAATATAGTTAATATATATTCATATTATTTGTATAAATATACAATAGAATTTGAGAAGCGTGCAAAAAATGCACTGTCCTTTGTCCTAATTGTCACAGATGATGGCGTGTGATAGAAGAATAGCGGCCATCTCCTGTTGCAGCTCCTGAGCCTTTTGGGCAGCCACTTCAGCAAAGTCCTCGCCTTGGGATGCGTAGATGATGCCCCGGCTGGAGTTGACCAGCAGCCCACAGTCGCGGTTCATTCCGTATTTGCAGACCTCCTGCAATGAGCCGCCCTGAGCACCGACGCCCGGAACAAGCAAGAAGTGAGTTGGGGCAAGGCGTCGGATGTCCTCAAACATCTGGCCCTGAGTGGCACCGACAACGTACATCATCTGCTCGTCGGAAGCCCACTGCTGTGAGCGGCGCAGCACTTTCTCAAACAGCCTCTCACCGTCGGGCGACTCCGTCAGCTGGAAATCGTGCGAGCCCTTGTTCGAGGTCAGCGCCAACAGAATAACCCACTTGCCCTCGTAGCCGAGGAAGGGAGACACCGAGTCCTCGCCCATATAGGGCGCAACGGTCAGCGAGTCGACGTCGTATTCTTCAAAAAAGGTACGCGCGTACATAGCCGACGTGTTGCCGATGTCGCCGCGCTTGGCGTCGGCAATGATAAAGTGGTGTGGGTATTGCTGCTTCAAGTACTTAATCGTTTTCTCGAAAGCCATGAGTCCCTTCACGCCGAAAGCCTCGTAGAAAGCGAGATTGGGCTTGTAGCTGACGCAGTAGGGGGCAGTGGCGTCGATGATGGCCTTGTTGAAGGCGAAGATGGGGTCGTCCTCAGCGAGCAAGTGCTGGGGTATTTTCTTCAGGTCGGTATCGAGACCTACGCAGAGAAACGACTGCTTCTCGCGAATTTGCTGTATGAGTTCCTTTCTGGTCATAGTTCTGATTCTTTCATTCGTTCTGCGTTCTCGGCAACGGTCAGCGCGTCGATCATCGGCTGAATGTCGCCACCGAGGAAGCCCTGCAGGTCGTGAGTAGTAAAGCCGATACGGTGGTCGGTCACTCGACCCTGCGGGAAGTTATAAGTACGGATTTTAGCGCTTCGGTCACCGGTAGAGACGAGGCTCTTGCGGCGCGAGGCGATATCGTCCATATACTTCTGGTGCTCCTTATCATATATAAAGGTATAGAGACGCGATAGGGCACGCTCCTTGTTCTTCGGCTGGTCACGCGTCTCGGTGCACTCTATGAGAATCTCCTCGGTCTCACCCGTATTGGGATTCTTCCACATATAGCGCAGACGAACGCCCGACTCCACCTTGTTGACGTTCTGGCCGCCGGCACCACTTGAGCGGAAGGTGTCCCACTTGATTTCGCCTTCGTTCACATGCACTTCGAACTTATCGGCCTCAGGCAGCACGGCTACCGTAGCAGCCGAAGTGTGCATACGGCCCTGAGTCTCGGTGGCGGGTACGCGCTGAACGCGGTGAACGCCCGACTCGTACTTCAGCGTGCCGTAGACATCGGCACCCGATACGGCGAAGTCAATCTCCTTATAGCCGCCGACGGCACCCTCAGAGACGCTGGTGATGGAGAGCTGCCAGCCCTTGGAGTCGCAGAAGCTCTTGTACATCTTGAAGAGGTCGCCGGCAAAGAGGCAGGCCTCGTCGCCACCGGTTCCGGCGCGAATCTCCATCTGCACGTTCTTCGCATCCTCCGGGTCTTTCGGGATGAGTGCAATCTTGATTTCCTCCTCCAGCTTGGGCTGCAGTTCCTCGTTCATGGCCAGCTCCTCGCGGGCCATCTCTTTCATCTCGGGGTCGTCCTCGTTGGCAAGTATGTCCTTGGCCTCACGAATGCCGTTCAGACAGGCGATGTATCGCTTGCGGGCGTCCATGATGTCGCCCAGGTCCTTGTACTCTTTGGTCAGCTTCACAAAGCGCTGCTGGTCGGCTATCACGTCGGGGTCGGTAATCAGTGTTGAAACCTCCTCGAAGCGGGCCTCCAGTCCGTCGAGTTTCTGTAGGATGCTATTGGTTGTTTCTGCCATAATCAATAATCAAATGTTCCGTATTCAGAAATGATGGTCAGTGAGCGTGGGCCTTCCTCAATGAGCCCCACTACCTGAGCGTCGATGTTGAACGAGCGCGAGATGCTGATGACGTCTTCGGCCACTTCGGGGCGCACGTAGATTTCCATGCGGTGACCCATGTTGAACACCTGGTACATCTCGCGCCAGTCGGTGCCCGAGCAGTCGTGAATGGCTTGGAACAGGGGTGGGACTGGGAACATATTGTCCTTCACCACGCGGCAGTTATAGCCGACGAAGTGGAGCACTTTGGTCTGTGCGCCGCCCGTACAGTGTACCATACCGTGAATCTCGGGGCGCATCTCGTCGAGAATCTGCTTGATGACCGGTGCGTAGGTGCGGGTGGGGGAGAGAACCAGCTGTCCGGCATCAACGGGGGAACCATTGACGGCATCAGTCAGGTGGTACTTGCCGCTGTAGACGAGTTCGTCGGGCACAGCGTGGTCATAGCTCTCCGGATAGCGTTCGGCGAGGTATTTGGCGAAAACGTCATGGCGTGCTGAAGTAAGGCCGTTTGAGCCCATGCCGCCGTTATAGCGATTCTCGTAGGTGGCTTGCCCGGTAGAAGAGAGACCGACGATGACGTCGCCCGGACGGATATTGGCGTTGTCGATGACGTCACTGCGCTTCATGCGGCAGGTGACGGTTGAGTCGACGATGATGGTGCGCACAAGGTCGCCCACGTCGGCAGTCTCACCGCCAGTCGGCCAGATGCCTATGCCCATCTCGCGCAGTTCCTGAAGCAGTTCGTCGGTACCGTTGATAATGGCCGAGATAACCTCGCCGGGAACGAGCATCTTGTTGCGCCCGATGGTCGAGCTGACGAGTATGTTATCGGTAGCACCCACACAGAGCAGGTCGTCGGTGTTCATCACGATAGCATCCTGGGCAATACCTTTCCAGACACTGAGGTCGCCCGTTTCGCGCCAATACATATAAGCCAGCGACGACTTTGTTCCTGCGCCGTCGGCGTGCATGATGTTGCAGTACTCAGGGTCGCCACCCAGTATGTCGGGTATGATTTTGCAGAAAGCCTGCGGATAGAGACCCTTGTCGATGTTCTTGATGGCGTTGTGTACGTCTTCCTTGGCGGCACTCACACCGCGTTGCATATATCTGTTGTCAATCATTTCACTCTTCACTTTTCACTCTTCACTTTTCACTCTTCACTTTTCACTTCTCATTCCTTTCGTGCCAGAACTCCCATGAAGCGAAGGCTTGTAATAACAGCATTTCAAGACCATTCTTCACCTCGGCGCCCTGTTCGCGTCCGCGCTTCATGAAGAGCGTCTCATCGGGGTTATAGATGAGGTCATATAGTATGGTGTGATAGTCCATCGACTCATACGGCAACTTAGGACACTCCTCTGTATGCGGATACATACCCAGCGGCGTGCAGTTGACGATGACGTTGTACTCGCGGATAACCTCAGGCGTGATGCTCTCGTACTGGATGGTTCCCGGGCGCTGGTAGCGACTGACAAATACCGTTTCCAGCCCCAGCGACTTCAGACCGTAGTTGATAGCCTTCGAGGCACCGCCCGTGCCCAGTATAAGCGCTTTCTTGTGCCAGTTTGAGTCGAGCATCGGTTCAATACTTTTGGTAAACCCTATGACGTCGCTGTTGTAGCCCTTCAGCTTGGTCTTCTTACCTTCGTGGCTGACGCGAATAACGTTGACGGCTCCAATGGCCTGGGCTTCGGGCGTGATGCTGTCAAGAAACTCAATCACCTTTTCTTTATAAGGAATAGTGACGTTGAGTCCGCGCAGGTTAGGGTTGGTGTCGAGCACCTCCTGAAGCTGGTCAATGCTCGAAATCTCGAAGTTCTCGTACCGGGCGTTGATCCCCTCGTCAGCAAACTTGTCGTTGAAGTAGCTGATGGAGAACGAGTGTCCCAGTGGGTAGCCTATTAAACCGTACTTGTCCATAATTATCCTGTTTATTATTTGGTTGCAAAATACATCGTGCAGATGCCGAAGGTAAGCCGCTTGAACGTAGCCTCGCTGAAGCCGGCCTTCATCAGAATCTCAGTCATGCGTTCGCCCTGAGGAAATGCCTCGATGGTCTTCGTCAGATACGTGTAGGCGCTGCTGTCCCGGCTGACGAGCCGTCCGTATACCGGCAGCACCGTATGTGAATAAACGTGGAACAGCTGCTTCATCGGGAAACGGGGTGGGGTGGTCAGCTCGACGATACTCAGGTGGCCGCCCTTGCGCAGCACGCGGCACATCTCGCTAAGCCCGCGGTCGAGGTCGGCGAAGTTGCGTATGCCGAAGGCTGCTGTCACGGCGTCGAATGTGCCTTCGTCATAGCTCAGGTTCAGACAGTCCTCCTTGCTGAACGTGATGACATCGGCAAGCCCCGCGTCTTTCACCTTCTGTCGGCCAATCTCCATCATACCCTCGCTGATGTCAGCCCCAACTATCCGGTCGGGCTTCAACATCTGAGCCGCCAGAATGGCAAAGTCGCCTGTGCCCGTAGCAATGTCGAGTACGGACTTCGGCTGAAAGGGCACCAGCTGGCCGATGGCCTTGCGGCGCCACCCTCGGTCGATGTCCCACGACAGGCGGTGGTTCAGGCGGTCGTAGGTGGGCGCAATGTTGTCGAACATCTGCTCCACCTGTGCGGCCTTCTCGCCGTCGCTGTAGGGCTTTATCTCTTCCTGGCGGTAACTCATGGGCTGTATGAGGTTATTGGGCTTTCAGCCAATCAGTCACGTTGCGCTCGATGCGGGCAGCAATGTCGCCCTCTTCTGTGGCCTTGTCGAACTTCTCGCCCACGATGTTCTCGTAGAGTTCGATGTAACGCTCTGAGACACTCTCGGCATAATCGTCGGTAATCTCGGGCATCACCTGACCGGGTTCGTTCATGAAGTTGTGCTCGATGAGCCACTGACGTACGAACTCCTTCGAGAGCTGCCGCTGCGGCTCGCCCTTGGCCAGCTTCTCCTCATAGCCGTCGGCATAGAAGTAGCGGCTCGAGTCGGGGGTGTGAATCTCGTCGATGAGGATGACCTTGCCGTCGCGCTTGCCGAACTCATACTTCGTATCCACAAGAATCAGTCCGCGCTTGGCGGCAATCTCCTGACCGCGCTTGAAGATGCGGCGTGTATAGTCCTCCATAACGGCGTAGTCCTCAGCCGAGACGAGACCCTGGGCTATGATTTCTTCCTTCGAAATGTTCATGTCGTGCCCCTCGTCAGCCTTTGTCGTCGGCGTGATGATGGGCTCGGGGAACCGCTCGTTCTCCTTCATGCCGTCGGGCAGACGCACACCGCAGAGTTCGCGGCAACCGTTCTTATATTCGCGCCAAGCTGAGCCGGTCAGGATTGAGCGGATAATCATCTCCACCCGGAAACCCTCGCACTTCAGTCCGACAGTCACCATCGGGTCGGGCGTAGCCAGTTTCCAGTTAGGGCAGATGTCGGTAGTGGCATCAAGGAACTTGGCGGCTATCTGGTTGAGTACCTGTCCCTTGAAGGGTATACCCTTGGGCAGCACCACGTCGAAAGCCGATATGCGGTCGGTGGCCACCATCACCAGCAGGTCGTCGTTAATGTCGTACACGTCGCGTACCTTACCATGATACACGCTCTTCTGTCCCTCAAAATGGAACTCAGTCTTTGTCAATGCTTTAGCCATATTTCTCTTCTATGATTGATTTTTGCCTGCAAAATTACAAAAAAAATTCCGAAACGCATTTGTGTTTCGGAATATTTTTCATGCAATATGGTTTATTGATGTTGCTCGCGCAAAAGGTCATTGACCGTCTTGACGGGATTGAAGGTGCCGAGAGGCACTTCGACGAAGACAGTGTTCCAATCGCTCATGGCTCCATTCCATAGTCCTGGTAACTCTAAGGCCTTCAGCTCCTTACCGTTCTTCGATTTAGAAGAGATGAAACCTGTCGACGGATCTACGAACTTGGGCAGGTCGAAGGGCTGACCCTTGTAATCCTTAACGGCGCAAACGAGGTCGACGGGATTGAAATGAGTGCCGTTGGTGAACATCTCCATATACTCGCGGTTGTTCTTGTCAATCTGCGACGACTCAAGAATCTGGAGCGAGATGGTGCCATCGTGGTTATAGGTGAGGAATGGGCCTCCGCCTGGTTCGCCGACGTTCTTCACCACGCCGCAGACGCGCATGGGTCGGTTGAGCTTCTTCTTGAGGTATTCGGCAAGCTCGGCATCCGACAGCGAAGCGATGTCAGGACGGCGGCAGAAAGCATGCTCTACGAAGTGCTGTATCTCGCGCAGCTTCTCGTGCGAGGGTGTGCCTTTCTCCATCTCGTTCAGATACTTAAAGGCAATCTTCTGCAGATTGACGAGCACGCCGGCGATAACCTGCTTGTAGTCGACGGTTTCCTGTTTCAGACGATCGGGCACGACGTTGTCGATGTTCTTGATGAAGATGATGTCGGCATCAATTTCGTTGAGGTTCTCGATGAGTGCGCCGTGACCTCCTGGACGGAAGAGCAGCGAACCGTCCTCGTTGCGGAAGGGCGTGTTGTCGGGATTAGCGGCGATAGTGTCGGTCGACGGCTTTTGCTCTGAGAACGAGATGTCGTACTTCACGCCGTACTTCTGGGCATAGATATCGGCCTTGGCGGCAACCTTCTTCTTGAACATGCCCATGTGCTCGTGAGAGACGGTAAAGTGGACGATGGCCTGACCGTTGGAGGCGGTGTAGAGTGCGCCCTCAACAAGATGCTCCTCAATGGGGGTGCGTGCGCCCTCGGGGTACTTGTGGAACAGCAGCATACCCTTCGGCAGCTGTCCGTAGTTCAGGCCCTTCTCAAAGAGCATGTTGGCAACGACGGCCTTGTAGTCGCCCTCCTGCATGAGATACTTGATTGACTTGCCCTCGTTCTTGCGGCAGACGGCGTCGAGTGCGTCGTAGAAGGCGAACTGGCGTATGTTGTCGAAGAAATTCTTCTCGAACGGTGTGGTCGGCACCTGGTAGTCGGCGTCGAGGAATGCAAACATGTCCTTGAACATGCGGCTTGCAGCACCGCTGGCAGGTACGAACTTGACAATCTTGTGTCCCTGTTTCTTGTAGTCGTCCCAAGCCTTGATGTAGGCTTCCTTGTCGGCCTCGCCGGTGGCCACGATGCCATCTTCGATGCTTGCTGCGGCCTTCAGTCTGAGGAACGGGAAACCGTTCTTGAAGTTGGCCAACTGGGCGTTGATTTGCTCTTCAGTAATGCCTTTAGCGGCAATTTGTTTTAGGTCGTTTTGTGATAACATAATACGAGCGTTTTTGTTAGTTTTAAGATTTCATCGGCAAATATACAAAGTTTTTGGGAATTATTGCAAAAAAAACTGATTTTTTTCTTAACTTTGCATGAAAAATAGGAAAAAGGATGATAGATAAATTCGAATTCACGCCCGAAGAGCGTTCAGAAGCGCTCCAACTGATATCAGAACTGAAGGAAAGGGTAGGGGACTCTCTACTGCCCGGAGACGAGCAGAAGATACGCTCAATGCTTAGGCAACAGACCGAGCAGCAGCAGTTGACGCGCGACGCATTCGGACTGAACCCCGTGGTGACCGGCTTGCAGACAGCGCTGATACTGGTTGACGAGACAGGACTGAAGCGCGATGCCGTTGTGGCCATACTGCTTTACAACAGTGTGGTCTCTGGCTTTGTTGATATCGACGATGTCCGCCGGGACTATGGTGAGTCGGTGGCCAGAATCATGCACGGACTGTGCCGCATTCAGGAACTCTACAAGAACAATCACGTCATCGAGAGCGAGAACTTCCGCAACCTGCTGTTGTCGTTTGCTGAGGACATGCGCGTGATTCTGATTATGATTGCCGACCGCGTGAACCTCATGCGCCAGATACGCGATACGCAGAACGAGGAAGCCAAAAAGGAAGTGAGCCTCGAGGCTGCCTATCTGTATGCGCCGCTGGCTCATAAGCTGGGCCTCTACAAACTGAAGTCGGAGCTTGAGGACTTGTCGCTGAAGTATCTTGAGCACGACGCATATTACCTGATAAAAGACAAACTCAACGAGACGAAGAAGAGCCGCGACGCCTATATCGAAAACTTCATCAAGCCCATCGAAGAGAAGCTGACGGCTGCCGGACTGAAGTTCCACATCAAGGGCCGCACCAAATCGATACACTCGATATGGCAGAAGATGAAGAAGCAGAAGTGCGGCTTTGAAGGCGTCTACGACCTGTTTGCCATCCGCATCATTCTCGACACGCCCCAGGAGAAGGAGAAAATGCAATGCTGGCAGGTTTACTCGATTGTGACCGACATGTACCAGCCCAATCCCAAACGTCTGCGCGACTGGTTAAGTGTGCCAAAGTCAAACGGTTACGAGTCGCTGCACATCACCGTTCTGGGACCTGAGCAGAAATGGGTTGAGATTCAGATTCGTACTGAACGTATGGACGAGGTCGCCGAGCGGGGCGTTGCTGCCCACTGGCGCTACAAAGGCGTGAAGGGGCAGAGCGGTAGTATGGACGAGTGGCTGACATCTATCCGTCAGATGCTGGAGACCAGCGACGGTCGCGAGGCTATGGACCAGTTCAAGATGGATCTGTACGAGGACGAGGTCTACGTGTTTACGCCGAAAGGCGACCTGCTGAAGTTTCCCAAGGGCGCTACTGTGCTCGATATGGCTTACCACATTCACTCGAAGATCGGTTCATCGTGCGTAGGCGCGCGTATTAATAATAAGGTGGTGACGTTCCGTCAGGTGCTGCACAGCGGCGACCAGGTGGAGATTATGACCTCGTCGACGCAGAAGCCCAAGCAGGAATGGCTGTCGGTCGTGAAGACCAGCCGGGCAAAAGCCAAGATCCGACTGGCGCTGAAAGAGACACAGGTTAAGGAAGGACTGTTTGCAAAGGAGATGATTGAGCGCAAGTTCAAGAACCGCAAGATTGAACTTGAAGAGGCCGTCATGCAGCAGCTCGTCAAAAAGCTTCGCTTCAAAGAGGTTTCCGAATTCTACAAGCAAGTTGTCGACGGTACGCTCGACATGAACACGCTGATAGACAATTATTTAGAGATTCAGCAGGGGCTCAAGACGCCGACCGGCGACAAGCAAGCCCGTAGTGCTGGTGAATTCGTGTATGAGGAACAGGCGACGCAGACGCAGAATGACGATGTACTGATTATCGACCGCAACCTAAAGGGTATTGACTACCAGCTGGCACGCTGCTGTAATCCTATATACGGTGACGACGTTTTCGGATTTGTGACCGTCAGCGGAGGTATCAAGATTCACCGTACGGACTGTCCGAATTCGCCCGAGATGAAGAAGCGTTTCGGCTATCGCATCGTACGTGCCAAATGGTCAGGTAAGGGCTCGTCGCAGTATTCTATAACACTTCGCGTGATTGGTGTCGACGACATCGGCATTGTCAACAATCTGACGAGCATCATTTCAAAGGAAGAGAAACTCGTGTTGCGCAGCATCAACATCGACTCTCACGACGGCTTGTTCCGAGGGAATCTGGTCGTCATGATTGACGATATAGCCAAACTCGAAGCACTCATCAAACGCCTCAGAACAGTCAAGGGCGTCAAGCAAGTTGAGCGAATTTGATAAATATGCCCATTTGAAATATAATAGGTATTATGATAAATAAGTAAAGCAAGGAATAAGAAAAGTGGCAGGATTATCTCCCCTGCCACTTTTTATATACTGTTCTTTCGGAAACAGATTATTGCAGTGCTTTCAGAAGCTTCAGAAGACTCTCTTCGTCGGTCCAACTGAAGTCCGGCAGATTGACGAAAGTTTTCAGCATGCGCTGTTTTTCTTTCGGTAGAATTCGGCCGAGATTACGCTCATGTGTGCGAACGAACTCGCCATTATAACGATAATAGAACAAATCGATGAGCGGGAATTTGTAATCGTCCTCTGTGCTGATATCAATATGCGACGTTTGAATCTGATCGCCGAAATCGATGTTCGTAATAACCTTGTTGTTTCTCAGTTGCTGATAGTAAGCCGGCATGTCCATCACGGTAGCACGATAGAGCGCGTCGTTTCCGATGGTATCGACCAGATAATAGAGCATTGTATCAATCTTGATATACTGGCGGTCATCAAACTTCACGCTAATGATATTGTCCATATTGGCCTCCATCGAGTTGGTGCCGTTCATATAGAGCAGCGAAGAATTCTTCAGGAAGATGTTCGTCAGCGGCTGTTTCAGCTCGCGTCCGTCCTTCAGCATGATGGTTGAGGGTTTGAATTGCTTGTAGACAGTCAGTTTCTCTGTACGAATCTGCGCACTCAGCGATTGTGCGACAAGCATCATTATGATAAATAGTGCCGATGTCCTCATTTTTATTATCCTTTCTTTCTTTTTATAATGTTGTTATATGTCAATATATTGGTCACAAAAAAAGCCCAACGGAACCTTTCAGTATCCAGTGAGCTTCCATGCGGTGCGTACGAGACTCGAACTCGTGACCTCCTGCGTGACAGGCAGGCATTCTAACCTACTGAACTAACGCACCATTCAGGTTTAGTGTTACATTCAAGGCATTACTTTTGGCGGTGCGTACGAGACTCGAACTCGTGACCTCCTGCGTGACAGGCAGGCATTCTAACCTACTGAACTAACGCACCTCGGATTGCATTTCCTTGTTTGCGGGTGCAAAGGTAATAATAATTTCCGAACCCACAAAACTTTTCGGCACTTTTTTACAAAAATATCTGCATAACGACGGCAGCATGATAGCTGGTGCCGTCGTAAAGCCAATCATTCAGCGTGGCAGCATCGCTGAAACCCGCTTTGCGGAACAACTGGAGCGAGGCTTCATTGTCGGCATTGATGATGGCGTAAAGCTGACGCAGATGTACAACACGGGCCGCATAGTCGACGACCTGTTCAAGGGCCTTCAGCGCGTAGCCTTTCTGCCGGTGTTCCCGGGCGATGACGATGCCCACCTCCGCATGACGGTTTTTAGCGTCGAAGTTGGTGATATCGGCCATTCCGACGGTCTCCCCCACCCCGTTCTCGATGATGAGCCTTACCTCGCGGTCGGTGTAGATGTCGCCCGAGCTGTTGGCGATGTAGTCGTGCAGCACGTAGCGCGAATAGGGCACGTTGGTGGCCCCGATGTCCCACAGCTCGCGGTCGTTCTCTATCGTGTAGAGCATGTCGAGGTCTTCAGGCTCCATAGCCCTCAGCCGGATGGTTTCAGCGTTTGTCATAGGTGAAGCTTTTGTCGTAGGATGTCGATTAGGGCGATGAATGCGCGGAAGTAGATAGCCAGTTTAACGGGCAGCGTGTAGAAGATACTCAGATGGCTGTAGTGCTTGCGGAAGAAGATGAGCATCGCCTTGTAGAACACGTGGACGTAGCGGTAGTCGGTCTTGCGTGTGCTCTTGCCCTTATAGTGCGTGATGGGCAGCGGCAGGTACCAGTTCTCGTAACCGCCTTTCAGCAGCCTGTAGCTCAGGTCGATGTCTTCGCCGTACATGAAGAAGTCCTCGTCGAGCAGTCCGATCTTGTCGAGTGCCGACTTGCGCAGCAGGCAGAAGGCTCCGCTGATGACCTCAATGCGGCAGGGCTCATCCCAGGGCAGATGGCTCATGTAGTATCGCTTTGTGAAGCCCAGCATCTTCAGAGCCGAAACCCAGGGCGTCGGTATGGCACGTCGTGACTCTGGTGCCAGCGTGCCGTCCTCGTTGTGCATCATCACGCCCGCTCCGCCAGCCTGCTGATGGTCGTCCATAAAGGCCACTGCCTCGCGCAGCGTATGCTCGGCAACCGTAGTATCCGGGTTCAGCAGCAGCACATATTCGCCCTGCGCCTGCCTGATGGCGATGTTGTTGGCGCGTGCAAAGCCCAGGTTCTCGTCGTTGGCGATAAATCTGACCCACGTATAGCGTCCAGGCAAGACCGCCATCGTGTTGTCCGTCGAGGCATTGTCGACGACGAACACCTCGCTGTCAATGCCCGCGAGCGCCTTTTCAACGCTGTCGAGACACTTCTCCAGATAGCTACATACGTTGTAGCTGACGATAACGACTGACAGCTTCATTCCTCAACTTCCGACTCACAGCGTTCTTTGCCCGGATAGACAAACGGCAGCGTCAGGCACAAGATGATGGCCATATAGCCGAAGGTAGTCTTCCCGTATGCATAATATAATAAGGTGTTGACGAGCATTGGCACCAGCAGCATAAGCAGGCGTAGCAGTCCCCACTTGCGTAGAGCCTCATGCTTACGGGCAATCAGGTCGGCCCTGACGCTCTTGAACTTGAAGAGCTTCAGCGCCACCGGGATGACGGCCAGCGTCAGAATCTCCATCATGATGGTCAGCAGGAACTCGGCCTGCACCTGGTCACTGGCGTAATAGCCGAACTCCAGTACACCGGTCTCGAAGAGCACCACCGTGATGAGTGCCAGCGCGAGAATCGTCCAAAAGAGGACGGTCAGTGTCAGTCTTACTTGTTTCATTTTGCTTCGAATAATGTGCGGTTTAGTATGGATCGTCCCAGTGTTACCTCGTCGGTATATTCCAGTTCGTCGCCCACCGAGACGCCTCGGGCGATGACCGTTATGCGCAGGTCGCTGAAGGGGGCCAGCTTGCGGAAGATGTAGAAGTTGGTGGTGTCGCCCTCCATTGTGGGGCTTAGTGCCAGGATGACCTCCTTGATGGTCCCCTCTCCTACCCGCTCCACGAGCGACTGAATCTCGAGATCGCTGGGCCCGATGCCGTCCATCGGCGAGATGACGCCGCCCAGAACGTGGTAGAGGCCGTGAAACTGCTGGGTGTTCTCGATGGCCATCACGTCCTGTATGTTCTCAACGACGCACACCGTCGTCTGGTCGCGCCGCGGGTCGCTGCATACGGGACATACGTCCTGGTCGCTGATGTTGTGGCAGACGCTGCAGCGCTTCACCTCGCGCTTCATCGTGGTCAGTGCCGCAGCCAGCTGTTCGACGTCCTCCGTTTCCTGCCGCAGCAGGTGGAGCACCAGCCGTAGTGCCGTCTTGCGCCCAATGCCGGGCAGTCGCGCGAACTGCGACACTGCGTTCTCAAGCAGTCTTGAAGGGTATTCTTGTTGTGTCATCAATAATTGTCAATTCTCAATTTCAGAAAGTTCAAGCCATCGCAGCGACTTCTCGTCGAGTTCGTCCTTCAGCACGGGCAGCCGCTTCGACTTCTCCGTCAGCTCGTCAATCGAGAGCGTCCCGCTACACAGAGCGTCCTCTATCTGCTTCTGCTCGGCCTCCAGCTGCTCTATCTCCTTCGTCAGCCGCTCAAACTCCATCTTCTCCTTGAACGACATCCGTCGGCGCGTGTCGTTGTGGTAGTCCTTCTTCGGCGCTGTCGCAGTGGCCGTTGCCTGCGTCGCGCCGCCCTTGGGTTGCAGCTGCTGCCACTGGCGGTACTGCGTGTAGTTGCCGGGAAAGTCCTTGATCACGCCGTCGCCCTCGAACACCAGCAGGTGGTCTACAATCTTATCCATGAAGTAGCGGTCGTGGCTCACCACGATGACGCAGCCGGGAAAGTCCTGCAGGTACTCCTCGAGTATCTGTAGCGTGACGATGTCGAGGTCGTTGGTCGGCTCGTCGAGCACCAGGAAGTTTGGGTTCTTCATGAGCACTGTACAGAGGTACAGCTTGCGGCGCTCGCCGCCCGAGAGCTTGTAGACGTAGTTGTGCTGCTGTTCGGGCGTGAAGAGGAAGTACTGCAGCAGCTGTGAGGCCGTGAAGTGCTTGCCGCCGCCCATGTCGATATACTCTGCAATATCCTTCACAACGTCGATAACCTTCTGCTGCTCATCGAATTGCAGCCCCTCCTGCGAGAAATACCCGAAGGTGACGGTATCGCCGATATCAAACTTGCCCGAGTCGGGCGGCACCAGTCCGAGCAGCATCTTGATGAACGTCGACTTGCCCGTTCCGTTGTTGCCCACGATGCCCATCTTCTCGAAGCGCGAGAAGTTGTAGTAGAAGTCCTTCAGGATGACCGTATCGTCGAACGACTTCGACACATACTGGCACTCGAAAATCTTTGAGCCGATGTAGACGTTGCGCGACTTCAGCCTCACCTGGCGCTCCTCAATGCGCTGCTTCGCCACACGCTCAAGCTCGTAGAAGGCATCCTCGCGCGACTTGGCCTTGTGGCCTCGTGCCTGTGGCATGCGGCGCATCCACTCCAGCTCCGTGCGATACAGGTTGTTGGCCCGCATAATCTCAGCCCGCTTGTTGTCGAGTCGCTCCTGCCGCTTCTCCAGATAGTAGGAGTAGTTGCCGCGATAGGTGTAGACGGTCTGGTCGTCGAGTTCGAGGATGACCGAACAGACGCGGTCGAGGAAGAAGCGGTCGTGAGTCACCATCAGCAGCGTCTTGTTGCCCCGCTGCAGGAATCCCTCGAGCCATTCAATCATCTCGAGGTCGAGGTGGTTGGTAGGCTCATCAAGAATCAGGAAGTCGGGCTCCGTTATCAGCACGTTGGCCAGCGCCACGCGCTTCTGCTGTCCGCCCGAGAGCTGCCCCATAGGCTGCTGCAGGTCGCGTATCTTCAGCTTCGTCAGAATCTGCTTGGCCTTGAGCACCTTCTCGGGGTCGCCCTGATGGTTGAAGCAGGCGTCGAGCACCGACTCCTCAGGGTCGAACACGGGCGACTGCTCGAGCATGCCTACGCGGATGTCGCGGCGGTAGATGATGTCGCCTCGTGGCCTGTCAGAATGCTCAGCAGCGTCGACTTTCCCGTTCCGTTCTTGGCTATCAGCCCCACATGCTGCCCCTCGGCCACCGAGAAGTTGATGTCCTCGAACAGCACCAGCGAGCCGAACGACTTCGACAGGTGCTGCACGTCGAGATAGGGAGTGTCCTTAGCCATTGTCCTTCAGCGAGCTGTTTATGTCGTCGATATACTGCAGCACCTCGTCCCTGCCCTCACGCTTCTCGGCCGATGTCAGGAAGATGGGCGGAAGCTCCTCCCACGTCTCCAGCAGCGTCTTCTTGTACGCCTCTACAGCCTGGCGGGCCTTGTTGGGCGTCAGCTTGTCGGCCTTGGTGAAGATGATGGCAAACGGAACCGACGACACCCCCAGCCACTCGATGAACTCCAGGTCAATCTTCTGCGGCTCCAGCCGTACGTCGACCAGCACGAAGACGTTCACCAGCTGCTCGCGCTGCAGGATGTAGCCGCGAATCATCTGGTCGAGCTTGTCAATCTCCTTCTTCGAGCGCTTGGCATAGCCGTAGCCGGGCAGGTCGACCAAATACCACTCCTTATTAATAATAAAGTGGTTGATGAGCAGCGTCTTGCCGGGCGTTGCCGACGTCTTGGCCAGTTTCTTGTGGTTGGTCAGCATGTTGATCAGGCTCGACTTGCCCACGTTCGAGCGCCCTATGAAGGCGTACTCGGGCTTCGTGTCCTGCGGGCACATGCCTACTGTCGGGGCACTCAGGGTGAATTCTGCGGTCTTTATTTCCATCTGTTTTCTATTTTTCGGTGCAAAGTTACGAAAAAGATTCGAAATAGTTTGGCAGTTTCGGAAATAATCACTACCTTTGCAGTCGATTTTTCAAAATCAGCGTTTCCGACCGTGAAACGTTTCCACCATTTTTTTATATCCAACAACAGACATTTACATCGTATTGTTATGTATACCAAAGAACAACTTGAACAGATGGAGATACCCCAGCTGATGGGTATCGCACAAGAACTCGACATCAAGGTCGACCCCAGCCAGTCGCAGCAGGACGTCATCTACGCCATTCTCGACAAGGCTGCCGAGCAGAGCGCTTCGGGCGAGACCTCCAGCAAGCGCAAGCGCACCCGCATCGTGAAGAAAGATACCGACCGCGTATATAGTGTCAACGGCAAGGAAGGCGAGAATTTCGACGTCAAGAGTCGCGGCATCAAGTCGGCCGAGGCACCGTCGCTCTTCAGCGACATGCCCGTAGCTCCTGCTCCAGAGCCCGAGCCAGAACCTGAACAGCCTGCTGCCGAGAAGACCGAGCCGCAGCCCGAGAAGCCTGAGAAGCCCGCTCCCAAGAAGCGCGGACGCAAGTCGAAGGCCGAGCTGGCCGCCATTGCTGCCGAGAAGGAGAAGCAGGCCGAGGCCGAGCAGGCTGAGCAGCCCGCCGCACCCGAGGAGCCTGCCGCAGAGGCTGTGCCTGAGGCCGACATCATTCCCGAGGCTGCCGACTTTGCCGAATCTGCCAGCGACGACGAGACCTCGCCCGAGATGCTCGAGCAACTGCAGGAGAAGCTGTCGCAGCAGCGCAAGCAGGAGGAAGTTGCCGACGAGGCCATAACCCCTGAAGGCGTCTGGGCCGGCGACCCCAACGACGGTACCGACTTCATCGTCGTCGAAGACCTGCCCATCGAGGACCAGGCAGCCATTCCCACGCTCGACATGTTCGACCGCCCCGTTGTCCAGCCCATGCAGCAGGCTCAAAACGCTCCGCAGCGTCAGGCTTATGCAGAGAATGGCACTTCTGAGAGGTACGACTTCAATGATATCATCACCGGCAACGGCGTACTCGAGGTGCTGCAGGACGGTGGCTACGGATTCCTGCGCTCGAGCGACTACAACTATCTCTCGTCGCCTGACGACATCTACGTCTCGCCGCAGCAGATCAAGAAGTGGAGCCTGAAGACCGGCGACGTCGTGGAGTGTACCGTCCGCCCGCCTCACGACAATGAGAAGTACTTCGCCCTGTCGAACATCAACAGCATCAACGGGCGCAACCCCAACGAAGTGCGCGACCGCGTATCGTTCGAACACCTGACGCCCCTCTTCCCCGACGAGAAGTTCACACTCTGCGGCGACCCGCAGACCACCAATCCATCGGTGCGCATCGTCGACCTCTTCTCGCCCATCGGCAAGGGCCAGCGCGCCCTCATCGTGGCTCAGCCCAAGACCGGTAAGACCATCCTCATGAAGGACATTGCCAACGCCATTGCCGCCAATCATCCCGAGGCCTACATCATGATGCTGCTCATCGACGAGCGACCCGAAGAGGTCACCGACATGGCCCGCACCGTCGATGCCGAGGTCATCGCATCGACCTTCGACGAGCCCGCCGACCGCCACGTCAAGATTGCCGGCATCGTGCTCGAGAAGGCCAAGCGCATGGTCGAATGCGGCCACGACGTTGTCATCTTCCTCGACTCCATCACCCGCCTGGCTCGCGCCTACAACACCGTGGCCCCCGCTTCGGGAAAGGTGCTCACCGGCGGTGTCGATGCCAACGCCCTGCAGAAGCCCAAGCGCTTCTTCGGTGCTGCCCGTAACATCGAGGGTGGCGGCTCGCTCACCATCATCGCTACAGCACTCGTCGACACGGGTTCCAAGATGGACGAGGTCATCTTCGAGGAGTTCAAGGGTACGGGTAACTCCGAAATCCAGCTCAACCGCTCGCTGGCAAACAAGCGCATCTTCCCGGCTATTGACCTTGTACAGTCGTCGACGCGCCGCGACGACCTGCTGCAGGACCAGACCACGCTCAACCGCATGTGGGTAGCCCGCAAGTTCATTGCCGAGATGAACCCCATCGAGGCTATGGGCACCATCCGCGACCGTCTGGTCACCACACGCTCCAACGAGGAGTTCCTCCTCTCAATGAACGGATAAATGTATCAATCATTCAAAGAACACACGCAGAAAGAGCCGGAAGCCCGCGAGCCTTCCGGCTCTTTTTCTTTCCCGCGGGCGGGCGCTAAGTCATCGATATTATCGTCCTAACTGGTCAGGTTAGACGTACTAAGTGACTGAGTTCTACGACAGTACAAAGATACAAAAAATCCGCGAATCCTGCAAATATTTAGACTGAAAAACACTGGATACAGAATACAGAAATACAGTTTTTTTAGAGGCGGGTGCATGCAGACGGGTAAGAATGTGTATAATTATATTATACTATATATATTATATACATATAATATATATAGTATATTCTTGTTCGCAGGATTTGGGGTGGCTTAAAATAAAAGTGTATTCTGTATCCAAGTTCGTGACCTTGGACTTGTAGCTGTATACGAGAAGTTGGAACAGCTAAAACGGCCAATTAGCTCATGAAGTCGGCGACGAGGAGGACAAGCTGACGGAGAAGGCGCTGCTCGAACAGGCCACCTTCCAGCTGAACGACTACGTGGAGATCATGCAGAGCGACAAGACCGACAAGTACGGCAATCCGCTGACCTACCAGAAGCGTACGAAGATCAGCCAGCAGGGGCGAACCGTAAGCCCCCTCCCCCCGGAGGGGGAGGCTATTGAGGAGTGAGGAGATGAGGGGGTATCGGGTGTAGATTGTAGTAACCGCGCTCACGGCATTCCTGACAGCACTGGAAACGACCTCGTGCATGGGCTACGGCCCGTTATGAGGGTACTAATGGACTACTCACAGGGGGAACTCGTGATTCCCCTTGTGATTCCTTTCAAACCTTCTCCGTGTAACGAAAGAACCGCAGTTACATCTGGTTCCGAGCATATTCAGCAATCCTTTTTCCTCTCTTTTCTACAAATTCGACTTGTAAGTCAATCCATTTGAGATATTCATCGAGAGTATTTGGCATTGGCATGCTGTCAAAGAGTGGAGTGTCAAGTGAAAACCTTACGTTATAATCCTGATCTACATAATCTTGAAGCAGGAAGAAATCAATATAACCTTTAAAATCAACAAATAGTTCAAAGAACTCCCTATCTTTATTCAATGCCTTATCTAAGGGTGTTGGCTCTCCCGCATAGAATCTGCGAATACATTCAAGTGTTAAGTCCCACCTGTCGCACACTTTCACGCTGCATCCTCTTGCCTGGTTCATACTCCATCGATGCATAGGAAAGATGATGGAACCGCCTATTGTATAGGTTTTATGCCAATATTCTTTCTTCCACTCTGCGAAATTGGGAATATGTTGTTCCACATATTTCTTTAGAGGAAATCGCCAATGCAAGAAACTGGCAGTAATAGAATCACAGCCAAACCACATATCGCCCCATTTAAGACAATTCTTTTCGATTTCCAACTGCATCATCTGCCCATTGGGCAAAGGCTTACTCCATAACGCTTGATGATATGTCTTCAATGTCTTGCTCGCATAATCAGGGTCTTTACCGTTACTGTCGGTTTGGACATCAAAGTGAATGTCAATTTCTTGTATATTCATAGTTCATCAGTGTTATATGTTGGGAAATTCCTTTTAATAACATTTATAACAATTATTCGGCATTGCGATAAGTATTTGGGAGTATCTACGGCTCAAAGACGGGAAGGGGACGGGGGGCGGTGATGATGCTGGGGATGCGCTCGAAGATGGCGCGGATGCGGGAGGCGTCGAACTTCGGCGAGCGGTCGTAGTAGTAGATGCCGTTCTTCTCCTGCTCGACGTCGGTAATCTGGGTGTAGCAGAAACCGACGACGTTGGGACACTGCCTGAGGGCGTCGACCTCGTCCTGCAGAATGCGGTAGAAGTCGTCGAGGGTGTCGATGTTTGAGCCGTAGCCCCACGACGTGCTGCGCTCCTCGGGGCGTATCCAGGGGAGGCCGCCAAACTCGTCGACCATGTAGGGTTGACCGTCGTAGCGGGCGAGGAAGGACTTGTCGGCCTGGTTGCGGTAAGGCTCGCGGCCTTTGTGGAAGGTGAGCTGGGCGACGAGCTTCTTCGGGTCGCGCTCGTAGTTGTGGACGGACCAGATGTCGGTGCGCACGTGACCGTCGCCGCTGACGTCGTTGACGGGCCGCGTGGGGTCGATGGCACGGGTGAGGCGGTAGACGTCGTCGACCATGTGGGTATACACGCCGGAGCCGTTGCTGCCCCAGGTCTCGTTGAAAGGTGTCCACGTGACGAGCGACGGGTGGTTGCGGTCGCGCTCTACGAGCTCGGTCCACTCGGCGATGAAGTTGCGGGCGGCGAGGTCGCTGTTGACGTTGAGTCCCCACGAGGCTGACTCGCCCCAGGTTAGGTAGCCCAGACGGTCGGCCCAGTAGTAATAGCGCTCCTCGAACGACTTCTGGTGGAGGCGGGCGCCGTTGAAGCCTACAGCCTTCGACAGCTCGATGTCGCGGCGCAGGGCCTCGTCGGAGGGTGCCGTCCAGATGCCGTCGGGATAAAAGCCCTGATCAAGCACGAGGCGCTGGTAGTAGGGCTGGTTGTTGAGGTAGAAGTAGCCTCCGGCCACATGGACCTTGCGCATGCCGGCATAGGACTGTATGCGGTCGATGACCTTGCCGGCGCGGCTCACCTCGTAGGTGATGTCGTAGAGGAAGGGGCTCTCGGGCGACCAGAGTCTGGGCTTCTTGACGGGCAGCACGACGACGGTGCCATTGGTACACGAGGCAACGGCCGAAGCCACGAGCCGCTTGCCGTCGAAGAGCTTGACGGTGAGCTTGTTAGCAGTGCTCTCCTTGAAGAAGCGCGGATGGATGACGAGCTGCTGCTGGTCGATGTCAGGGACGGCGAAGACTGACTCCAGGCCCTCCTGGTCGACGGGTTCCAGCCAGACGGTCTGCCAGATGCCGGTAGTGCGGGTGTACATGCAGCCGTTTGAGTAGAGCTCGAAGGCCTGCTTGCCGCCCGTCTGGAAGCCGTCGCGCAGGTTGTCCTTAACCCACACGACGAGGTTGTGACTGGTGCCGGGCTGTGCCAGACGGGTGACGTCGAACGAGAACGACGAGCCGCTGCCGTAGTGGGTGCCCACCTCATGGCCGTCGATGAAGACGTGGGTCTCGTAGTCGGAGGCACCGAAGTTGAGGCGCACTTGACGGCCCTCCCATGAGGCGGGAACGGTGAGCGTGCGCTGATACCACACGGCGGGGATAAAGTCGGTGTAGGCGATGCCCGACAGCCGGCTCTCGGGGCAGAAGGGTACGGTTATCTTACGGTCGAACGACGTGGCCTCGTGCCACTTGCGCTCCAGGCCTGTCTGCCCGAAGTCGAAGGCGAAGTTCCACTCGCCGTTCAGGTTCAGCCACTCGGCCCGCTCGAACTGCGGGCGCGGATACTCGGCACGAGGTACTGCCCGGACTGCGCAAACGGCCAGCAGCAGGGCTACAGCGGTAATGATGGTCTTTTTCATAATACGATGGATATTTTCTGCAAATTTAAATAAAATTTCCGAGATTATAAGCCAGTTGAGATAAAAACTGAAACAAATTGCCCCGAAAAGTTAGAAATCAAGGCCTCCATA
>CADCEQ010000042.1 GCA_902800435.1 uncultured Prevotellaceae bacterium | reverse complement strand
GGGTCCCACCTCTTCCCATTCCGAACAGAGAAGTTAAGCCCGCCTGCGCCGATGGTACTGCAATGCAATGCGGGAGAGTAGGAGGCCGCCATCTTTATAGAGCGAAGCCCTGAGTCAGCAATGATTCAGGGCTTCTTTTCGTTGGTAGCAGTAGCTGCTTAGTAGTTCTCGGCCTTTACCTGGAAGTAGGACTGGGGATGGTTGCAGACGGGACACTCCCCGGGGGCCTTCTTACCGATGACGATGTGGCCGCAGTTTGAGCATTGCCAGATGACATCGCCATCTTTTGAGAATACGCGCTCCTTGCGGATGTTGTCCAGCAGCTTGCGATAGCGCTCCTCGTGCTCCTTCTCGATGGCAGCGACTCCCTCGAACTTCTCGGCAATCTCGTCGAAGCCTTCTTCGCGGGCCTCACGAGCCATGCGGGCGTACATGTCAGTCCACTCGAAGTTCTCGCCACCAGCGGCAGCCTCGAGGTTCTCTGGGGTTGACTTGATGGCACCGCCCTCAAGGAGTTTGAACCACATCTTGGCGTGTTCCTTCTCGTTGGCAGCTGTTTCCTCAAAGATGGCAGCTATCTGTACGTAGCCGTCCTTCTTGGCTTTCGATGCCCAGTAGGTGTACTTGTTGCGTGCCATTGACTCTCCTGCAAATGCTTCCTGCAGGTTTTTCTCGGTTTTTGTTCCTTTTAGTTCTTTCATAAAGTTGTTTGTTTAGTTATTATTATTATGGGGGTTATGGGCTATGTGGCAATATGGGCAATTTATGCGTGGGTTTAAGGAAGTGTGATTTCGCCGCGGATGCTCTGCTGCATCAAGCGGCGCACCTCGTCGGGATTGTCGTAGTGGCTTTGCAGGAACATCAGTTTGGTAACGGCGGCCTCGACCGTAGAGTCGCAGCCACTTATGACGCCCGCTTCCTGCAGATGGTAGCCACAGCCGTAGCGCGACATCTCGACGGCGCCCTGCATGCATTGGCTGATATTGACGATGACCTTCCCCGCGCGCGTACCTTCTTTTAATGCATTAAGCAGCCACGGACTCTGAGGGGCGTTGCCCGATCCAAAGGTGCGCATGACGATGGCCTTCAGATTCGGCGTGTGAATGATATGACGTATAAGGTCTTCGCGGATGCCTGGAAACAGTGAGAAGATAATCACATTATTGTCCAGACGGAAATGAGGAATCATGGGCTTGTCCCAGTCGGGACGTAACATCCGCTCGCGGTGGTAGCTGATGTTGACGCCAGCCTCGGCCAGATGCGGGTAGTTGAACGACTCGAAGGCATTAAACTCCTCGGCGCTCTGCTTTGTAGTGCGGTTACCGCGCAGCAGTCGGGCGTTGAAGTAGATGCCCACCTCAGGCACGACGGCATGCCCGTCAGCATCCTTTGCCGCCGCCATCTCAATCGATGTGATAAGGTTCTCCTTGCCGTCGGTACGCAGTTGTCCGATGGGCAGCTGTGAGCCGGTGAAGATGACGGGTTTCGTCAGGTTCTCCAGCATGTAGCTCAGGGCGGATGCCGTGTAGGCCATTGTGTCAGTGCCGTGAAGCACGACGAAGCCGTCGTACTGGTCGTAGCGGTCGGCTATGGTGTGGCTGATGTCCGTCCACCGAGCCGGCGACATGTCGCTTGAGTCGATAGGCGGCTGGAACTGGTAGGTGTCAATCAGCGTGTCGAACTGCTTCAGCTCGGGCACACTGCTGAGCAGATGCTCGAAGTCGAACGGCTCGAGGGCACCAGTTGAGGGGTTGCGGTTCATGCCGATGGTGCCGCCGGTATATATCAGAAGAACCTTACTTCTCATTCTGCTCCCTCCAAACCATTTGGGCAGATGCCTGATGCGTAGCCAGAACCCTGACCTCGGCAATCTGAACGTGTTCAGGAGCCGATGCTGCGAAATAGACGACTTCGGCTATGTCCTTGCCAGTCAGCGGCTTAATGCCTGTGTACAACTTCTTGGCCTTCGCCTTATCACCATGCAGTCGGACATTCGAGAAGTTTGTCTCGACGAGCCCCGGCTTGACGTTGGTCACGCGGATGGGCGTGTCGTAGAGGTCGATGCGCAGCCCGTCGCTGAGCACCTTTACCGCAGCCTTTGTGGCGCAGTAGACGCTGCCGCCAGGATAGGCACCATCGCCGGCAATTGAGCCAATGTTGATGACGTGCCCCTTGTTGCGTTTCACCATACCGGGCACTACGAGTCGCGTCATCCGCAGCAGAGCCTTCACGTTCGTGTCAATCATTGTGAACGCCTCCTCCAAGTCCAGCTCGTGCTCCTTGTCGGTACCCAAAGCCAGCCCGGCATTGTTGACCAGCACATCGATGTCGCGCCACTGTTCGGGCAGCGAGTCGATGGCCTTCTTGACTGCTTCGCCGTCTCTGACGTCACAAGCCATCAGCAGTACCTCCGTTCCGTACTCCGATTGTAGTTTCTCCTTGATTTCCAGCAGTTTGTCTTCGCTTCTGGCGTTAAGAATCAGTCGGCAGCCGTTTTCTGCAAACTTCCAGGCGCAGGCCTCGCCGATGCCCGATGATGCCCCCGTAATCAGTATCAGTTTCTGTCTCATACGTTAACTCCTTATTGAATGATATGAATGTCGCGCTGTGGGAATGGGATAGCGATGCCGTTCTTGTCGAGGGTATCGTAGACGCACTTCAGGACGTCGCTGACGACGTATGACTTCTTCGGTGCGTCGGCCCAGACGAAGAGCTTGAAGTCGACGCTTGAGTCGTTCATCTGTGCTACGACCGACTTGACCTGCTTTTCGGGGTCCATCCAGGGGTGGTGAAGCTGGTTGACAGCCTCCTCGACGACCTGCGACACCTGTTTGAGGTTCGAGCCGTAGGCCACGCCGAATGGCACAACAGCCAGCACGTATCCGTGGTTCTTGGTCAGGTTCTTATAGTTCTTGGTGAAGAGCTGCGAGTTCTGGAACGTGATGACCTCGCCATAGAGCGACTCGACGACGGTCGATGTGTAGCTGATGCTGGCCACGCGGCCCATCGTGCCGTCGACCTCAATCCAGTCGCCCACCTTCACGCGCCCAGCCATGAGCGAGGCACCGTAATAGATGTTCTCGATGATGTCCTTCGAGGCGAAACCGATACCCGTTGACAGTCCGCCTGAGATGGCGACGAGCCAGGTGACGCTGATGTCGAGGATGCTGAGCGAGATGAGCAGCCAGAGTCCCCAGACGATGACCTGGATGACGTTGCGCCCCATGACCTCGCGGCTCTGGGCCGTTGTCGGGTCTTGTCTGTTATAGTGCAGTCGTAGCAGGTCGAGCACGGCAGCAGCGATGTATCTGAACAGGAACCACAGGCAGACAACCATCGTGAGCTTAGTGATGCTGACGGTCAGGTTCTTGGTGTCGATGAACTTACGGCGGAAGAGGTCCATGCAGATGTCGCTGAGGTTGAACACGTCGGCTGCCCACCAGATACTGAGCATCACCGAGAGCACGCCCATGACGGGCAGCAGTACGCCCGAGAGCAGCCTGTAGAGCCAGCTGCGGGTGATGGGAGCCTCGTCGAGACCGTGCCTGTGGCCGTAAAGGTGAACGTACTGTGCGACGCAGGTAATGGTGAGGATACATGTGAGCTGCATAATCCACCAGATGAGAATCTGAACGCTGAGCAGCGTGTAGCCCGTCCATGAGAGCACCACCGACGCAATGAACACCAGCAGCGAGATGTAAGTGTAGAACATGTCGGAGCGCGGCACGCGCTTGTTGTGTCGGCGAATGACCACCCATTGCCAGACGGTGCAGGCCAGCAGCACGGGCGGGAAGATGAGGTTCACCAGCTGGTTGGGTATGAGGATGATGCGGAACGAGATGACGATAAACCCGATGAACACCAGCGGCGCGTAGATGTAGAAGGCACTCCTGATCTGGTCGCCGCCCACGCGCAGCAGCAGCGAAATCAGGATGACGCCCAGCAGCCACGCGTACTCTATCAGCAGGTCGCTGGCCATGATGAAGAAGTTCTGCTCCAGCGTAGCCCGCAGGATTCCCATGATGAGCGCAAAGGTAATGGTGGTAGTAGCCAGAATGATGCAGGTGCGCTTCTTGAGGAACTCCTCCGTCCGGAACCGTTTGGGCATCAGGAATCTGAACACGAGCAGGTTGAGTCCGATGGCTATCAGCACGTAGACGACGATGATGCCGAACAGTCCGAAGATGACGCTGCTGTCCCATTGCGACCCTCGCTCGCTCGACTTGTACTTGTCGGCAATCGTCTCGCGCGTCTCCCTAAGGCTGTGCTGCAGGCTCTTGAGAATCGTGAAGTAGTTGTGGCCGCCGTTACTGAAGATGCCGGTCTGAATTTCGTTGTAGCGCTTGTTGGCATAGTCGTTCAGGTTTTTCAGCCTGTTCTCCGTCACCTCGTAGTAGTGGATGTAGTCGTTTATCTGTTGGCGGTTCTCTGTCAGCGTGTTGCGAATGTTCGTGGCCAGCGTCAGACATACGTTACGGTTCACGCGCCCGCGGTCGCTGAGCATGTTAGCGTGCATCGACGAGAGGCTGCTGACCAGGCTGTCGTACTTGGCAATGTCGGCCTCGGTCGTGGCCAGGAAGTCGAGGAAGGGCAGCTGTGAGCGGCGGAATGCGTTGTACTGCTCAGTAGCCTGATGGCAGGCGTAGGTCAGGTCGAATACGTAGTTCTGCTTCTGCGAGTAGAGCATCAGCGCGTTCTGCCCCGACTGCTTCATCGTCTCCATGAGCTGTCCGAAGATTTGTTCGTTCTGCTGCTTGCGCTCCGAGGTCATGTCCGAGAGGTCGTGGTGGAACTCAGTCAGCTCCTGCCGCAGAATCTCGAGCGTCTTCTCCAGATCGCGCTCTTTCAGCACGGCGTGGGTGTCGGCCAGTGCAACGACCAGCATCGTCAGTAAGAATATCAGTCTCTTCATTGCATTCCTTAGTCTTTTGTAGGCGCAAAGGTAACTAAAAATGCAAAAATATCAAAGCAAAATGCCGTTTTTTAATTTTATTTGCGTACTTTTGTGCCCATGAAACTCATTGCTGACAGCGGCAGCACCAAGACCGACTGGGTGCTGGCCGACGGTGCCGACGTCAGGGCACGCCTGCAGACGCAGGGCATCAATCCATTTCACCAATCGGAGGACGACATTCTGGCCATCCTCCGCGTAGAACTGTTGCCGCAACTGACGGGCCTCCCGGCTCCCGTTTCCCGGCTCCATTTCTACGGCAGCGGCGTACGGCCCGAACTCGAGCCGCTCATGACCAGTCTGCTGCAACAAGTGTTTCCCCAAGCCGCAGTCGAGGCTCACGGCGACCTCCTTGGGGCTGCACGAGCCGTCTGCGGGGGCTCCGAGGGCATTGCCTGCATCATAGGCACGGGAGCCAACTCTGGCCTCTACGACGGCCTCCAGATAGTGCAGAACACGCCGCCGCTGGGCTACATTCTGGGCGATGAGGGCAGCGGAGCCGTACTGGGCCGCCATCTGCTCAATGCACTCTACAAAGGACTGCTGCCCGTAGCCCTGCGCGAGACCTTTGAGCAGCAGACGGGACTCCAGATGTCCGACGTCATCAGCCGCGTTTACCGCCAGCCTATGGCCAACCGTTTCCTGGCCTCGCTGTCGCCCTTCATCCATGAGCATCTTGACGTGCCCGAACTGAGCCAGATGGTCGTCGGCTGCTTCCGCGACTTCTTTAGCCGCAATGTCGCTCAGTATCAGCGAACAGACCTGCCCGTCGGCTTCGTCGGCAGCATTGCCCACCACTTCCGCGAGCAGCTCTCGCAGGCTGCTACCGCCGAGGGCTTCACCATCGGAACCATCCTGCGCAGCCCCATCGACGGCCTTGTAGCCTATCATCAGTCATAACAATAAACAACAAATAGCAAACTCTATGAAAACCAAGCTACTAACCCTCATCACCACCTGTCTGCTGTGTTGCGGCGCCACCGCAGCCCTCACCGCCTGTACGGCTGCCAAGCAGTCGCCCTTCGTCACCGTCAAGGACGGCCACTTCGAGCGCGACGGCAAGCCTTATTACTACGTAGGCACCAACTTCTGGTACGGCGCCATCCTCGGCTCCACGGGGCAGGGAGGCAACCAGGAACGCCTCACCCGCGAGCTCGACGAGATGAAGCGCATGGGCATCGACAACCTGCGCATACTCGTAGGCAGCGACGGCCAGCGAGGCGTCAAGACCAAGGTTGAGCCTACGCTGCAGGTCAGTCCCGGCGTCTACAACGACACCATCCTTGCCGGACTCGACTTCCTGCTCATGGAGATGGGCAAGCGGGGCATGGTGGCCGTGCTCTACCTGAACAACTCGTGGGAGTGGAGTGGGGGCTACGGTTTCTATCTCGAGCATGCCGGCGAGGGGCCCCAGCCGCGCCCTGACGACGCTGGCTATCCGGCCTTCATGCAGGCCATGAGCAAGTATGCCACCAACGAGCGCGCCCACCAGCTATTCTACGACTACGTGCAATTCATCGTCGGCCGGACCAACCGCTACACCGGCCTGAAGTACACCGACGACCCAGCCATCATGTCGTGGCAGATAGGCAACGAGCCGCGCGCCTTCTCGCGCGACGCTCTGCCCGCCTTCGAGCACTGGATTGGCGAGGCAGCAGCCCTTATACGCCACCTCGACCAGAACCACCTCATCTCCATCGGAAGCGAGGGCGCATGGGGCTGCGAGAACGACTACGGCACGTGGGAGCGCATCTGTGCCGACGCGAATGTCGACTACTGCAACGTCCACCTATGGCCCTACAACTGGAGCTGGGTGAAGCCCGACTCGCTCGTCGAGATGCTGCCCATTGCCTGCAGCAACACCAAGGACTACATCGACCGCCACCTCGCCATCTGCGAACGCATCGGAAAGCCCCTCGTGATGGAGGAGTTCGGCTATCCCCGCGACGGTTTCAAGTTCGCACAGGGCACGCCCACCGTCGGGCGCGACGGCTACTATCGTTATGTCTTCTCGCTCGTGGCCGACAATGCCGAGCAGGGCGGAAAGTTCGCCGGCTGCAACTTCTGGGGTTGGGGCGGTTTTGCCCAGCCCAGTCACGAGCAGTGGCAGGTTGGCGACGACTACACCGGCGACCCCGCCCAGGAGGCCCAGGGCCTGAACTCCGTCTTCGCTACCGACACCACCACCCTCGAGGTCGTGCGCCAGCAGGTGGAGCGCATGCGCAATATCTGACGTCGGATTACTTATTCAAAATCAGCTTTTTAAGCTCTTCAACATCGGCAGAGTCAACCGCCTCGTCATTGTTCACGTTGGCAGCCTTAAGATTGAAGCCATCGGGGGCATGTCCTGCCAAGTGGCTGATGAGGTTGGCCGCGTCAACAATGTTCACCACACCGTCGGTATTATGTCACTAATTTGTCTCCACCTTGGGTTCTTCAATTTTCCAATTTTCTATCTCAATGCCACGAATGCGGCCAAGATGATCTGTATTGTCTGACACCATCACCATCTTATTCTGTAAAGCGGTGGAGCCAATAGCCATATCAAAGTTCTCTATCTTTTTACCTATAGAAGTCAAGTAGGCCTTTTCCTTGCCAAATACGTGAAGCGATTTACCAAAGGGGGATAACATGGAACAAACTGACAAAATCTTCCGTTTCTCGCATAGTCTTCATAGGATTGTCGCTGTTTTCTGCTCCATAATATGGTTCCGCTACCGTGATTTCCGACAGGTAACAATTGTTAATACCTACAAGCTTAATCTTGCGGTTCATCTCAAACTTACCCGCATGCAGAATACACAAATGTTTGTGTCAAGCAGATATTTCTTTGCCATAGGTCGCGTCTATTCGTCCATTGAAACCAATTCGCGTTCATAATCAGCCTTGCGACTTTCCATAATTGTACGCTCAATTTTTTCGCCGTCAGGGCTGTCAGCCCAGATGCCAAAAAGAGAATCGAGCTTCTTTTGCTTCATCTCTTCTGAGGAAGAAGAAGCTTGAGTTGCAGATGCCTCAATGAGTCTTTCGCCCAGCCAACGGCGGTTACTGGCCGTAAGCGACAACCCTTCGAGGTAACTCCATAAATTGTTGAGTGATACAGCATTCATATTTTTGTCTTTTTGTTCTTTCGGCTGCAAATATACGCAAAAATCCCCGAACCGACAAACGATTCTGGGATTTTCTTTAAAATGAGGTGTACTGATTTTGGTTGACAGCTTTGCTTTCTTTCAGGTTGATTCAGGCCGAAGGTATTCGGAGCAAACGCAGAGTCTGCTCGGAGCAGACCGGGAGTTTGGTCGGCGCAAATTTTATGTTATCAGTCAAGCTGTTAGGAATTGTTCTTTCTTTTTTTGTAATTGCTTAACATTCAAGTGGATGTGAATGTTAGGAGGCTTCGCATCCTAAATGTTTGGTATGCGAAATGCCGCAGAAGGGTTATTGTGGGAGTGAAGAAACCGCCGTACCTTTGCACCGTCGAAACGAAAGACGAATAAAAAAGAAGTATATTCAGATAAAGGTATGAAGATTATTGAGAGGATATCAGCCACACTCGCTTTTGTCATTGTTGTAACGGACTGGGCATCGGCTTCACCTGTTAACGGACGGGTGGCCGATGCCAGGACGGGCGAGGCTATAGTGGGGGCGTCTGTTCTACGTAATAATAAGGTGGAGGCCGTGACCGACGCGGAGTGTCGCTTCCATATTGACATTGCCTCGTTCCCCTCAGACATCAGCGTGAGGTATATGGGCTACGAGAGCCAGGAGGTGAAGATAGGCGAGCGCGACTCGGTGGTGAGCATCAGCCTGCACGAGCAGACGCGGCGCCTGAACGAGCTGGTGGTTGTGGGCTACGGCACCCAGCAGCGCACGCAGCTGACGGGCAGTGTGGCGACGATAGGCAGTGAGAAGATTGAGATTGCCCCCGCGCCCACTCTTGACGCTGCCATCGGCGGCATTGTGGCGGGGCTTGACGTGACGGCGAGCGGTCAGCCCGGCGCCGGCAGCACCATCCGCATACGTGGCGGAAACTCTGTCAACGCGAGCAACAATCCGCTGTATGTTATCGACGGCTTTATCTATCAGGTGGACGGCAGTTCGCAGAAGACGGGCATCGGCAGCATTGAGAGCACGCTCGACCCGCTGTCGTTCATCAATCCGAGCGACATTGAGCGCATTGAGGTGCTGAAGGACGTGTCGGCCACCGCCATCTACGGTTCGCGCGGGGCCAATGGCGTCATCATCATCTCTACCAAGAAGGGGCGCCGCGACGAGACAGCCGTGCGCTATAAGGCCACCGTTTCGGTCAGTACTGCGGCCAAGAAGCTCGACCTGCTGAACGCTGCGGAATGGGCCCGTATGGAGAAGGGCTACTTCGGCAATCGCGGCGGCTATTCCGACGCCGACATAGCCTCACTGGGCGAGGGCACCGACTGGCAGTCGGAGGTGCTGCGCTCAGGAGTCAGCCAGATTCACGAGCTGAGCATCAGCGGCGGCAGCGAGAAGACGCGCTTCCTGCTTTCGGGCAACTACACCGACCAGCAGGGCATCGTGCTCAACTCAGACTTCCAGCGCTACAACCTGCGTGCGAACATCGAGCACCAATTGTCGGAGTGTTTCCGCGTGACGCTGTCGTCGACGCTGGGAAAGACGAAGCAGCACGCCCTGAGCACTACGGAGCCCGTGAACTACTTCTCTTCGCCCTACTCGGCAGGCATCACCAACTCGCTGACCTACGCGCTCTTCATGCCGCCGGTGGTGCCCGTGCGGACGGCTGACGGTAACTATAATTACACCAACCCCTACGAGAACGCCTACTTCAAGCTGAACGGTACGGCAGCCAACCCCGTGTCGGACCTGGAGAACACGACGGCCGAGACGCTGACCAACTATGCTCTGGTAAACGCCGCGCTGCGCTACCAGGTGGCTGAGGGACTGACGGCCAAGGCGGCTGCCGGTGCCAATCAGACCGACATAACGCAGAACTATTTCGCACCCTCGTACACCGCATTGGGACTGAACGAAGGAGGCGTTGGCTCCATCGGCCACAGGCAGAACCAGGTGGTGCAGGGCGAGCTGACCCTCGACTACGAGAAGCAGCTGGGCGACAGTCACTATCTGAGCGGCTTGGTGGGCTACACCATTCAGACCACGCAGACCAACTTCAACCTGAGCACCACGTCGCGCTATACGAACGAGGACTTGGGGTATAACAACCTTGGCGACGGCTCGCACGTCTATACGCCGAGCTCCGGGCAGACCAAAGCTACGCTGAACTCGCTGATAAGCCGCGTGAACTATACGCTGGCGGGCCGCTACAACGCCACAGCCACCTTCCGAGCCGACCACTCCAGCCGGTTCTCGAAGGCCAACCGCTGGGGCTACTTCCCCTCGTTGGGCTTGTCGTGGAACGTTGACCGCGAGCCCTTCCTCTCGGAGGCTGAGCCGCTCACCACCCTCAAGCTGCGCGCCAGCGTGGGAAGTGTGGGCAACCAAGAGATAGGCGACTACGAGTATGCAGCGAGCTACACGGCCAGCAGCTATGGCGGGCAGACGGCCTACTCGAAAGGCAACCTGGGCAACTCGAACCTGAAATGGGAGACCACCGTCAGCTGGAACGCCGGCCTGGTTGCAGGCTTCTGGCAGGGCCGCCTCAATGTGGTGGTCGACTACTACTACAAGAAGACCAGCGACCTGCTGCTCTACCTGCCCGTCAATTCGTCGACGGGACTCACCACGCAGCTCATGAACGCCGGCAACGTGGTCAACCGGGGCATTGAGCTGAGCGTTGACGCCGTCTTGCTGCAGCGCAGCAATCTGCTGTGGACTGTGAACGGCAACATCACCCATAACCACAACGAGCTGGTCAAGATGTCGTCGGACGTCAAGTCGCTCTACAGCGGCGAGTTGCGCGAGAGCATACTCCGCGAGGGCGAGCCCGTGGGCTCCTTCTACGGCTACGAATTCCTCGGCATCGACCCTCAGAACGGCAAGGTGCTGCTGGGCGAGCAGACCATCCTGGGCAGCCACCAGCCCGACTTCTTCTACGGCATTTCTACCTCCCTGCACTGGGAGCGCTGGGACGCAGCCCTGTCGCTGAAAGGCTCGCACGGTGCGCAGAACGTGAACCTGCTGCGCCGGGCCCTGGACACGCCGCTGGGCAGCTATAACGCTCTGGCCTACGTCAGCGACAGCTGGACGCCCGCCAACCCCAGTACGGACGTGCCTGCCATCACAGGCTCGTGGGCTACGAGCTATTTGGACGGCCGCTATGTTGAGGATGCCAGCTATCTGAAACTGCAAAACGTGACGATAGGCTACACCCTGCCCCTGCGGCGGGCGGCAAAGAGCGTACGGCTGACCGTCAGCGGGCAGAACCTGCTCACCATCACCGGCTATAAGGGCTACGACCCTGAACTGGAGACGGGCATCGACCGCGGGGCCTACCCCAAGAGCCGCACCTTCTCGGTAGGAGCAGAAATCAATTTCTAAGACCATATAACAAACAATTATAGTATTAACAATTAAAGTAAAAAAGGAGATTGTAACATGAAAAAGAACTATCTGTATTCAGCACTGCTTGCTGCCGCCATTACGCTGGGGCAGACATCGTGCAGTAGCAATGATGACGACAACAACGTCATTGGTGAAGAAGATGTGATCAAGACGCAGGATGACGTGTATGCACTGATCAATGGCGCCTATCGCCCGTACCAGACCCTCAGCTCGACCTTCACCTCGATGGTCGACACGCCTACGGAACTGGGCACCTCGTATCTGGGCAACGAGGAAGACGACGTCACCAAGATGGTGGAATTGAAATACGACAAGACCAGCTCGTATGCCAAGAAGACGTTCAACGCCCTCTATACAGGCATCGGCATCGTCAACGATGCCATTGAGAAGACCGAGGCATCGAAGTCGCTGACGGCGGCCCAGAAGGCTGAGCCCATAGCCCGTGCCAAGTTCTCGCGCGGCCTGTTCTACTCATGGCTCGTCGTGTTGTGGGGCGAGGTGCCCATCCGCCTGACCACCGCCGACGTCAGCACAGCGCGCCAGCCTATTGATGCCGTCTACACACAAATAGTAAAGGACCTGACCGAGGCTGCCGAGGCACTGCCCGTCACGCCGTCGGCCAAGTACAACCCCTCGAAGGGTGCCGCCTACGCTCTGCTGTCGCGTGTGTACCTGCAGTGGGCCAGCAATCCGCTGACGCTGGCAGAGGTCGAGGCTATCAAGACCTCGCGTGTTGACCCTGCACCCAAGAGCTGGAACACGGCGCGCCTGCAAAAGGTTGTGGAGTATGCCGACAAGTTGGATCAGCTGGGCGTCTACTCGCTGCAGCCTCAGTTCAAGGACCTCTTCGGCATTGCCAACGAGAGCAGGGGCCCCGAGCAGATATTCACCATCTACCATGAGGGCGACGGCATCGACCAGCAGGGCAACCATCAGGACCACTGCGCATGGACCTATCCTTTCGAGGAGCAGACGGAGATTGTGCACATACAGCCCATCCACACCTTCAAGAACTGGCCTGACGACGACCCGCGCAAGCAGTTCAGCATCGTCACCAGCATCACCGACCCGCGCGACGGCAGCGTCCATACCTATCTGCCGCCGGTCACCCTGCCCGTCTATGGCAAGGGCGTGGACCGCAGCACCAACACCAGCGTCTACACCAGCATCCAGTACAACTATGTAGACCGCATCGAACTGCGCTATGCCGAGGTGCTGCTCAACAAGGCCGAGGCACTGGTACAGCTGGGACGTTCGGCTGAGGCTGCCACTCCGCTCAACAAGATACGTGAACGCGGTTTCGGCGACAAGGCTCACGACATTGCTTCGCCGACGCTGAGCGACATTCAGAAGGAGTGGGAGTATGAGTTCATCTACGAGCAGCGCCACTGGCAGAACCTGACGCGCTGGCGCAACCTCATCAGCACAGTGCTCACCGTTGAGAACTTCCAGCACTACGATGACTCGTACGCAACGGTTGGTGCTACAGCCAAGGACGGCAGTGTGGTGAACGCCTTCTTTGCCCGCATTCACCGCTTCCTGAAGTCGAAGCACCAGAACATCAACGGCCACTTCTATCGCTTCCCCATCCCCTTCGGCTCGAACAACGAGGAGCTGGGCATCGACCAGAATCCCGGCTATTAAGTCCGTTCGAAGCTCACAGTACACTGAACTCCCAACGTAAACGTTATGCGCAGACTTCAAATACTATTGCTTATCTGGGCGTTATCCCTTTCTCCCTTTGCCCTCTGGGGCAAGGGAGGACTGGGAGTCGCCGACGTACGCCGGCTTGTTGCCGGGCAGGATTCCTACATCCGCAGCATCCGCAGCCATTTCCATCAGCACCCGGAACTGAGCGGGCAGGAGATGGAAACCGTGAAGCGCCTGAAGGCAGAGCTTCAGGAACTGGACGGCTTCGAGATTCACGATGTTCCTGGGAGCACGGGTTTCTACGCCATTCTTGAGACGGGGCGCAGCGGGAAGAGCATCGGACTGCGTACCGACATCGACGGTCTGCCCATAGAGGAGAGTCCCACCAACGGCGGGGGAAAGCAGAAGCGATGGGTCAGCCAGAACAAGGGCGTCACGCAGGGATGCGGACACGACGGACACATGGCCATCCTGCTTGGTACGGCCCGCATACTGCACAGTTTGCGCAACGAGTTGAGTGGACGCATCGTGCTGCTCTTTGAGGAGGGCGAGGAGAGCAATTCTGGCATACGGCCCATGATAGCTGCCCTACAGCGCGACGGCGTCAAGCTCGACGTCGTCTACGGCAATCATGTGGCATCGAACGTTCCCTCCGGGCAGTTGTTTGTGAAGGAAGGTCCCATCATGGCTGGTATGGCCACGCTGGCTTATCACATCGTGGGTCGCGGAGGCCACGTGTCGCGCCCCGACAGGTCTGTCAATCCTGTTTTTGCTGCTGCAGACGTGCTGACCTCCATCTCCATCGCTTGGAACAACCAGCGCGACTTGGAGAAGCTGGTGACGCTGGGTGTGACGCAGCTGGAGGGTGGCAAGGTGTATAACGTCATTCCCAATGAGGTGTTTATTGGCGGTTCGCTGCGATTCTTCGACCAGGCAGCCGGTGAGCATGCACTCAGTCTGGTGAAGAGCGTGTCGGAGCACGTTTCGGCGGCTCATGGCTGTACGGTCAGGTATACCGACAGGATGAAGGTCGACCTGCCGCCAGTTGTCAACGACAGTCTCTATACCCGCTATGCGAAGCGTGAACTGGAGGCTCTGTATCCAGGTCGTGTCATTGCAGACCCGCAGTATGTGTGGTATGGTTCAGAGACCTTTGCCCTTTACAGCCAGCTGGCCCCCACAGTATTTGTTTTTGTGGGAGTGAACAGTCCTGAGATGGGCAGCACGGCCGAGCATCATAGCGACAAGTTCGACCTCGATGAAGATGCTCTTCAGTATGGGGTAGGGGCTATGACGCAGTTTGTGGTAGGACAATCGAAGAAAAGGTAAAAAGTAAGAAGGTAAAAAGGTAAAAAAGTAATAAGGTCATGAAGAAGATATATTTTGTTATTTCTGTGTTAGCAGCTTTTGCGTTGTCGTCATGCAACAGCAACGATGACATACTGAACAGCAGTTCCAATGGCGCCGAAATCACCATCAGCAGCGATCCAGACTGCTGCTCGGCCGAAGAGGCCTTGGCTGTGCAAAACTTCCTCCATACGGTGAAGCCCATTGACGGGCTTTCGCTCGAGATTGGCGGCCTGTATAGGATTGATGTCTATTCGCGTACAGGAACCCTTCATACGGGCTATAACGACCTCTACTTCGTTGGAACGAAGTTATCGACAGGCAACTTTATCAAGTTTGTTGACATCACAAACCTCAGGCCACTGATGCTGATGACGAAGATGAACATGCAGCACAGCACTCCGGTGTCGGGCGAGGTGACATTCCTTGATACGAAGCTGGCTGCCGTGAAGCATGGTTGGGTGTCGTTCGTCATGAGCAGCAGCGACGGCGGCTCGTGGACACTGGCTTACGATGCTGAAGTGCTGAAGGAGACAGGCACACTCGAAGCAGCTGACATCAGCGTGTCGGCATTGTCTGACGGACAGAACTGGCTGAAGTCGTTCAAGGTGGGCGACGACACCTACTACCTGTCGCTGGTGAACCCCACCGACTGGAAGACAGGAACAAACAAGATTACGGCTTACGTGTCGAAGAAAAACACGCCCGTGACAACCCCCTACGTACTCGCAGCAGAACAGTTTACCATTGACATAGACCCTCGCATGCCCGACATGGGTAACCACTCCTCGCCCGGCAACGAGCCCCTCATCCTGCAGGCCGACGGCAGCTATCAGGGCACCATCAACCTGACGATGACCGGACTCTGGCGCATCTTCCTCACCGTGAAGGACGCTCAGGGCAACGTGGTGGCAGGTGGCGACATTGATACAAGCACGCTCTATTGGGATGTCACGATTTAAACCGTGAAGCGAAAATCGTAAATCGAAAATATACATGGTGCTATTATCTGTTTTACTATCTTCCATATTGATGTCAGACACGGTGGCCACCAAGACGGCTAATGTCGATGAGGTGGTCATCGTGTCACCGCGTCAGGGAGGCAAACGCTCGGCCAAGGGGCAGACGGCCAGCATCGACGAGCACTTGCAGCAGCTGGACCACGTGTCGTTGGTACGCCGCGGCTCGTATGCATGGGAACCTGTGGTGAACAACATGCAGACGGAGCGGCTTTCAACCACCATCGACGGCATGAAAATCTTCTATGCCTGCACCGACAAGATGGATCCCGTGACATCGTATGTGGAGAGCGGTAACTTGCAGAGCATCAGCCTGAACAGCGGACTTGACGGCAACCCGCAGGCTACGGGCAACATCGGCGGGAGCCTTGACATGCGACTGCGTAAGGTGGGCTTCGGGGCCGAGGGCTATCGCCAGAACCTCTCGGCAGCCTACGAGGCCAACGGCCACTTGCAGGTATATGGCACCGACGTAGCACTCTCCTCCAACCGCGCCTACACCAACTTCGGCGTATTCTATCGCCACGCCGACGACTATAGGGTGGGCGGCGGCGAGCGGCTTCTCTTCTCGCAGTTCCAGAAGGTAAATGCCTTTACCAACGTTGGCCTGCGTTTAGGCGGGGCTGACGTGGTGGAGGGCACCTTCATCTTCGACCGTGCCACCGACGTGGGCTATCCTGCTCTGAACATGGACGTTGGCAAGGCCGAAGGCTTCATCACCTCGCTCTCCTACAAGCACCTCTTCAGGCAGGCAAGCTGGGAGACGAAGGTCTACTACAACCACATCACCCATGAAATGGACGACACGCATCGCCCTGACGTGGCGATACACATGGACATGCCTGGGCGCAGCAAGACGGCAGGACTCTACAGCCTGTTCAGCATGCCCTACGGAAGGCACAGTGCGGCCCTGAACTACGACCTCTACTACAACCGCCAGTTTGCCGACATGACGATGTATGCCGGCGAGGCTAAGCCGATGTATATGGTGACTTGGCCCGACGTAGGCACGCTCTGCACGGGCCTTGCCCTGACCGACGACATCAGCCTTGGCGGGCAGCAGAACCTGCGACTCTCGGCCAAGTTGGCTGTTCAGCAGCAAAGGCTCAACAACGAGGAGGGCTGGCATGCATTGAGTGTGTTCTTCCCAGGCATGGAGGACAGCTACTACCAGACGACAGGTCGGTTGGCTGCAAACTATCAATTGACGGTTGGCAATTGCCAGTTGTCAATTGGTGGCGGGTGGGGCAGTCGCGCTCCGACGGTGACCGAGGCATACGGCTACTATCTGAACAACACCTTCGACCGGTACGACTACATAGGCAATCCGCACCTTAAGAACGAGTCGGCAGTGGAGCTGAACTGTGCGGCGAAAACGTCCGTTATTGAACGACAATTGACGGTAGGCGTTGATGCCAGCGTGTTCTTCTTTTCCAACTACATCATTGGCCATACGGAGCAGCGCCTCAGTGCGATGACCATCGGGGCAGAGGGTGTGAAGGTGTATGGCAATCAGGACCACGCTACCATCGCCAACACAACGCTGAAGACAACCTTGCGGCAGACCGTCCTCGGCGAGGGGGAACTGAAATGGAACGCATCGGTGACCTACAGCTTTGGGCGTGATACCGACGGCGACGCGCTGCCCCTGATAGCCCCACTGGCCTATGCCACCGACCTTACTCTCGGACGGGGCCATTGGCAGGCTCGCTTAGAGTTGCGAGGCAATGCCCGGCAGACCAGCTACGGTGAGAAGTACGGAGAGACGGCAGCGCAGGCATGGACAGTCGTTGGCCTGTCGGCTCAATACGCTTACCGCCTCGCCACGCTGCGCCTCGGTGTGGAGAACATCTTCGACCGCCACTATGCCACCTACGCCGACTGGAACCATATTCCGCAGAAGGGACGTAATATTTTCGTTAATCTATCGTTAGATATATAGATATGAGACAAATGATTATTTGGATGGCAGCCCTCGTCGCGGGTGCCGTGTTAGGATGGCTAAACATAGGGGCTGTCAACTCTGTGGCCGAAGTGGTGGCTACGGTCTTTACCCGACTGTTCCAACTGCTGGCTGTGCCAACCATCGTGTTAGCAATTGTGAACACGATGGCCCAGATGGGGACGGGCAGGAACACGGGGCGGCTGTTCCGACACACACTTACCTACACGCTGCTGACCACCGTCAGCGCTGCGGCAGTGGGGGCAATTCTCTACTTTGCCATTGCCCCGTCAAACCTGCCTGAAGAGCTGATAGCTCAGCAACCGGCATCCGGCGTGGATGGTGCAGAATCGGCATCGCTCTTTACCCACCTGATAAGCGTGGTGCCCAACAATATCGTCCGACCGCTGCTCGAAGGCAACGTACTCTCGCTGCTGCTCCTGGCCTTCGCCGTGGGTATAGCTTTGTCACGGCTGCCCGAGTCGGAGAACAAAGGGGTTGTGGTGAAAGGCCTGCAGGGGTTGCAGGAATTGCTCATCCAGCTCATCGGCTGGCTCATCCAGGTGCTGCCACTTGGTATCTTGGCTTTTGCCGCCCAATTGTCGGTCCAGCTGTCGGCAGGGATTGTGGCCGGATCGTTGGGCAAGTACGTATTAGTGGTTTTGGGCGGCAACGCCATACAGTTCTTCGTAGTCCTGCCCCTGTTCCTTCTGGCACGTGGCATTAACCCGTTGAAAGCACTCAAGGAAATGAGTCCTGCGGTGCTCATGGCCCTGTTTACGAAGAGCAGTGCTGCGACGCTGCCCGTCACTATGCGCAGTGCCGAAATGCGGCTGAGCGCCAGACCACAGGTGGCACGCTTCGTGTTGCCAATCTGTACCACGATCAACATGAATGGCTGTGCGGCTTTTATCCTGGTCACCTCGCTCTTCGTGATGCAAAACGGCGGCTCTGTCATTACGGTGCCCACTGTGCTGTTGTGGCTCTTCCTCAGCGTTATATCGGCCATCGGCAATGCCGGTGTACCTATGGGCTGCTATTTCCTCACCTTCTCGCTCATGTCGGGCATTGGCGCTCCTGTAGCTGTCATGGGGCTCATCCTGCCCATCTACACCGTTATCGACATGGTGGAGACGGCAGAGAATGTATGGTCTGACTCGTGCGTATGTGCAATGGTCGACCACGACTTGAAGAATGATCAGATGTAGAATTCGCTGGGGTTTACTAAGCCGGCACGCATGGCATACTTGATGACCTCGTGTGCGGTGTTGACTTTCAGCTTTCGGAATATGTTCTTGCGGTGTGTGGTGATGGTGTGAATGCTGGAGAAGCGCTCGGCGGCTATTTCCTTTGTAGTCAGTCCGCGGGCTATGGCCTTCACAATTTCAATTTCTGTGGTGGTCAGCCCGACATTTGCTTCCTCTTCATCCTGGTGTTGCTTCAAGAGAATCTCGGTAGCCTGCTGGCTGATATACCGCCTGCCGCTGGCTGCCGACAGCAGGGCATCGCGCATACACGTAAGTGGCTCGCTCTTAAAGACGATGCTAAAAGCGTTTGACGAATAGACGACGCGGCGCAGGAAGCTGTCGGTAAGATGGTCGCTGACAAGAATCCATGAAGCCATGTTGAACCGCTCGCTGATGATAAGAAGCTGCTGTTCGTCAACGAAGTCGAAGAGTGTGAAATCGAGAACAACGACGGCACCCTCGATTTCCTTGAGCAGCTGTATCAGCCCGGCTTTGTCTGTTGCCCTTCTGACGGTGCATCTTGCATCTTTCTGACGGATGAGTATCTCGGTGGCGAAACGTGTCAAGTCCTGATTGTCGGCGAGTATGTAGTTAGCCATGTTAAAAGTGTATTTCTTTGTCTACCACTTCGCCGTTCAGGATCTTGAAGGAGTTCAGGTGAACGTCCTCGTGAAGCGAGAGGATGGCGTAGCGGATGGTGGGGTCGTTGGCCAGACGCAGGTCCTCTTGCGAAGGACGGGAGGGCGACGCAGGGTGACTGTGCCAGTTGGCAAGTATCTTCAGACCTTTGCTCCGAGCGTATTTCAGCGCGGCAAACTGGTCCTTGGGTGCGAAGGAGAAGTGCTCGGGCGAGTGGTCGATGTTCTCCATCCAGTAGTTCTCGGTCACGAGAGCCTCCTCGTCAGCCCCGCCGGTGCCCAGCAGGTAGCCGCACGTCTCGTTGGGCGCGTCCTGCCGGGCCTGGCTGATCAATTCATCAATGATATTCTGTGGTATCTCCATTTGCTTAGTGGTTCTTGAGGTCGCAGGCGGCCTGTTGGTAGTCTATCAGGTGGTCGATTGTGGGGTGGGTGCCGCAGATGGCGCATGAGTCACGATGACGGACGGGAACGGTGCGGAACTGCATGGTCTTGGCATCGAAGGTAAGCAGACGGTTTGTCAGCAGCTGGCCGATGCCCGTGAAGTACTTCAGCGTCTCGGCGGCCTGGATGGTGCCCAGCATACCGGCGATGGCGCCTAAGACGCCTGCCTGCGAGCAGGTGGGCACAGCGCCAACGGGAGGCGGCTCCTTGAACATGCAGCGGTAGCAGGCCGTGCCGGGCAGATGGGTAAACGTCTGGCCGTTGAAGCGCAGGATGCCGCCGTGTGAGAACGGCTTGCCCGCCATCACGCATGCATCGTTGATGAGGAACTTCACGGGGAAGTTGTCCGTGCCGTCGACGATGAAGTCGTACTGCTTGATGATGTCGAGGGCGTTCGACGAGTCGAGAAACTCGTAGTAGGTGTCCACCTTCACGTCGGGGTTGATGGCCTCGATCTTCTCCTTCGCACTCTGCACCTTCGGCACGCCCACGTCCTTGGTGAAGTGAATGACCTGGCGCTGGAGGTTGCTCAGGTCGACCACGTCGGCATCGATGATACCGATGGTGCCGATGCCTGCCGCAGCGAGGTAGAGCGACACGGGAGCTCCCAGTCCGCCGGCGCCCACCACGAGCACGCGGGCGCTCATGATCTTCTCCTGTCCCTCGACGCCGACATCCTGCAGCAGGATGTGCCGTGAGTAGCGCTGTATCTGTTCTTCTGTGAAGTCAATCATAGTGAGCCTCCTCCCATGAAGTACAGAAAATCTACTGAGTCACCCTCCTTGATCAGCAGGGCGTCCCACTCGTTGCGGTCGACGAAGTCGTCGTTCAACTGCACGCTGACCATTTCGGGCTGCTGCACGTCGTTCTGCCTGATTAGCTCTGTGAGGCTGAGAGGCAACTGCACCTCCTGCGGCTCTCCGTTTACTGTTACTTTTGCCATAGTCTATCTTCCTATAATCTTTTTTACTGCAATTACTAATTTGTCCACGTCCTCGCGGGTGTTGTAGAGGGCGAAGGTGGGACGGACGCTCATCTCGTAGCCTAAGGCGCGCAGGGCTGGCTGGGCACAGTGGTGGCCCGCACGTACGGCGATGCCCTCCTTGTCGAGCAGGGTTCCGACCTCGGGCACGGGGATGCCGTCGAGCACGAAGCTCACCACCGATACGCGGTTCTTTGGATTGCCGATGAGCGTCAGACCGGGAATCTGGCCAAGCTGCTCGCGGGCATACTCCGTCAGCTTGTGCTCATGCGCCTCGATATTGCGGATGCCAAGATGGGCAACGTAGTCGAGGGCTGCACCCAGTCCGATGGCATCGGCCACGTTGGGCGTCCCAGCCTCGAAGCGGGCGGGAGGCACGTTGTACTCTGTGCGCTCAATCGTCACGTCCTTGATCATGTTGCCGCCACCCTGCCAAGGCTGCATCTTGTCGAGCAGTTCCTTGCGGCCGTACACCACGCCGATGCCGTTTGGCCCATAGATTTTGTGGCCAGAGAAGACGAAGAAGTCGGTACCCAGCTGCTGCACATCAACTGGCGTGTGGGCGATGGACTGTGCGCCGTCTATCAGCACGGGAATCTGGTGCGAATGGGCAATGTCGATGATGCGCTGCACGTCGTTGATGGTGCCAAACGTATTGTTCACATGGCCTACCGAAACAAACCGCGTGCGGGGCGTGATGAGCCGTTCGAACTCTGAGAGTATCAGGTCGCCGTTCTGGTCGGTCGGAATGGCACGCAACGTGGCCCCGCGCTCCTGGCAGACGCGCTGCCAAGGAACGATGTTGGCGTGGTGGTCGAGTTCCGAGACGATGACCTCGTCGCCTGGCGTCAGGAACTGTCGGCCGTAGGTCTGCGCCACGAGGTTGATGCCCTCGGTGGTGCCTCGAACGAAGATGATCTCCTCGCTCGTAGCGGCGTTGATGAACCGCTGCACCTTCTCGCGGGCCTCCTCGTAGGCATCCGTCGCACGGGCTGCCAATGTGTGCGCTCCGCGATGGATGTTCGAGTTGTACGTGCGATAATAATCCGAAATCTTGTCGATGACCTGATTCGGCTTCTGCGTCGTCGCCCCGTTGTCGAGCCATACGAGGTCGTGGCCGTTCACCTTCTGGTTGAGCACGGGGAAGTCCTTCTTGATCTGTTCGGAGTTCAGCGTGTCCACTTCAGCATAGTGCAAGTCCTGTAACTTCTGCGTTTCAGGAATGCCAATGCCGAAAGGCTCATCGGTCTGAATGGCTGAAAGATTCAGCGGCTCGTCTTCAGGCAGCGGAAAATATTCTTTCCGCTGTTCCTGAAACTCCTCCGGGCAGTACTTCTGCGCCACCTCACGGAGCAGCGCGAAGCCAGGGTCTTCCAGTCCGTAGCCGCTTATGTTCTGTATATCAATCATACGCTAAATCTATTTACTCCCCTCCATACAGGGAGGGGTTGGGGGTGGGTCTTCTATTTCCTATGCTGATAGTCATGATAATAGCCCACCTCGACATTCTCCGGCGATGGCATCGTCAGTCAGTGAGGCCAGTGAGAAGTACTTCGTGAGCAGATACGAGGCCACGCCAAACTTGTCGAGTCCCATCAGACGGGCGCTCAGGCTGGGGGCAATCTCGCCGGGAATGCCGCTCTGGTGCAGACCGACTACACCCTGATTCTTTTCGCCGACGCGCACGAGGATAATCTTCGTCGTGCCAACGCCGCGGCCCGTCAGATACTGGCCTTCTACCTCCACCTTGTCGGAAGGAATCAGGGGCACGCCGCGCCACAGAATGACCTTCATGAAGAAGGCAGGCTCCTTCCAAACCAGCGACAGCAGCTCGTCGAGGTCGTCGGGGGTGGGGGCACCGTAGCGCGTCGTGATGCGGTAGGCGGGGTTGGTAGCGGCCAGCAGTCCGAACTGCTTGTTGTTGATGAGCTCCCACTCCTGGCGCTCCTTGATGCTTTCGATTGACAGGCGCAGCTGCTCTTCCAGCTGGTTGTAGGGATTATTGTAGAGGTCGCTGACGCGGGTATGCACACGAACAACGGTCTGCAGCGTGTTCAGTGCATATTCGGTGGGGTTCTCCTCGTAGTCGATGTAGGTCTCGGGAATAATGTTGTCCTCCTCGTGACCCGAGACCAGGTCGATGTGCTTCTCGCCGTTGTCGTTCACCGATGCCTTCAGGCGCAGTTGCTTGTCGACGGCCTTGTTGAACGTCTCACGGAAGTCGGGCACCTCCTTGATAAACTTGATCAGTTCCTTCAGCTTCAGTCCGAGGAACACAGTCGGCGTGATGGCGCGAACGCTGACCGTCGACTCCTGCTCGTCGAGCAAGTCGGCCTCGCCAAAGTACTCACCGTCGCCCAGCAGGGCAATCCGCAGGTCCTCTCCGTGAGGTCCCTTGCTGATGACCTCAGCCTGACCGCTGGCCACGATGAAGAAGCGCTGCTTGTCCTTGCCCTCCTCGACGAAGAGCTGGTCTACGTCAACCTCCTTGGTCTCGAACGAGCTAACCAGACGATTCAGGATCTCGTCGTCGAACTCAGAGAACAGGGGAATAGCCTTCAGGTTCTTCGCCGTAAACGAGGGCACGCCGTTCACGTACTGAATGGGCAGTCGGTCGTTCTTGCGGAGTTCCACCTTCGTGCGGTTTACGCGGAATGTGCCGCCGCTGACCTGCACCCAAGGCAGGAGTTTCAGCAATAGTCTCGGGGTGATACTGCCCATCTGCGGGGCGGTCTTGGTGGTGGTCGCCAGTCTTCTGGCGGTAGCAGTGGTCACACTGCGCTGTAAATTAGAATCTGCCATAATCGTTTAGTTTTTATGTTTTTACCTTTTTACTTTTTTACCCTTTTACCTTTTTACTTTTTAATCGTTACCTTATGTGTCGTACCTTCCACATGCTCAACGGAGAGCACGTTGTAGCCTTGCTCCTTGGCGTTGCGCGGCACGTTGTCGAGCGGTTCGCCCTCGGCGAGCAGCACTTCCAGGATGTCGCCCTCACTAAGCTTCGACAGCTCAATCTTGGTCTTGACGAAGGTCATCGGGCAGTGCTCCTTCGTGATGTCTAATACTTTTGTTGCCATATCTGTAGCTTTTTTAGATGAATAACGTCTGTCCCCCTTCGCTCAGGTTCAGAAACGAAGCCACGCCGAGCACGTCCTTCACCTCGGGAATAAAGTCCTCCTTCTTCAGGCCGAGCACATGCATCGCCATCTCGCAGGCGTAGAGGTTGATGCCGAGCGCCTTGGCAGCCTCGACGAGCTCTTCGAGCGTTGCCACGTTGTTCTTGCGCATCAGGTAGCGGAATATCTTCGGGCCTGCGCCGAGGAAGTTGAAACGGCTCGTGGGAGTGACCTTCAGTCCGCCCATCATGAAGCCGAAAATCTTCGTCAGCCAATTGCCGCCTGTGAACGAGCGCCCCTGCTTCTGCTTGATGGCGTCGAGTCCCCAGAAGGTGAAGAAGATGTTCACCTCGTAGCCTACGGCTGCTGCGCCCGTACCTAATGTAAATACGGCGGTCAGCTTGTCGAAATCGCCACTGAAGGCGATGATGCTTAGTTTCTTCTGTTCCATTTCTTATCTGTTTTATGAGAGGGCTTGTTGAATGTCTTGCAGGAGATCTTCGGGGGCTTCAAGTCCGACGGAGAGACGGATGGTGGTCTGCCGCACGTCCATCTGTTGCAATTGCCTTTCAGGGAACAGGCCGAAGATAGTCGAGGCGGGATGGATGGCCAGCGTGCGACTGTCGAAGAGGTTAGTGGCCCTGTGAATCAGCTGCAGACGGTTAAGGAATCCGAAGCATGCCTCCTTCGACTGCAGGTCGATGGTGAGCATGGCTCCCGCCGTCGGCCCGAACTGTCTGACGGCCAGCTCGTGAAAGGGATTATCCTTCAGTCCCACGTAGTTGACGCCGGTAATGGCGGGCAGCTCTCTGAGCGCCTCGGCCAGCCACAGCGTATTGGCTGCCTGCCGCTGGTAGCGCACGTCGAGCGTCTCCAGGCCGAGTGTCTGCATGTAGGCCGTCTGCGGCGTCATGTAGACGCCGAGGTTGATGAGCAGGTCGTACTTCACCAGCTTGTTGATGAGCGGGAAGGTGCCGTAGTCGATAATCAGACCGCCTAACGACGTGCCGCCGCCCGAGATATATTTCGTGCTCGACACCACTTCGACGTCAACACCCAGATCCTTCAGCGAGGTCTCCGTAAAGGGAATCACGGTAGAGTCGGCAATCACGGGCACGCCCTTCCTGTGGGCAATGTCGGCGATGCCCTTCAGGTCGGCCACCTCTAACTGCGGATTAGTGACCGTCTCTAAGTACACGCAGGCAGTCTGCTCGTCGACGGCAGCCTCTACGGCTTCCAGGTCGGTCAGGTCGCGCAGGCGTGGCTTGACGCCGAGGCGCAGCAGCGTACCGCTGATGAGTGCTAGCGTGTTGCCAAACAGGTGGCGCGAGGTGACGATGTTCTTACTCTGAGCAGCCACAGCCAGGAGCACGGTGCTGATGGCTGCCATGCCTGAGTTCAGTGCCGTTACGTGCTCAGCCTCCGTCAGCGCCTTCACCCGCTGTTCGAACTGTGTCACCGTGGGGTTGGCTATACGGGCGTAGTCGGGAGCCTTGATGCGGTTGCAGAAGGCATCGCTCATCGTCTGTGCATCGTCGAACTCGAACGACACATTATTATATATGGGGACCGCCAGCGACCCGTAAGCATCGGGCCGGACGTATGGCGTATGTATGGCTGTTGTCTGCTTCTTCATCTTTATGTGGGTTTCCGGGTGCAAAGGTACGATGTTTGGCGATTTCTCCCAAATTTCGGTTAAATATCAGAAAAAACCACTAAATGCGAAGCGTCTGGTGAGCGTTTGTTCTAAAACGGCTCCCTGTAGCCGCTCTTTTTGGAATGATATTCTTCCAGGTGCTTCTCGTGGAGATGAAGTGCCTCCTCATAAACGCGAGGCGGCGCCTCACAATCGTCAGGCGCCGCCTCGTCATTCCGAGTCGTTGTCTCTTTTATCTGACTATCCGCTTGCGGCTTTGTCCGGCCTTGCGCTCGATGACGAGGCCGCGGGGCTGGGTGCCGGCGTTGACGGTGGAGCCGTCGAGGCGGTAGGTGCCGTCGGGAGCCTTCGTGGCTGCGGCGGGGGCGGTTACGGCGTCGGGCTGTGTGTCGCTGAACTGCCAGTTGTCGAAGTAGAGGCTGGTGCCGTCGGTGCAGACGAAGAAGACGTTCTTGACGCCCGTGAATACCGACGGGTCGACATCAACGGTCTTTTCCTCGAAGACGGTCGACGAGCATTCAAGGGTAGCGGCAGCCTTTGCCGTTCTGGTGCCGAGGCGTACCTCGATGGTTCCCGTGCCCTTGGTGCGGATTTTGAGGCTGACGGCACCCTGACTGCCGAAGTCAACCTTGCGCAGCTGAGTCCACGAGCCGGCCTTCATCTTTACCTGCAGCTCGCGCGAGGCGTCGTTGCCCAGGCTGCTGATGCTGGTGTTCTTCGATATGTTGCTGAAGTCCTCGTAGGCGATGCCGCCGCTGGTTGCCATTGTCTCGGCCTGCTGCAGAATGTAGGGGTCGAGGTTCTTGATGGCGGTGACGCCCGTCTTGTTCAGCGTCATCTTGGTGATGTTCTGCTTCGTCTCGTTCACCGTAGCCTTGTTCACGCCGATGGAGCGGAATCCCGAGGCGCCGGTGTTCATGGCCGACTCCAGCACGGTGGAGTGGTAGAACAGATAGTAGTTGCCTTGGAACTTGTGCAGGTGGGTGTGGTTGTTGCCCCAGCCCATGTTGAAGTTGCCCTCGTTGGGTACGTATTCGCCGCGATACTCCCACGACTCGGGCTCGAGTGGGGTGTCGCTTACCATATAGCACATGCTGCACGACGACGGGGCTGCCTGACCGTTGCGCCCGGCAAACTTCGACCAGTCGTTGCGGTCGCTCCACGACGTGTTGTAGGTATAGACGAAGCGGCCGCCGATGATGTTCAGCTCGCTGGCCTCAAACAGGTAGGGAGCAGGCATGTTGACAGCCGAACCGTCGATGGCGGTCATCGAGGGCTTCAGCTTGGCAATACGCGAATTGCCCGGCCACAACTTCGAGCCCGACGACTGCGGGTCGCCGCCGCCGAAGGCTATCCAGCCCTGACCGGTGGAGTCGATGACGGCACCCGGGTCGAACACCCAGTTGCAGGGCCTTACGCCTGGTGTGTCTTGAGTAATCATGGCGCTCGATCTTGGCGACTTGTAGGGCCCTACCGGCGATACCGTGCTCTTCATGACGCCCACGCTGCCGCCGCCGTTGGCGAAATAGATGAAGAATTCATCGTTGCCCGCAGCCGTCGTGCGCCACACGGCCGACGGAGCCCATGACTGCCCGGCCCACGTGCAGACCTTTCCCACGTCGATGGTGCCGTGAAATGTCCAGTTTACCATGTCGTCGGTCGAGAATACGACCAGCGATTTGATGTTGCCGTAGCCGTTTGAGCCCGACTTCTTGTTGATGATAAACTGCTGGTGGTCGTTGGTGCCGTAGACGTAGAGCCGCCCGTTGTAGTCGATGGCCGTCGGGTCGGCGCAGAACACGCTGGCGCTGATGGGGTTGGCATTGCTGGCACCCTTGTAGTCGGTGCCCAGAGTCTGTGCGTTGGTCTGTATGCAAGCTGCCGTGAGGGCTGCTGCAAGAAAGATTTTCTTCTTCATCGTTTTTTCAGGTTTCGGTTTCTGGGTGCAAAGATACATCTTTTTTACCAATTTCCATACCTGCAATCCATGTTTTTTTTCGCTACGCCGCCGGAATCCGGTTAGCGGGGCTTTTAGCCGGAGCAAACGCGGCGTTTGCTCGGAGTAAATGAGGGGTTTGGACGGAGCAAAGTAATTATTATCCTTTTCGTTTTCTTAACCAAAGAAAAACAGCGATTGCTTGCTGCTATCAGCAAAATGTCGTATCTTTGCAGCGTATTTTGAAAGACCTTACCGAAAAGACTAAATGATGAAGATGAAATCAACCATGATGGCCCTGCTGCTTGCACTTGTCGCAACGACGGGCTGGGCAAAAGAGAAAACAATCGTGTGGGAACAGCCCACTACGGAGTATGGAAATGCTTACGGCGACGGAGCCACCAGCCTCTCGCTCGACATCACAAAGGTGGAGCTGAAGGACACGGAGACGGTGGTGTACATCACGGCGCGACAAATATCGTTTCCCGGGCGCGGCAACTGGTTCCGGTTTGCCGGCGACACCTACCTGAAGGCGGGGGACCGCCGCTATGCCCTCACAAAGGCCGACGGCATAGAGCTCGACACAGAAACCTATACCGGCAAGGACTGCAAGCGCGACATGGTCTTCCACTTCCAGCCGCTGCCGAAGGGCACCCGCTCGTTCGACTTCATCGAGGGCGACGGCGACCGGGCCTTCCAGTTCAGGGGCGTCAAGCCCGTTGAGGAGCGCTGGAAGCTGCTGTTCCCCTCGTACTGGCGCGACCCGCAGACGGGCGACTGGGTGATAGCATTCACAGACGAGTGCGCCATCTACGACTGCCGCTTCTGGACGTACAAGCAGCGCGACGTGAACCCCAAGACGGGCGAGGCCGAGCTGCTGCTGACCAGCGGCGCAGACGAGCTGAAGGTCACGGTGGGCAAGAATAAGAAAGGTACGCGTACGATAGTGATTGGCGGCCGCAAGGCGGTGCTCGCGATGATGAACAGCCGCTACGTGCCCGACTACCCCACGAAGGACACGCGCACCAGCTTCGCCGACACGGGCTACAGGGAGGACACCGTGACCGTGGTGGGCTGGCTGAAGGATATGCCCGAGGAGCTGAAGCGCCAGAAAACCTTTGAGTTCAGCGTTCAGAACTTCTTCACCGACGACGAGCAGTCGGTCTATGCCGACTTGGACTCCCTGGGCCGCTTCACAGCGAAGATTCCCGTGCTCAACAGTTCGGAGTTCTACTGCGACTGGGGCCGCAGCTACATCAACACCATACTCGAGGCGGGCAAGACCTACTTCATGCTCTGCGACTACAAGGAGGGCCGCCGCTACTTCATGGGCGACGACTGCCGCCTGCAGAACGAGCTGGCCAAGAGTATCTACGACTGGCGTGGCGGAGCGATGTTTCAGGGAAACCAAATGCTTGACGAGTTGCGCTCGGAAGAAAGAGTCACGCCGGAACGCCTCGACCGCTACGTCGCATCCGTTGACAGCCTGCTCAAGTCGTATAATGCCGACGTCGATGCCCACAGCCAGGCACAGCCCACGCTCTCGACGCGCTTCATCAGCTATGTGAAGGGCAGTATGTTCTGGAATCAGGCGCGCGAACTGGGACAGGCCCGTTTCATGACAAAGGACTTCCAACTGTCAGCCAGTGCCCGAAGCTATGCCCACGACACGTTCTGGACGAAGCTCGACGGCTCATTCCCCTTCACGCTCTACCGCGACGTGCGGACGTTTGTCCGCGACTACTTGGACGATGCCGAACGTGGACGCAATTCTACGTTCACCGTCAGCTATCTGGACCTTGTGGACGAGATAGCCTCGAACGACGAAGAGCTGGCACTGCTCAACCGCTGGAAGGACTGGCTCACCGACGCCCAGGCCAAGGTGATGGCTGCTCCCACCGATGAGGAGAAACAGAAGATAGCCGAGGAACTGAACGAGAAGAATGCCGACCTGATAAAGAGTGCCGAGAAGATTCTCAACACGCCGAAAGCCTCAAAGCTGGTAAGGGGACATCTGCTGAATCTCCGGCTGAAAGACGGCCGGAAGACGCTCGACTCGCTCCATGCCTCTCCATTCATCAAGGACATCTACCTCTCCAAGATGGTTTACGACGAGATTGACCACAGCCGCACGGCCTTGTCGCCCGCCATCATCGACACGCTGAGGGCCATGACCGCCAATCCCCTTGCCATTGCGCAGATAGAGAAGCTGAACGACCGATACCTCGCCATCGAGAACCGCGAGTTCGACAAGCTGGTGCTCAAATCGTCCGACAATCTGGCCGACCTCAGCGAGGGCGAGGCGCTGCTGAAGAAGATTATTGAGCCTTACAAGGGCAAGTTCGTGCTCTTGGACATCTGGGGCACGTGGTGCGGCCCCTGCAAGGAGGCACTCAGCCACTCCACCGAGGAGTACGCCCGGCTGAAGGACTTCGACATCGAGTTCCTCTACCTGGCCAACAGCAGCCCGCAGACGTCGTGGGAGAACGTCATCAAGGAGTATAACGTCAGCGGCCCCAACGTGGCTCACTATAACCTGCCCGCCGAACAGCAGAGCGCCATCGAGCGCCACCTTGACGTCCACAGCTGGCCCACCTACAAGCTCTTCGACCGCAACGGCAACCTGCTCGACCTGAATGTCGACCCGCGCGACCTCGAAAACCTCGCCATGCTGCTGGAGCGGATGAAATAAAAGCAAGTTTTTTCTAACTTTCCAACTTAACATTCTCGCGGCTTCTGCGTATTATAGTTGTATGACACGCTCAGAATTTGAACAGATAGCCGCGCAGCTGCGCCAGAAGGTGCTGAAGACAGGCCTCGACTTCTTTGGTAACAAAGAGGACGCCGAGGACGCTGCGCAGGACACGATGGTGCAGCTGTGGCGCTATCTGGAGCATATCGACACGCGGCGCAACGTGGAGGCGCTGGCCGTCAGGGTGGCCAAGAACTGCTGCGTCAGCATCTACCGCAAGCGGCAAACCGTCACCCCTCTACTGGAGGGGCAGGGGGAGGCTTCGCCGCAGGAGCAGTTGGAAGCCAAGGACACACAGCGAATGCTCGACGAGACGCTCAGCCTGCTGAAGCCCCGCGAGCGCCAGCTCTTCGACATGCGCGCCCTGATGGGTCTCTCGATAGACGAGATTACGCAGCAGACGGGCATCGCGAAGCCCTCGGTCACGGCGATGGTCTCGGCAGCACGCAAGAAAGTATTTACTGAACTCAGAAGGAGGATGAAACAATGACAGACAAGGACATACAACGACTCACAGACCGATACCTGGCAGGCGAGACAACGCCGGCCGAGGAGCGCCAGCTGGCCCTGGCCCTGCGGCAGCGCGGCAAGCTGAGCGAGGAGTGGCAGGCGGTGAGCCTGATGCTGGGAGAACTGGCGGCAGGCGAGGCCGAATACGACGCCATCATGGCCGGGCGCAGAGCCAGGCCGTCGGCAGTCGTCGTCGCCCTGCGCATCATGCTCACTGCGGCAGCCGTCTATCTCGTGGGGCTGTTCCTCTGGCTGCAGCAGGAGCCGACGGAGCCTGTTCGGCTGGCCGACACCCAACACCCATCACCCATCACCCAACAGCCAGCAATCCCCTGTACAGAGGGGACGCCCGACGAAATCATCATGTGCTATTTTGAACAAAGAGAAACTCGGCCGAATACTTATAGTTTAATCAGACAAACGCTTTATGAAAACAAACAGTAAAATGATAATCATGGCGATGATGCTGGCGCTGCTTGCCGCATCATGCGGAAACAAGGACGACCGCATGCTCACCATCGTCAACGAAGATGGCACGTGCAGCCGCGAGTACACCTTTCACACCTCGCAGCAATGGCTGGCAGCAGCGCCCGACGAGGACTACGACAGCATTGTCGACAAGAGCTGGGAGCGCAGCTGGTCGGTGCTCGGTGCCGACTCCGTACGCTACCCGGTGCCCCTGACCGAGGCCCAGTTAGACAACATGCAGGCGCTTGATAACAGCCGCCCGTTAGGCAACATGCTGATGGTCCACTGTAGGAAGACGTACGGAAGCGTCGAGGAAATGAGCGCCCACCTGTACCGTGCCGACAGGTCGCATCTTGTAGAGGTCAGGGGCATCAAGGCCAGCAGCAAGTTGGAGAAGCGCTTCAAGTGGTTCTATACCGACTATCGCTTCAGCGAGACGTTTACCTACGACGGCGAGCCCGTGTTCCCCGTGCCCATCAGCCGATTCCTCGGTGCCGACACCGTCGCCTACTGGTTCACGGGCCAGCCCGACCTGATGCGCAACCTCAGCGGCGCCGAGGTGAAGGACAGGCTCGACAAGATCGAGGCGAAGGTCAGCCAGTGGGCCAACGCCAACTGGTTTACCGAAATCTGCAACATTATTATCGAGAACTACGACAGCATCAAGAATCCGCCCGTCAGCAGGGAACGCTTCATCAGCATGCGCGACTCGCTGGCCATGCATCCCCGCGTGCTCAATATGTCGGAGAAGGAATGGGGGGCGCCGGTCTTCAGTGGTGAGCTCGGAGAGTTCTTCCAGTCGGATGCCTATTCATCGTTCCTCAAGTCGTACGAAGGCGGACCCGGCCAGTACACGGACCTCCTGTCGTTCGGTATGCCCTACGACCTCGTGATGCCAGGCACGGTGACTGATGCCGGCATGGGCGAATACGACGGCCGGGTGATTCATTATCAGCTTGGTGGCGAGCGGCTCATCCCCGGTGCCTACACCATCAGCGCCACCTCGCGCGCCGCCAACGTCTGGGCCTTCATCGTGACGCTGCTCGTCATCGTCCTCGCCGTCGGCAGCTGGTTCTATCAGAGGAAGCGAAAATAGGCAGAATAGAGATTTGTTAGAGAGAAGTTTCATCTTTTTTCCGTTTTGGATGTCACAAAACGGACTTTTTTGCGTATATAGAGTAAACAACGCCCAAGAATGACGCAAGAGGAATTCAAGGAGGAAGCCCAGCGACTGCGGCCCCGGCTGATGCTGACGGCGCGCCGCTATCTGGGTGACGACGATGCCGAAGACACGGTGCAGGACGCCCTGCTGCGGCTGTGGCAGATGGTTGGCGAACTGCGGCAGCCCCTCGACGCGCTGGCCCTGCGTCTGACCCGCAACCTCTGCATCGACCAGGTGCGCCGCAGAAAGCCCACGGTGATGCTGACCGACAGCGGCGGGACGGACGAAACAGGCGACGACGAGCGCATAGAGCGCATGATGGCCGTCGTCAGTACCCTGCCCGACCTGCAGCAGACCATCCTCCGCCTGCGCCACCTTGAGGGAATGGAAATGAACGAAATAGCCGACCTGACAGGCAGCAGCGAAGTGGCCGTACGCAAAGCCCTGAGCCGCGCCCGACAGGCAGTAAGACAAAAATACATGAAGCAATATGAGTAGCATCCTTAGAATACGCACGCTGACAGACCGCTTCTTCGACGGCACGACCACGCTCGAAGAGGAGCACGAACTGTACGACTACTACCGGCGCGAGCAGGCACTGCCCACCGACCTCGCTCAGCTGCGCCAGCTGTTCCTGGATTTTGCCGCCGTCCAGTTCGCTGATGAGCAGGCGGTGAACGCTAACGTCAACAAACGGCGTCGCTGGATTGGCTGGGCTGTTGCTGCCTGCGCCGCCCTGACGATAGCCGCAGGCGCGGCGGTGTGGCTGAACAGCGGTCAGCAGGGCGACGACGAGTGTGTGGCCTATATCTACGGCGAGCGCACCACCGACCGCGACGTGGTGCTCGGCGAGATGCAGAAGACGATGGCCGCCGTGGCCGACGACGGCAGCAACGAGGTGGAGGAGCAACTGAAGATGATGTTTGGCAACGATCAATAAGCATGAAGATATGAAGCGATTCCTTATGATGATGACCCTATTGCTGTCAGCCACACTGGCCGAAGCGCAGACAGGGCTGAAGATTAACGACCTCTTTGAGGGGCGCATCATTCCGCAGGAGCGGATGATCGAGACCCGCGTGCGGGGCAAGACGCTGGCCAAGTATCAGCTGAGCTACTACCGCAGCGTGCGGTTCACCGTCGGCGAGAGCGAGGCCGACCGGGTGCTGAAAATGGTGGAGGACGACAGCAAGGGCCACTTTGCTACCGGCGGCAAGTCGCGCAAGACGGTGTTCGGCAAGGAGCACAGCGTCAACTATAAGACGCAAGTGGGCCGGCAGGGCGACCGCAACTGCTTCCTCTGCTATCAGGCTTGGTGGCGGGGCAACACGTCGGAGCGCGAGGTGACCGTCATCTACATGGAGGGCAGCGTCAAGAGTCTGGAACAATTAGAGGAACTATTAAACAACGACTAAGATATGAAGAAACTCATGACCATCATGGCGCTGGCTGCCCTGACGTTGGCGGCCGGCGCGCAAGAAAACGACACCGTCGTCATCCATAACCCCAGGAAAGTGACCATCGTCACGGGCGACTCGCTGCAACGCATCATCGTCAGCGGCAAGGAGGGCGACGACAGGTTCACGTACCAGAACACCATCCGGCTGGTGGACTCCAACTACGTCAGCACCACCCGCATCGGCCGCGACCGCTGGGAGCTGATACCCAGCGTGAAGGTGGGCAAGAAGAAGGACGGCGCGGAGGGCCGCACCTACGAAAACGCTATCTCAGCCCATCTGGGCATCGGCTTCACGGCTCCCACCAAAGCCGACGCGCGCACCGACTTCTCTACCTTCAAGTCGTGGGAGATTTTTGCCACCATCGTGCAGTGGGACCACTATTTCGAGCGCCGCCACCGCAACTCCGTGTCGTTAGGCGTCGGCATCGACTGGAAGAACTACCGCATGACCGGCGACACACGGTTCGTGAAAGCACCCGACGGCAACATTGCCCTTGACACGTACCCCTTGCAGGTGTCGCCCGACTTCTCGCGCATCAAGGTCTTCTCGCTGACGGCCAACCTGGGCTATACCCATGAGTTCGACGAGGACTTCTGGATTGGCTTCGGTCCCGTGGTGAACTTCAATGTCTACGGCAGCATGCTGACGGAGTATTCCCTGTATGGCGACGACATCGAGAGACTGGAGCGCCACATCCGCCAGCGCCCCATCACCATCGACTGGATGCTCCGCGTGGGCATCATGGGTGTCCCCCTCTATCTGAAGTACTCTGGCGACAACGTGCTGAAGGACGGCGGCGTGAAGTTCCGCTCGCTCTCGTTCGGGCTTTATCTGTAAAGTGCGCATGTAGATCACATACACAATAAAAAAAGGTTCCGGGGCTCAACCCGGAATTTTATTTCTCCCCGACTGCAATGTTTCCACTACTTTCTGCGTATATATAAACAGAGACAGAAAACAGCATGACCGAGACAGACCTGATAGCGGGACTGCGCAAACAAAGTCCCAAGGCACAACAAGAGACCATCGACCGCTACGGCCGCGAGGTCTTCGCGCAGGTGGTGCGGCTCGTCGCCGTCACCGAGAATGCCGAGGAAGTGTATCAGGATGTCTTCATGAAGGTGTTCAGTAACATCGGGCAACACGATGCCGGGCGGTCATCGCTCCGCACGTGGATTTCGCGCATAGCCTACAACGAGGCCATCAGTTTCCTGCGTCGCAAGCGCTTGCCCGTCGTTTACTTCGAGGACCGTGGCCATGAGGCCGACAAGCTGTCGGACGCCGAGGTGGACGAGACGCTGGGGCACGCCAATGCCGAGACGGTACAGCTGATACGTGCAGCCCTGAAACACCTGCCGCCTGAGGAACGGGCGCTGGTGACGATGTTCTACTACGAGGAACGGAGTCTGAAGGAGATTGCCGACATCACGGAGTCGATACCCACAACGGTGGCCTCGCGCCTGAGCCGAACGAGAAAGAAACTTTGTAGAATCATAAAAATGTTACAGTCATGAAGGAGGAACAACTCAACGCCCTACGCCAGCAGGACAACGCCCTGCTCGAAGCCCTCAGACAGGACGAGGCCGAGCTGCCGCAGATGCCCGCCAACCTCAACGCCCGACTGATGAAGCGGATGGCACAACAGAAGCCGGTGGCCAAGACAAGAAGGCTTTGGCCGTGGGTGGCTGCCGCCTGCGTCGCCGCATTTGTCATCGTCAATATCATGCCGCCAAAAGGCTCAACGCCAAACCCATTCCCGCAAAAAGCCTCACCCCCAGCCCCTCTCGCAAAGGAGAGGGGAGTGGTTACTTCTGAAACGCTCATGGCGGAGAAGCCGATGATAGCCGAAGTGGAGATGGAAGCAGCGCAGCCTGCTGCTGCTCCGACCAAGGCTAAGAAAGCGAAGGCGCGAACCAATGTTGTCAAGCGCGACGTGGCTCTCATAGCACAGGAAACGACGGCTACAGAACCTGTAACGTCTGAAGTGAAAGCTGAGGAGGAGGAGGCAAAGCCGGAGTTGGCGCAGGCCGTAACTCAGGATGCCAAGCCCATGACGCTGACGGAGCGCGACATCCCCATCACACGACCCGAGAACTACAAGTACACCCCCGAGGAAATTGCACTCCTGAAAAAGCAGGCCGACGGTACACCCCCGAGGAAATTGCACTCCTGAAAAAGCAGGCCGACGAAGCTTACTTGAAGTGGGTGGAGCTGGAACTCGAAATAGCAAAACATCATTTAGAACAAACAGCGCAACAATAAAAAAACAACAATATGAAACGAATCATTATCATGCTGCTCATCGCATGCAGCGCCATAACAACCGCCAGTGCCGATTCTACGGCTACCCCGCAGAAGAAGGCAAAGAGTGTCATCCAGAGTCTGGAAGGTATCATCGCATTTTATGCTAAAGAGGGAAGCGAAACAACGTCCGTTACCAAAAATCCTGAAACAGGTCTTATTGAGTCAAGTGTACGCATCGTGCCATTCACCTGCAAAAAAGAAGACCTGTGGGCCATATCCATCGGTTTCCGCGCAGATGAGCCTTTGTCGTATCAGTATATGCACCTGCAGCCAGGCAGTACAGAACTATTCGACCTGAAGGTGGTGACTAACAACGGACAGAAGAGCAAGAATGTACGTATTCGCATCAATACTAAGCAGGAGATGTGGTTCATGTGCTGTAAGAACCCTGA
>CADCEQ010000041.1 GCA_902800435.1 uncultured Prevotellaceae bacterium | reverse complement strand
CGGTATGTGACGCAGGAAGAGGTCTGCACACCACGATGCTCGAAGTTGAAGATATAATTGGCCGGAGCTGCCACCATACTACTGTAAAAGCGGTTGAAATAGCCCACGGTATCGCCACTATTGATAAGCAGCTGAGGCTGGCAGTCTTTGTCGCAGTCCACGCTATAGGTGATGCCTTTTTTGACATCCTTCACCGTCATCTGCTTTTTACCATAGGTAATCTGCAGGTTGTTCAATGTCTGTTCGGCTTTCTGGATCTTCACCAGCGTAGGACGGTGCAGCGTGTCATATTCGAGTGTGATGTTACTGTCGTCAGAACCTGTGATTGACTTCACGTCGGCAGCAGAGCCCAGTGAACCGTCGCCACGAGTGGCATGCTGAAGGTACTGCCACGAGGCGTGTGCCTTGTCAGGATGGTTGGTATCGGTGACGGTGAACTGCGCGAGGCGCTGCTGGCCCGTAGTATTCTGGTCGAAATGCACGCCAAGCCCGTATATGGTATAGCCCTTGCCGGTCAGCAGGTCGATGCTGCACCAACGAGCCTCAGGCGTGTCGGCTTTTATCTGCCAAGGCCCCTGACTCAGCATGACCAGCGAGTCGGTTGAGGTATTGGCATAGACGTTTGTACGCACGTTGGTAGGCTTCATGAACTGGAACCCTGCGGTGTAGGGGTCCTCGTTCTCGAGACAAGCCGTCAACTGGGCTGCAACGGCCAGCACGGCCAAAATGTTTGCAAACAGTTTGATTCTCTTCATATTATTCATCATTCAAAAATGCATCCATAGCGCGGCGCTCCTTCTTCGTGGGACGACCGGTGCCGCGCTGGCGGTCGACGAAACCGCTGATGCGGTTCATTTCCAATAGTTCGTATTGATCGGGCGTGGTGATGTTCTCGTAGATTTCCGGCAGCAGCTTGGCCCCCACACGCTGCTCAATGGTCTTCAGGATGCGGAAGGTGTAGGTGACGGGCGGCTTGCGCACGCCGATGACATCGCCCACCTTCACCATGCGCGACGGTTTGACCAGCACGTCGTTCACCGTGACGCGGCCATTCTTGCAGGCGTCGGCAGCAATGGTGCGCGTCTTGAAGATGCGCGACGCCCAAAGCCATTTGTCTAAACGCGCAAGACTCTCCCCCTGCCCCTCCCTGTGAGGGAGGGGAGAAGATACTCCATTTACGCTCTTGTCTTTCATCTCAGCAGGTATTCACTCCCCTCCATTCAGGGAGGGGTTGGGGGTGGGTCTTTTGCCTAACTTATTAAACTGATTCATCGTGATGTCGATGCCGGCCAGCACGAAGCTGCGGATGATCTCGACGGCGGTATCAATGGCGGGCTGCAGCTGGCGCAGGTTGTCCTCGCTATAGCTGCCAAGCACCCAGTCAATCTGCCCGCCCTGAGGGTAGTCGTTGCCGATGCCCATGCGCAGACGGGCATAGTTCTGACCGATGAGCTGCTGGATATGCCCCAGACCGTTGTGGCCGCCGTTCGAGCCGCCGGCCTTCAGACGGAACTGACCGAGAGGCAGGGCCACATCGTCGCTGACGACGAGCAGCCGCTGCTGGTCGATGTTCTCCTTGTTGAGCCAATAGCGCACGGCATTGCCGCTGAGGTTCATGTACGTGGTGGGCTTCAGCAGCACCACCTTACGTCCCTTCAGCGACGTCTCAGCGACATAGCCGTAGCGGCGGTCGCTGAAAACAGTATTGGACGCCTTAGCAAAAGCGTCCAACACCATGTAGCCTGTATTGTGGCGGGTCGTGGCGTACTCGTCGCCCGGATTCCCCAGCCCAACAATCAAATACTTATCCATATAACAGATTACTGAGCGGCCTCAGCAGCAGCGGCAGCCGAGCGAGAAGCGCGGGTAGCCTTCACTGAGCAGACGACAACCTCGGGCGAGGTGGCGATTTTCAGGCCCTCGAACTGCAGAGCACCCACCTTGATGGCCTTGCCCAGCTGGAGGTCGGTAACGTCGATGTCGAGTTTCTCAGGAATATTCTTATAAGGAGCGGTAACGTCGATCTTACGGATAGAGAGGTTCAGGCGACCACCATCGCGAACACCCTGAGCGTGACCAGTCAGGTTGACGGGGATACCAACGGTGATGTCCTTCGTCTCGTTCACCTCGAAGAAGTCGGCGTGCAGCAGAGCGTCCGTCGTGGGATGGAACTGCAGTTCCTTCATAATGGCCTTATGAATTTCGCCGTCGATGTCGAGGTTGACTACATACACGTGAGGTGTATAGATGGCCTTGCGGAGGTCAGCGAAAGAAGCCTGGAAAGCCAGAGCCTCGGGCAGACCGTTCTCACCTTTTTTCTCACCATACAGATTACAGGGAACGAGTCCCTCCTTGCGCAGAAGCTTTGAAGCCTTCTTGCCAGTAGCGGTACGCTTCTGACCGCTCACATTGATTTCTTTCATAACGTTGTTGTGTTACTCTAAATTAATACTTGGTTTGTTGTTAATTCACCATCACACGGTGTGCTTTTTCGCGAAAAGCGGGTGCAAAGGTACGAAGAAAAATTGATAATTGACAATTGACAATTGAAAAAATTACAAAAAAAGTGCGTTTTTCTTGCATAATCAGTGGAAAATAAGTATTTTTGCAGTCGAAACAAAGCACAAGAGCATGATTAATCGTGAAATTATACGCATCAAGATTGTCCAGTTAACCTATGCGTACTATCAAAACGGCAACAAGAACATCGACTCTGCTGAGAAAGAACTGTTGTTCAGCCTTTCAAAGGCTTACGACCTGTACAACTATCTGCTGGCGCTGATGGTGGCTGTTGCGAAAGAGGCGAAGAGACGCCTGGAGATAGCTGAGGGCAAGGCACGTCGCGAGGGGACGAAGGTTCCTTCGACACGCTTTGCATATAACCGCTTTACATTACAGCTTGAAGAAAACAAGCAGCTTTGCGACTTCATCAGCAACCAGAAGCAAACCTGGGCCGACCACCCGGAATTCGTAGGCAAACTCTACGAACTGATTGAGCAAAGCGAGATTTACAAGGATTACATGAGTAACCCGGATGACAACTACGGCACAGACCGCGAGCTCTGGCGCAAAATCTACAGGACACTCATTCAGGACAACCCCGACCTCGACGACCTATTTGAAGAGCAGAGTCTCTACTGGAATGACGATAAGGAGATTGTCGACACCTTCGTACTGAAGACTATCAAGCGCTTCGACGAGCAGAACGGTGCCCGCCAGGAACTGCTGCCCGAGTACGACAATGAAGAGGACAAGGACTATGCCCGCAAACTGTTCCGCGCCTCGATACTCAATGGCGATGAGTACCAGCACTACATGAGCGAGACCTCGCGCAACTGGGATTTATCGCGCATGCCTTACATGGACCTCATCATTATGCAGATAGCCATTGCCGAGATGATGACCTTCCCCTCAATCCCGGTGAGCGTTACCATCAATGAGTTTGTAGACATAGCCAAGCTCTACTCCACGCCGAAGAGCGGAAGCTATATCAACGGCATGCTCGACGCCATCGCCCGCCACCTCATCAAGAGCGGCAGGCTGATGAAGCGCATGGACGACAGACCGGCCAATTAACATCGAAACAATAAAACAACGAAATAACGAAACAAAATGACACAGATTATTTTAGCTGCACAGGCAGCACAGGGAAACGGCAGCGGCATGTCGATGATTCTGATGATGGTGGCCATTTTCGCCATCATGTGGTTCTTCATGATTAAGCCTCAGCAGAAGAAGCAGAAGGAAATCCAGAAGTTCCAGAACTCTCTCACCGAGGGCGCCGATGTCATCGTCGGCGGCGGTGTTCACGGCACTGTTAAGAGCATCGACCTGGCAAAGAACACCGTAGACGTGAAGATTGCTCGCGACGTGGTTATCACCGTCGACAAGACCTACGTGTTCAAGGACATGGCCAACACGCCGCAGACGAATCAGGAACTTTCTGTTTAGCCGTACAAACAGAGAGTTTCTGATTTTCTTATTCTTTCTCGCGCTCTCAGCGGTCTTCTGGCTGCTGATGACCCTCAACGAGAGCTATGAGCGGGAGGTGAAAGTGCCCATTCGCATTACCGGTGTGCCAACGGACGTGATGCTTACCAGCGACGAGACCGACACCATCAAGGTCGTCATCCGCGACCGCGGCATCACGCTCCTTACTTATATGTACGGCGATGCTCTGAAAAAGGTTGAAGCCAGTTTCAAGTACTATGATCTGTCGGGCGGCAATGGCGCTATTCCTGCCTCCGAACTGGCAAAGATTGTGCAGAACCACTTGGCTGTTTCAAGCAAGATTGTCAGTATCAAGCCCGACAAACTCCGTTACTACTACACGTCAGGCTCGTTCAAGCGTGTCCCTGTGCGCTGGCGAGGTCGTGTGATTCCAGAGCATCTGTACTTCCTTAGCCACGTCAGCTACGACCCCGACAGCGTTACCATCTATGCTTCAGAAGAAAGGCTCGACAGTATCCGTATGGCCTACACTGAGACGCTCAACCACGTAGGATTCCGCGACACACTCGCCGTCGACTGCAAGCTACGCAAGATGGAAGGGGTTAAGATCGTGCCCGACCATGTGAAGACCACCTTCTACACCGACGTGCTGACGGAAGAGAGCATCGACGATATTCCTATCGAAGGCATCAATCTGCCCCCGAACATGATACTCCGTACTTTCCCTGCTAAGGTTTCGGTCAAGTTCGTCACTGGCGTCAATGTTTACCGTACGCTATCAGCCAAGGATTTTACCGTCGTCGCCGACTATAACGAACTGCGCGACCACCCGACAGAGAAGTGTAACCTCTACTTGCAGAAAGTGCCTCAGGGCATTACCCGAGCTGCTTTGGTCACCAAACAGGTAGACTATCTCATTGAGAAAACAGCCCCATGAAAATCGGTATAGCCGGAGGCATCGGCAGTGGCAAGAGCTACGTAGCGGCACGCTTAGCCGCCCGTGGCATCACGGTCTACGACTGCGACACAGCAGCCAAACGACTGATGCGCACCTCGCCTGAGTTGCGCCAGCAGTTGACCGAGCTCATCGGTTCGCTCGACAAAGCAGCCATCAGCCGTTTCCTTCTGGCCAGCGAGGACAACCAGCGGGCTATCAACGCCATCGTTCACCCCGCCGTCTTCGCCGACTTCTTGGACAGTGGCCTCGACTGGCTCGAATCAGCCATTATGTACGAGTCGGGGGCAGACCGCTACGTCGACCGCGTTGTCGTGGTCACTGCTCCTGAAGAAGTACGTATTAAGCGCATCATGCGACGCGACAACATCACCAGGGAGCAAGCCTTGCAGTGGATAGCCCGCCAGTGGCCGCAGGATAAAGTCCGTCAGTTAGCCGACTACGAAATCGTCAACGACGGACAGCAAGACATCGACAAGCAGATCGACGACATCATTCACTCGTTATCCCAAAACATCGAAACATCGAAAATAAAACAAAAAGAAAAATGCAACAGACAATCTTAGCAATCGCCGGCAAACCCGGCCTCTACAAACTGATTTCACGTGGAAAGAACAACCTTATCGTCGAGGCTCTCGACGCCACCCACCGTCGCCAGCCAGCTTTCGGCACCGACCGTATAACATCACTGGCCGACATCGCCATGTTCACTGAGACCGACGATGTCCCCCTGATGACCATCCTCGAAAGCGTCAAGAAGCTGGAGGACGGCAAAAAGGCCAGCATCGACCCCAAGAAAGCCTCTGCTGACGAACTGCACGAATACTTCACCAAAGTGCTACCCGAGTGGGACCGCGACCGCGTGAAGAATTCACACATCCAGAAGCTCATACAGTGGTATAACATCCTCATTGAGGCCGGCATCACCGACTTCGAGGAAGAGATGAAACCTACCGAGGGCGATAACATCGACGACCGCAAGGAACAGGAATAAGAATACTACAGCAAGAGGGCTTCGGACGCATCCGAAGCCCTCTTGCTTAATTATCTCTTTAATTACATCATACGACCGCCGCCGAAGCCGCCACCACCGAAGCCGCCACCACCGAAGCCGCCTCCGCCGAAGCCTCCGCCACGGTTGCCGCCACCACGATTGCCGCCGCGGCCGCCGCCCATGCCACCCATAGGCATGCCGCCACCGAAGCCGCCCATTCCCATGCCGCCACGCATGCCACGACGGGCCTCGCGGGTACCAAATAGGTTGATGCGGTAGATGACGTGCAGCATAGCGTAGCTGGTAATGGCATTGTACTCGTTATCAGTACGGGCCATGTCAGAAATCGTACGCGAGAAGTTCGACTGCTGTCCGAGGATGTCGTAGAACTGCAGCGAGACGGTAAGGGGACGACCCTGCAGGAAGCTCTGAGCAATCTGAGCGTTCCAGATAAGCTCGTTGGTGTTCATCGAAGCGTCGTTGTAACCACGACGACTGTTCATACCCATGTCGGTAGCAATCTGCGTGCCCCAAGGCAGGGTGAACGTCGAGTTAAAGCCGTAGGCGAAGCTCCATGTGTCAAGGTCAGACTGGGGCTGCAGTTCGTTACGTGTACGCTGGTAGTTGGCCGAACCGTTAAGCTCCACTTCAAGCCAGTCGTTACGGTAGCTGGTGCCAAGGCGTCCACCGAAGTTGTTGGTGTTGGTGACGTTGCGCACGTTCTCGTTATTCTGGAACAGGTAGCTGATGCGGTGGTTATAGTTGTCGTTCACCGATACATTGTAGCTGAAGTAGCCAAGTGAGTCGATAGCTGAACTCCACATGATGTTACCACCAGCATTCCAGTTGCCGTTGATGTTCTCGGGGCGCGTCTCACGTGCACCTGTTGCCGCATCATATTTCACCATGTTGGCAATGCTGTTCGACGTCATCGAGAAGTTGGCATTGGCATTGATGAAGCGCTGGTGGTTCATGATATAGTTGTTGAAGCGCAGGTTGAACGACTGCGTGAACGAGGGCTTCAAGTCGGGATTACCCCTTGTCTTGTTCATGGGGTTGGTATCATCGTTGATATCAAGCAGCTGTTCAATGGAAGGCTGGCTGGTGCTACCACGATACTCGAAGCGCAGCTGGCCCTGCTGATTGAAGCGCCAGCGGAAGTTAGCCGTCGGGCTCCAGTTAGTGACGGTACGGTTGACGACGGTGTCAACACCCAAGTAGCGCTGGGTATATTCTGAACTCTGCGGAATAACCTGGACACCGACATTAAAGTCGTAGGTATTGCGGATAAAGCGCAGCATGATTTCACCCGTGTGAATGAAGTTCTTGTAAGCCGAGTAGCGGCTCTGGTCCTTCGTGTAGTACTGGTCGCCATAGGTTGGGCTGTAGCCTTGGCCGATTCTGTCGAAATACTCACTCCAGTGGCGATAGCTGGGATTAACATCATTGAGCATGAAGCCGTGAGTGGGGTCAGGGTCTATGGCAAATGGCCGAGGCTGAGAGTAGTCATACGTCTGACGGTCGCTCTCGTTATAGCGATATTGGAAGGTATAGCTGAACTGCAGGAACGTTGCGTAGGCGATAGGTTCGCTATAGGTAGCACGCGCGCTGTAGTCATACGACGTGGTCGGCGACAGGTTATAGCGGTTGGTCTGATAGTTTGTGAGACCTCTGTGACCATTGAAAGACTGCGTTCCCCTGAATAGTTTCGTATAGTTGCTCGACAGCTGTTGGTTCTCGTTATCGCTGTAGTTACCGCTCAACTGGAGGGTGATGTTGCGTCCACGCCCATTGAGCAGGCGGTTAACCATTAAGGTACCACCCAAACGCTTGTTCTCACCGTAGGAGAGAGAGCGGTTGCTGGTGGCGTTGACGAGGATGGAGTCGAGACCATAGCCGCCACTTTTAGAGATAATCTCCTGCAGCACAGCAGTTCCTATCTGAGTGTCTAATAAGCTATAGGGATCACTGTTGAATGAGGCCGAGAGATTGTTGCCCGTTCCGTCGTTGGTGCCATAGCTGAGTTGGGGACGGAAGCTGATGTTCCACAGCGTATCGGGCGTCCACTCAATGCGACCGTTGGCGCTCCAGTTGTTCGAGCGAGAATAACTCTGGTTGACGGAGTTCTGGAATGAGCTGGTCTGACCACCCACGAAGTTCTCGCTTGAGCGGCGCGACCAGGTGTCGCCATCGCGATGGTTCCAGTTCACGCTGGCCTGAGCAATGAGGAGGTCTGTCTTCTCGTAGTTGTAGTTGAGCATACCCGACTTGGCAGCGTTCAGACCGCCGCCACCCATGCCACGACCACCACCGAAGCCACGGCCGCCACCGCCGCCGAAGCCCATGTCGTTGGTGTTGTTGGCGTTGAGCATACCCATCAGGCGATGGTCGCCGCGCATCATCATGCCAAACAGGCGAGCGGCATAACGGTCTTTCGTACCCGCAGCCAGGTCGGCATTGGCCATCGTTCCGCGGTTCATGCCGGCACGCAGTCCGAAGTCGAGCACGGTCTGCTCGTTACCGTCGTCGATACCCGTGATACGGGCCAGGTCGCTCTTCTCGTCGTAGGCGCGGATACGCTCGATGATGCTGGTAGGCAGGTTCTTCAGTGCTGTCTGGGCATCGCCGAACTCCTTGTTGTCGACCTTAATCTTCGTCACCTGCTTACCGTTGATCTTGATGTTACCATTGTCGTCGACCTCGGCACCCGGCAGGCGCTTCACCAGTTCCTCAACGACGGAACCCTCCGGCGTGCGGTAGGCATCGGCATTATATATTAAGGTGTCGCCCTTCGACTGCACCTTGGCCACGTGGGCCGTAGCCGTGACGCCCTTCAGCATGATGGCATCGGGAGCCAGCGAGATGGTGCCCATGGCGACAGGCTTGCCGCCGCTGACAGTGACACTCTTGGTGTAGGTCTTGAAGCCTACGTAAGTAACACGGACGATGTAGCTGCCGTCCCTCGGGGCTGTCATCTTAAACTGGCCGTCCATATTGGTGACAGCATTGGTGACTAACGACGAGTCGCTCTTCAGCAGGGCAACTGTGGCCTGGATGACGGCCTCTCTGGAATCCTGTTCAATAACTTTTCCGCTAACGGTGCGTTGTGCTAAGGCGGTTGATGATGTCGTCAAAACGACGAGCATGAATAGTAGAATTTTTTTCATAAAAAAGTTACATTTACTCCTTTCTGACGTTAGAGCGAAAGAAAAGTTTAATGAACTGAAACGTTTTTCAATTATTTTTTTTAATTTTGCCGCCGTTATGGAAAAGCAGAAGGTTATCATATCAACTAAACTGGAGACAGCAGTGACCACAGCGGTCGAGGAATGCGAGCGCGACCGTACATTTATATTAGTAGACGAGACGACGGAACAGCTGTGTCTGCCCGTCGTCGCGGGTTTCGACTGCCTGCGCGGTGCTGAAATCATCACCATCGGAGCCACCGACAGCCATAAGACGCTCGACTCGCTCAGCCACGTGTGGACGTGCCTGCAGCAGGGCGGCGCCACCCGCCACTCGCTGATGGTGAACCTCGGCGGCGGTATGGTGACCGACCTCGGCGGCTTCGCGGCCTCGACGTTCAAGCGCGGACTCAACTACATCAACATCCCCACCACGCTGCTGGCAATGGTCGATGCCTCGGTAGGCGGCAAGACGGGCATCAACTTCGGCGGACTGAAGAATGAGATTGGAGTATTCAGCACGGCCCGCAGCGTCATCCTCGACACCACCTTCCTGCGAACGCTCGACCACGAGAATATCCTGTCGGGCTACGCTGAGATGCTGAAGCACGGGCTGATAAGTTCCGACAGCGGGATGTGGGCAGAGCTGCTGACGTTCGACCTCGACATCATCGACTACTACCAACTGAGCCGCATGCTCGAAGACTCGGTGAAGGTGAAGGAGCGCATCGTCGAGGAAGACCCGATGGAGCGGGGCCTGCGCAAGGCCCTGAACCTTGGCCACACCGTCGGCCACGCTTTCGAGTCGTTGGCTCTAAGAACCCCCTCTCTTCGGAGGGGGCAGGGGGAGGCTCCTGTACTGCACGGCTATGCCGTTGCCTACGGCCTGGTCTGCGAGCTCTACCTCAGCTGTATCAAGACGGGCTTCCCCACTGACAAGATGCGCCAGACCGTGCGGTTCATCCTCGACCACTACGGCCGCATGCCCATCACCTGCGACGACTACCCCACCCTGCTTGACGACATCAACTTCACCCTGCTGGGTGACGTCGGCGACATACGCATCAACCAGACAGCCACGACGCAGGAGATTGAAGAAGCCCTCGACTTCTATCGCGAAGGTCTTTAAGCGTTGTTTTTTGCTATTTGTTCGGCTTGGCGGCGGGCAGGTTTGTCTGTGGCCGTCAAGGGAATGCGGTCTGTATGGACGTATGCACGCGGCTGCCAATATTTGGGCAGCACTTGCTCGCTGATGGTTTTGGCGGCAGCGGTGTCGCCCTCAGTCAGCAGCACAACCACCTCGCCAAACTTCTCATCGCGCCGCTTCGTAATGATAAAAGGTTCGCGCAAATGAGCACTAAGCAGCCGTTCTACCTCCTCAGCCTGAATCTTCAACCCACCAGAACAGATAACGTTGTCTTTGCGACCGAGAATCTTGAAACGCCCGTCATTGGCGAGTTCTGCGATGTCGTTGGTTATGAGTTGTCCGTCGTAGACGGCGGGCGCGTCGATGACGAGACAGCCCTCAGCGGTCTGCGACAGCGTGACACCAGCAAACGGTGTGTACCACTCGCTGGCCTCCGGCCCGTTGAGGCGCCGCAGCGCTATATGCGACAAGGTCTCTGTCATGCCGTAGGTGCTCCATATCTGGTTGGGAAGGCCGACCAGTTCACGGGCCAGTGCGTCGTCGATGGCACCGCCGCCGACGATGAGCTGGCGTATCCGCATCAGCCGCTCCCGCTGCTCCGGCACCCGCAGCGAGTTCCACACCTGCATCGGCACCATCGCCGCGAAATCAATCCGGTCCGTCTCCGTGCCCAGCGGTTCTCCGCTGGGCTCCACGCAGACCAGCCTCAGCCCCCTAACCAGCGACCGCACCACCACCATCTTCCCGGCAATATAGTCAAGCGGCAGGCACAGCAGCGCCGTGTCGCCCTCACGCAGTCCGAGGAAGTCGCACGTCATCCGCGCCGAAGCCTCCATGCGCCGCTTCTCGACCCACATCGGCTTCGGCTTGCCCGTCGAGCCGCTGGTATGCACCAGCACCGTCGGACTGTCGTTGTGCCATTCGGCTAAGAATTCCTTGAGATCCACAGTTGGTCGCCGCGTATCTCCAGCGGCATCGGAATATTATCGGTAAACAACTGCCCCGTGCCCAGCCCCTGCGGCATCGTGATGTGGTCGCCGTAGACGCTGCTGCAGAACTGCGCAATAGCATTCAGCCCGACGTTGCTCTCCAGGGCCGACGTAATCCACGACCCCACATCGTGCTGCCGGGCCGCCTCTATCCACTCGCGACAGCCCGCCATGCCGCCGTGCAGCGACGGCTTCAGCACGATGTAGGCAGGCTTGATGATGTTCAGCAGCTGTGCCTTCTGCTCAAGGTCGTTAACGCCAATCAGTTCCTCGTCGAGGGCGATGGGCAGCGGCGACTCGCGGCACAGTCTGGCCATATAGGCCCACTGGCCTGCCTTTATCGGCTGTTCGATACTCTGGGCATACTGCGAAAGCAGTTCCAGCTTGTAGAGCACATCGTCATCGTAGCTGAAGCCGCCGTTGGCATCGAGCCTGATTTCTACCTCGTGCCAAGAGAATCGGTCGCGAATGCGGCGCACCAGATCCACCTCCTGTTCGAAGTCGATGGCCCCGATCTTCAGCTTCACGCAGCGGAAGCCCTGCTCCAGCTTCTGTTCCATCCGCTGCAGCATCTCGTCGTAGCTGCCCATCCACACCAGTCCGTTGATGGGAATGCCCATCTCGCCGCGAGCGAAGGCCGTGTCAAACAGCCTGTTGCCATGACGGAGGTTAAGCATCGCCGTCTCCAGCCCGAAGAGCATCGAGGGATAGTCACGCATCGCCTCGTAGGGAATCTCGCCCGTCTGCTCCAACTCATCGCAGAACCGTCGCAGCACCTCAGCGTAGTCAGACCTCGCGTCACAGCTGAGGTCAGGCAGCGGGGCACACTCCCCCACTCCACAGCGGTCACCATCGCTGACGGTTACAAACCAGCTCTTCCGCTCCGTATACACCCCTCGCGACGTCCCCGCCGGCTGCTTGAAATGGAGCACGCGCTCCTCTATCGTTACCTTCATTCTTTCAGAATTTCTTGTCGATGCGCTTCGTGACACCAATGGCTCCCGTCGGACAGACGAGACGGCAGAGGTGGCAGCCGACGCACTTCGTGCCGACGATTCGCGGCTGACGGCTGTCGGCGTCGAACGTGATGGCCTGGTGACCACCGTCCTGGCACGACACGTAGCAGCGGCCACAGCCAATACAGCGTTCACGGTCAATCTTCGGATAAACAATCGTATCGCGGTCTAGGTCGGTGGGGGTTACGAAGTTTGGCAGTTCCTCACCGACCAGAGCTTCAACCGAGGCGAGACCACGCTCGGCCATATAGTGCTGGAGGCCAAGTATCAAATCGTCGATGATACGGTAGCCATACTGCATGACAGCAGTACACACCTGCACATTACGGCATCCCAACTGGATGAACTCTAGAGCGTCGCGCCACGTCTCGATGCCTCCGATACCGCTCAATTGGACGGCCTGTCCGTGCGCACCAGTGATTAGGGGGTTCTTGGCCATCTCGAGGATAAAACGCAGTGCGATGGGCTTCACGGCGCGTCCCGAGAGTCCGCTGATGGTCTTACATCCGCTGACCTCTGCACGGTCGCCCATCGTGACACTCTTGATGGTATTGATGGCCGAGATAGCATCGGCACTGGCGAAATAGGCCGCCATAGCGGGCTGGTTTATCTGGGTGATATTCGGCGTCATCTTGGGAATGACGGGAATCTTAACAGTGCGCTTGACGTATGCCGTGTAGAAGAGTACCAACTCAGAATCCTGCCCCACGTCACTACCCATACCCGCCAGACGCATCTGAGGACACGAGAAGTTCAGTTCGACTGCATCGACGCCAGCCTCCTCGGCCATCTTGGCCAGTTCTATCCACTCCTCCTCCGTTTGCCCCATGATAGAGGCGACCACCACCTTCGTCGGGTAGTCCTGCTTCAGCCGCCGGAGGATGTCGAAGTCAACAGAGACGGGATTCTCGCTCAACTGCTCCATGTTCCGGAAGGCGAAAAAGTCGCCCGTTCCCTCCTTGTGAAGGGCATCGAATCGCGGCGACACCTCCCTGATGTCCTGCAGGCAGATAGTCTTGTAGAACACACCCGCCCAGCCGGCATCGAAGGCTCGCGCCACCATCTCGTAGTTCGTACAGATAGCCGACGAGGCCAGGAAGAACGGATTCTCACACCGAATGCCACAAAAGTCGATGCTGAGCGAAGGGGTCGTGTCTGGGGCAGCCGTTTCATAGCCCACAGAGCGTAGCAGCTCCCTAATACGTATCGGGCGGTCGTAGTGGATGCAGGCTCTCTCAGCAGCCTCCAGTTCCTGGTCATTACACTCGGCAACCCAGCGCCCTGCCAACGTCTCGTTGCCAAAGCGGATGGCACGGATAGCCCTTGCGGGGTCGCCCTTCTTACACGGTTTACTACACGGTGCATCCACACATAGCAGACACCGTGATGCCTCTTCCTTAATATGCATCAGTCCCATGGTTATTAATATATTAATGTGAACTTACGGAATCTTGGGGTACTGCTCGAAGTCGGGCTTGCGCTTCTCGAGGAAGGCACGGCCGCCCTCCTGGGCCTCGTCGAGGAAGTAGTAGAGCATGGTGGCGTCGCCGGCCAGCTGCTGAATGCCGGCCTGGCCGTCGAGCTCAGCGTTGAGTCCGGCCTTGATCATACGCAGGGCAATGGGCGAGCGCTGCATCATCTCCTCGGCCCAGCGGACGCACTCGTCCTCCAGCTCCGAAAGGGGCACGACCTTGTTGACCAGGCCCATGCGCTCAGCCTCGGCGGCGGAGTACTGGCGGCAGAGGAACCAGATTTCGCGCGCCTTCTTCTGGCCGACGATGCGGGCGAGGTATGAGGAGCCGAAGCCGGCATCGAAGGAGCCAACCTTGGGACCTGTCTGTCCGAAGATGGCGTTCTCGCTGGCAATGGTGAGGTCGCAGACGAGGTGGAGCACGTGGCCACCACCAATGGCGTAGCCGTTGACCATCGCAATGACGGGCTTCGGCAGACGGCGTATCTGCATCTGCACATCGAGCACGGAGAGACGCGGAACGCCCTCATCGTCGATGTAGCCGCCACGGCCCTTGACGTGCATGTCGCCACCTGAACAGAAGGCGTGCTTCACGTCCTCGGGCCGTTTGCCTTCGGGCACTTCTGACATAGCCCCCGTCAGCAGCACCACCCGGATGCGGGCCAGTTCGCGACACTCGGCAAAAGCCTGGCTCAGCTCTAACGTCGTCCGCGGGGTGAAGGCGTTGCGGTAGTGCGGGCGGTTAATGGTGATTTTGGCGATGCCATTATACTCTTCGAAGAGAATTTCCTCGAACTTACGAATCTCTTTCCACTGTCTGTTTGCCATCTTGTTTCTTTTTTTATAAATTTCTGTGCAAAGATACACAATTTCCCTGAATTATTTGTTCTTTTCCCTATTTTTTCCTACCTTTGCCAACTCATATCAACTAAAGAAGTAAAAAAGACTGAAAACGATGAAAGAAAAAAAGCGTACTATCGCTACTGCGCTGATGGCCTTGCTCTGTATGGGTGCAAGCGCCCAAAAGTCAGAGACGTTCAGTGTTGCAACGCTGAACGTCGACGGCCTTCCGCAGAAGATTCTGGTAGTCAATGTAAATGCTGACGGCCCTGGTGCAGTGGGCACGGCCAGAATCGGGAAGTACCTGATGAAGAAGGGCTATGACATCGTCTGTATGCAGGAGGACTTCAACTACCACGATGTGCTCATCCCCTGGATGGAGGACGACTATGCCAACGACACATGGAGCGGCGACATCGGCGTTGAAGGGCGCGACATCGACTTCCTGCACCTGCAGAACCACCGCTTCGAGTGCGACGGCCTTTGCACATTCTGGAAGAAGGACATCACCCTGGAGTCGACCGAACGGACGGCGTGGACGGCCAGCTTCGGAAAGTTCAGCCATGCGCTGGACGACATCATCACCAAGGGATTCCGCCGCTACAATGTGACGCTCGCCAACGGCCTGAGCCTGCTGGTATATAACATGCACATGGACGCCAGCGACGACAAGGACGAGCTGGAAGGCAAGGACGCAAAGGACAAGGAAGCCCGACAGGTGCAGTGGCAGCAGCTCAGGGACGAGATACTAAGCCGCCTCGACACACGCCCCATCATCATCATGGGCGACATGAACAGCTTCTACGGTCAGGACAACGTGAAGGCAGCGTTCATTGACGCCATCAACAATTCAGGCAAAGGCACCGTCACAGATGTCTGGGTGGAACTGCAGAACAAGGGGCTGTTCCCTGAGACGAAAGACGACGGCATCAGTGGCGGCGAAGTGCTTGACAAGATTCTATATGTGAACCCCTCTACCGGCACGCAGATCAAGGCCGTGAGCATGAAGCTCGACAAGGAGGGCTACCTCCAGGACGGCAAGCCGCTGGGCGACCATTATCCTCTGTCGGCCACATTCCAGGTTGTGGGCAAGGAGTATTCGACCGTCACTGGCGTCAACGGACTTATGGATGCGGAGCAGGGCGATGCCGAATACTACAACCTGGGCGGCCAGCGCATAGGCCAGTCCACGAAGGGACTGGTCATCGAGCGTCAGCATCAGGACAACAAGAAACGTATCATCAGATAGAGTCAGGACAATGAAGAAATACGTACTTACGCTGTTGGCACTCGTCGGCACCACGCTGACGGCAACGGCACAGGACAACGCCTACACCATACTCTCACAGTGTGACACGACGGTCAAGGCGCAGATTGATGGTTTCTCGCTGGGCAGCCGCGACGTGCGTCTGTATATTTACGAGTACCCGTCGGTCAATGCCGATGGTCAGCCGGCCACCGTGAGCGGCATCATCATGGCACCCTCCGACATCGTCGACGGCAGTGTGCCTTGCGACGGCGTTATCATGATGAACCACCACACGATAGGGTCGCCTCGCCAGGCCCCGTCACAGGGCGAACTCGACGTGCCCAGCGGGTTGCCGGCCAACCCTCTAAAGCCCAACTACATCATGGTCATGAGCGACTACATTGGCTACGGCTCGTCCATCAACCATCCGATAGCCTATCTGTGTGGCGACACCAACGCCCGCAACTGTCTGGACGGACTGCTGGCCGCACAGCAGCTGCTGACCGACGCAGAGATACCACAGGGAAAGTACCTGTTCAACATGGGCTTCTCGCAAGGCGGCACGGAGTCGATGTATGCCGCCAAGCTGACCGACATGGTGGACAAGTACAAGGGAATCCGGTTTGACAAGACCTTCGCCGGCGGCGGTCCACTGGACTTCGAGCGCATCTACACCGACTATGTGGACAAGGACGTATGCGACGACGTGACGGACGTGGTGCTGATGATCACCTCTGTCAACGAAAATTGCCACCTGGGCATTGACTACCACGACCTGTTCAAGGAGCCGGCAGCATCGTACGCCAAGGAACTGTTCGACACGAAGGACAAGGGTGTGGCATCAAGGAGTGGCATCATGGACCTGGACTCTCTCAGCCAGGTATTCCAACCGGCCTACATGAACAAGAACAGCGAACAGGCCAAGGCGCTCAGGGCCAAGCTCAAGGAAATCAGCCTCGCTGAGGGATGGGAGCCTGACGTCACGAAGAACTATTACATTGAGCACAGCCGCCACGACAACTATGTTCCGATACAGTGTGTACGCGGCATCCTGCCCTGGATGACAAAGAAGGGATTCACCAAGAGCATCGTGCCGGGAAAGACGTCGTTGCAGACCAACATGGTGGTATTCAAGCTGAAGCACCAGCAGTCGGCCATCGTCTGGGGCATTCAGACAATGGTGGCCGCCCAGGTGTGGCCCGTCATCTACTACGAGGGTGAGCAGAACCGCTATTATCACGAATTCGTGAGTACGCTGAATATCAAGAAGGTCATCCAGTATCTGGAAGGCATTGGCATCGACCTGCGAAAAATCATCAAGAACAAAGGTCTCTCACGCACCTTCGAGCAGGACATCCGCGAGGAGCTTGAGAACGGAACATTGCAGCCCGGCGACAACCTGAGCCGGCTCTATGTTCCCAGACGCGACTTCTTCGACGTGCTGAACAGCCTGTCAGAGACCTTTGCGAAGGTGGACCTGACCATTACCGACGTTCTTGAGATGATTGACGACTCAGGCATCACCATCCTGGACATTCTGGAAGTATATATGTACCTGACCTCATCGGACGACGGCTCACGGCTGGCTGAAGCCGAAGATACGGAGGAGGACGTGGAGGCCGCAGTCTACCTGACAAAGATGTACGAGCAGACACTGGCCAAGTGGCTCATCGAGGCCGGCGTCGAGACGGGCTTCAAACAATGGGGCTGGTAAAAACATAACTATCATGCTACAAATACGCTGTAAGAATACAAACACGACGAAGAGTTTCCCCGAGGGGTGCTCGCTGCTGGACGTCTACCAGGAGTTCCAGGACGAAATCAAGCTGCCGTACCCCGTGGTGTCGGCAAAGGTGAACAACGTGTCGCAGGGACTGAAGTTCCGCCTGTTCCAGAACCGCGACGTAGAATTCCTGGACGCCCGCGAGGGAAGCGGCCACCGCGCCTACGTGCGGTCACTGAGCTTCGTGCTCTATAAGGCCACGCAGGACCTGTTCCCCGGGAGCAAGCTCTTCATCGAGCACTCGCTGTGCCGGGGGTTCTACTGTAACTTCAGGCCCACCCCCGGCCCCTCCCCAAGGGAGGGGAGGACGGTTACCGACGAGATGGTGGAGCGCATCAGGGCAAGGATGAAGGAAATCATCGATATGGACATGCCCTTCCGCCGCACCGAGGCCACCAACGAGGAGGCCATCCGCGTGTTCACTGACCGCGGGTTCTCGGACAAGGTGAAGCTGCTGGAGACCAGCGGACAGATCTACAGCGACTACTACACGCTGGGCGACACCGTCGACTACTACTACGGGCCGCTGGTACCCAGTGCCGGCTACCTGAAGGTGTGGGGCCTGGAGCGCTACGAGGAGGGCCTGCTGCTGCGCGTACCCGACTGGAACAATCCCACAAAGCTGGCCGAGAAGGTGGACCAGCCCAAGACGTTCGAGATGTTTGCCGAGAAGACGCGCTGGGACATCATCATGCGGCTGTCGAATGCCGGCGACGTGAACAAGGCCATCATGCGGGGCCACGCCTCGGAGCTGATTCAGGTCTCGGAGGCCCTGCAGGAGAAGAAGATTGTGCAGATAGCCGAGGAGATTGACCGCCGCTTCCACCGCAAGAAGAATCCCGTACGTCTGGTGCTGATTACAGGCCCGTCGAGCTCGGGAAAGTCCACCTTCTGCAAGCGACTGTCGGTGCAGCTGCTGGCCTGCGGTCTGAGGCCGATATCGTTCTCAACGGACGACTATTTCGTGAACCGTGTGGACACGCCGAAGCTGCCCAACGGCGACTACGACTTCGACAATGTGGAGACGGTCGACTACCAGCTGCTGGGCGAGCACCTGTCAAGGCTGATGAAGGGCGAGACGGTAGAGGTGCCGGAGTACAACTTCGTGACGGGCAAGCGCGAGTGGAACGGCAAGCGGCTCAGGCTGTCGGGCGACACGGTGCTCATCATCGAGGGCATCCACGCCCTGAACCCGCTGCTGACCAAGGGGGTCAGCGACTCGCTGAAGTACAAGGTCTACATCTCGGCGCTGACCAGCATCTCGCTCGACGACCACAACTGGATTCCCGTGCGCGACAACCGACTGCTGCGCCGCATCATCCGCGACTACAACAAGGGCGCCTACACCGCCCAGCAGACCATCAGCCAGTGGAAGAACGTCTGCGAGGCCGAGGAGCAGTGGATATTCCCCTATCAGGAGACCGCCGACGTGATGTTCAACTCGGCGCTGAACATTGAGTTCGCTGTGCTGCGCATCCACGCCGAGCTGATTCTGTCGAGCGTGCCGAAGAACTGCCCGGAATACAGCGAGGCCCACCGCCTGCTGAAGTTCATCCACTACTTCCTGCCCATCAGCGACAAGGAGATTCCGCCGACCTCGATTATGCGCGAGTTCGTAGGTGGGTCGAGCTTTAAGTATTAATCGGAGGCTTATTCCTGCTTCTGTGTCTTATAATATCCCTTGAAGGCGCGCTCGTCTTCGGCGGCATAGGTCGTGACTTCAAGGAGAACGGGGCGCGTGCTCTCCATATTTAATAAGGTGTCAATGCCCCGTTGCATCTCCTCCATATTCTCTGCCTTCAGATAGACGACATCGTTCTGGCGGCAGATGCCCTCAGCTGTGGTCTGGTGAGCGGCGGCTACGAAGCGGTCGCGGGCGGGGCTTTGTTCCAGACCATGCAGGAGGTTGAAGATGCCGCCACAACCGTTGTTCAGCAGGAGGATGCGGAGGTTGCCGCGCAGGTTCTGGTTCCACAGGGCGTTTTGGTCGTAGAAGAAGCTTAGGTCGCCGACGACGCAGAAGACGCGCTCGTCGGTGACGCAGGAGAAGCCGGCTGCCGTCGAGAGCGAGCCTTCGATGCCATTGACGCCACGATTGCACCAGACGTGGTGGGCGGCGTAGATATTGGCCAAACGGATGGCCGACGAATTGGCGTAATGGAAGCCCCCCTCTGGCTCCCCCCCGAAGAGGGAGGATAGTTTTTCCTCGAAATACTTCACGGCAGCCATCTGCGAATAGGCGGGCTGATAGTCGGCGGCACGCTGGGAGGCTTGTGTCAAGGCGGCAAGCCATTGGCGGCGGTAGTTTGTCGACAACAGTTTACGATGGTTTATCTTATGGCTGAGCGACTGAAGGACGGACTCCGGGTCGCCGACGATAATGCCACGCAGGTTCTGGAACGTATCCTCGACGTCGCCCGACTGGCTGATGCGCCACGTCTGAGCGTCAACGGCACTACGCAGGAAATGGCGCAACCGCTTGCTGACAACGGTGTCGCCGACGTGGATGATGAAGTCGGGCGGTTCCATCTGCCCGTGATAGAGAACTTCATCGAAATGACTCACATGAGGAAAGGGGGAAAGCGACTCGTGAAGCACGATGACGTGGCTGAACAGGAACTCGACGTCGATGCCCTCGAAGTCGTGGGGATTGGTCTGGCCGAAGACAATCATCGGGCGGCGGGCAGCCAAAAGGCCGTCGACGAACTCGGGACAGAGACAGTCGTAGTCGCGAGTGGGCGATGTACGGAGAATCTGTCGGACAGCAGGCAGCTGAGGCACGTCGAAGGTGAACAGCGGCTCACTGATGGGCACATTGATGTGGACGGGGCGGGCATCGTCGGCAGTGGCAGCCAACAGGGCCTCGTTGATAAGGCGGTTGCAATGCCAAGCATCTGTTTCGGGCAGGGAGACTGCCCGACGCACGAAACGGCCGAGGGCACCGGGTTGCGGCAGCGTCTGACCGTCGAGCTGGTCGATCCACGCCTCGGGACGGTCGGCACTGACAACGATGAGCGGCTGGTGCTGATACCAAGCCTCAGCAACGGCTGGGGCCAGGTTGAGCAAGGCCGTACCGCTGGTGACGCAGACGGCGACAGGCTCGTCGAGAGCCTGCATCATACCGAGGGCATAGAATCCCGCCGACCGTTCGTCGGTAACGGGATAGCACGCGATGTCGGGGCACTCGTTCAGGTTATGGACGATGGGGGCATTGCGGCTGCCTGGGCAGACGACGGCGTGACGAATGCCGTGCTTGACGAGCAGAGCCGTCAGTTGGTTGACGCTTTCCTTATTGCTATACACCGAAGGATTTACTATTTTCTATTTTCTATTTTCGATTTACGATTTACGATTTTCTATTTACGATTCAGGAGGCGGCGCATCGTTTCGAGCTTGGCCTCCGTCTCCTGCCACTCCTGCTCACCAGTACTCTCGCGCAAAAGGCCGCCTCCGGCAAAGAGATGACAGCAGTGGCCATCAATGTTCATACAGCGCAGCGAGACATAGAGGTGAGTATCTGACTGCGGGTCGAGCATTCCCATAAAACCGCTGTAATAGCGGCGGGGCGTATGCTCGTTGCCGACGATGAAGCGGAAGGCTTCGCGCTTGGGCAGTCCGCAGACGGCGGGTGTGGGATGAAGCGACTGTAGGAGGTCGCCGATACGGTCGTTCGTAGGGAGCGTGAAGTTGAAGTCGCTGCGAAGGTGCACCAGATTAGCGGCACGTACGGTGCGCGGCCCTTCCTCGCTGAAGTCTGCCGAGAACTGCTCCAGACACTCGGCAATATAGGTGGCAACGATACGCTGCTCCTCAATGTTCTTGGTACTCCAGGTGACGGTCTCGCCCTCGCTGTCGAGCTGGTCGCCTTCCAGTTTCATCGTACCGGCCAGTGCGATGGTGCGCCAGTGACGTTCGCTGCCTTCGAGCAGAATCTCGGGTGTCGCCGTCAGCCAAGTGCCGCTCTGCGGTGTATGGACAAGGGCGATGAACATTCGGGGATAGAGCTGGCAGGCACGGTAAAAGAGCTGCTGTGGGTCGGCCTCAGCGGGCATCGATTCGTCAGCACAGCGGGCAAGGACAATCTTGCGGAACATGCCCTGCATAAGCTGGGCGTGGAAGTTGGCAAAGTCGATGGCGTAATAGGAGCGACCTGCCTCGGGAGAGGCCTCGGGCACAGAGGCCGGAATGGGGACCGGGACGGAGGGTATCTCCATACGGGACACCTCATCGGGACGGATGACAAGGATGGGCTGAGCGGGAGAGACCTCGAAAGGAGCCATCACGAAACCCCTGCGGCTGTTGAGGTCGACACACGACAACAGCTCGGCTGGTTTTCCGTCCGACTGGCGGACGAGCGTGGCATGACTGTCATACGGCAGACGATAGATGGCATAGGCTTCAGATAGCATCACTTCTTCTTTGATTGAATCACATAATTGGTGACACGAACGTTGGATATCAGGTCGCCCGAGGTGTCACGGATGTCGACATTCCAGACGTGGAGGGTGGTGCCTTTGTGCAGCAGACGGGCAAAGGCGGTGACTGTGTCGCCCTCGGCAACAGCCTTCACGTGGCTGCCGCTGACCTCGATGCCCACACAGGCACAACCCGGACACAGTGCCGACGAGCCCACGCCCGCCACATTCTCAGCCAAGGCCAGCGATGCGCCGCCGCTCAGGAAACCGAAAGGCTGGCGGTTGCGCTCGTCGACTTTCATCCGGGCCAGACAGGTATCCTCCTCGGGCGTGGAAATAAACTCCATACCGAGGGCCGTGCTCAGGTTAGGCTTCGCGTTGATGATTCCGTTTATTCGTTCTACATTCATAATAATGCTACAAATTTATAGCTTTTTCCACTACCCCGCAAAACTTTCGCTGTTTTTTTTGCAATTATTTACCCAAAAGGACGTTTTTTCGAGAGAAATTCGTAACTTTGCACCCATCAAAGCACATATATCCGGATAGAAATGAATATTTTAGAACTTAGCGAACAAGAAATCCTGCGACGCCAGTCGCTCGACGAGCTGCGCCGGATGGGCATCAACCCCTACCCCGCAGCAGAGTATACCACCAACGCATTTTCAACCGACATCTTAGCCGAATTCAGCGACGACGCCCCCGCCCGCGAGGTATCCATCGCCGGCCGTATGATGAGCCGCCGCGTGATGGGCAAGGCCTCGTTCGTGGAGCTGCAGGACTCCAAGGGACGTATTCAGGTCTACGTCACCCGAGACGACCTGCAAGCCCCCCCCACCGCCCCCGAGGGGGCTACAATTGCCGCCAAGACCGGTCAGCAAGGTAATGAAGCCCCCTCGGGGGCCGTAGAGGGGGCTTATTATAATGTCGTCTTCAAAAAGTTGCTCGACATCGGCGACTTCATCGGCGTGCGCGGAACGGTGTTCCGCACCCAGACGGGCGAAATCAGCGTCCATGCCCACGAGCTGACGCTGCTGTCGAAGTCGCTCAAGCCTCTGCCCATCGTGAAGTACAAGGACGGCGTGGCCTACGACAAGTTCGACGACCCCGAGCTGCGCTACCGCCAGCGCTACGTCGACCTCGTGGTGAACGACGGCGTGAAGGACACGTTCCTGCAGCGCGCCACCGTCATCCGCACCATTCGCCGCGTACTCGACGAGGCCGGCTATACCGAGGTGGAGACACCGACGCTGCAGATGATTGCCGGCGGCGCCTCGGCCCGTCCGTTCATCACCCACTTCAACGCGCTCGACCAGGATATGTTCATGCGCATCGCTACCGAGCTCTACCTGAAGCGCCTCATCGTGGGCGGCTTCGAGGGTGTCTACGAGATTGGCAAGAACTTCCGCAACGAGGGCATGGACCGCAACCACAACCCCGAGTTCACCTGTATGGAACTCTACGTGCAGTACAAGGACTACAACTGGATGATGTCGTTCACCGAGAAACTCCTTGAGACCGTCTGCATTGCCGTGAACGGTTCGACGGAACGCGAGATTGACGGCCAGATCGTGTCGTTCAAGGCACCCTACCGCCGGCTGCCCATCCTCGACGCCATCAAGGAGAAGACCGGCTTCGACTGCGACGGCAAGACGGAAGAAGAGATTCGCGCCTTCTGCCTGTCGAAAGGTATGGAGGTCGACGAGACGATGGGTAAGGGCAAGCTGATTGACGAACTATTCGGCGAGTTCTGCGAGGGCACGTTCATACAGCCGACGTTCATCACCGACTACCCCGTTGAGATGTCGCCCCTGACCAAGATGCACCGCTCGAAGCCCGGACTGACCGAGCGCTTCGAGCTGATGGTCAACGGCAAGGAGCTGGCCAACGCCTACTCCGAGCTGAACGACCCCATCGACCAGGAGGAGCGCTTCAAGGAGCAGATGCGACTGGCCGACAAGGGCGACGACGAGGCGATGATCATCGACCAGGACTTCCTGCGCGCCCTGCAGTACGGTATGCCGCCGACGTCGGGTATCGGTATTGGCATCGACCGCTTGGTGATGCTGATGACGGGCAAGACGTTCATCCAGGAGGTGCTGTTCTTCCCGCAGATGAAGCCCGAGAAGCGTGCACCCCAGTCGACCATCCAGGAGTGGGCCGCCATCGGCGTTGCCGAAGACTGGGTCTACGTGCTGCGCAAGGCCGGCTTCAACCTCATCCAGAACATCCGCGACGAGAAGCCCCAGGGTCTGCAGCAGAAGATTGGCGACATCGTCAAGAAGTTCAAGCTCGACCTCCAAAAGCCTTCGGTAGACGAGGTCGCAGCATGGATTGAAAAAAGTCAAGCCGTCTAACCGTCAAATAGACTAACCGTCAAATGTACGATTGTGGAAAGATAGCCATTATTGGCGGCGGAAGCTGGGCAACGGCCATTGCCAAGATTGTGGTGCAACACACGCACCACATCGGCTGGTATATGCGCCGCGACGACCAGATAGAAGACTTCCGCCGCATGGGCCACAACCCACGCTATCTGACCAGCGTACACTTCGACGTCTCAGAAATACAGTTCGAGAGCGACATCAACCGCATTGCCGCTGCCTACGACACGCTGGTCTTCGTCACGCCCTCGCCTTACCTGAAGAACCACCTGAAGAAACTTAAGACGCGCATCAAGGACAAGTTCATCGTCACCGCCATCAAGGGCATCGTTCCCGACGAGAACCTCATCTGCTCGGAGTACTTCCATCAGGTGTTCGACGTGCCCCACGAGAACCTCGCCTGTCTGGGTGGCCCCAGCCATGCCGAGGAGGTGGCCTTAGAGCGACTGAGCTACCTCACCGTCGGCTGTTCCGACATTGAGAAGGCACGCGCCTTCGCCGCCGTCCTCACCAGCGAATTCATCAAGACCAAGACCAGCGACGACGTCATCGGCATCGAGTACTCGTCGGTGCTGAAGAACGTCTACGCCATCGCTGCCGGCATCTGCTCCGGACTGAAGTACGGCGACAACTTCCAGGCCGTACTGATGTCGAACGCCGTGCAGGAAATGACGCGCTTCCTTACCGCCGTCCACCCCATCGACCGCAACCCCTACGACTCCGTCTACTTGGGCGACCTGCTCGTCACGGGCTACTCCAACTTCTCGCGTAACCGCACCTTCGGCACGATGATTGGCAAGGGCTACTCGGTGAAGTCGGCCCAGATAGAGATGGAGATGATAGCCGAGGGGTTCTTCGGCACGAAGTGCATGAAGGAAATCAACCGCCACTGGCACGTCAACATGCCCATCCTCGACGCCGTATATAATATATTGTACGAGCGCATCAGCCCGCAGATAGAAATCAAGCTCCTTACCGACTCCTTCCGTTAATCACTAAAGATATGCGCACACTTATTTGCCTGTGCATCCTGATGCTACCGTTTTTCTCCTCGGATGTATTCTCCCAGGAGGAGGCTGAGAACGTGGTAGAGGCCTTGGTGGTGGATTCCGAGACGGGCGAGGAGTTGCCGTTTGCCAGCATCACCGTGGTTGGCGGCCGCCACTTATCGACCATCACCAATGCCGAGGGCCGGTTCCGCATCACGGTTGAGAAGGGCGAGCGGCTGCAGTTCACGTATGCCGGCTACAAGGCGGCGACGCTGACTCCGAAAGCCGTAGGCCGCAAGGTGAAGCTTGAACCCGCCACGCTGATGGTGAGCGGCGTGGAAGTCAGGGCGCTGCCACTGAAGGAGATCAGGAAGGAGACGGTGCGCCAGCAGAAGAAGCACCGCCGCAAGACGGCTGACTACTTCTACCGCCAGACGGCCTTTGTCGACTCCACATGCTACGAGTATGTCGAGGCGTTCCTGACGGGGAAATCAGCCGTTGCGCTCAGCGATCTCAAGCTGAACAGCGGCCGCTATGCAGGCATTATGCCTGACAGCACGACGGGCCAGATACTGCAGTTCTACAAGAACTTCTTTACATTCTCGCAGATAGAGCTGGCGACGAACAAGTCACAGCTGGACCCCAGGGATGACGTCATGCCGCTTTACGAAAAGGCCACCAAGCTCTACGACATCGACTACGACATTCTGAGCGACTCGGTCAGCTGCATCTACGTCATCCGCTTCCAGCCAAAGGACCACATCAAGGGCTACACCATTCTCGACTGTACGCTCTACGTCGACTCCGTGAACAACCACATCCTGCGCTGCGACGGCAGCGGCCGCAACTTCCGCATCCTGCAAAAGTATCCCAAGGCCCTGAAGCGGAAGGACGAGGTGCTGCCGGTGACCTTCAACTTCAGCATCAACATGACCGAGGAGAATGGATTCACCGAGGTGCAGTCGGTCTATGTCGACACCTACCACCACGTTGACAGCACACTGGTGCGCACGAAGTCAACGCTCTTCAACATCGGTGTCCACCAGGGCGGCAAGAAGGGCAGGGACCTGAAGTTTGAAGACGACCTGCACAAGCGCATTGAAGGGCAGGAGTACGACCGCGACTACTGGCGTAAGAACGAGTTTGTGCGCCGCACCCGGGCCGAGGAGGCCGTTCTGGAACTCTTCGAGCGCAACGACCTATTTGGCGTATTCTGACAGATACAGCAGTTTACCATCCTCACCGATTCCCGCCGCACTGACGCAGATGCGGCTCTGCTTGCCGTTGTTGAACAGGTGGAGCCTCAGCCGGCCGTCGTCGTCGGGCGTGGCGGCAGGGTCCCAGTAGAGTGTGCGGCGGTAGTCGTAGCTGTCCTCGCGTGGCGGACGTCGGCTGTAGTCGGGCTTCAGGTAGAACTCGTCAGGCTCGATGATGCCGGGCAAAATCAGACGGCGGTCCCTCCACACATAGCGCTCCCCGTCGTCGGGAATAAGGTCGAACTGGAGGGTGACATCGGCAGTTTCTGTCTCCATCGGAACGGGACGGTCCTCGTTGCGCAACTCAAAGTCGGTGTAGCACCTGACGACATTCTGACGACCCAGGCGCATATTAGCGGCCATCTTAGCATCACTGATAAACGGCGTGATGGGCGGAATAGTGAGCGCAAAGTTACGATAGAAGACGTAAGGCGTCATATATTCATCTTTGAACCTGGCCTGAACGTTGAAGAAGCGGACGGCGTTATAAGTGCCGAACAGGGCCGTGCTGACGGCCTCGGGGAAATTCATCATGTCGAACTGTCCGTAGCAGAGTCCCAAATCAGTGCAGAGGTTGTAGAGCTCGTAGGTATCGTAGACGCACACCGGCTTCGTATAGTCGATGGCGCGGCGCCCGCGGCGACGGCGCTTCTTCACGGTGACCTCGCTGAGCACGCGGTCCATCTTCGAGATGGAGTCGAGGGCTTTCACCTGGTCGAAGGAGAAAGTCTGCGGCAGATTCTCCTCGTCGTCAGGCAGATGGCACTGGTAATAGGAGTACTTCTTGGCGAAGACGGGATAGAAGAGGTTGCGCTTGACGAAGTATGGCGCAATGGCCTCCTCACTGAGAAATCCCTTTCTCGACATCTTATCCAGTTTCTTCTGGCTGATGTTGGTATTGTAGGCCCTCAGGAAGAGGGCGCCCGCATTCTTGTACTCAGGCAGATTAAAGCAGAAGTGCCCGCCGTTGGTGGTCTCAGCCTTGAGAGTGGTAACTGTGGAACCCGGCAGTTGCTCGCCGTTGTCGTCAAGTTCCACCAGTTCGCACTCCACCGTCACCTCGCGCCCCAGAAAGCCGTGCACCTCAGCCACCTTCTTCTGTTCATTGACGGTGGTGCTCGATGCCTCTGGCACGAAGTTCGGCTCCTTGATAAAGATGGCCTCACCCATCGGCTCCAGTTCCATCGAGCCGTCAAGCGATGCCAGCTTTTCCGACTCTGACTTGACGCCGGTAACGCGCTCCATCAATTTCTTGAATATCGGGTCTTCGGGGTCGGCATGCAGAGCCTTGGTCTCGCTATAGCCGAAGACGCCCTGCTGCCAATACTTCACCTCGTCGGCTTCCCAGTCGGCGGCAACGGTTTCGTAGACATTGCCCTCTACGGTGATGCCCTGCTCCGGTCCGTAGCGCAGGGGCTTGGTGCTGGTCAGTTCGCCGTAGTTGTAGCGTCGCCAGCCCTGCACCATCAGCAGCAGGTCCAGATGGTGGCGGTGTTGCTGGTCGTCGGCCTCGAAGTAGTAGTCGGGATGGGGGATGAAGCCCTTCAGCTCGCTCGACAGCAACAGCTCGGTCATGATGTTGCCCGTGTCGAAGGTAGCATCGTCGGTACCGGCATCGCGGACACTGACCGAGACCTGGTCGGTACCCTCGGGCACCCGCAGTTCCAGGTCGATGGCTTCGTAGGGCTGATAGTCGGTTTGCTTGGTCATCATCTTGATGTGGCCGTCGGTACAGTCGTGCTGGTTGACGAAGAACAGACGGTCGGCCATGGGCTGCCCATCGTTATCGACGATGATGAGGTCGCTGACGCCCGCTGGCAGTTCTCTGGTGTCGATGTCTATAGTGGTCACGCCCTTGACGTCGGGCATAAAGCGCTCGAACACCTTCAGTTGGCCGCGCGAGAGCACAATGGCAGCACACTCCTTGTCGGCAGGCAGGTCGCGCACGGCGATGTCGGCCCTGACATTGCGCCCAATGCTCTTGACGCTCAAGGCGCAGCCCGTCTTCTCAGTCCTCGGCAGATTGATGGTGTAGTCCTTTCCGGCATAGTGGAAAAGGGCTCTCAGCCGTCCTTCCTTAGGCACGTCTATGGTGAAGACGCCGCGCCCCTCGTGCTCGGTCTTGATGACCTCGCCATTTACCCGGCCTGAGATGTCTACTTGCTCGCCCAGCTCGTTGACAGCCTCGAAGGCCACGTTGGCCTTGGTACCCGCTATCAGGTGGCCGCCCTCCGGGTAGAAGTTGACCTTGAGGCTGGCCTTCAGTTCCTTGTCGAGGCGCGTCTTCGGGCGTTCCACGATGTACTTCCTGGCGTAGTCGCCCAGCTCTTCGGGCGTCTCGTAGACCGGCACCACGCGACTGTAGACCGTACCATACAGGCGGTAGAAGTCGTTGGCCATCTGCTGCGTGTAGAAGAGTTCGCGCGATTGGCGGTTCGACGCATGCTCGGTGACGCAGAAGTTCATCATCCAGCGGGTGTAGGCGCGCAACTCGTAGAAGCCTGAGTAGAGCGAGTCGGTGAGATAGAACGAGCCCTCGCCGTCGCCGTCCTCGGAGATGGTGATGGTCTGGCGCTCCACGAGCATCCCGTCGGGCGACACCAGTTCGACGTAGAGCAGGCGGCTCATGTCGGTATAGCTGTTGTCGTCGGCGCGCACCACGTATGCCTTGTACCAGATCTCCTCGCCCCTGTAGTAGCAGTTGTTGTCTAAGTGCAGATACACCTTTTCCTGAATGGGGGCATCGTCCAGCAGGTACTGTATGCTGTCAAGGGCATCCTTGGCCATAGCCGAAGCGGTGCCAAGTATCATCATAAGGGTTAGTAACGTCGCTTTCATATCGTCAAGGTTTGTTAATCGTCTGCAAAGATAAACATATTTTGCCGAAATCTTTTGTGGTTACGCCTTTTTTTTGTATTTTTGCAAGCCGAAATAATATCATAACTAAAAATAGCGAAACAAATGAAGAACATCAGTCTTGACATCACAAAGGCCGCCTGTTTCCTTGAGGCAGGCGCAGTAAAGGCTTTCGAGCCGAAGGTAAAGGCCGCTCAGGAGGCTTTGGAGAATGGGACCTGTCCCGGTAACGACTTCCTCGGATGGCTGCACTTGCCATCGGGCATCACGCCACAGTTCCTCGACGAGGTACAGGCCGTAGCCAACACGCTGCGCGAGAAGTGCGAGGTGGTCGTCGTGGCCGGCATCGGCGGAAGCTACCTCGGTGCCCGTGCCGTCATCGAGGCCTTGGGCAACACGTTCGCCTGGCTCATACAGGACAAGAAGAACCCCACCATCCTCTTTGCCGGCAACAACATCGGCGAGGACTACCTCTCGGAGATGACCGAGTACCTGAAGGACAAGAAGTTCGGCGTCATCAATATTTCGAAGAGTGGAACGACGACCGAGACCGCCCTCACCTTCCGCCTGCTGAAGAAGCAGTGCGAGGCACAGATGGGCAAGGAGGCTGCCAAGGACGTCATCGTGGCCGTCACCGACGCCAAGCGCGGCGCTGCCCGCACCTGCGCCGACAAGGAGGGCTACAAGTCGTTCATCATCCCCGACAACGTGGGCGGCCGCTTCTCGGTGCTCACGCCGGTGGGTCTGCTGCCCATCGCCTGCGCCGGATTCGACATCAAGCAGCTCGTTGCCGGTGCACAGGACATGGAGAAGGCCTGCGGCAAGGACGTTCCCTTCGACGAGAACCTCGCTGCCCAGTATGCTGCCGTGCGCAACGGGCTGTACGAGGCAGGCAAGAAGATTGAGATCATGGTAAACTACCAGCCCAAGCTGCACTTCGTCAGCGAGTGGTGGAAGCAGCTCTACGGCGAGTCGGAGGGTAAGGACAAGAAGGGCATCTTCCCCGCCAGCGTCGACTTCACCACCGACCTGCACTCGATGGGTCAGTGGATTCAGGACGGCGAGCGCACCATCTTCGAGACGGTTATCTCCATCGAGCAGCCCAACCGCACGCTGCTGTTCCCCAGCGACGACGAGAACCTCGATGGTCTGAACTTCCTGGCAGGCAAGCGCGTCGACGAGGTGAACAAGATGGCTGAGCTCGGCACACGCCTGGCCCACGTCGACGGCGGCGTGCCCAACATCCGCATCTCGGTGCCCTGTCTGAACGAGTACTACATCGGACAGCTCATCTACTTCTTCGAGATTGCCTGCGGCATCAGCGGCAACGTGCTCGGCGTGAACCCGTTCAACCAGCCCGGCGTCGAAGCCTACAAGAAGAATATGTTTGCCCTGCTCGACAAGCCCGGCTACGAGGCCGACTCGAAGGCCATCAAGGAAAGACTTGCCAAAGAAGCATAAATGAAGGCTGACATCAAACAGTATTTGGAGAAGCACGGCTTTGAGCAGTTTGAGCCCAAAGCCGTGCTCTTCGATATGGACGGCGTGCTCTACAACTCGATGCCCCACCACGCCGTTGCCTGGCAGCAGTCGATGCAGGAGTTCGGCATCACGATGACCGAGGCCGACGCCTACGCCACCGAGGGTGCCCGCGGCATCGACACCATCCGCCAGATGGTGCTCCGCCAGAAGGGTGAGGAGATTACGCTGGAGAAAGCCCAGCAGATGTACGACGAGAAGACGCGGCTGTTCCACGCCATGGGCAATCCGCCGGTGATGACGGGCGTGAAAGAGCTGATGGGGAACATCCATCGGCAGGGACTAACAATCGGCGTGGTGACAGGCAGCGGACAGCGCCCGCTCATCGCCCGGCTGCTCGACGACTTCGGCGAGTTCCTGGACGAAGCGCACATCGTGACGGCCTACGACGTCAGCCGCGGCAAGCCCAATCCAGATCCATATAATAAAGGTATGCAGAAAGCGGGCACGCAACCCTGGCAGACCGTCGTCGTCGAGAATGCGCCGCTCGGTGTCCGTGCCGGTGTGGCAGCGCAGGCCCTGACCATTGCCGTCAACACGGGTCCCCTACCCGACGACGTCCTCCTTTCGTGCGGAGCCGACCTGCTCTTCAGCCGGATGACCGACCTGCGCGACGCCTGGCATCAGCTGTTCTGAGACTCCGCCTTTTACCGTTTTACCTTTTTACTTTTTTACCTTTTTACTTTTTTACCTTTACACCTCGTCTTCGTCCTCGCTCATGTCGCCGTTGGTGTCCATCTGCGAGTCGCGGGCAATGCGCACATTCCCGAAGTTGTCAATCTGCACGTTCAGGGGAATATACTCATCGGTCTGGGGCAGGCAGACGCTGGCGGCAAACTTCAGCTGCTGGTCGTCAACCTCGTCGAACACCAGCCCTTCGAGGATGCCCGCCTTGCGGTAGCCGGCATCGATATAACCCTCGAACGTCGCCTTGGTAAACGACTTCTGGATGGCCACGCTGCCGTCGGCACGGCGCACGACGAGGCTGATGCGGTTGTCGACGAACTTCTGCCCCGTCTCGTCCTTCACCATCGGCAGACTGTCGCTGGGCGCGCGGTTAATCTCCACCTTATAAGTCTTGCCCAGCCACTTCACGTCGCGCTGGTCGTTATACGGCTGCATGCGGATAGGCCCCGAGGGCTTAGCCACTTCAATACGCGGCGCAATGATGTCCTGCGTCTGCTTCTTCTCCTTGCACCCGGCCAGCGTCAACAGGCAGGCCAGCGCCATTATCGTCGTATTCTTGTTCATTTTGTCGTTCTTTTGAAATTCGTCGGCAAAGTTACAAAATAATTGTCAGACGGCCACAAAAAAAGCCCGCTATTTTCATAGCGGGCGGGCGTTATCCAATATCTTTTACCGTTTAATACTCATCGAAGAAGGCACGCTTGCCTTTTCAAAAACACTATGTTAACCTAAATCACTATGATACGAATATTCTATTTATTGCACGTTTTCTCTGTTTCCCCGGTTTCCGCGACCGCCACGCTGACCGCCTTGGCCGCGACGACCGAAATTTCGGCGCATCTCCTCCTGGTCGGCCTGGTAAGCCTTGTACTGCTCGGGAGTCATAATCTGCTGGAGCTCGGTCTCATATTGCTTCTGGGCCTCCTCGCGCTCCTGGCGCATCTTGGCAAACTGCTCGCGCTGCTCCTCGGTCATCTCGGGACGCTGGCCACCCTGGCCCATTCCCTGACCACCGCCGAAGTTAGGACGGGG
>CADCEQ010000040.1 GCA_902800435.1 uncultured Prevotellaceae bacterium | reverse complement strand
TTTGGTGACAAAAGTGTTACACTGACAGTAAAGTAGAGATTAATGAAACTGATAATCAACGCTTTAGGAGAGCGGTTCACAATCCTCTCTCTCCGCCAAAAACACTTAAAGGGAATCAATCAGGTTCCCTTTTTCTATGCCTGATTGTCAACAGCGCCTGCTTATTGTTCTCCAATGCGCAAACGGTCGTTCGCCTTTACGCAAACGACCGTTCAGCTGTACGCGCCTGAAACGCATTACCGGACTATGACTGACCTAACCTGAATATCAGTTTCTTACCGAATGAACAACAGTTCGCGATACTTCGGCAGTGGCCAGAGGCTGTCGTCAACAATCAGTTCCAGTTTGTCAATCTCGTAGCGGATGTCATCGAGCTTCGGCTCCACGGAGTCGTGGTAGGCAATGGCCTTCTGGTGTTCATCTTCAATCTTGTTTGCCTTCTTACGAGCCTCAATCAGTTCTTCGACACCTTTCTCTATAGTGCTGGTACGCTCGGCAATCTCCTGGATGATTTTCTTGTTGCGGGCTGAGAGCTTGTCAGCGGTGTCGATGGGGAAGACGACAGCCATGTTGCTGATGTTCTGAAGCAGCTGCGTCTGGTAGCGGGTAGCGACGGGAATGATGTGGTTCATCGAAAGGTCGCCCAATACGCGGGCCTCTATCTGAATCTTCTTCGTGTAAGTCTCCCACTTCACCTCGTTGCGGGCCTCCAGTTCCTTTTTGGTCATCACGCCAAGGCTCTCGAACATCTTGACGCTGGAATCGTCGAGGTAGCGCTCAAAGATTTTCGGACACGACTTCTCTACGTCGAGGCCGCGCTTCTCAGCTTCAATAACCCATTCGTCGCTGTAGCCGTTGCCGTCGAAGCGGATGGGCTTGCAGGTCTTGATGTCCTCGCGCAGCACTTCGATGATGGCGTGGAACGTGGCGCTGTGGCCTGTGCCATCGAGTTTCTTCTCCAGTTCGGGAACGCGAGCGTCCACACGCTTCTTGAAGTCTGCAAGGGCTTCGGCGACGGCGCTGTTCAGCGCAATCATGGCCGAGGCGCAGTTGGCCTCTGAGCCGACGGCACGGAACTCGAAGCGGTTGCCTGTGAAGGCGAAAGGCGACGTACGGTTGCGGTCGGTATTGTCGATGAAGAGTTCGGGAATCTCGGGGATATCCATCTTCATTCCCTGCTTGCCAGCTATAGTGAGGATGTCGGCCACGTCGGCCTTCTCGATGTGGTCGAGCAACTCGCTGACCTGCTTGCCGAGGAACGACGAGATAATGGCTGGCGGTGCCTCGTTGGCACCCAGGCGGTGGGCGTTTGTGGCGCTCATGATAGAGGCCTTCAGCAGCCCGTTGTGGCGCCAGACGCCCATCAGCGTCTCGACGATGAAGGTGGCGAAGCGAAGGTTCTGCTCTGCCGTCTTGCCGGGGGCGTGGAGCAGTACGCCGTTGTCTGTGCTCAGCGACCAGTTGTTGTGCTTGCCCGATCCGTTAATGCCAGAAAAGGGTTTTTCGTGAAGCAGTACGCGGAAGCCGTGCTTGCGGGCCACGCGTTTCATCAGCGACATCAGCAGCATGTTATGGTCGACGGCCAGATTGGTCTCCTCGAAAATGGGTGCTAGCTCAAACTGGTTGGGTGCCACCTCGTTGTGGCGCGTCTTGCAGGGAATGCCCAGTTCGAGTGCGACAATCTCCAGCTCGCGCATAAAAGCGGCGACGCGCTCGGGGATGGAGCCGAAGTAGTGGTCGTCCATCTGCTGGTTCTTGGCAGAGTCGTGGCCCATCAGGGTACGTCCCGTCAACAGCAGGTCGGGGCGGGCTGAGTAGAGGCCCTCGTCAACGAGGAAGTACTCCTGCTCCCAACCGAGGTTGGAGGTCACCTTCTTGACCGTTGGGTCAAAATAGTGGCACACGTCCGTGGCGGCCACGTTGACAGCATGGAGTGCGCGCAGCAGCGGAGCCTTGTAGTCGAGTGCCTCGCCCGTGTACGATATAAATACGGTGGGGATGCAGAGTGTATCGTCGATGATGAAGACCGGCGACGTAGGGTCCCAGGCCGAGTAGCCACGGGCCTCGAACGTTGAACGGATGCCACCGCTGGGGAACGACGAGGCATCGGGCTCCTGCTGGACGAGCAGTTTACCGGTGAACTCCTCGACCATGCCGCCCTTGCCGTCGTGCTCGATAAACGAGTCGTGCTTCTCGGCAGTGCCTTCAGTCAGCGGCTGGAACCAGTGGGTGTAGTGCGTTACACCATTCTCCGTGGCCCACTGTTTCATGCCGGCAGCAACGGCATCGGCCACGTCGCGGTCGAGCCGTGCACCGTTCTCGATCACGTCAATCATCTTTTCGTACACGTCCTTGGGCAGGTACTTGTACATCTTCTCACGGTTGAAGACCTTGCTACCGAAATACTTCGCAGGACGGTCTGCGGGTGTTTTTACGTCGAGAGGTTTCTTTTTGAAGGCCTCGCCGACAACCTGAAATCTTAATGCTTCCATAATCGTCTTTCTAATTTAGTTTATACTATTTTGCTTACTATTTGTCTGCAAATCTGCTGCAAAGGTACGCAAAATGATAGCAAAACCAAAAACTTTGATAGCAGATTGTTTGAGAAATGTTTCGTATTATATCATTTTGTAAAGTCCGAGCCGTTCAAAGACCTCAAATTGCTTTCTTCTTGGCTCAAAAATCTGCTTCTTTGTTACAAAGTGTCAAAAGGGAGCAGTTTTTGGGGAGATCATCAATTGATTTGGACTATTTATTGTAACTTTGCGCGAAAAAAGCAAATTGACATGGCAAGCAACGCAGATTTTGTTCAATACATTGCAGACCAGTGCAGCGGAGCTGGCGAGATAGTCACCAAGAAAATGTTTGGCGACTATGGTATTTATTGCGACGGTAAGATCTTCGGACTTATTTGCGATGATCGTTTCTACCTGAAGCCGACAGAGATGGGACGCAAACTGTTGCGGGTTGTTGATATGCGCCCGCCCTACGACGGTGCCAAGGACTACTTCTACATTGCCGACGTGGACGACCGCGACTATCTGTCGCAGCTTGTCAGCGAGACGTGCAAGGAACTCCCAATGCCGAAACAAAAAGCATCAAGGAAAAAGTAAATATCCCCCTATTGTACGCCCCGCTGCCACTTCTCGATGCGCTGCAGCGCTTCCTCGGTGCGCTCATGACTACCGAAGGCTGTGAAGCGGACATAGCCTTCGCCTGAGGGACCGAAGCCGACGCCTGGTGTGCAGACAACGTTCGCACCATAGAGTAGAGCTTCGAAGAACTGCCAGGAACTCATGCCGTCGGGTGTGCGCATCCAGATGTAGGGGGCATTTTCGCCACCGTAGCATTCGAAACCAAGGTTGCGCAGGACGGAGAGCATCTTCTTGGCGTTCTGCATATAGTAGTCGATAGTCTGCTGCACCTGCTGCTTGCCTTCGGGCGAGTAGATGGCCTCGGCGGCACGTTGTGATATGTAGCTGGTGCCGTTGAACTTAGTGCACTGGCGGCGCAGCCAGAGCTGATTAAGGGGTATGCGTTCGCCCTCGAAGGTGCTGACGCTGACGTCCTTGGGCACGATGGTGTAGCCACAGCGGACGCCGGTGAAGCCAGCGGTCTTGGAGAAAGATCGGAACTCAACGGCACACTTGCGGGCTCCGCGAATCTCGTAGATAGAGTGGGGGATGTCGGGGTCTTGTATGTATGCCTGGTAGGCGGCATCGAAGAGGATGAGTGCATCGTTCTTCAAGGCGTAGTTCACCCACTTGCGCAGTTCCTGCTTGGTGATGACGGTGCCCGTGGGATTGTTTGGGTAGCAGAGGTAGATGACGTCGACGGGGCGTCCCTTGGGTAACTCGGGTATGAAACCGTTCTCGGCCGTCGTAGGCATATAGCGCACGTTGGTCCAGCGGCCGTCGCGGTAGGTACCGCAGCGGCCTATCATGACGTTGGAGTCGATATAGACGGGATAGATGGGGTCGGTGACGCCGATAAAGTTGTCCCAGTGGAGGAGTTCCTGGAAATTGCCGGTGTCGCTTTTGGCACCGTCGTTGATGAAGACCTCGTCGATGTTGAGGCGGACGCCACGCGGCACGAAGTCGTTCTTCAGAATGGCCTCGCGCAGAAAGTCGTAGCCCTGCTCGGGACCATAGCCTCGGAAGCCGTCGGCGGTGGCCATCTCGTCGACAGCCTTGTGCATGGCCTCGACGACTGCGGGGCAGAGGGGCTGGGTGACGTCGCCGATGCCGAGGCTGATGACGTCGGCCTTGGGGTGCATCACCTTGAAGGCGTTGACCTTTTTGGCGATGTCGGCGAACAGGTAGTTGTTTTGTAGGTTCAGGAAGTGGATGTTTACTAATGCCATATCGTTTTTACTTTATTTCATTTCTATTTCTCCGTCGAAGACAAATTCAGCGGGGCCGGTCATGTATACGTGATTGTTCGATTCGCGCCACTCAATGTGGAGGGTGCCTCCGTCCATGACGATGTCGCTTATTCTTTCCGCACGTCCTGACAGGCAGGCAGCGACGGCGGTGGCACAGGCACCCGTGCCGCAGGCCATCGTAATGCCACTGCCTCGTTCCCAAACACGTGTTCTGATGCTGCCGTCGGACTGAATGCGGGCAAATTCGATGTTGCAGCGCTGCGGGAAGGCGGGATGGCGTTCAAGGACAGGCCCCGTCGCGCCCACCTGATCGACATCGTCGGTGAAGATGATGTAGTGGGGGTTGCCCATCGAGACAAAGATTCCCTTGCTCATTCCCCTATTGTTCACAAACTGTGATTCATCTTCCAGTATAGGTTCGCCCATGTCTACCGTAACGGATTCAACCTTACTGCCAGTTAGGTGTAATATGAGCGTTTTGATGCCTGACTGCGTCAGCAGGCGAATCTCCGTTTTACCTGTGATAGCTTTTTCATAGAGGTACTTGCCGATGCAGCGACTGGCATTGCCGCACATCATGGCTTCAGAGCCGTCGGCGTTGAAGATTCGCATGGAGAAATCGGCCTCGGGGACGGGACTGCGGTCGATGAGGACAAGACCGTCGGAGCCGATGCCTTTGTGGCGGTCGCTCCATGCTATGGCGCAGGACTGCGGGTCGGCTATGGGATGCTGCATGGCATTGACGTAGATGTAGTCATTGCCGCATCCGTGCATTTTGGTAAATGGAATCCTCATTTGGATAGATATTCGTTTACTTTCTTGGCTGTCTCGATGCCGCTGGCCATAGCGCGGACTACGAGCGAGGCACCGTTTTGGGCATCGCCGCATACGAAGACGTTCTCTGGGTATTCGGGGTGCTCGGGCTTGAGGAAGCCCATGGCCAGTAGGCAAAGCTCAGCCTTGATGATGAAAGGCTCACCTTTCTCCACCATGATAGGACGACCACCATCAGGATTAGGTTTCCAATCTATCTCCTGCACCTTGACGCCTGTGAGACGACCGTTCTCGCCAAGGAACTCAAGGGTATTGATGTTCCAGCGGCGGGTGCAGCCTTCCTCGTGACTTGAGGTGGTCTTGAGCGTGCGCGGCCAGTTGGGCCAGGGGTTCTGCGGGTCGTCGGGGCCTTCCACGGGACGGGGCATTATTTCAATCTGCGTGACACTCTTGCACCCCTGGCGATGAGCCGTACCAATACAGTCGGAGCCAGTGTCGCCGCCACCGATGACGAGTACGTCCTTGCCACGGGCGGTGATGCGCTCGTCCTTGCTAAACTCGATGCCGGCGAGTACGCGGTTCTGCTGCGACAGCAGTTCGAGGGCGAAGTGAACGCCCTTCAGCTGGCGGCCTGGTGCCTTCAGGTCGCGGGCCGTGGGGGTACCGGTGGCGAGGACGACGGCGGAGTATTGCGGCGCGAGCTGCGATGATATCGCAGCATACGTGATAGCTTCGCCATAGCGGAAGGCGATGCCCTCCTGCTCCATCATCTTAATGCGGCGGTCGATAATGGCCTTGTTAAGTTTGAAGTTGGGAATGCCGTAACGGAGGAGACCACCGGCGGCCTCGTTCTTCTCAAAGACGGTGACGGTGTAGCCCATCTGGTTGAGGGCGTCGGCGGCGGCGAGGCCGGCGGGACCGGCGCCGATGACGGCCACGCTCATGCCGTTTCTGACTGGCACTCGAGGCTGGATATATCCCTCGCGAAAAGCGCCCTCGATAATGGCGCACTCATCCTCGCGGTTTGTCGTCGGCTCGTGGTTGAAGCGGTTCAGCACACAGGCCTTCTCGCACAGGGCCGGACAGATGCGGCCGGTGAACTCGGGGAAGGGGTTGGTGCTCGTGAGCAGGCGGAAGGCCAGTTCCCAGTCGCCCTTATACAGCGCATCGTTCCATTCGGGGGCCTTGTTGCCTAACGGACAAGCCCAGTGGCAGAAGGGCACGCCGCAGTCCATGCAGCGCGAAGCCTGCTCGCGGCGCTGGTGCGTGTTGAGTGTCTGCTCCACCTCGCCGAAGTCGTGGATTCTATCGTGAATCGGACGGTAGCCCGCCTCCTGGCGGTGTATCTCTAAAAATGCTTTCGGATTTCCCATATCTTTACTTTTTTACCTTTTCCTAATAGTCTCGCTGTATGTCAGCTATTTTCTCGTGCAGTTTCTTCATTTGTTCCTCCTGCAGCACGCGTTTGTACTCAATGGGGACTACTTGTACGAAGTCCTCGACCACGCGCGACCAGTCGTCGAGCATCCGCCCTGCCAGTGCCGATCCTGTATGCAGATAGTGCTGACGGACAAGCTCCAGGAGTTCCTTGCGCGAGACGCTGTCCTCGACGAGGTTGATTTCCACCATATCCATATTGCAGAAGTAGTCGAACGTGCGGTTGGGGTCGTAGACGTAAGCCAGTCCGCCCGACATGCCGGCCGCGAAGTTGCGCCCCGTCTCGCCGAGTACCACGACACGTCCGCCGGTCATGTATTCGCAGCAGTGGTCGCCAGCACCCTCGATGACGGCGATGGCTCCTGAGTTGCGCACGCCGAAGCGTTCGCCCACCTTGCCGTTGATGTAGAGTTCGCCGGAGGTGGCACCATACAGGCCAGTGTTACCGGCGATGATATTGTCTTCGGCCTTGAAGTCGTCGCTGCGACGTGCTGGAGGCAGGATGCTGATGCGCCCGCCACTAAGCCCCTTGCCGAAATAGTCGTTGCACTCGCCTTCGAGTTTGAGGTTGAGTCCGCGCACGGCAAATGCTCCAAACGACTGGCCCGCCGAACCCTTGAACTTGATGTTTATCGTATTATCGGTCAGGCCTGCCTCGCCATATTTCTTGGCGATGGCACCGCTGAGCATCGTCGTCACGGCACGGTCGGTATTCTTGATGGCATAGTCAAGCGTCACTTCCTCCTGTTCGTCAATGGCTTTTTGAGCAGACTTGATGATTTCCTCGTCCTTGACGCCCGTTACCTTAGTATAGGCACCACGATCCCAAAAGAGTGCTTTCTCTGTGTCGGGCTTGTGCAGCAGACGGCCGAAGTCGATGGTCTTCTGCTTGTCAGTGGCATTCTGAGTGTTCACCTCGATGAGTTCGGTATGTCCGATGATTTCCTTCAGGCTGTGTACGCCCATTTCAGCAAGGTATTCGCGCACCTGCTGGGCAAGGAATGTGAAGTAGTTCACCACATACTCGGCACGGCCTTCGAAGTGCTTGCGAAGCTCTGGGTTCTGCGTCGCCACACCCATTGGACAGGTATTGGTATTGCACTTACGCATCATCACGCAGCCCAAGACGATGAGCGGAAGCGTGCCAAACGAGAACTCATCGGCGCCGAGCATCGCCATGATGATGACATCCTTCGCCGTCTTCAGTTGACCGTCGGTCTGCAGGCGCACCTGGTTCCGCAGGCCGTTGCGCACCAGCGTCTGTTGCGTCTCGGCGAGACCAATCTCCGGCGAGATGCCTGCAAAGCGCATACTGCTGGCAGGCGAAGCCCCCGTACCACCCTCGGCACCGCTGATAACGATGAGGTCGGCCTTAGCCTTGGCTACACCAGCAGCAATCGTACCCACGCCACTCTCGGCTACCAGCTTCACGCTGACGGCTGCCGTCGGGTTGATGTTCTTGAGGTCGAAGATGAGTTGTGCCAAGTCTTCGATGGAATAAATATCGTGGTGAGGCGGCGGTGAGATGAGCGAGATGCCGGGTATGGCATTGCGCGTCTTGGCAATAATCTCGTTTACCTTGAAGCCGGGCAGCTGTCCGCCTTCGCCGGGCTTCGCGCCCTGTGCTACCTTGATTTGTATCTCCTCGGCGTTCACCAGATACTCTGCTGTCACGCCGAAGCGGCCGCTGGCTATCTGCTTCGTCTTGCTCGACAGGCTCACACCGTCAACCTCTGAGTGGTAGCGGGCATTGTCCTCACCGCCCTCGCCTGTGTTCGAGCGAGTGCCGAGCTTGTTCATGGCCAGTGCAAGAGCCTCATGGGCCTCGATGCTCAAGGCTCCGAAACTCATAGCTCCCGTTACGAAGTGCTTCACGATAGACTCTACGGACTCGACAGACTCTCCCCCTTGCCCCTCCCTATGAGGGAGGGGAGTAGATACCTTCTTAAAGGTGAGGAAGTCGCGGAGGAAGATGGGGCTCTCCTTCTCGTCGACAAGCTTTGACCATTCCTTAAACTTTTCGTAGTCACCTGTACGACAGGCTAACTGCAGCTTCGCAATCGTCTCCGGGTTCCAAGCGTGCTCAATGCCATCCTTGCGCCACGAGAACTGCCCGTGGTTCTTCAATAGCGATTGTTCCTGAGCAGCTATTTGCAGACGTATAGCATCCCTCGCAATCTCCTTTAGCCCGATACCGCCGATGGTGCTCACTTCTGTGCCGAAGTACCTGCGCAGCAAGTCCTCGCTCAAACCGATGCTCTCGAAAATCTTTGCGCCACGATACGAGCGGATGGTCGAAATGCCCATCTTCGACATAATCTTCTTCAGCCCCTTGTCCACGGCCTTGATATAGTTTTTCTCTGCCGTAGCGTATTCCTCCTGAATCTTTCCGCGCTTCACCAGGTCGTCGAGAATGGCAAAGGTCATATACGGACACAGCGCACTGGCACCATAACCCAGCAACAATGCAGCGTGCATCGTCTCGCGTATCTCACCGCTCTCCACGATAAGTGCTGTCTGCACGCGCTTGCCCACTGAAATCAGATAATGATGCACGGCGCTGACTGCTAAGAGCGACGGGATTGCCGCATGTTCATTGTCAATATCGCGGTCTGTCAGGATAATATAGTTAACACCTTCGTCCACGCTACGCTCTGCCTCATTACAGAGGTAGTCTATTGCCTGACGCAGCCCCTCTTCACCCTTCTCGATATCGAAGAGGATAGGAAGCTTCTTCGTCTTGAATCCCTTATACCTTATATTACAGAGTATATCCAGCTGTGTGTTGGTCAGTACAGGCTGAGGCAGGCGAACCATCTTGCAGTTCGAGGCATCGGGTGTCAGAATGTTGGTACCTACAGCACCAATGTATTCCGTCAGCGACATCACTAACTCTTCGCGAATAGGGTCGATGGCGGGATTCGTCACCTGAGCGAACTGCTGGCGGAAGTAATTGAAAAGCAGCTGCGGACGGTCGCTGACGACGGCCAGTGGCGTGTCGTTGCCCATAGCTGCAACCGGCTCCTGACCTGCCGTTGCCATCGGTATGATGGTACGGTCGATATCTTCCTGACCGAAACCGAAGGTGACAAGTTTCCGCTGGAAGTCGCTTACCGAGTTTTCCACTTTGCGTCCGCTCTTCAGCTTCTCCAACTGCACGCGGTTCTCGTTGAGCCATTCGCGGTAGGGATGAGCCTTAGCCAGCTGTTCCTTGATTTCGCCGTCGTAGTAGATTTTGCCTTCCTGTGTATCGATGAGCAGGATCTTTCCCGGCTGAAGACGCCCCTTGCTGACCACGTCACCAGGCTCGAAGTCCATGACGCCGACTTCTGAGGCCACGACCATCATGCCCTGCTTCGTTATCGTATAGCGCGAGGGGCGCAGTCCGTTACGGTCGAGCATACCGCCCGCATAGCGTCCGTCGCTGAACAGCAGGGCAGCCGGTCCGTCCCAAGGTTCCATTAATATCGAGTGGTACTCGTAGAACGCTTTCAAGTCTTCAGATATCGGGTTCTTGTCGTTGAACGACTCCGGCACGAGTATCGCCATCGCCTGTGGCAGCGACATTCCGCTCATCATCAGGAACTCAAACACGTTATCCAGCGAAGCCGAGTCGCTCATACCCTCCTGCACGATAGGCGAAATCTCCCTGATGTCGCCTAATGCATCGCTGCTTAGTACGCTCTCGCGGGCTTTCATCCATCCGCGATTGCCGCGAATGGTGTTTATCTCGCCGTTATGGGCTAACAAGCGGAAGGGCTGGGCCAGTGACCACGTGGGGAATGTGTTTGTGCTGAATCGTGAGTGGACCAGCGCCAGTCCGCTTGTTAGGTAGGGGTTAGATAAATCAGGAAAATACCGGCGTAACTGTCCGCTGGTCAGCATTCCCTTGTATATGATATTCTTGTTCGACAGCGAACAGACATAAAAGTCCTTGTTATCGACGCGGTTTTCAATGTGCTTACGTACCTTATATAATATACGCTCAAACACGGGCGTATCTTCGTCCGACATGCCCGTTACGAAAATCTGCTTGATGTCTGGCTCAACCTCACGAGCGGCAGTTCCCAGTACCTCGGGACAAGTGGGTACCGTTCGCAGATGCATCAGTTGCAGGCCCTCACGCTCAATCTCCTCAATCATCACCGACAGGACTTCCTGCTGCGCCTTTTCCTCTTTCGGCAGGAACACCAGTCCCGTGCCATATTTCCCTTTTTCGGGCACGGGGATACCCTGCAGCAGGATGAACTCATGGGGAATCTGCAGCATGATGCCGGCACCATCGCCCGTCTTGTCACGCGTCTCAGCACCACGGTGCTCCATGTTCTCCAGAACCTTTAGCGCATTGTCGACCAGTTCGTGGCTCTTGTTTCCGTGTATGTTCACCACCATACCAACGCCACAAGCGTCGTGCTCATATTGTGGCTGGTATAGTCCGTCTAATTTACTTTTTGTCATATTATCCTTGTTTAATCTTTCGTTTATCTCAATTTCGGGTGCAAAGGTAATACAAATAGTTAGAAAAACAAACTTATTCGCGACATTATTTTAGTTTGGAATCGTACACGGATGACATTTTGCCACAAATACAACAGTTTATTCGGCAAAACGAAAGAAAAAGAAAGCCGTCGCCTGCCCTCTGCTTTACACTTTGTCATTTATCAAGAATTAGTTGTTGCAAAGTTGGAAATTTATACGGCTTTTTTCCAAGAATCGCCGTACCTTTGCCGCCGAAATCTTGCAAGATGTCACGAAAGTATTAATTAAAAAGGTAAAAAGTATGAAAAGGATTGAAGCAATTATCCGCAAGACCAAGTTTGAGGAGGTCAAGGAGGCACTGCTTGCGTCGGACATCGACTGGTTTGAATACCACAACGTTCACGGCATAGGGCAGAGCCGACAGGAAAGGATATATCGTGGCGTGCAGTACTCAACAGATGTGATAGAGCGTGTGGCACTGACCATTGTCTGCCGTGACCAGTTTGTAGAGCCAACGGTGAAGGTCATCCTGAAGGTGGCACACACGGGCGAGATTGGCGACGGACGCATCTTCGTAAGCGAAATGATAGACACATGGTCGATTCGCACAGGCGAGAACGGCGACACCGTATTGAGAGACAAAAAGTAATAAGGATAACACAACACAAAAACAATTATGAACGAAATAGGATTATCACTCGATACCGTATGGATGCTATTGGCAGCCATGTTGGTTTTCTGGATGCAGCCGGGCTTTGCGCTGTGTGAGGCAGGCTTTACGCGAGGCAAGAACACTGCCAACATCCTGATGAAGAACTTCGTCGACTTCATGTTCGGCTCGTTGCTGTTCTTCTTCCTCGGCTTCGGATTTATGTTCGGCAGCGAGGGTGCTGGATTTATCGGTATGCCCAACTGGGGCGACCTCACATTCTACAAGGGCGACCTGCCCGTAGAAGGCTTCTTGATTTTTGAGACCGTCTTCTGCGCCACCTCGGCAACGATTGTCAGCGGAGCTATGGCTGAGCGCACCAAGTTCTCGATGTATTTGATTTACAGCGCAGTTATCTCATTGTTTATCTATCCCATTGAGGGCCACTGGACGTGGGGAGGTGGTTGGCTTTGCAACGATGCCGAAGACGGGTTTATGATGACCACCTTTGGTGACGTGTTTCACGATTTTGCCGGCTCAGCTATCGTACACAGCGTTGGTGGCGTATTGGCACTGATTGGTGCGATGGCACTCGGTCCTCGTATTGGCAAATATGCCAGGGACGGCAAGAGCCGCGCCATTCCTGGCCATAACCTGACGATGGCGGCGCTGGGTGTGTTTATCCTTTGGCTCGGCTGGTTCGGTTTCAACCCGGGATCTCAGCTGGCAGCCAGCGGCGAAGTGAACCGCATCGCCATCAGCCACGTGTTTCTGACCACCAACCTCGCTGCCGCAGCCGGCGGTACGGCCACGATGTTCCTGACCTGGCTGAAGTATGGTAAGCCGTCGCTCTCGCTGACACTCAAGGCATCACGGCTGGCTGCGATCTGGTGTCACCTGTGGGAGCCGTCATCATTGGCCTTGTCTGTGGATTGGTGCTGGTCTATGCCATCGAGTTCATCGACCACCGTCTGCATATCGACGATCCTGTCGGTGCTTCGAGTGTGCATGGTGTCTGCGGTATTCTCGGCACACTGATGACGGGTCTGCTGTCTACATCGAACGGTGCTTTCTACGGTCACGGCTGGGGATTCTTCGGCGCCGAGTGTTTCGGTATCCTGGTCATCGACCTTTGGGCTGCCGCCTGCGGTTTCGTCCTGTTCTATGGCATTAAGAAACTGCACGGCCTGCGTGTAGACAAGCGAATCGAAGAAGAGGGTCTTGACATTTACGAACATGGCGAGGCTTGCTATAACTAACAAGTAAAAAGGTAAAAAAGGTATGAAAAAGATTGTTATATTGGCAATGGGCATGGTACTTAGCAGCACCGCCCTTGCACAGGAGGAGATAGAAACGGCGATTAGTGGTGACGTTGTAAGTAGTTACATCTGGCGCGGTCTGGACGCGGGCAGCGTGTCGCTGCAGCCGACATTCGGCGTGGGTTACAAGGGCTTGTCGCTGACGGCCTGGGGCAGCTACGGATTGACCAATCCTGCCGATACGAAGGAGTTTGACCTGACGCTCGGCTACACCATCGGCGGACTGAACATAGGCGTGACCGACTATTGGTTCAACGTCGGTCTCGACCCAGACGGTCGCTACTTTAAATACGACGCTCATGGAACGAACCATCTGTTTGAAGCCAACATCGGCTACGACTTCGGCTTTGCGTCATTGCAATGGTTCACCAACTTCGCCGGCAACGACGGCGTAAACAAGGACGGCAAACGGGCCTACAGCAGCTATGTTGAGGCAACTGTCCCATTCCGACTTGCGACAGTCGACTGGACTGCTACGGCCGGTGCCGTCCCCTTTGCCACCGACTTCTACGGCACAACGGGCTTTGCTGTCACCAACCTGTCGCTACGGGCCACGAAGGACATCAAAGTAACCGATTCGTTCTCTGTACCCATCTTCGGACAGGTGACTGGCAACCCCTGCTCGCAAAAAGCCTACCTGGTTCTCGGCTTCACGCTGCAGCCTTAATCTTTACCAGGCATTCCCTCTCTCCGTCCTCGGATGGGGAGGGGGCTTTATCAAAGAATATACAAATGTAAGATAGAATATGATGAAGATCAAGAAACGTTGGATAATCCTGATGGCGGCAATGACGTTGATAGCCGTCGCAGGTGTGTTCGTAGGCGAGCCTACGTTCGAGTGTGACTGGTCAGTGGTTTCGGCTGCCGATGTGGCGTGGCTCATTACTGCAACGATATTTGTGCTGATGATGACGCCGGGCCTGTCGTTCTTCTATGGCGGCATGGTTGGGGCGAAGAATGTCATATCGACCATGCTCCAGTCGTTTATTGCCATGGGACTGATTTCGGTGCTCTGGGTGGTCATCGGTTTCTCGCTGTGCTTCGGCGACGACATTGGCGGCGTGATTGGTAATCCGCTGACGTTCCTGATGTTCCACGGCGTGGGAGCTGAAGTGTACACCACACCGGCGGGCAACGTGCTGGGCGGAGCAACGATTCCGTTGGCACTGTTTGCCCTGTTCCAGATGAAGTTCGCCATCATCACACCCTCGCTCATCACGGGGTCGTTTGCCGAGCGGGTGCGCTTCTCGGCTTACCTGTTCTTCATGATGTTCTTCTTTTTCTTCATCTACTGTCCGCTGGCCCACATGACGTGGCACCCCGAGGGACTCTTCCTGCGCTGGGGCGTCGTCGATTTTGCCGGTGGCATCGTCGTTCATGCCTCGTCGGGCATTGCCGCTCTTGCGGGAGCCATCTATTTGGGCCGGCGCAGCACGGAGAAAAGCGAACCCGCCAACATCCCGTTCGTTCTGTTGGGTGCTGCTTTGCTCTGGTTAGGCTGGTTCGGCTTCAACGCTGGTTCGTCGCTCCATGCCGACGGTCAGGCTGTCAAGGCGTTCCTCAACACCAACACCGCCTCGGCCACTGCCATGATGACGTGGATATTCTTCGACTGCCTGCGTGGCCGCAAACCGTCGGCCATGGGTGCCGCCGTGGGCTGCGTGGTCGGTCTGGTAGCCATCACACCGTCGGCAGGCTATGTCACCGTCGGTCAGAGCATCTTCATTGCCTTCGTCATCACGCTCATCTGCAACGTGGCAGTCTACTGGCGCTCCCACACCAGCATTGACGATGCCCTCGACGTGTTTCCCACTCATGGCACGGGCGGTATCTTTGGTACCATTCTGACGGGTATCTTCATCCAGGAGGGCCTCATCGCCGGAACATGGGATGGCTTCGTCATTTTCCTCTACCATCTGCTGGCCATCGTCATCGTCTTTATCTACACGTTTGCTATGAGCTGGCTGGGTTACAAGCTGATTGACTGTCTCATCCCCATGCGCGTCTCGCCCTATAGCGAGAAGGTAGGACTCGACTTCTCGCAGCACGACGAACACTATGGTCTGGCCCACATCGGCGAGCGCGAGCTGGCGGAATACGAAGAGCACATTCGTGAAAAGAACAAATAAAATATGGATAAAAAGTACATCTTCGTCACGGGCGGTGTTGTGTCCTCGTTGGGCAAGGGCATTATCTCTGCCTCAATAGGCAAGCTGCTGCAGGCACGCGGCTATAAGGTCACCATCCAGAAGTTCGACCCATACATCAACATCGACCCGGGAACGCTGAACCCCTACGAGCACGGTGAATGCTACGTGACTGAGGACGGCTTCGAGACCGACCTCGACCTGGGGCACTATGAGCGGTTTACGGGTATTCGCACCACACGCAACAACAGCATTACCACGGGGCGCATCTACAAGACGGTTATTGATCGTGAGCGCCGTGGCGACTATCTGGGCAAGACTATTCAGGTGGTGCCGCATATCACGGACGAGATCAAGCGACGGATGTTGCGTGAGGGACTTGGGGAGGCTTTCGACTTTGTCATTACTGAGGTGGGCGGCACCATCGGCGACATCGAGAGTGCGCCGTTTATGGAGGCTATCCGGCAGCTGCGCTGGGAACTGGGGCGCGATGCGGTGAGCGTACACCTAACCTACGTGCCTTATCTGAAAGCCGCTGACGAGTTGAAGACGAAACCCACACAACACTCAGTAAAGGAATTGCAGTCGATGGGTATCCAGCCGGACATCCTCGTGCTTCGTACCGAACGCCACCTTGATGACGCGATGCGCATGAAGGTGGCATCGTTTTGTAATGTCGACTTGGAGTGCGTGGTGCAGAGCGAGGACATGCCCAGCATCTATGAGGTGCCGGTAAATATGCAGCGCCAGGGACTCGATGCTGCCATTATGCGCAAGATAGGCATACCTGTAGGAGAAACACCAGCCATGAAGTCCTGGCACGACTTCCTTGACAAACAGCGACATGCCACCCGCGAAGTACAAATCGGACTGGTGGGGAAATACGACCTGCAGGATGCCTACAAGAGCATCCGCGAGAGTCTGAACCTGGCTGGCGTCTACAACGATGTGAAGGCGAAGATTCATTTCGTCAACAGCGAGGAGGTGACAACGGAGAATGTCGCTGCTCAACTCAAAGGTATGACTGGCATAATTATCTGTCCAGGCTTCGGACAGCGCGGCATTGAAGGGAAAATTATAGCCGCCGAATACACACGCACTCACGACATTCCTACCTTCGGCATTTGTTTAGGCATGCAGATGATGGTAATTGAGTTTGCAAGGAATGTCTTAGGGTATCAGGATGCGAACAGCAGCGAGATGTCTGCGGATACTAAGCATCCCGTCATCGACCTGATGGAAGAGCAGAAAAGTATCACCGAGATGGGTGGCACGATGCGGCTGGGGGCCTACGACTGTGAACTGGTGAAAGGAAGTCATGTCTTTGAAGCTTACGGTAAAGCAGGGCTTATTCGTGAGCGCCATCGCCACCGTTATGAGTTCAATAATAAGTATAAGGAGGAATACGAGCAGGCTGGTATGAAGTGCGTGGGCATCAACCCCTCGGCAAATCTTGTGGAGATTGTCGAGATACCCGATGAGCGTTGGTATATCGGTACACAGTTCCACCCCGAATATTCGTCGACAGTGCTCCATCCGCATCCTCTGTTTATGTCGTTCATCAAGGCCTGTATCTGATATGGAGCAACTGAAGCATGAGTGTGGCGTGGCAATGATTCGCCTGTTGAAGCCGCTGGACTACTACGCCCAGAAGTATGGCACGTGGGCCTATGGCTTCAACAAGCTATACCTGATGATGGAGAAGCAGCACAACCGTGGTCAGGAGGGTGCTGGTATTGCCTCGGTGAGTCTGGACAAAGAGCCAGGCACGGAGTACATGTTCCGAGAGAAGGCAGAGGGTAAGGATGCCATCACCGAAATCTTTAGTCGTGTGAACGAAGAGATGGCGGGCGAACTCTATATGGGCCACCTGCGCTATTCGACGACGGGCAAGAGCGGACAGCAGTATGTGCATCCCTTCCTGCGCCGCAACAACTGGCGTGCGAAGAATCTCTGTCTGTGTGGCAATTTCAACATGACCAACATTGACGAGGTTTTCCGTTTCCTGACCTCACAAGGACAGTCGCCACGTATCTATGGCGACTCCTACATTACCCTCGAACTGATGGGCCATCGGCTCGACCGCGAGGTGGAGCGCCTGTATGCCATCGCCAAGGAGCAGGGTTTGCAGGGCACAGACATCACCGACTATATTGACAACCACGTAGAGATGGCCAACGTGCTGCGTACGACGATGGAGCACTACGACGGCGGCTACGTGATGTGCGGACTGACGGGCAGCGGCGAGATGTTTGCCGTGCGCGACCCCTGGGGCATCCGGCCGGCATTCTACTATCGCGACGATGAGATGGTGGCCGTGGCCAGTGAGCGCCCCGTATTGCAGACAACCTTTGACCTGCAGGCTGACGACATCTGTGAGCTGCAGCCAGGCGAGTCGCTCATCGTGCGCCGTAACGGCGAAAGCCACCTGGAGCAGATTATGCCCGCACAGAAGCTGAGTGCATGCTCGTTTGAGCGTATCTACTTCAGCCGAGGCTCCGACCGCGACATCTATCAGGAGCGCAAGCGGCTGGGCGAACAGTTGACGCCCGCTATCCTGAAAGCCATTGACAATGATATAACCAATACAGTATTTTCATATATCCCCAATACTGCCGAGGTGGCTTTCTATGGCATGACCGACGGCTTCCGCAAACTTCACGGAGAAGTGCGCACGGAGAAGGTGGTGTGGAAAGACATTAAGCTGCGCACCTTTATTGCCGACAACAGCGAGCGCAATGACCTGGCTGCCCACGTCTACGACATCAGCTACGGTTCGCTGCGACCATACAAGGACAACCTCGTGATTATAGACGACTCGATAGTGCGTGGCACAACTCTGAAGGAGAGCATCTTCAAGATTCTCGACCGCCTGCACCCCAAGAAGATTGTGATGGTGAGCAGTTCGCCGCAGATTCGTTATCCCGACTACTATGGCATCGACATGGCACGACTGGAGGAGTTTTGCGCTTTCCGAGCCACGATGGCGCTTATTGAGGAGCGCGGTCTGTGGCAGCTTGTTAACGATACCTATCTGGCCTGCAAGCACGACCCTCAAACAGAGAATCACGTCCGTGCGCTCTACGAGCCTTTTACCGTCGAGGAAATCAACCAGAAGATTGTGGAGATGCTGCGCCCGAAGGGGATGCAGGCTCCCATCGAACTGGTGTTCCAGAGCATTGAAGGCCTCCACAAGGCTTGCCCCAACCACCCGGGCGACTGGTATTTCACCGGCCACTATCCTACGCCTGGCGGTACACGGCTCTGCAACGCCGCCTTAGTGAACTACATTGACACTAAACAGAAGAAACAACAATAAACAGATGATGAGAGAAGCAAAACTAATACTCGAAGATGGCACAGAGTTCTGCGGCTGGTCGTTTGGCTACGATCAAGGAACGTCAGGCGAGGTGGTTTTCAACACCGCCATGACGGGCTATCCGGAGAGCCTGACAGACCCCAGCTATGCCGGTCAGATTCTTGTGACAACCTTTCCGCAGATTGGCAACTACGGTGTGCCCGATACAGACTTAGGCACCGATGGCCTGCCTTTGTTTATGGAGAGCGAACGTATTCATCCTAAGGCACTTGTTGTAGCGGATTACAGCGAGACATATTCACACTGGAATGCGAAGGAGTCGCTGGCTTCATGGCTGAAACGCGAGATGATTCCAGCCATTACGGGCGTCGATACCCGAAGACTCACGAAAGTGCTCCGCGAGCATGGCGTGATGATGGGGCGCGTAGTTGTTGATGGGGCTGCGACACTGTCGCAGCATACGGAACAAGAGGATTATGGAAGCGTGAACTGGGTGGAGAAGGTGAGCTGCAAGGAGGTCATTACTTATAATAGGGGTGCCGGGAAACGGGTGGTTCTTGTTGACTGCGGTGTGAAGGCCAACATCATCCGTTGTCTGATACGTCGTGGCCTTGAGGTTGTTCGTGTGCCTTGGGACTACGACTTCAACCAGTTAGTGTTCGATGGCTTGTTTCTGGCTAATGGCCCAGGCGACCCCGAACAATGCAGCAAGACGGTAGAGCATATACGCACGTTCTTGGAAGACAAGGCTGTTCGTCCGTGTATGGGAATCTGCCTTGGCAATCAGTTGCTGGCCCGAGCTGCTGGGGCTAAGACCTACAAGCTGAAGTACGGCCATCGGTCACACAACCAGCCTGTGCAGCGAGTGGGCACGACACAGTGCTTCATTACTTCCCAGAATCATGGTTATGCTGTGGACGATAAAACATTGCCGGCCGACTGGGAGCCGCTCTTTGTGAACATGAACGATGGTTCAAACGAGGGCATCCGCCACAAGAATTACCCATGGTTCTCCGCACAATTCCACCCGGAAGCCTGCTCAGGACCGACAGACACAGAGTTCCTATTCGACGAGTTTACCAATATGCTTCACACCACATGAAAGTTTGAGCCGTTCAAACTCTGAGTTTAAGCCGTCCAAACTATAGGTTTGAGCCGACCAAAGTTCAGACGTTGCGGAATAAATATGTTATGGATATGATAAGGAAAGTATTATTGCTGGGCAGCGGTGCCCTGAAAATCGGTCAGGCCGGCGAGTTCGACTATAGCGGAGCACAGGCCCTAAAGGCATTAAAGGAAGAGGGCATTCACTCCGTGCTGATCAATCCCAATATTGCTACGGTGCAGACCTCCAAAGACGTGGCCGACACGGTTTATTTCCAGCCCGTGACGCCTGAGTTTGTAGAGCGCGTTATCGAGAAGGAACGTCCCGACGGCATCCTGCTCTCGTTTGGCGGGCAGACTGCCCTGAACTGTGGCGTGGAACTATATCAGAAAGGTGTGCTGGAGAAATACGGCGTCCGCGTGCTGGGCACTCCCGTTCAGGCCATCATCGATACCGAAGACCGCGACCTCTTCGTCAAACGCCTCGACGAGATTGGTGTGAAGACCATCAAGAGCGAGGCGTGCTCTACTGTCGAGGAGGTGCAGCGGGCTGCCCACGAACTGGGGTTCCCCGTCATCCTACGTGCCGCATACGCCCTTGGCGGTCTCGGCAGCGGCTTCTGCGACAACGAGGAGGAACTGCTGGCGCAGGCTGAGGAGGCCTTCTCGTTCTCGCCGCAAGTGTTGGTCGAGAAGTCGCTGCGTGGCTGGAAGGAGATAGAGTACGAGGTGGTGCGCGACCGTTACGACAACTGCATCACCGTCTGTAACATGGAGAACTTCGACCCCCTTGGCATACATACCGGCGAGTCGATCGTCGTGGCTCCGTCGCAGACGCTCAGCAATAGCGAGTACCACAAACTCCGCGAACTGGCTATCAAGATTATCCGGCACATCGGCATCGTGGGCGAGTGCAACGTGCAGTACGCCCTCGACCCCAACAGCGAGGACTATCGCGTCATCGAGGTCAATGCCCGGCTGTCGCGCTCGTCAGCCTTGGCATCGAAGGCAACGGGCTATCCGCTCGCTTTTGTCGCTGCCAAGCTGGGCTTGGGCTATGGACTCTTCGAACTGAAGAACTCTGTCACCAAGACCACCTCGGCCTTCTTCGAGCCTGCCCTCGACTACGTGGTAGTTAAAATTCCCCGTTGGGACTTGACGAAGTTCCACGGCGTGAAGCGTGAGCTTGGCTCGTCGATGAAGAGCGTTGGCGAGGTGATGGCCATCGGTCGCACGTTCGAGGAAGCCCTGCAGAAGGGCTTGCGAATGATAGGGCAGGGCATGCATGGATTCGTCGAGAATCACGAAATCAAAATCAAGGATATAGCCAAGTCGTTGCACGAGCCTACTGATATGCGTATTTTTGTCGTGTCGAAAGCCTTGAAGATTGGCTACAGCGTCGAGCAGATTTACCAGCTGACCAGGATTGACCGCTGGTTCCTGCAGAAGCTGAAGCACATCGTCGACATTGACCAGCAGCTGAAAGAGCAGACCATCCTTGCCGAGGTCTCGGAGTTCATGGAGCCAAGCGAGTTTAAGGAGTACCTTCATTCGCCAGAGGTCTATCAGCTGTTACATGCCGCCAAGGTTTACGGTTTCTCCGACTTTCAGATTGCCCGTGCCATCGGATTAGAACAGCGGATGAAGCCTGAGCAGGCTGGTCTCACCGTCCGCTCGTGGCGCAAGCAGTTGGGCCTTGTGCCCACCGTCAACCAGATTGACACCCTCGCAGCGGAATATCCTGCCCAAACCAATTACCTGTATTTGTCGTACCTATAAAAATATAGAAGATTATGTGTGGAATAGTAGCAATACTAAACGTTCAGAAGCAGACTTCCGAACTGAGACAAAAGGCATTGAAAATGAGTCAGAAAATCCGTCATCGCGGACCTGACTGGAGTGGTATATATTGTGGTGGAACGGCTATTCTCGCCCATGAGCGACTGAGCATTGTCGACCCTGAAAGTGGAGGACAGCCGCTATACAGCCCTGACCGCAAACAGGTGCTGGCCGTCAACGGTGAAATCTACAATCATCAGGAGATTCGCCGCCGTTATGCCGGACAATACGAATTCCAGACGGGCAGCGACTGCGAGGTCATCCTGGCTCTCTATCGTGACAAAGGAATCGACTTCCTCGAAGATTTGAGCGGCATTTTTGCCTTCGTACTCTACGACGAGGAGCGCGATGAGTTCCTGATAGCCCGTGACCCCATTGGTGTCATACCTCTTTATATAGGATACGATAGCGACGGTACCGTCTATGTGGCCTCTGAGTTAAAAGCCCTTGAAGGCCAGTGCGAGCGCTACGAGCCATTCCTGCCTGGCCACTACTATTGGAGTGTTTCCCCAGGCCAGAAGTGGTACTATCGCCGCGACTGGATGCAGTACGATGCAGTGAAGGATAACCCCGCCTCAGTCGAGGCTATCCGCGACGGTCTCACCGCAGCCGTTAAGCGTCAGCTGATGTCCGACGTGCCCTACGGCGTGCTCCTCTCCGGTGGTCTCGATAGCAGCGTCATCTCAGCCCTCGCCGAGAAGTTCTCAGAACACCGCATCGAGGACGATTCCAGGACCAAAGCCTACTGGCCGCGCCTGCACTCGTTTGCCGTCGGTCTGAAAGGCGCTCCCGACTTGGCAAAAGCCCGTCTTGTGGCCGACCATATCGGTACCGTACACCACGAAATCAACTACACCATTCAGGAGGGACTCGACGCTATCCGCGACGTCATCTACTTCATCGAGACTTACGACGTCACCACCGTTCGTGCCTCTACACCTATGTACCTGCTGGCCCGCGTCATCAAGTCGATGGGCATCAAGATGGTACTCTCAGGCGAGGGCGCCGATGAAATCTTCGGTGGCTACCTCTACTTCCACAAGGCTCCGTCAGCCCGTGACTTCCATGAAGAAACGGTGCGCAAATTAGGCAAGCTCCACCTCTACGACTGTCTGCGTGCCAACAAGAGCCTGTCGGCGTGGGGCGTCGAGGGCCGTGTGCCCTTCCTCGACAAGGAGTTCCTCGATGTCGCCATGCGCACCAATCCCGAGGCGAAGATGTGTCCAGGCACGACCATCGAGAAGAAGATTGTCCGCGAAGCCTTTGCCGACCTGCTGCCCGATGCAGTGGCCTGGCGACAGAAAGAGCAGTTCTCTGATGGCGTCGGCTATTCGTGGATTGACACTCTCAAAGACATTACATCCAAAGCCGTCTCCGACGAGCAAATGGCACACGCTGCCGAGCGCTTCCCCATCAACCCGCCGAAGAACAAGGAGGAGTACTACTATCGCTCAATCTTCGCTGAGCATTTCCCCAGCGACTCTGCTGCCCGCAGCGTACCTTCCGAGGCCAGCGTCGCCTGCTCAACAGCCATCGCCCTCGAATGGGATGCCGCCTTCCGCAATATGAACGACCCCAGTGGCCGTGCCGTCAAGGGCGTTCACGAAATGGCGTACTGATAACAACAACTACTGTCTTTCATACAAAAAACCTGCTGAATTCAGCAGGTTTTTGTATAAGCAGCTATCGGGCAGCTCTTGTGCCAATTTTCTTGCCCTCTTTGCTCCAAGTGAAAATCCAGACGCCAAGCTTACTTGTGAATGTGTCGCCGCTAACACCTATAACTTCGCCGACGCTACCGGCACCGAAAGTGTGCAACCGCTTTCCGTTCACGTCGTAGGTCATATAGAACGTCGCCCCCTGCTTGAGGATATAGAACGTGTTGCTATATCCCTTCAGTTCACCCTGACTGGTGGTGAAGGTTCTAATCTTCTTGCCGTCTTGATTGTAGATGTAGTACCAGTTCTTTGTGGTCTCAATATAACCAATTGACTCCTTCTTTGCTGACTTTTGAGCATTCATGTTCAGCGTAAAGGTGATGGCCATCATGACAATGAGAAATAGCTTTGCCTTCATAACTCAGTGTATTATAAATGAATATGTGTGTGCAAATGTACGACTTTCTATCGTGACTGCCAAACATTTCGGCAGTTTTTTGCGAACTTGTTTGGTTATTCGCTCACTTATTTGTAACTTTGCCGTCGCTTATGTCACAACCGTTAGCCGAAAGAATGAGGCCCCGCACGCTCGACGACTACATCGGGCAGCGCCATCTGGTGGGCGAGGGGGCCGTACTGCGCCGGATGATTGACTCCGGACGCATATCGTCGTTTATACTCTGGGGGCCCCCGGGTGTGGGCAAGACGACGCTGGCACAGATTATTGCCAACCGTCTGGAGACGCCGTTCTACACGCTGTCGGCCGTTACCAGCGGCGTGAAGGACGTTCGCGACGTGATTGAGAAGGCACAGAAAGGCCGCTTCTTCAACGAGGCATCACCTATTTTATTTATTGACGAGATTCACCGCTTCTCGAAGTCACAGCAGGACTCGCTGCTGGGCGCCGTAGAGCGAGGTGTCGTCACGCTGATAGGTGCAACGACCGAGAACCCGTCGTTCGAGGTTATACGTCCGCTGCTGTCGCGCTGTCAACTCTATGTGCTGAAGTCTCTCGAGAAGGCCGACCTGCTGCAGTTGCTCGAGAGAGCAGTTACGACTGACATCATCCTGAAAGAGCGTCACATTGACGTGAAGGAGACTGGCGCTCTGCTGCGGTTTAGCGGAGGTGACGCCCGCAAGTTGCTGAACATCCTCGAACTGGTCATTGAGGCTGAGTCGGGCGACGTGACGATAACCGACGAACTGGTGCTTGCCCGCCTGCAGCAGAACCCGCTGGCCTATGACAAGGATGGCGAGATGCACTACGACATCATCTCGGCCTTCATCAAGTCGATACGTGGCAGCGACCCAGACGCAGCGCTCTACTGGCTGGCCCGGATGATTGAGGGTGGCGAAGACCCGAAGTTCATTGCCAGGCGGCTGGTAATCTCGGCGGCTGAGGACATTGGACTGGCCAATCCTAACGCGCTGCTGTTGGCCAACACAGCCTTCGACGTCATCCAGAAGATTGGGTGGCCCGAGGGGCGTATCCCGTTGGCTGAGGCAACCGTCTATCTTGCTACGTCGCCCAAGAGCAACTCGGCCTATCTGGGCATTGACGCAGCCCTTGACCTGGTGCGCCGTACTGGCAACCAGCCTGTCCCGCTGCCCATCCGCAACGCTCCGACGCAGCTGATGAAGGAGTTGGGCTATCACGATGGCTATAAGTATCCGCACGACTTCCCCGGGCACTTTACGCCACAGCAGTATCTGCCTGATGCGCTGGTGAATGAGCGCATTTGGTACGCACAGCACTCGCCTGCAGAGGAAAAACTCTACGAGCGAATGGTAGCCTATTGGGGCGATCGATATAAAGGTTAGTGCTTTGAGCGGGGCTTCTGGTTGCGCTTGCCGCTTCCCCGACTGTGCCAGCGGCCGTGACGTCGGGTGTTGGAGTGCTTCTTCTCGCGCTTGGTGTACTCAGGCCCCTCGCCAAGACCTTCGGGCAGCGGGCGCTTCTCCACCTCTTTGCCCAAGAAGTGCTCTATTCCCTGAAACTTGTAGATTTCAGTATCGTTGATGAAGGTGATGGCTACACCGTCGCGGTCAGCGCGTGCGGTTCGGCCTATACGGTGGACGTAGTCCTCTGCGTCGTGGGGCACGTCGTAGTTCAGCACGATACGAATGTCATCGATGTCGATGCCTCGACTGACAATATCTGTGGCTACGAGCACGTCAACCTGTCCGGCCTTGAAGCGGTACATCACGTCGTCGCGCTCGGCCTGCGAAAGGTCGCTGTGCATCTCGGCGCAGTTGATTTTCATGCGCTTCAGCCGGCGGGTGATGTCTTTCACACGTTCTTTCTTGCCTGAGAAGATGATGACGCGCTGCAGGTCACCGTTCTTGAACAAGTGCTCGATGATGCCCAGCTTCTGCGGATCGTAGCATACGTAAGCCGACTGCTGGATCTTCTCGGCAGGCTTCGAGACGGCGAGCTTTATCTCAACAGGGTTGTGGAGCAACGAGACGGCCAGCTCGCGGATTTTCGATGGCATCGTTGCCGAGAACATCACGCGCTGACACGACTTAGGCAACTGAGCGACAATCTTCATGATGTCTTCAGAAAAACCCATGTCGAGCATGCGGTCGGCCTCGTCGAGCACAAAGAAAGAGCAGCGCGAGAGGTCGAGGTTGCCCACCTTCAGGTGGCTAAGCAGACGGCCTGGCGTAGCAATGAGCACATCGGCGCCCAAGCGCATGCCTCGCAGCTCCTGGTCGTAGCGGTTGCCATCGTTGCCACCGTAGACGGCCACACTCGACACGCCGTCGAGATAGTAGCCGAAGCCCTGCATTGCCTGGTCAATTTGCTGTGCCAGTTCGCGTGTGGGCGACATGACGACACAGTTGATGGCGTCCTTGGGGTAGTCGCCGTCGTCGAGCATCGAGAGAATAGGCAGCAGGTAGGCTGCCGTCTTTCCCGTACCGGTTTGGGCCACACCAAGCACGTCGTAGCCGTCAAGTATTTCGGGAATGCATTTTTCCTGTATGGGAGTCATCTCATCGAAGTGCATATCATAAAGCGCATCGAGGATGTTGTCGTTCAAGTATGTCTCTTCAAATTTCATCTTAGTTCGGAGCTTGTCGCCAACAGAAGTAGGCGATGAAAATATATAAAATGTTAGGAATCCACTCGGCCAGCATGGCAGGTGTGCCCGCATTGATGGCAAAAGTAGCCGAGATGGTTTGCAGCAGGATGTAGGCAAACGACAGGGCGAGACCTATACCAAGATAAAGGCCCATACCACCCTTACGCTTGCGTGACGAGAGCGAGGCGCCGATGACAGTCAGGATGAATGAGGCAAACGACATCGCTATGCGCTTGTGGTACTCCACCTCGTACTGCACGACGTTCTGCGAACCGCGCTCCTGCTGCTTTGAAATGTACTCGCGCAGCTCGGGGCTGGTAAACGTCTCCTGCTGGCCTTTGAAGAAAACCAGGTCCATCGGCTCCATCATAATGGTCGTATCGATTTCGGCGCCAGAGGTTATCTGTTCGCGCAGTCCTTTCAGCGTCCTGATTTTATAGTTGCGGGCGCGCCAGTGGAATCGCGAGTCGCTGATGGTGTCGTAATTGATGACGCTGGCAGTCATGTGACTTACGAGTTTCTTCTTCTCGAACTTATCGAGCGAGAATCCGTAGCCCGTCTTCGTCTTGTCGTCGTACTGTTGGATATACGCAATAGTGCCTTTTCCCACCTGCAGCTGTACGTTTTGTGCCGAAGTTATCTTCTTGTTGTTCTTGTATTTCTCCTCAAAGTTCTGGCGGACGACCGTTCCCTCAGGAATGACGTATGCGCCGAGATAGTAGTTCAGCGCAGCAATGAGCGCCGCCGATATGAAGTAGGGACGCATCAGCCGGCGGAAGCTGAGCCCAGAGGCCAGCATCGCAATAATCTCGCTGTTACCCGCCAGCTTCGAGGTGAAGAAGATGACGGCGATAAAGACGAACAGCGGCGAGAAGAGGTTGGCGAAGTAGGGCACGAAGTTAGCGTAGTAGTCAAGTACGATTGCCTTCAGCGGCGCGTGGTTCGTAGTAAACTTGGCCAGGTTCTCGTTGACGTCGAAGACGATAGAGATGGAGATAATGAGCAGAATGGAGTAGATGTACGTTCCAATGAACTTCTTGATGATATAGCGGTCGATGCGCTTCAAGTAGTGGAAGGGGTTGAGGTACTTCAGATACCTCAGCCAGCGGAACCAGTGGCCGATGCGGTGCATAGCCCGGCTGAAGGCACGACGGCGGCGGTAGCGCTTCACGTGACTTCTGATCTGTGCAAAGCTCTTCTGCTTCTTCTTTTTCCTTATCTTCAGTTTCTTCATCTTCTTCTTCCAAGTTGTTCAATGACAGAGCGCTTCCACGGTGTGAAGTCGCCCTCGACGATGTGCTGTCGGGCATCGGTGACCAGTCGCAGATAGAAGGCCAGGTTGTGGATTGAAGCTATCTGTAGCGCGAGCAGTTCCTGAGCCTTGAACAGGTGGTGCAGGTAGGCCTTTGTGTGGAGACGGTCGATGTCGCAGCCGTCGGGGTCGATGGGCGTGAAGTCCTGCTCCCATTTCTTGTTGCGCATGTTCATCGTGCCCTCGTAGGTAAAGAGCATCGCATTACGGCCGTTGCGGGTAGGCATCACGTAGTCAAACATGTCAACGCCACGCTCAATGGCCTCAAGTATGTTCTGGGGTGTGCCGACACCCATCAGGTAACGGGGCTTGTCCTTGGGCAGAATCTCGTTCACCACCTCAATCATTTCGTACATCACCTCAGTAGGCTCGCCAACGGCCAGTCCACCTATGGCGTTGCCGTCGGCTCCCTTGTCGGCTACGTGCTTGGCAGCCTCCTGGCGCAGGTCTTTGTAGGTACAGCCCTGAACGATGGGGAATAGCGACTGTTGGTAGCCGTACAGCGGTTCGGTCTCGTTGAATCGCTTGATGCAGCGGTCGAGCCAGCGCTGGGTCAGCCCTAATGACTTTTTGGCATACTGGTAGTCGCTCTGTCCGGGGGGGCACTCATCGAGAGCCATCATGATGTCGGCTCCGATGATGCGCTGCGTGTCCATCACGTTCTCAGGCGTAAAGACGTGCTTCGAACCGTCGATGTGTGAGCGGAACTCACAGCCCTCTTCGCGCAGCTTGCGAATGCTGGTCAGCGAGAATACCTGAAAGCCACCCGAGTCAGTCAGGATGGGACGGTCCCACGTATTGAACTTATGCAGTCCGCCTGCCTTTCTGAGCGTGTCGAGACCAGGACGCAGGTAGAGGTGATAAGTGTTGCCCAGAATAATCTGCGCCTTCACCTGCTCACGCAGCTCGGCGAAGTGTACACCCTTAACGCTGCCCACCGTACCTACCGGCATGAAGATGGGCGTCTTAATCTGACCATGATCGGTCGTAATCAGTCCTGCGCGGGCGTCGCTGGCTGTATCAGTATATTGCAGTTCAAACGTCATTTCTTCTCTTCTTCCTCAGGAATCTCAAAAGGCATGGGGTTCTTCACGATTTCCTTCGTCAGGGCGAAGTCCCATACGTCTTGAACGTTCTCAACATAGTGGAACGTGACGCCCTTCAGGTAGATGTCGGGAATCTCGTTCACATCCTTCTCGTTCTCGCGGCACATCATGATGTCGGTGATGCCGGCACGCTTGGCAGCCAGAATCTTTTCCTTGATACCGCCGACGGGCAGCACCTTTCCACGCAGAGTAATCTCGCCTGTCATGGCCGTGTTCTTGCGCACCTTGCGCTGGGTCAGGGCAGACGCAATACTCGTGGCAATCGTGATACCTGCCGACGGACCATCCTTAGGCGTGGCGCCCTCGGGCACGTGGATGTGGATGTTATAGTGGTCGAAAATGCGGTAGTCGACGCCCAGCTTGCTGACGTGAGCCTTGACGTATTCTAAAGCAATGATCGCCGACTCCTTCATGACGTCGCCCAGATTGCCTGTCAGCGTCAGCTTGCCGGCCTTGCCTTTTGAGAGCGACGTCTCGATGAACAGTATTTCGCCGCCAACGCTCGTCCAGGCAAGTCCTGTAACAACGCCTGCGTAGTCGTTGCCTTGATAAATATCACGATAAAATGGGGGATTTCCCAACAGTTCCTCCACCTCGGTCGGCGTAATCTTGTTGTAAGGCATCTCGCCATTCAGGGCTTGCTTGAAAGCCAGCTTGCGCATCGCCTTGTTGATTTGCTTTTCTAACTGGCGAACGCCGCTCTCACGGGTATAGCGTTCGATTATCATCTCGATGGCAGCCTTGTTCAGCGAGGGCTTCTTCTCGACCAAGTTCAGACCCGTGTTCTCCATCTCGCGGGGTATGAGGTGGCGTTTGGCAATCTCAATCTTCTCCTCAGTAATGTAGCCACTTACCTCGATTATCTCCATACGGTCGCGCAAGGGACCTGGAATGGTGGCCAGATTGTTGGCTGTAGCTATGAAGAGCACCTTCGACAGGTCGTAGTCGACGTCCAGATAGTTGTCGTGGAAGGCATTGTTCTGTTCAGGGTCAAGCACTTCGAGCAGGGCCGAAGCGGGGTCGCCGTTGTGCGTGTTCTGCGTCACCTTGTCAATCTCGTCGAGAATGAAGACGGGGTTCGACGAACCGGCCTTCTGAATCGACTTGATGATACGTCCGGGCATAGCACCAATATACGTGCGGCGGTGACCGCGAATCTCAGCCTCGTCGTGCAGACCGCCCAAAGAGATGCGCACGTACTTGCGCTTCATGGCTGCTGCTATCGACTTGCCTAACGAGGTCTTGCCCACACCCGGAGGGCCGTATAGACAAATGATGGGGGACTTCAGGTCGCCACGCAGCGAGAGCACCGACATGTGCTCCAGAATGCGCTCCTTCACCTTCTCCATGCCATAATGGTCGCGATCGAGAATCTTCTGCGCACGCTTCAGGTTCAGGTCGTCATTGGTGTATTCGCCCCAAGGCAGGTCGACCATTGTCTGCAGGTAGGTCAGTTGTACGTTGAAATCGGGACTTTGCGGATTCAGCGTGTCCAGTTTGTCAGCCTCTTTATAGAAGACTTTTGCTACATCTTCTGGCCAATGTTTCTTCTCGGCTTTCTTCAGCAGTTCGTTCTTTTCGGGCGACGATTCCCCATTGCCCATCTCGGCCTGCAGGTTCTTAATCTGCTGCTGCAGAAAGTAGTTGCGCTGTTGCTCGTCAAGGTCCTCACGCGTCTTGTTGCGGATATCGGCCTTCAGATGCTGCAGGTTAATCTCGCGGTTCAGCACTTTCATCGTGGCAAACAGACGCTCCTTGACGGATTCCGACTCGAGCAACGCCATCTTCTCCTTGATGCTGAACGGCATGTTCGAGCAGGTGAAGTTCAGCGCCATCACGTCGTTGTTGATATTTTGTATAGCGAACGTCGCTTCGTCGGGAATATCATCGCTCATGTTGATATATTGGTTCACTTGCTGTCGCAGGTCCTGCATCGCCGTGCGGAATTCCTTGTCGCGCTTCTCGGGCTGTATCTCCGGGGCCTGTTCCACGTGTCCGGTCAGGTAGGGCTGGTCGCCGATGATGTCAATCAGCCGCAGGCGCCCCAATGCCTGAACGATGGCCGTGATGTTTCCGTTGGGCAGCGTGAGCTGCTTGATCACCTTTGCATAGACGCCATATTGGAAAAGGTCTTCTATCGTTGGTTCGTCTACCTCTGGGTCACGCTGGCAGACGATGCCGATGACCAGCTGCTTCTTCTCGGCACGCTTGATGAGCACAGAGCTCGACTCGCGTCCGATGAGAATGGGCGACACCACACCCGGGAAGAGCACCAGGTTGCGAACGGCCAGAATGGGCAGTTCGTCGGGAGTGGGCACGCCGTTGATAAGGTCCTTGAAATCTCCTTCTATGTCGGCAATCATTGAGAATGCCTTGTTATTCTGACTTTCTAAAAACATATTTTTCTTACCTATTAAGAGCGTGCAAAGGTACGCATTTTTTGGGAGTTATAGGAGCGAATGGAGTTAAAGGGAGTTAAACGACAATACTTTTTGATGAAAAGCAGTAACTTTGCAGCCGATTTATGGCCAACGACTACTTCCAATTCCGCCAATTCACCATCCGTCAGAACCGCTGTGCTATGAAAGTCGGTACTGACGGAACCCTGCTTGGAGCCTGGGCTCAAGGTGGGCCGACGGTACTTGACATCGGCACAGGTACAGGCTTGATTGCCTTGATGATGGCGCAGCGATTCCCTACAGCCCGCGTCATCGGTATAGATATCGATCCCGATGCAGTAGGGCAGGCGAGGGAGAATGTTACTGCTTCGCCTTTTGACAATGTGAAGGTTTTGGAAACAGACGTGCAGACTTTCGAACACTTGCCATTTGATGCGATTGTCTGTAATCCGCCCTATTTCGAAGCGTCCATGGAGTGTCCCGATGCCCAGCGCACTAAGGCGCGCCACACGGCTTCGCTATCCTATCGCGACCTGATGGCCTCAGCTTGGCGACTGCTCGCTGACGATGGTGAGTTCTCATTGGTCATTCCATTCGACTGCAAGGTGCGACTTGAGAGCGAGGCTGCGCTGGCTGGATTCCTGAAGTCGCGTGAGTGTGCTGTCAAGACAACGCCCCGCAAACAGCCCCGCCGTTTTCTGATGGCTTTTCGTAAGCATTCATGCGAACTGGAACAGTCGGAGGGCGTCATTGAGACAGCTCCCAACGAGCGCTCCGAGTGGTACCGGCAACTAACCAAAGACTTCTACCTATGAAAGTAACGATTTTTCAAACAGATGTTAAGTGGGCAAGTCCCGATGAAAACGTGGAAAACGTACAGCGCATTTTCGATGAAAACGCCGATTCCGACCTCTACGTCCTGCCCGAGATGTGGGCCACCGGTTTTGCTACCGAACCGCATGATATTGCAGAAAATACCGATTCCATCGCTCTGCGCTGGATGCGTGAAACATCGCGTGACCGACTATGCGCCATCAGCGGGAGTCTGCTCATCAGGACAGACGACGGACTTTACCGAAATCGTCATTATTTTGTCACGCCTGAAGAGACATTCTTCTACGATAAGCATCACCTATTTACTTATGGTCACGAGGATGATTTCATTACTCCTGGTGACGACCACGTGATAGCCACTTGGCAGGGCCGTCGCTTCCTTCTGCTAACATGCTACGACCTTCGTTTTCCCATGTGGGCACGCTACGGTCTGGCGGGGGAGTACGATGCAATCATCGTCTCTGCCAACTGGCCCGAGAAACGTCAGCAGGCGTGGCGCATACTCACCCGAGCCCGAGCCATCGAGAACCAATGCTACTTGATTGGTAGCAACCGTGTGGGCGATGACAATTTCTGCCATTACATCGGAGAAAGTGTGGTGTGCGACACAAAGGGTGAGACCATTCTGACATGCGAGGCAGAAAAGCAGGAGGCAAAGTCCGTCACGCTGGACTTCACCTCCCTCGATTATATTCGTTCACGCTTCCGCGTCCTTAACGACCGCGATCGCTAAACAACTTATTCAAACAGCAGTTCCTCTTTGTCGGGTGCTTTCGTGATATGTATCACGGCACCAGGCTCTAATTCGCCGTTGACGATGCGCTCGCTGATGCCATCCTCGATGTAGGTCTGTATGGCGCGTTTCAGCGGACGGGCTCCGAACTGGACGTCGTAGCCCTTCGAGGCAACGAACTCCTTGGCCTCGTCGCTGAGCTCGACGCTGTAGCCCATGTCGCTTATCCGCCTGAAGAGCCCCTTCAGCTCGATGCCGATGATCTGCTTGATGGCGTCGAGGTCGAGCTGGTCGAAGGTGATAATCTCGTCGAGGCGGTTCAGGAACTCGGGCGAGAACTGCTTCGAGAGCGCCTTCTGCACGATGCTGCGGGCGTGCTCCTTGTCCTGCTCGTTGAGGGCGAGGCCGTTGCCGCCCTGTGCGCCGAAGCCGATGCCGCGCCCGAAGTCCTTCAGCTGGCGCGTTCCGGCGTTGGAGGTCATGATGATGACCGTGTTGCGGAAGTCGACGAAACGGCCGTTGCCGTCGGTCAGCCGCCCTTCGTCGAGCATCTGCAGCAGGAGGTTGAACACGTTGGGGTGGGCCTTCTCAATCTCGTCGAGCAGCACGATGGAGTAGGGGTGACGGCGCACGCGCTCGGTCAGCTGGCCGCCCTCCTCATAGCCGACGTAGCCCGGAGGGGCACCGATGAGCCTTGAGGTGTTGAACGACTCGGTATACTCGCTCATGTCGACACGTATCAGCGCATCGGCCGACCCGAACATAAACTCGGCCAGCTTCTTGGCCAGGTAGGTCTTGCCGACGCCCGTCGGTCCGAGGAACATGAAGGCGCCGATGGGGTGGTTGGGGTCTTTCAGGCCCACGCGGTTGCGCTGGATGGCGCGCACCATCTTGTCGATGGCCTTGTCCTGGGCTATGACGGCACCCTTCAGCTCGGCGGCCATGCCCTTGAGTCGGATGCCCTCTTGCTCGGCCATGCGCTGCACGGGCACGCCGGTCATCATCGACACCACGTCGGCCACTTCCTTCTCAGTCACCGTCTGGCGCTCGCTGCTGTCGCCGCTCTGCCATTTCCTGTTAAGCTCCTCAAGCTGCCTCTCAAGCACCAGCTGGCGGTCCCTGTAGCTGGCTGCCAACTCGTAGTTCTGATTCTTGACGGCTTCCTGCTTGTGCTCTTTCACGCTGGCTATCTCCTGCTCCTTCTCTGTGACCTCGGGCGGTATCTGGACGTTGCCGAGATGTACGCGCGAGCCTACCTCGTCCATAGCGTCGATGGCCTTGTCGGGCATGAAGCGGTCGGTGACATAGCGGTCTGTCAGTTTGACACATGCTGCCAAGGCGTCGTCGGTATAGCTGACATGATGGTGGTGCTCGTAGCGGTCCTTGATGTTGCGGAGTATCTGGAGCGTCTCGTCGTTGGTGGTTGGCTCGACCTGCACCTTCTGGAAGCGGCGCTCCAGGGCGCCGTCTTTCTCGATGGAGTTGCGGTATTCGTCGAGCGTTGTGGCGCCGATACATTGCACGTTGCCGCGTGCCAGCGCAGGCTTCATGATGTTGGCAGCATCCATGGAGCCCGGGGCCGAGCCGGCGCCGATGATGGTGTGGATTTCGTCGATGAAGACGATGATGTCCTTGTTCTGCTCAAGCTCCTTCATCAGCTGCTTCAGGCGCTCCTCAAACTGCCCGCGATACTTCGTGCCGGCCACGATGCCCGTCATGTCGAGCGTGTAGATGCGCTTGCCGAAGAGCATCGGCGACGTGTGGCGCTGGGCAATCATCTGTGCCAGTCCCTCGACGATGGCACTCTTGCCGACGCCCGGCTCGCCAATCAGTATGGGGTTGTTCTTCTTGCGGCGGCCCAGAATCTCGATGACGCGCTGGATCTCGCGCTCACGGCCGACGCAGGGGTCGAGGGCGCCGTCGAGGGCGGCCTGCGTCAGGTCGGTGCCGAAGTTGTCGAGCACGGGTGTCTTCGACTCCTTCTTCTTAGCCGTCGTGGTGCCCTTCTCGCTGCGGTTCTGGGCGCTGCCGCTGGCCGTGCTCTCATATTCCTCCTCGTCCTCCTCGGGCAGGCTGATGCCGTCGCTGACACCTTTCTGCTGCGGGGCGCGGAGGGCTGCCTGCACGTTCTCGTAGTTCATGTCGTTATGGCCCAGCACCTGCTTGGCGCCGTTGTCAACCTGGTCGTGCAGGATGGCCAGCAGCAGGTGCTGCTCGTCGACCTTGTCGGTACGTTGTATGCGGGCCTCGAGCACGGCGAGCTTCAGTATGTTGTTTGCCTTCTCATTCAGCAGGAGGTCGTTCATACGAATGGTCATTGTCATCTCATCCTTCCTCAGTCTCTCCTCGAGCTCGGTCTTGACCGACTGCACGTTGAGGTGCATACGGCTGAAGACGTCGTAGACGGGCCCCTCCTTCATGCGGAGAAGCCCCAGCAGCAGGTGCTCGGGGCCGACATAGCGGCTTGCGAGCCTTGCTGCCTCCTCACGGGAGAAAGCAAGTACTTCGGATACCTTGGGTGAAAACTGGTTTGTCACTAAATTTACCTTATTAATTAATATTATCCCTCTATCTTGGGTGCAAAGTTACTAATAAATTTGCAAACACCGTGCCAAAAAGCAAAATAAAAAACTGCTGACACGAATAAACCACTAAAATAACTTAAAGGATGATGGCTGTTCGGGATTTTATTTGTACCTTTGCAGGGTTAAAAATGCGTCAGCGGCCACGTAAAGGGCCTTAAACGCAAAATCGCCTCTTCAGGGCATACGTAAATCAAGTCCTCGTACATCGACTACTCCATGTCGGTGATCGTGGCACGTGCCCTCCCTGACGTGAGGGACGGCTTCAAACCCGTCCACCGCCGTATACTCTACGGCATGATGAACATCAACAACGTATCGACACAACCTTATAAAAAATGCGCGCGCGTAGTGGGTGAAGTGCTCGGTAAGTACCACCCCCACGGCGACTCTTCAGTCTACGGGGCACTTGTCCGCATGGCCCAGGACTGGAACATGCGCTATACGCTGGTCGACGGCCAGGGCAACTTCGGCTCGGTCGACGGCGACTCGCCTGCCGCCATGCGTTATACGGAGTGCCGACTGTCGAAGATGGGCGAGCACATCATGGACGACCTCGAGAAGGAGACCGTCGACATGCAGAACAACTTTGACGACTCGCTTGTTGAGCCGACCGTCATGCCTACGAAGGTGCCCAACCTGCTGGTGAACGGCGGTAACGGTATTGCCGTGGGTATGGCCACCAATATTCCTACCCACAACCTCGGCGAGGTAATCGACGGCTGCTGCGCCTACATCGACAACCCCGATATCGACACCGACGGGCTGATGCAGTACATTCCCGGTCCTGACTTCCCAACGGGAGCCTATATCTACGGCCTGCAGGGCGTGCGCGATGCCTACGAGACCGGTCGCGGCCGCATCGTGATGCGCGCCAAAGCAGAGATTGAGAGCGGCGAACAGCACGACAAGATTGTTGTCACCGAGATTCCCTACGGCGTAAACAAGGCCGACCTCGTGGCCTATATAGCCGACCTGGCCAACCAGCACAAGATTGAGGGCGTGGCCAACGTCAACGACGAGTCGGGCCGTCAGGGCATGCGCATCGTCGTCGACTGCAAGCGCGACGCCAATGCCAACGTGCTGCTGAACAAGCTCTTTAAGATGACAGCCCTACAGAGCTCATTCTCAGTCAATAACATTGCGCTGGTGAAAGGCCGCCCACGTCTGCTGACGCTGAAGGAGTGCGTGAAGTACTTCGTTGAACATCGCCACGACGTGACCATCCGCCGCACGAAGTTCGACCTGCGCAAGGCTCAGGAGCGTGCCCATATTTTGGAGGGCTTGATCATCGCCGTCAACAACATCGACGAGGTGGTACACATCATACGCAATTCGAAGACGCCGACCGACGCCCAGCGCAACCTCGAAGCCCGCTTCGAGCTGGACGAGCTGCAGTCGAAGGCCATCGTCGACATGCGACTGGCCCAGCTGACCGGCCTGCGCGTTGAGCAGCTGCACCAGGAGTATGACGACCTGATGAAGCTGATTGCCGACCTGCAGGAAATCCTCGATAATCCCGAGCGCTGCAAGCAGGTGATGAAGGACGACCTGCTCGAGGTGAAGGAGAAGTACGGCGACGAGCGCCGCACGGAGATTATCCCGTTCGACCATGAGTTCAACGCTGAGGACTTCTATCCCGACGACCCGGTGGTCATCACCATCTCGCACATGGGCTATATCAAGCGCACCAACCTCGACGAGTTCCACGCCCAGGGCCGTGGCGGCATGGGCAGCAAGGGTGCACGCCATCGCGACAACGACTTCACGGAGTATATCTATCCCGCCACGATGCACAACACGCTGCTGTTCTTCACCAAGAAGGGCCGCTGCTACTGGCAGAAGTGCTACGAGATTCCCGAGGGCGACAAGAACTCGAAGGGCCGCGCCATTCAGAATATGCTGAACATCGAGCCTGACGATGCCATCAATGCCGTGCTTCGCATCAAGAACTTCAACGATGAGGAGTTCCTGAAGTCGCACTACGTCGTGTTTGCTACCAAGCAGGGCATCATCAAGAAGACATGTCTCGATGCCTATAAGAACGTGCGTGCCGCCGGTGTGCGCGCCATCAACATCAATGAAGGTGACGAGGTGGTAGGCGTTCGCCTGACCAACGGCCGCAACGAGCTGCTTCTGGCTAACCGCAACGGTCGTGCCGTACGCTTCGACGAGAACGACGTACGTACGATGGGGCGTGTGTCAACCGGTGTTATAGGTATGCGACTGGATGGCGGCGACGACGAGGTGGTAGGTATGGTCTGCGTGAACGACCCCAATACCGAGACCATCATGGTTGTTTCTGAGAACGGCTACGGCAAGCGCTCTGAGGTGGAAGACTACCGCAAGAC
>CADCEQ010000039.1 GCA_902800435.1 uncultured Prevotellaceae bacterium | reverse complement strand
TACGTGCCATAGTTGTAAATGTTTTTCTTAGTATTAGATACTCTGCGGCGAACTACACCGGGCCGCCGCCTCCCGCTTTCCAGTCTCTCATGATTGACAGTGCAAAGTTACGAAAAATTCCTGAAACCACCAAACTTTTTGGTGATTTTTTTCAAAGAAAAAAGATTCTTCAGACCCCTCCTAACCTCCCCTGACTCAGGGGAGGAATTTTGGGCGTTGGGGGTTCCCCTGAGTTAGGGCGAGGGGTGGTCTGCCAATATTTTAGCATCGCCATAGAAAGAACAGATTTCTGCCGCCAGCGTGTTTAGGTTATGAAAGCGGCTATAGTCGCAGTCTGAGGGTGCGCCGCAGACACTACCCATCGCATCCAGCTCCCAGGGCGCGAGTATCAGTAAGGTGCCATTGGCACAAGCATCAAAGCGTCGCCGCTCTGGTTTCCAGAAGGCACCGATGGGCTCCTTCTGCAAGTGTATCAACGGAAATCCCCTGTCCAGGCATTCGTTCTTCATTATCCGTTCACCGCCAGAGATGCCGGGCGTAACAATGACGGTACAGCCCTCTTGGATAGCCGTCTCCCACATCTGGCGCTGACTGGCGTAGTCGGCGGTATCCTCATAGGGCTGGCCGCTGACAGGATGCCTACGATGGCATTGCACCTGTATCTTACGTGCCCATCGCAGCAGGAACAGATTGCCGAAAGCGGCATAACTGCGGTTACCTATGCGCACGTGCAGACAGCGTCGCATGACGTCGGGCAGCATTTTTCGCAGCAAGGCACGGCGAGGGTTGTCGTGGACATAGGCTATCATGGCCTCACGATGACGGTCGTCGAGACAGACCGTGTCGTCGTAGTTGTCGTCGAAAAGCGGCTGCCGATTCCTGCCGACGAGTGCATAGTACTCCTGGCGCTGTTTCTTCGACAGGCTCCTTATCAGCGAGCCCTCGCTGTCATGCTGCAGTGCCTTCTCGCGCAGCCATCCCGGCGCCTCTGCCAGATTGACCGATATCGGCCGATCTGTTGATGCCGCGAGCCCCTGCAGCCTCTGCCACCGACTGGTACACACGGCCTTGAAGGCCTGAATGATATCACCAAGGCTCCACTCCATTGGCTCAAGCACCTCGATGACACCATGAAAATGGTCGGGCATGCATACGCAGGCATGCGCCACAACGCGGTTACCGTGGACTGCTTGCGCCTCAGGGGTTCTCCGCCATGTTTGCTCCACGGCCTCTCCCAAAGGGGTGAGGGTAAGTGCCTGGCTTGTCAGCGCACCACTCCCTGTTTCGGCTGTGAGGTGTGAAAGCAACTGCTCACGGCCACTTACCACCAAAGTGATGAGATAGGTGCCGCGACCGAAGTAGTCATGCCCTGCATTGCGGGGACGATAGGCCGATGTTGTCATTCTGCTGGCAAAGTTACAAAAAGAAATTGGAATATGCAAATCTTACCATCTGGCAGGCCACTTCTTTTTCGTCTCATTACGCTCTCTTTTTAGTAATTTTGCGTATAGGTTTGTGTTGAAGATTGACAGAAACGCCATAAATGCCCGTTTTTACGAGTTTTTTCAAAAAATATTTGCAAGTAAAAGAATTATTTATTACCTTTGCGGCATTAATATAAATATTATGGCAATAACCATTCTAAGCGCAAAGAAATTTGCAACAACGCTTAAAGCGACGATACACAGAACCGGCAAACTCGGTTTTACTTCCGAGACTGCTACGGCCTTGGATTTTAGCGCAGGAAAGTTTGCAAAGTTTGCACAAGATGACGAAAACAAGTCCCTATACCTTATTATAATAGATAAGGGCAGTGAGGATGCATTTCCGGTTCGGGAAAATTCCGGCTACTTTTCCGTACCAACCAAAAATTTGTTTGATGCGCTGGGTTACAACTACGAGAACGGTAACATTATGTTCGACTTGGTTCGCCAACCCTCTCTTGACGACGACCTTCAGGGTCAGGTATATTTTATGAAGCAAAGACCAATTAAAAATAAAGAAAAGAAAGATGATATAGTAACTGAACCATGAAAAGAGCCCCGTATATCAGGGGATATCGCGGGGCGCACACGTCGCCGGTCTCTAACAGTTTACGAGGCTAAAAGAGGCCTGCGGCACTTTACTCCCAATAGGAATCGGGCCATAAAGCGGTTGCAAAATTACTGTAATTATTGTTATCCGCCAAATAATGACCCTTTCCGGGAGCGTTATTTATTAATATTTAATAATATTTGTATGACTATTTCTTTTGAATACCATGCAGGATAACAATCTATTACAGAGAGTCTACGACGCAACACACGACGGACTCGACATCATCACCGACCTGCTGCCTGCAGTCGATGATGCAGTGATTAACCTTAAGAAGGCGTTTCGCCTCAGACCTGAAGAACGCACACCGTCGGCCCACCTCTATCCGCCCGACCAGAAGCGGCCTTACTGGCACGTGAAGGACTTCGGCATGGGCGAAGGCGGGGGACTGTTCTCGCCCATCGACCTCTACATGTTTGACCGAGGCTATAGCCAAGACCGTTTCCGGATGGCTTTGCAGGAACTGGCCGAGCACTACGGCGTGCAGGAGCAGCTCTCCAGCAGCATCAACAAGCCCGATATAGAGAAGCGCGAGGCCCGTCCCGACGAGATTGGGACAGCGCCGCGCGTCACGCTCTTCGACTGCCTGGGCGACATCGACCTCAGCTGCTGGGGCTCCAACGTCAAGGCTGAGCACCTGGAGACCTACGGCTGGAAGGCCGTCAGCGAGGTGGCCATCACATACGGTGACAAGGTCATCGTGCGCAGGCCTACGCCGACGTACCCTATCTTCGCCCAGCAGTGCGACTATGTCGACGAGAAGGGGCAGCCGCAGGTGTTCTACAAGGTCTACGAGCCGAAGAATCCCGACAAGGCCCACCGTTTCCTCATTTCAGGCAAGAAGCCGCAGCATGGCTACATCTACGGCTTGCAGGCCGTTCGCCGGCGCTTTCAGGAGCAGGGCGAGGTGAAGTTGCCCGTCCTGCTGCTCGTCAGCGGAGGCAGCGATGCCGTCGCAGCCTTGAGCTACGGCTATCAGGCCGTATGGCTCGACAGCGAGACGAAGGGTCTGTCTGACTTCGACTACAACGTGCTGATGAAGTACACCAATCGGCTGGTGAACATACCCGACATCGACACCACAGGCGTCAAGAGCGGTCAGCTAATGGCACTCACTCACCTCGGCATCCACACGGCGTGGCTCTCGCAGAGCGACATGGGCGGCCTGCATGACAACCGCGGCCGACAGCGTAAGGACCTGCGCGACTACCTGCAACTGCACCCTTCGCAGAAGGCGATGGACACGCTCGTGAACCGTGCCGTCAGGGCGAAGTTCTGGACCGCTAACGAGAACAATCAGGGGCAGCAGAACTACACACTGAGCCGTACTTCGCTCGACTACTTCTTCGAGCTGAACGGCTTTTTTACGCTGAAGGACGAGTCGCGCCGGGAGCCTGTCTACATCCGCATCGACGGCATCAAGGTGCGCCAGGTGACGGCCAAGGCCATCGTCGGCTTCCTGAAGAATTGGATGACGCTGCAAGGACTGCCCAAGGCCCTGCAGGACAAGGTGCTGCGCAGTCACGACCTGCCCACCAACACGTCGAGCACCCTTCGCGAACGCGACGACCTCAACTTCAGCAAGGGCACGGCCACGGCTCAGTATTACCACTTCCTCAACTGCTGGGTGGAGGTGACGGCCGACAAGATCGTGACCCACCGTTACACCGACCCTGCCGACCACTACGTGTGGGAGGACAGCATCATCCAGCACGACTACCGCCTGATGCCCGACATGTTCAGCGTCACGACAGACGCAGACGGGCAGTATACCGTCACACTGACCGAGGGCGTGGCGCAGAGCAAGCTGCTGACATTCGTCAACAACAGTGCCCGCATCTACTGGCGCAAGACCGACGAGGGCGGACTGGAACTGACGCCCGAGGAACAGGCCGAGGAAGACCTCTGCAAGGTCAGCCGACTGGCGAATATGGGCTACCTGCTGACAAGCAACAAGTCGGAATCGGAGGCATGGGCCACTATCTGCATGGACAGCACAATGGCCGAGAGTGCCGACGAGTGCAACGGCCGCAGTGGAAAATCGTTCTACGTGAATGCCACCGCCAAGATGGCCAAGACGTTCACCATCGATGCCGGCACCACCTCGTTCAAGGACCCGCGCTTCCTCTTCGACGGCGTGACCAGCGACACCAGCCTGGTGTTCATTGACGAGTGCCCGCTCAAGTTCAACTACAACTTCATCTACGGCATGGTGACAGGCGACTTCCGGGTCGAGGAGAAGAACCGCCACTCATACGTCATTCCCTTCGCCGAGAGCCCGAAGTTCGTATTGGCCACCAACTTCACCCTGTCGCGCCACGACCCCTCGACCGAGGGCCGCATCTGGCCGCAGCCTTTCTCAGACTACTACCACGTACAGTCGCCACTGAACGACTACCGTGAGTCGCGCTCCATACGCGACGACTTCGGTCAGAACCTCCTGGGCACCGACTACAGCGAGCAGGACTGGCAGCTCGACCTGGCGTTCATGACCCAGTGCGTGCGCTTCTACCTGTCGCTGAAGCCCGGCAGCCGTCGCATCATGCCGCCCATGAACCGCATTGAGCGCCGCGAACAGATGGCGGCCGTAGGCAAGGACTTCCGTCAGTGGGCCGACGACTACTTTGCCGAGGGCAGCGGTCACCTGGACTGCGAGCTGAAGGCAGAAGCGGTGCTGGCCGACTTCAACCAGGAGACCAGGCTCAACTGGCCGCCCAAGCGAATGACGCAGCATCTCAGTGCCTACTGCCAGTTTGCAAGTCACATCAGCTGTTTGAATCCCCTCAGCGTCACGCACAAGGAGAAGGATGGCGAGCGTTGGGTGAAGCGCGACGAGAGCAACCAGCCGAAGACCTACTATTACGTACAGTCAGCCAAGGTCGTAGCGGAAGCAGCCGCGACAGAGCCCGTTCAGCCAAGCCTTCCGTTCGAATCTGATTCATCAGACGAATGGATTGACGGGCAGCCCTTCTAAGCCGCAACCCTCTGACGCCAAGCCTGCTCCAGTCTGTGAGAAACAGTCGGAGCAGGCTTTTTTCAGGCTGTTACAGTTACACTTGTTACACATCATTTCTATTCCTCTTAGCCAGAACTCTATTTTTCCTATACATCCCCGATTTTTCCACTTTAAAGTGTAAAAGTGTAACAGACTATCGGTAAATACAGACAAAGCACTTATAGTCAGACAATTAGACCGCCAGAAATCTTGTTACACATTTGTTACACATCTGTTACACATCGCCACCGCTGCCACATCTGTAACAGAAAAAGAGCCCAAAAGCCAGGTTTCGCTGCATTTTCAGGCCGTTTGCTCCGACCAAACCACCCGTTTATGGAGAACAAACCGCGCGTTTGCTCGGAGCAAACTCTGGCTTGTAAAAGAACCGTTCCGGTGGTACTCTGCATGAAATATCGCCGCGATTAACATAGTTTAACATCGGGGGGGGTAATTTTTTAAAATTTATTTGTATATTTGCAGACAGATTCCGTTATTGTATAGAAACCTTACGCTCGAAGCGTCTCTCTGCCAATTACTACAAAACCTACCAAGATTCATTACCAATACCCTATAGTTATGAAGACGAATATATTTTCCAAGCGTTGGATGCCGCCAGGCCGCATCCTCGCAGTCCTGTTTACTGCCCTTTGTTGTTTAGTGCCGAACAAAGCATTGGCGCAGATTGATATGTGGTATTCCAGCGACGGAGGACAAATGCGCTTTGGACACGAATGTACTTATTGTAGTTCATCTATAGAGTTGTCTTATGATCGGGACAGTTGGACATATGATGAGGCTTATGATGCTGCACAAAGTGAAATTGCTGAAGTCTTCTGCGAAGATTGTGGAGGATGTCTATATGACTTTAATGCATGTTGCTGTATACTCGCACATTGTCAACAATGTGGAGCTTGTATGAATGAAGGACCCGCCTGTTGGGGATGTATGGAAGAATATCCTGATGGTAGCATGTGTGAATCGTGCTTGTCTTCTAATATTAGTGGTCATAATCTTCAGACGCATTGCTATTACTGTGGAGAACACTTTGGCCAAGACACTGGAGAGAAGTGTACCTGCGATGTTGGATGGCAACATTGCGTAGATTGCATAGAGATGGCCTGCAAGGAATGCGGGGTTTGTCTCATCATCGATGGCGAAAACACAGATCTTCTCGATGGTGGTTGCGAAGAGCATGAGCTGTGCAATCAGTGTATTTATGATGACCCGGAGCACTGTACGGACTGTGGCACTTGTGCCAGCACGCCCTGCGATGAGTGCGGCCTGTGCGAGGACTGCATTAGTAGCCATTGCCCTGAATGCGAACACTGCTTCGGCTACGGCGCAGATATTCAATGGTGCTTGAGCGACGGTGAGCATTGCTACCTCTGCTGCGAGGAGAACGACTGGCTGTGCGAAAAGTGCGGCGTCTGTGTAGAAGGCGCAGGCAAGGAACTATGTCCCGACTGCGGCCTGTGCGAAGAGTGCTGCAAAGAAAACACTGAGGATGCCGGCTGCACCCACGACTACTGCATAGAGTCGGGCGACTACGAAGGACACCTCTGCCCCGAGTGCCAGACGTGTCCTGAAGACACGGAGTGCGACTACTGCGGCCTGTGCGAGGACTGCCAGGCAGACTACCACTGCGAGCACGACCTGTGTGTAGATAATCCCGACTGGGACGAGCACCTCTGCCAGGACTGCGGCGAATGCTTCGACCCCGATGAGCTTTGCGAGTACTGCGGCAAGTGCGAGAGCTGTGCCAGCGACTACCACTGCGAGCACGGCTACTGTCCGGACGGTGAACTTGACGACGGCGACCACTTCGTCTGCGACCAGTGCGGCGAGTGCTTCGAGGGTCTGGACCGCTGCGACTATTGCGAGCTGTGCACGACCTGCTGCGAGAGCAACACCCAGGATATGGGCTGCCAGCACGACTTCTGTATTGAGAGCCCCGACTTTGCCGACCACTGGTGCTACGAGGACGACCAGTGTCTGGAGAAGTGCAACCACAATGCCGACTGCGCCCACCGGAACGTGAGCAGCCGATGGAATAGCGACGGCACCGCCCACTGGCACGTGTGCTCGGACTGCGGCGCAGCCGTCGACAAGGCCATCCACAGCGAGGGCTCGCCGGTGACCATCGTCGAGCCCGATGCCAGCAAGCACCGGAACGGCACGGCCTCGTTGAGCTGCAGCGTGTGCAACATCGGCATGGGCACCGTGAGCATACCCTACGTGCCCATCCCCGAGGACGGCTCGCCCTACATCATCTCGCAGCCCAAGGACTACGAGGGCAAGACGAGCACCGTGGTATGGGAGTATGGATCTTCAGAAAGTGTCAACCGCTATGCAACCTTCACCGTGAGAGCCGGCGGCCAGAACCTGACGTATCAGTGGTATGAGCAGCTGGGCACGGGCACCGCAAAGGCTATCACCGCCGACGGCACCTATCACCAAGGAGGCAAGTCCGCCAGCCTGAAGGTGCTTCTTTACAGCGATGCCTGCATCAATCCTGACTATCAAAAGTACTATTGCGTGGTGACGAATGCCGCCGGCAGCGCACAGACAAGGACTGCAGGCATACGGGCGGAGCATTCGTTCGGCCACTATGCCGACAACGGCGACGGCACCCATAGCTATGTGTGCAACGGCGAATGCTACTATGTAAAGAGCACGCGTGCTCACCGTCTGGGCGAATGGGAGCTGATACGTCCGGCTACCGATACGCAGACGGGACTGCTGCGCCAGGAGTGCATGGACTGCGGCGCCAAGAGCGAGACCATCATCCCGAAGGTGGAGCCGGGTCACCAGCACGCCTACAACCAGGCGCGCAGTAACGCCACCGAGCACTGGTTCGTGTGCAAGTGCGGCGTTCCGAGTCCGAACGCAGCCCAGTCGCACAGCTTCGGCACGCCAGTCGTGATTCTGGAACCCACCACCACCCGCAAGGGCGAGCAGCAGCTCACGTGCACCGTGTGCAACTTCACCAAGGTCGAGACTTTGGACAAGCTGCCGCACACGCACGAGTACTGGGGGTGGGCATATAAGGGCACCGACTATTCTAAGCCCGATCCGGAGAAGTGCGGCCGTAACAAGGACTGCCACTACTACTTCTGCAAGAGTGGCGACGGCGCCATGCTGAAAGAGGCGCACGACCTGTCAACCTGGGTATGGTACATCGAAGAGGCTGCCACGCCGACGAGCAAGGGCACCATAAGGCGCTACTGCGAGACGTGCCAATACGAGGAAACGAAGAAGTACGACTACGGCACCTATCCCGTCTTGGTACAGGGCGGAACGTCCAGCCACGAGTTTGCCGCGCCCGGCACCACTGTGACAATCACCTACACCAAGATTGCCAACCTGAAGTGGGGCAGCCAGACATTCTGGAAAGATCTGTCCACGTCTTCTCTCTATAGCGGAGAAGGGTTTAAGTCGGTGACGCTGTCGCCTCGTGCCGGCGCATCCACGGTAACATTCACCATGCCCAACGGCCCTGTAGGGCTTGCAGTATATAATTTAGCAACCTGCAAACACACGAGCGGCACGTACCTGGGCGAAGTGGTGCAGCCAACGTGCCGTGCCTACGGACATCAGCCCGACGCGCTCTGCCTGGACTGCGACGCCGTGGTGACACCCGGCGCCCGCATCGAAGCGCTGGGGCACGACGTGGATGTAAACAGTCCTATCATCTCAACGGCGAAGAAGGTGTACTGCACACATCAGTACAGCTACTTCGGAACCGTTCATGAGGATGAGACTACTCATGCAACGGGCTACGGCTATGCCGGCGACTTGTGGTGCAATAGGTGTAATCAGATAGTGAAGGGGCGTAAGGCACCGATCGTGCACCAGTGCCTGACTACCGATCATACCTTGGCCGGTAACTCCTCATCGACGGCGTCAGAGAGGACGAAATACTCGAACACCCGTATCGCTCCGACCTGTACGAAGGACGGCATGGACAACGACACAATCTGCGTCTACTGCAACGCCGTGGTGGGCAAAGCCAGGAAGATTCCTCGCCTGGGCCACGAATGGAGCGAATGGACAACCGTTCGCGAAGCCACGACGACGAGGCGGGGTCAAGAGCAGCGCGTGTGCCTGCACGACGAGAGCCACGTGCAGACGCGCGTGACCGACTACTCAGGTCCCGACTACCGCCTGAAGGCCGACAAGATGCGCCTCAGCTTCGAGTGGACCTACGGCGAGACGCCCAAGTCACAGACCGTGACCTTCACATCGATTGGCCGCGACGATGTGACTGGCCTCCGTAGCATTGTGGGTACGCTCGGACCTAAGCGAGTAGACGTCGCTTTCAGAGGCATGGTCATGACCATCACACCGCGGGTGGACGAGGTGCTCGAGGATCAGAGCCAGAAGGTCGTCAGGCTGAGTTCTGTGACGTATAGAAACACTACCATCAGCTACAGAGAGTTCACGGCTCCTGGAATCACCGTTACGTTCAAGATTAAGAAAGCGCCAGTGGCGTTCAGCCTGGCTGCCGACACCAAGACGATGTATGCCGGAGAGACGGAGCAGGCAACAGTGCTGTCGGGCAAGCCCGACGATGTGACGGTGACGTGGCGCTCGTCGGACTTCAGCGTCGCCAGCGTCAATCCCGTGACGGGCGAGGTGACTGCGCGTGCACCCGGCGTTGCCGTGATTACTGCCAGCTATGCCGGCGATGACCATCACACCTCGTCGAAGGCATCCTACACGCTGGTTGTGCGTGGCTCGAAGATGCAGGGCGACGTGAACAACGACGGCAAAGTCGACATCGCCGACGTGACGGCCCTGACGAGCATCGTGCTCGGACGCGACAACCAAGAGCCGCATGTGTTCAACCACGCGGCAGCCGATGTTGACGGTGATGGCTTGGTCACCAACTCCGACGTGAAGACGCTCGTGAACAACATCCTTGGCATCAATGCCTTTATGTATGTCGAAGATGTGTTCACTATCTCCGGACGAGGCACGGTGGCCACGGGTCAGATTCTCCGCGGACTGTTCCGCCAAGGGCAGCCCATCGTACTACGCTCCATCAGCGACGCTATTCCCGATGCCTACCTGACTATCAATAGCATTGAGATGTTCAAGAAGGTGGTTCCCGAGGCAATGGCAGGCGACAATGTCGGCATCTTGTTAGACGTCGACAGGGATAAGATTGGCCGTGGCGATGTGCTGACCATCGCCGACAATCCTAACGTCATACACAGCAAGACGCTGAAGGGAACGCTGTATCTCTACACCAAGGCCGAAGGCGGAAGGCACACGCCGATCACCAGTACTTACAGACCGCAACTGTATGCAGGCGGCGTTGACTTTACCGTGCAGTTCAATAACCTGGGAACCGTCGATGGCGCAACACCCACGATGATTATGCCTGGCCAAACCAGCGAGAACGTCATTTTAGAAGTGGTGGCAGACGGCAAGACGCCTTACACGTATCCGGGACAGGTGGTCTATCTGCGCGAAAGCGGCAGAACCATCGGCAAGCTGACTATTGCAAGGTAGTACAGTAAAGGACGAACGAAAAAAAGAAGGCACCCGGCCGAAACCGGATGCCTTTCTTTTTTTGTCAGACATATAAATGCTTACTCCTGGCTCCAGTCTTCCTGGGTCTTGCGGACGTAGGTCTTGTAGCGGAGCTGAGCCATGCGCTGAGCCTCGGCGAAGAGCTCCTCGGCCTCGTTGGGATAAGCCTTCTTGACGGAGAGGTAACGGACCTCGCCGAGCAGGAAGTCGTGGAAGTTAGCCCAGTTGGGCTCCTTCGAGTCGAGGCTGAACGGATTCTTGCCTTCGTCGATGAGGGCGGGGTTGAAGCGCCAGAGGTGCCAGTAGCCGCACTCTACGGCCTTCTTCTCCTCGGCCTGGCTCTTGCCCATACCGCCCTTGGCCTTCAGACCGTGGTTGATACAGGGAGCGTAGGCGATGATGATTGAAGGTCCGTGCCAAGCCTCGGCCTCGCGGATGGCCTTCAGGGTCTGAGCGTGGTCGGCGCCCATAGCAATCTGAGCGACGTAGACGTAGCCGTAAGTGGTGGCAATCATGCCGAGGTCCTTCTTGCGGATGCGCTTACCCTGGGCAGCGAACTGAGCGATGGCGCCGAGCGGCGTAGCCTTTGAGGCCTGACCACCAGTGTTGGAGTAAACCTCAGTATCGAGCACGAGGATGTTGACGTCCTCACCGCTGGCGATGACGTGGTCGAGACCGCCGTAACCGATGTCGTAGGAAGCACCGTCGCCACCGATGATCCACTGGCTGCGCTTCACGAGATAGTGGTCGAGCGTCTGGAGTTCCTTGTTGACGGGGCAGCCGGCAGCAGCGGCGGCACGGATGGCAGCACGCAGCTTAGGAGCTATCTCCTTGGTCTTGTCGGCATCGTCCTTGTTGGCAATCCACTCCTGGGCGAGAGCCTTGTACTCCTCAGTGCACTGGGGAGCCTCGCAGGCCTCGGCGAGCAGCTTGGCCACGCGCTCCTTCATCTTCTTGTTACCGAGAGCCATACCGAGACCGAACTCGCAGAAGTCCTCGAACAGGGAGTTGTTGAAGCATGGGCCCTGGCCCTTCTCGTTCTTGGTGTAAGGCGTTGAGGGGATAGAGGCTGAGTAGATTGAAGAACAACCGGTAGCGTTGGCAATCATCTGACGGTCGCCGAAGAGCTGGCTGATGAGCTTCACGTAAGGCGTCTCACCGCAACCGGAGCAGGCGCCGGAGAACTCGAACAGCGGCTGTGCGAACTGCGAGTTCTTGACGTTGGAGCGGATGTCGACGAGGTGCTGCTTTGAAGGAACCTTCACGAGCTTGTCCCAGTCGGCAGCCATCTTCTTCATGTCGGCAGCATCGGGGTTGAACGGAACCATCGTCAGGGCCTTGCCCAGCTTCGGGTTGCCCGGGCAGATGTCGGCGCAGTTGCCGCAGCCGAGGCAGTCGAGGACTGAGGGCTCGATGACGAAGTGCATGCCCTTCATGGCGGCAGGAGCCTTCATCTCGAGGGTCTCAAGGCCGTCGAAGCCAGCCAGCTCGTCGTCGGTCAGCACGAACGGACGGATGGCAGCGTGAGGACAGATGTAGGCGCACTGGTTACACTGGATACAGTTCTCCTTGTTCCAGAGGGGCACGAAGGCCTCAACACCACGCTTCTCGTAGGCGGCAGTGCCCACCTCCCAGGAACCGTCCTGAGTGCCGAACTTGGTGAATGCGCTGACGGGCAGCAGGTCGCCGGCCTGAGCGTTGATGGGGCGCACGAGCTCCTTGACGAATGCGGGAGCGTTGTCCTCCTTCACCTCGTCGTCGGGCAGGTTGGCCCACTCGGGCTTCACGGTCAGCTGGGTGTACTCGCCACCGCGGTCGATGGCGGCGTAGTTCTTGTCGACCACGTCCTGACCCTTAGCACCGTAAGACTTCAGGGCGGCAGCCTTCATCTTCTCGACAGCGAGCTCAACGGGGATGACCTCGGTGATGCGGAAGAAGGCCGACTGCAGGATGGTGTTGGTGCGGTTGCCCAGACCAATCTCCTGTGCAATCTTGGTGGCGTTGATGGTATAGACGGTGATGTTGTTCTGAGCGAAGTAGCGCTTCACCTTGTTAGGCATGAACTTCTCGAGCTCGTCGGCGTCGAAGATGGTGTTCAGCAGGAACTGGCCGTTCTTCTGCAGACCGCGTGTGACGTCGTACATGTGGAGGTAAGCCTGAACGTGGCAGGCCACGAAGTTAGGCGTGGTCACCAGGTAGGTAGAGCGGATGGGCGTGTCGCCGAAGCGGAGGTGCGAGCAGGTGAAGCCGCCCGACTTCTTGGAGTCGTAGCTGAAGTAGGCCTGGCAGTACTTGTCGGTGTTGTCGCCGATAATCTTGACCGAGTTCTTGTTGGCACCGACGGTACCGTCAGCACCCAGTCCGAAGAACTTAGCCTGGAACATGCCAGCGCCGCCGAGAGCAATCTCGGGAACCTCGGGCAGCGAGGTGAAGGTGACGTCGTCGACGATACCGATGGTGAAGGGGTTCTTGGGCTCGGGCATGGCGAGGTTGTTGAACACCGAGATGATCTGAGCCGGCGTGGTGTCGTGAGAACCCAGACCGTAGCGGCCGCCGACGATGAGCGGACGGTCCTCAACATCGTAGAAGGCATCCTTCACGTCGATGTAGAGAGGCTCGCCTGTTGCGCCGGGCTCCTTGGTGCGGTCGAGGACGGCAATCTTCTTCACCGTCTTGGGAACGGCAGCGAGCAGGTGCTTCACTGAGAACGGACGATAGAGGTGAACCGAGATCATACCCACCTTCTGGCCCTGAGCGTTCAGGTAGTCGATGGCCTCGCGGGCAGCGTCGGTAGCCGAGCCCATGAGGATGATCATGCGGTCGGCATCCTCGGCTCCATAATAAGAGAAGAGGTGATACTCACGACCGGTAATCTTAGAAATCTCACCCAGGTACTTCTCGACCACTTCGGGCACTGAGTCGTAGTAGGGGTTGCAGGCCTCGCGGTGGGTGAAGAACGTCTCGGGGTTCTCGGCAGTACCGCGGGTAATGGGGCGCTCAGGCGACATGGCGCGGTCGCGGAAGCGCTTGATGTACTCTTCCTTCACCAGCGGGCGGATGTCCTCCTGGTCCATGAGCTCAATCTTGTGGTACTCATGAGAGGTGCGGAAACCGTCGAAGAAGTTGACGAACGGCACGCAGGTCTCGAGCGTTGCCAGGTGAGCAACGGCGGTGAGGTCCATCACCTCCTGCACGCCACCCTCGCAGAGCATGGCGAAACCGGTCTGGCGGCATGCCATCACGTCCTGATGGTCGCCGAAGATACACAGCGAGTGGCTGGCCAGTGTACGGGCAGAGACGTCGAACACGGTGGGAATCAGCTCACCGGCAATCTTGTACATGTTGGGAATCATCAGCAGCAGACCCTGAGAAGCGGTGAAGGTGGTGGTGAGAGCACCAGCCTGCAGCGAGCCGTGAACGGCACCGGCAGCACCAGCCTCCGACTGCATTTCCTGCACACTTACGGTCTGTCCCCACAGGTTCTTGCGGCCACGGGCAGCCCATTCGTCAACGTGCTCAGCCATAGGCGAGCTCGGGGTGTGATGGGGTAGATAGCAGCTACCTCCGAGAACATATAGCTCACGTGAGCCGCAGCCTCGTTACCATCACAGGTGATAAATTTCTTTTCTTTTGCCATTTGTTTAGAGTATAAAAATATAACAGTTTTGCCTGAAATAATACCTAAAAATAAGGATTTGTTTTAAAACGCTTGCAAAGGTACAAAGAAATTTGCAAAATGCAAAGCAGAGTTCGCAAAATATTGCTAAAACGTTTGCGTTTCCTGAAAATATCAGTACAGGAAGCCAAGAAGCCAGAGGGGAATCTGGTTGCCTTTGCCTATCTCGGTGTTGTAACGGACGTAGAAGGCGTCCGACGAATAGCGCGTCTTGCTGGGGACACTGGCATCGCAGACGCGGAACTTCATCGCGCCGTCGACGATGTAGAACGGTTCGCGCCCGCTCTGATTGACCTTGTGGTCCTTCCAGAGCGAATTGACGAAGAAGGTCTCCATAGCCGTCTGCTTCTCGACGTGTATGGGATAGATGGCGTAGAGCAGGTTCGAGTTGTGGAGCATCACCTTCGACGGCTTCTTGGGGAAGTCCTCGCCGACGGGGTAAATCATGTTGAGCAGCCGGGCGTCGGCCAGATACTTGATGTAGTTCATGACGGTGGCACGGCTGGTCTCGATGTCGTTGGCCAGCTTCGAGACGTTAGGAGCCTTTGGGCCCTCCTCGGCCAACTGGTAAAAGAGCTTCTTGATTTTCGGAAGATACTTCAGCTCAATCTGCTTGATAAGCAGAATGTCGACCTCGGTCATCATGTTCATCGTCTTCAGCAGGTTCTCGCTGTAGTTGCGATGCTCCTGGAAGAAGGGGTAGAAACCGTGATGGATATAGTCCTGGAAGTAGCGGCGAGGCGACACCTTGGGAAGTATCTGCCGGGCTATGTGCTCGTGGTTGTGCAGAATGTCGTCGAGCGTGTAAGGCTGGAAGTGGTTGTCAGTGAGCAGGTTGAGGAACTCGCGGAAGGAGAAGCCGCGCAGGTTGTAGGACTTGACGATTCCGTTGAGCTCGGGATTCTCATCCTTCAGGCGCATGACGCTGCTACCGGTAAACACAATCTTCAGCGATGGGTAGAGGTCGTGACACTTGCGAAGCTCGCGCGACCAGTTGTCCTGCTTGAAGACCTGGTCGATGAGCAGCACGCGCCCGCCGCGACGGTAGAATTCGCCGGCGAAGTCGGCTATGCCGCGCCCCTGGAAGTAGAAGTTGTTCATGTTGACGTACAGGCACTGGCGGTCGCCGACGTCGAAATGCTCCTTGGCATACTGAAGCAGGAAAGTGGTCTTTCCGATACCACGCGTACCCTTGATGCCAATCATGCGGTCGTTCCAGTCAATCTCATCCATGAGGGTGCGACGGACTGGCGCATTGACATGCTCCACTAAATAACGGTGCGTGCGGAAAAAAGCCTCCATGCTCGTAATTTTGGTTGTTTACGTGTGCAAAGTTACAACTTTTCCCGCAAATTGCAAAGTCTAAATAGCAAAATCTTACCTAAAAGGGTGTTTTTTCTCTTTTTTTAGAATTTTAAAGCGACATCGAACGTAAACCAACGTCCCCGCTGGGGCAGGAGTCCTGTTGACATTCCGCTCTGCTTATAATAGGTGTTGAAGACGTTTTTGACATCGAGTCCCAGTTCAATCTTGCCTAACGTGTATTTTGCACCGAGGTCGAAGAGTACGCGTGCGGCAACATCATTGTAGACAGGTATTTCCTTAATCTGCTGATTAGCCAATTCATTAAGGTGAGAAATGTATTCCAATACTTCTTCAGTCATGTTGTCTTTGTATCTTTCTAACTGTTCTGACATGTGATTAATGGTACCCAGATATACAATGTAATTGATGAGATCGAAAAAGAAAGTCTTTTGTTTGCTTTTGAAGTCGGCGTGGGTATGAAGCTGCAGATTCTTCGTAGCACGCCAGGCCAGCACAGTATTAGCCATGAAGGTGGGCGTATTAAGGGCGTGGTCGATATCATAGCTAAAGAGGCTGAACTTAGGAGTCTTTTGCCAGGTGCAATTGAGGTTAGCCGAGAAGCGTTTACGTTCGTAACTGCCGGTTAGTTCAAGTCCGTATGTATTCATGCGTCCCGTATTGATATGCTCGTAGATTTCAAGGAAGATCAAGTCGCGCGCCTGGTTGTAAAAGGCGTTAAGTTCAAGGTTGAGTCCAGGAACCCACTGTGTAGCTCCGAGGGTCAGTTGATAAGAGTAGAATGACTCCGGTGTCAGTTCAATAGAAGTCCTCATGTCCTCCTGAAGACTTGAAAAGAACAAATTGGCCTTCCGGTATAGATAGGGAGGGTCGATGAACGATTTCGAATAGCTGAGTTTGAGGTTCCACTTGGGCTGTACGTAGATAAAGGCGAGACGGGGCGAGAACTCCTTGATTTCGGAATCATCGTAACGGCGTTTGTAGTCGTAGCGCAAGCCTGCATTGACAATGAATGAGCGCCATTGATGTTTCAGCTGGGTATAACCATTCATGCTATTCTCATGGCCCTTGCCAAGTTCCGGAATCATATTGGTCTCAGGAACTGTCTGCGTAAAATCATAGCCGAAAGCATAGCGGACATCTTCGAGCTGGAAATAGCTATACTCGGCACCAAGTGAGAGCAGACCTTTATGACTGCTGTTGTTGACATACGACCAGTCGCCCTGCAATTTCCCACCGATGGTGCGTTCCTGACCATTGATGTATCTTGATATGCCACCGTGACCGTTAATGATTTCCTTGACGGCATCAGGAGCAGGGAGAATGTCAATCATGGCAGACAATTGTGGCTCCGACATCACCTGATAGTTGGTAAGGTCATTGTTATCGTAGTTGATGCCACCCTTCAAGAAAAACTTACCTAACTGGCGACTGTAGTTCAGGTCGACATGATGCGACTGTGAGGCAAAACTGGGGCCAATGCCGTTGAAGGTGCGGTAATAGTCATAGTTATATGGCGAAAACGTATAGGTCATCGACATAGGAGAGATAATCTGCGAGAATCGGGAGTTATAGAAAAACTGCAGGTTCCTGAACTTCAGCTGCAAGCCTATATCGTAGGAAGGTTTCGGGCCGATACCACCAACGATGGCGTCACCTTCATTTAATCCTACTCCTGTATCCTCATAGTTAATAAAGATTTTCTGTCCCTTGGCACGGTAGATGGAACCCCAAACAAGCAAGTCGAGGTCGAAGTAGTGTTTCCCTAAAAGGATATCGCCACGCAACTGACCGTAATTGCCGATACCGCCCTTCAGCATAACACCATTGACATCGAGGCCCTGTTTAGTGATGATGTTCACTACCGCCGTCAGTGCCACACCACCATAGAGCGATGAGGCCGGTCCACGCAGCACTTCTATCTGCTTGATCTTCTCGAGACTGATGCTGAAGTCGGGCGAAGCGATGTTGGTACAGTAGCTGTTCAAGCGGTGGCCATTGAGCATGATGAGAATCTTCTCCTGTCCGTTGCTATAGATGCCGCGCATAGCGATGTTGATGTCGTCATTACAGTCAACAATACTCATACCGGGAACGTATGTGGCCAGCACTTCCTGCAGATTGCGGGCACTGGAGTTGCGTATCATCTCCTCGGTAATCAGTGTGACGGGGACAGGCACTTCGCTGAGCGTCTCTGCCTGGCTGGAAGCCGTGGTAATGGTAGCCGACAGTCCCGTCTTGATGCGCTCTATCATGTCGACGAAGCGGATGGGGTCCTGTGGCGAAACACTATAGTATGGGTCTTGCAGCAGCAGGAGGGCGGCTGTTTTCTCAGCCTCCTCTACATTATCCTCACCCAGATAGCAGAGTGTCAGCAGACGATAGGCGCTCTCTTTCAGGGTGAGCTCGAATGAGTCAATATTTTTGAGCAGCAGGGTTTTGGCCTGCCCAATACGCCCAATCTTGTACTCCTTCTCAGCCTCGTCGTAGATGAGTCTGTCGCTGTTTCTCTGTGCCCAAGCGAAAACCGGAAAGAGCAGGAGGGCCAAATATATAATAAGGTGTAGTCTGCTCCTCATTTCTTGATGGGAATGGTGAATGTGAATGTCGTACCCTCTCCCTCGGTGGATTCGAAGGATACCGTACCTCCGTGTTTGTTCTCAATGATGTCCTTGACAATGCCCATACCCAAGCCGGTGCCCTGACCGACGGGCTTTGTGGTAAAGAAGTTCTCGTAGATACGCTGCTTCACCTCGTCGTTCATACCCTCGCCGTTGTCGCTGATGCTGATTTGGAGCTCGGTACCGACAACCTTGACTGAGACGCTGACCTCGGGCGTGTAGCCCTCGGGAGCCGACTGCGACTTGCGCCAAAGGGCATAGCAGGCGTTGTTCATCACGTTGAGCACAGCCCGGCTCAGGTCCTGCGGAATGACCATCACCATCGGGATGGACTCTTCGTAGGACTCGTGAATGGTGAGATTGAATCCCTTCGTGTTTGCCCGCATGGAATGATACGACAGCCACACGTACTCCTTGACCAGCTTGCAGATGTCGGTCGGCAGAAACTCACCTTCCTTACCGCGCGAGACGAGAAGGATGCCGCGGATGATGCTGATGGCGCGCTCGCCGTGCTCAACTATCTTCTGCATATTCTCCTGAAGGTCGGCCACGATGTCGCTCAGGTCTTCACGGTCGTCCTCGTCGAGCTTGTCCTTGTTTTCATCGACAATCTCCGACAAGTCTTTCAGCAGTTTGTCGGACATCTTGCTGAAGTTGATGACGAAGTTCAGGGGGTTCTGTATTTCGTGGGCAATACCGGCACTCAACAGTCCAAGTGAGGCCAACTTCTCCTGCTTCCGCAGTTGCGTTTTCAATTTGTCAATGTCCTGTTCCATAAGCTAAGCTTTTAAGGCGGGCAACGTAATGGTAAACTCGCTATATTCGTTCTTGACTGATTCCACTTGTATGTCGCCCCCGTGGTTCTGCACTATCTCACGACTCAGGTAGAGGCCAACACCTGCTGCCTCGCTCGTGGTCTTCGTAGTGAAGAAGGGGTCGAAAATCTTGTCAATGATAGTGTCCTCGATGCCGATACCGTTGTCGCGTATGGTGATGATCACCTTGTTGCCGACAGCCGAAGCCCTGAGCGCCACCTCAGGCGTGTAGTGGGTCTTCTGAGCTTTCCTCACGACGGCATAGACTGAGTTGCCCAGCAAGCTCATCAGCGTCTTGCTCAGCTGGTCGGCGTTGCCGTTAATCCGGAGCGAGGGGGCTGCAATGTCGAAGACAATCCTGATGCCGTTGTCCTTGATGTCGGCGGCATAGTATGTACGCAGCATCTCCTCGTCCTGGCGCAGCACGGTCACAAGGTCCATCGGCACGATGCCGCCGCTGCGGTCTTTCAGCATCTCCTCCATAGCCTTCAGCGTGCGGGTGGTGTTCTGGCCGTGCTCGCTGACCTTCTGCAGGTTGCCGCGCAGCATGCTGAGCACGTCCATCGTGTCGTCGTAGTTCTCCTGGTCAATGTGGTCCTTCTCGTCCTCAACGTTGGCCTCGACGTCCTTCACAAGTCCCTCCGAGAGTTTCGAGAAGTTGTTGATGTAGTTCAATGGGTTCAGGATGCGGTCGATAAGTCCCTGCGTCAACTTACCAACGGTGGCCATCTTCTCCTGGCGTATCAGCTCGTTCTGGGCATTGCGAAGGTCGGCGGTACGTTCCTGAACAATGCGCTCCAGCTTCTGCTTTTCCAGATTCAGCCTGTGCAGACGATAGCGGAAGAAAAGCATCACGAGCAAGCCCACCAGCAACAGATAGAGTATGCCCATATACCAGCGCATGTAGAAGGGATAAGCTATGCTGAAGTCGAGTGACGCTATCTCGGACAACTGGCCGTTGGACAACCGTGCCTGAACATAGATAGTGTATGAGCCGTAGGCCAGATTGAGATACTCCACCTCGGTTTCATCGTCCCACGGACTCCAGGCGTCGTCGTTGAGACGATAGCGGTAGAGCGTCTTACCAACTACTGGCACATAATTCAATGAATAGGTGAAGGTCAGGTTCCTGAGATTGGAGGCCAACTTTGGCAGTTCTTCAGGCATCACGCCATAACCGCCCCACAACACACTGTCGCCGAGAGTAACCGAGCGGAACAGCATTTGAGGCTTTGTAGTCTGTAAGGGGTCGCTCTGTTTGGTCATGATAACAGTTACGCCCTCGTCTGTCCCAATCCACACTTCATCCTCATCGCTGTACAGAGCACGCACGGGATTGTCGCTGAATGGATATAGCAGTTCTTGCATGTCATCCAGTCTGCTGCCGCCCTTCCAACGATAAAGGTTCTTGCCTTCATTGTCAGTCAGCCACGTCACGCCGCTCTTGTCGATATACGAGAACTGCGGATATGGGAACGGGGTTGTCGCCTGAATGTTTACAACGCTAATCGAATCACCAAGAGGGACAAGCGTCGAAGCCTGATCCTCGATGACACCGATGGTATAGGGTCTGAACCCCGACTGCATATCTTTGCAGCACCACACCTCGCCATAAAGATTCTGCGCCCAGACGACTCCTTTGGCATCTGTCTTGAGATTCTGCGTTAACTCGACCTTGGAAACCAAATGACGGTTGCTTCCGTCTTCAGCCATTGTGAATAATCCGTTCTGCTCGCCAATGTAAAGAAGTCCGTCATGGAGCATGATACTGGTGGCGCCGGTGGTGGTCAGCTGACTCACGGAGCCACCAGCGGAAACACGGAAGGTGCCGCTGGCTGTTCCGGCATACAAGGCATTGGCTGTAGAAGCCAAGCACCAACAAGCATGATTGATGCCAGGAACTTTCTCCATACGCCGACCCACCTGACGGAACAAGCCGTTGCTGGTTCCTACATATTTTGTCCCCTTGAATACGTCGATGGCTCTTACTTCACCTATCAGTCCCTCGTGGGGAGTGAAGTGGGAATAGACTGATGGCAAAGCTACGGCAAAGACACCATTGTCAGTGACTCCCCACAATGTTCCGTGCTTGTCATGGTCAATCCATACAACGTTATTGTTGCAGAGTCCGTTATCTTCGTTCAACTGGTAGAGTTGGCGTCCGGAAGCATCGGTCACGGCTATGCCCTCGCCCACTCTCACCTGAACTTTCTGACCGTTTTCCAACTCGATTTCCTGAGAGACATCCCTCAGCACCAATGATTCCTTGTGATTATCTATGGCGGCAGGATTCACAACGTCAGACAGGCCGTTAGCACTCAAGCTCTTATCAACCAGCCTCTCAAAGACTATCTGATTGCCTTTTACCTTGTACAGATTGCCATCGTTAACGATGAACAGCAGGTCGCCGGCTTTCTCATAGATTTCAAGGACCTCACCACGAAACTGGTGGGGCACGCCAACCTGCTGCAACGCCAACTCACCATTATCCTTATGTATGACCTTTCCTAAATAATTGTAACCACCTACATACATCGTGCCGTTACTGGCTTGAAAGACCACAGTAATGCGCGTAATGCCGGGATTGTGTAATATGCGCCATTCGGCTTTGTCATAATACATCAAGCCTTCGAAATTAGCCGCATAGACAGTACCGTCGCTGCCAATCTCCACGTCGAAGTTACGCCTGTTGGCAAGGTAGTCGTCGGCGGTATAGTTCTTGATGAACGGAATTCCCTGGGCCGAGGCCATGCTGGTCGACAACAGCATCAGGCTATAGAGCAAGAATCGCTTCATGGCCTTGCCTCCTTTCCATTTAAGAACGACTCATAGGGAACGTTCTTCCCGATGTAGTAGTTCCACTCCTCAGTCGTGAAGTCGCGCTTCAGGTTATTGCGTATGAGGTCTACCATCATCGGCACCGACATCATGGCCACCGAGAGGTTTCCATTCTGGTCACCTATCCAAGCGAATTGCTTGGAACTGTCGAAGATGAAGTTCATAATCCACGAATCGTCCGAAATCAGCGTCATCGGTTCTATCTTAGCACTGGCCGTGTTCCAAAACTTCATAGTACCGTCATAGCTTGACGAGTAAAGCCGCGTGTTGTTGATTTTCAGTTTCGAGATGCGCGAGAGGTGCCCCTGAAGCTTCGTTACCGTCCCATTCTCATCAATCAGGTAAATCGTGCCGTCGCTCATGCCGTAGACCATCTTCTTCGACTGCTTTGAGCTGGCAAAGGCTGTCACGCGTCCAGGAACAGGACAGTCTGAGGTCTGGAGATCGTTGATGTCATTCACGATGTGCTGGCGACCTCTATCGTCAAACAGAATGGGCTTGTAATCGTAGCGACTGAGAGCTGTCAGCTTGAAGTCCAGCTCACGCGTACCTACAATTATCTTCCTGCGTTTGTCGTAGACGGCAATTCCACGGTCTCCTGTCAACAACAGCGTGTTATCGTCAATGTTGGTGATGCCCATTGGATAATCCAAGTACTGAATAGGCATCACTCTCGGTACATCGTTTTCGATGATAGCCAAATGCCCGCTACGGCTGACGGCATAGATGGTTGCACTCTGACCGTTGGCTGAAGCCTCGTCGATAAAGATGTCACGGAAGTCGTAGTCCTTATCGCTCAGCAGCGTCGTGCTCAGCAGCTGGTCGCCCTGTCTCTTGTGAATGGCAATTTCACCGTATGTGCTGGCAGTCACCACGCGGTCGTCATCGCCAGGCATAGAAGCCAATGCCGTCAGCAGGCCGTTATGCCGCGGCCATGTGTGCATACTCTGACTGGCTGTAGTCAACGACTGGAAGACGGTCGGATAGAACAAATCGCCTTTATAGCGGTTGACAAACAAATGTGATGAATAGGCAAGAAGGTCGGATAATTCCTTGTTGCCGAGACGAGCCTGCACTGACGACAACGAACCTAACGAGCGGCCTAAGGCCACATAGCTCAGAGTGTCGGTCACACGTTTCGAGAACTCTGCCTGAATGCGCTGATGCTCAGCCATCTGCCGCTCTTGTTCTGCCTGCTGACGAGCTTCCTGGGCCTGTTGCTCTGAGGCCATCGCTTTATTCTGGGCTACCAGAGCATTCTGTCGTTCCACTTCTGAGCGAAGACGCATCTCGTCAGCTACGCGCTTCTGCTGAATAGCCTCCTCGCGCTGTTCGTCAGAGATTTCCTTTTGTTGATAGGCGATATCCCCCAGCTGCTTACTGACACTACGAACGACAGCCGAGCGTTTCTCCTCCTTGCGCAACTGCGCTAACTGAGCCTCTAAGGCGGCAGAGCGGTCACGCTCTTTCTGCCACCCCGCGAAACCGACAGCTGTTGTTCCTAACAGCGCCAATCCCACTACTCCTGCAGCTATGTCACGCTTCTTTATCTTCACAGTCTCTTAAGGGCCATTACCGTGATATCGTCACTCTGTTCTGCCTCGCCGGCAAAAGCGGCAACGGCAGTCTTCATTGATTCCACCATGCTCTGACAGTCCTGACCGGCAGCTCCGGCCAATGTCGTCTGCATCCTTTGTTCTCCAAATTCGCCATTGTCCTTGTCCAAGGCTTCCGTTACACCGTCGGTATACATAAACAGCGTGTCACCGTGGTCTAACTGGAGGGTTGCATCAGTATATTCCAAACCGTCTACCGCTCCGACCATCGCATCTTTCGACATTGGCAAAGGCTTTACCTCGCCGCTATGAGTCAAGATGCAGGGGGGATTATGCCCGGCATTGCAATAGACAATCTCGCCCGTACTGATGTCCATGATGCCATAGAACACCGTCACGAACATACAGTCCACCGACTCAGCAGCCAACAGTTTGTTAGAATAGTCGATGCACTCTGCCGGACTGCCTCCGCGTATGCCTGTGGCACGAATCAGTGTGCGGCTGACAGCCATGAAGATGGCCGCAGGAATGCCCTTTCCACTAACATCAGCAATGACAAAACCTATACGATTATCGTCAATACGGAAGAAATCGTAGAAATCGCCGCCCACATCCTTGGCTGGCGTCATCAGGGCAGCAATGTCGAGCTTGTCGGCAAGGTCAGGGAACGGCGGAAACACGCGCGGCAGGATGGCCTGCTGAATTTCGCAGGCTATGGCCAGGTCGCTCTTCAGCGACTCCAGCTGCGTGTGCTCCTGCTGCGACTGGTGGACGTAGTTGATTTGCTCGATGGCCTTCTCGATGGTCACACTCAGGTCGTCGAGGTCGATGGGCTTTGTGGCAAAGTCGAAAGCACCGTTGTTCATGGCCTGCCGGATATTGCCCATGTCGCCGTAGGCTGAGACCATGATGACCTTCAGCGCGGGATTGCGCATCTCGTTGATCTTGGCCAGCAGCGTCAGACCGTCCATCTCGGGCATGTTGATGTCCGACAGGATAATCTCTATGTCGGGATGCTTCACCATCATCGTCAGCGCCTCAAGACCGTTGTGGGCGAATACAAATTCGTATTCGCCCTTACGGATCTTGCGCCTGAAATACTGTGTCAGAAGAAGCTCAAGATCGAGCTCATCATCGACACTCAGAATCTTTATTGGCATTTATCTTTGCGTTATTTCGTTTATACGTTATCACGAGAAGGCAACGGTCAGACCGGCCATCACGATGCTGACCATCGACATCAGCTTGATGAGGATGTTCAACGACGGACCGCTGGTGTCCTTGAACGGGTCGCCGACGGTATCACCGACGATACAAGCCTTGTGGGCAAACGAACCCTTGCCGCCGAACTTGCCTTCCTCAATGTTCTTCTTGGCGTTGTCCCAGGCACCGCCGGCATTGGCCATGAAGACTGCCAGCGTGAAGCCGCCTGCCAAGCCGCCGACAAGCAGGCCAAGCACACCAGCCACACCGAGGACGATACCCACGATGATGGGGATGATGATGGCGAGCACCGAGGGAATGATCATCTCGTGCTGGGCTGCACGGGTGGAGATTTCCACGCAACGGCCATAGTCGGGCGTGCCAGTGCCCTCAAGTATACCGGCAATCTCGCGGAACTGACGGCGCACCTCCTGCACCATCTTCTCGGCAGCACGGCCCACGGCCTCCATCGTCATACCGCAGAAGAGGAAGGCTGCCATAGCGCCAATGAAGGCACCCACAAGCACCTTCGGGTTCATCAGGTTCACCTGGAAGTAGTTCATGAAGTCGGGAATGGTAGCCTGCGAAGCAGAGATAGTCATTCCGGCAACGTTTGTCAGCGTCTCGCCTGCACGCTCCATCGCAATCTTGATTTCCTCGATGTAAGAGGCAAGCAGGGCCAGGGCCGTGAGGGCGGCCGAACCAATGGCGAAGCCCTTACCCGTGGCTGCCGTCGTATTGCCTAAGGCGTCGAGGGCATCGGTACGATGACGCACCTCCTCGCCCAGACCGCACATCTCGGCATTACCACCGGCATTGTCGGCAATGGGGCCGTAAGCGTCGGTAGCCAGCGTGATGCCTAACGTAGAGAGCATTCCCACGGCAGCAATACCGATGCCATAGAGACCGTGCGACAGGCTCACAGACGTCATCGAGAGGTCGAAGCCGTTGGCACACAGATAGCTGAGCATGATGGCCACGCCGATCGTAATCACGGGGATGCAGGTGGAAATCATACCAGTACCTATACCTTTAATAATAACGGTAGCAGCACCAGTCTGTCCTGCCTCCGAAATCTTCTGGGTGGGCTTGTACGAGTGAGATGTGTAGTACTCTGTAGCCTGACCGATGATGACACCGGCTGCCAGTCCGGAGATGACAGAGAACGAGAGTCCGAGCCAGTTCTCAATGCCCAAGAAATAGAGAATGCCAAAGGTGGCAATAGCGATGAGCACGGCACTGACGTTCGTTCCGAGCGAGAGCGAGCGCAGCAGGTCCTTCATCGTGGCGCCTTCTTTCGTGCGAACGAGGAAGATGCCAAGCAGCGAGAGGAACACGCCCACGGCAGCAATCAGCATCGGGGCGATGACAGCCTTGAGCTGAATCTCGAGACCAGCCACAGCAAAGGCGGCAGCACCGAGGGCAGCGGTCGACAGCACCGAGCCGCAATAGCTCTCGTAGAGGTCGGCACCCATACCGGCCACGTCGCCCACGTTGTCGCCCACGTTGTCGGCAATGGTGGCGGGGTTGCGCGGGTCGTCCTCGGGGATGTCGGCCTCGACCTTACCCACGATGTCAGCACCCACGTCGGCAGCCTTCGTGTAGATACCGCCGCCGACACGGGCAAAGAGCGCCTGCGTCGAGGCACCCATGCCGAAGGTCAGCATGGTGGTGGTAATGGTGATGAGGGCCATTTGGTCGCCCTGATAGAAATGGTTGAGCACCAGGAACCAGATGGCGATGTCGAGCAGTCCGAGGCCCACGACGGTGAGACCCATCACGGCACCGCTACGGAAGGCAATCTTCAGTCCAGCATCCATACTCTGGCGGGCGGCATTGGCCGTGCGGGCAGAGGCGTAGGTGGCGGTCTTCATGCCGAAGAAACCGGCCAGTCCGGAGAAAAAACCGCCAGTGAGGAAGGCGAAGGGCACCCAGGGATTCTGCACATTCAGACCATAGGCCATGAAGGCGAAGAGCGCACAGAGGACGACAAACACGATGGTGACGACCTTGTACTGCTGCTTGAGGTAAGCCATTGCACCTTTGCGCACATAGAGTGCAATTTCTTTCATACGCGGCGTACCTTCGTCGGCCTTCATCATCTGAGTGAAGAAGTAGTACGCCATACCGAGTGCCACGACAGATGCGAAGGGCACAAGCCAGAATACTGTTGGAATGTTCATTGTCATTTAATATTTTTAGTTTAAGTTTGATTTCTTCGTGCAAAAGTACGCATTTTATTCCTAATACCCAAATTTTTTATGTTTTTTCTCGTGATTGAATTTGCTCGTTTGGGAATTATTGAGTAATTTTGCAGCACAAAACTAAAATCACACCCAAACTATGAAACTGAATGACATACTGAACGGCCAGTTGAACGCCGCTGAATGGGAAGCCAAGGGTTACGAGCTTCCGAGTTTTGACATTGCCAAAGTACGCGAAAAGACTGCCAAGGAACCTACTTGGGTACACTTTGGCGGCGGAAACATTTTCCGGGCTTTCCCCGCAGCCATCCTCAACGACGCATTGAACACGGGGCGCTACGATCGCGGTGTCATTGTGGCTGAAACCTTCGACTTCGAAGTCATCGACAAGGCTTACGCACCTTATAATAATCTGTCGCTGCTTGTGAGCCTTCAGTCAACTGGCACTATCGAGAAGAAAGTCATTGCCTCCGTGACAGAAGCGCTGAAAGCCGACCCTCAGTTCGACGACTGGAACAGGCTGATAGAGATTTTCCGTAATCCCAGCCTCCAGATGATTTCGTTTACCATCACCGAGAAAGGCTACACCTTCAACGAGGCCGACCTGGCTCGCGGGCTAAAGCCTATGTTTGCGATGGGCAAGGTCTGCGCCCTTCTGTTTGAGCGATTCAATGCCGGACAGCTCCCACTTACAGTTCAGTCAATGGACAACTGCTCGCACAACGGCGACCGCGTGAAAGCCGGCATTATGGCCTATGCAGAACGCTGGGTAAACGATGGGCTGGTGCCTCAGGCTTTCCTCGATTACCTGAAGGACGAGACGAAGGTGACCTTCCCCTGGTCGATGATTGATAAGATTACGCCACGCCCGCACGAGAAGGTAAAGGAACTCTTGGCTGAGGACGGCTTCGAGGACAACAACTATATCGAGACCGAGAAGCACACCTTCACGGCTCCATTTGTCAACGCTGAGGAAGTACAGTATCTGGTCATTGAAGACAACTACACCAATGGCCGTCCCCCACTCGACCTCGGAGGTGCCCTTTACACCACGCGTGAGACTGTCGACAAAGTAGAAACGATGAAGGTGACAACCTGTCTGAACCCCCTTCACACTGCCATGAGTATCTATGGATGCATGCTCGGCTACACGCTGATTTCTGCTGAAATGGCTGATGAGGACCTGCGCCCCTTCATTCAGAAAATCGGCTATATGGAGGCAATGCCCGTTGTTACCGACCCAGGCGTGCTGAACCCCTACGAGTTCATCGGCGCTGTCATCAACCGCCGACTGCCTAATCCGTTCATGCCCGACGCTCCCCAGCGCATAGCAATGGATACAAGCCAGAAGCTTCCTATCCGTTTCGGCGAGACTATTAAGAAATACATTGCCCGCGGACTCGACATGTCGAACCTCATCCTCATTCCGCTGACATTGGCTGGCTATGCCCGTTACCTGAAGGGAATTAAGGATGACGGCACACCCTTCGAACCGTCACCCGACCCCATGCTCAGTGAGCTGCAAGCCATCGTAGCCCCGCTGGAGATAGGCCGTCCTGATCAGGACTGGAGCCCGTTGCACCAGCTCTATAGCCGCAGCGATGTATTCGGCCTCGACCTCTACGAAGCTGGTCTCGGCGAGCAGATTGAGGGCATGGTCAAGGAGCTCTATGCCGGCAACGGTGCCGTTCGCGCCACGCTCCATAAGTACGTCGCTGCACGATGAGAAGACGACTGTTGACAATTGTTGCCGCTGCAGCAATAGCCACACTTAGCAACTGCTCCAGCGACAAGGATGAGAAGCTGGCTTTCGAAACTGTCAGTACAGAGAAGACTGTGAGCATCAGTGGCGAGAATGGTGCACCCAAGTGCAGCGTCCACTTGACTCTTGCGGCAGCTGCCGAGAGCCAAGGTGAGCGGGCCAAGGCCGTGAACGAGCTGTTAGCACGCCAGCTGCTCGACCAAGAATCGACAAGTCTAAAGGCTGCTGCCGACTCGTTTGCCAACGCCTATACCGAGAGCTACCGCCGCAATATTGCGCCGCTTTACCGCGATGACCGTAACGATGCGAACAAGCGCTCATGGTATGAGTACCACTATAATCTGACGGGGAAGGCTGCTCAGGGGCGGCAAGGCGTGACGGTCTACACGGCAGAGTTAGACTACTACGAGGGCGGTGCACACGGCATCAGCCAGCGCCTGCTGATGAACTTCGACAACAAGACGGGACGCCTGCTGACACTCGCCGACGTATTCACTCCCGGCTACCAGCAGCGGCTGAACGGTCTGCTGGAAGAGAAACTGATCGAAAAGACTGGCGCGAAGGACATCAAAGAACTACGGGAGAAGGGCTACCTGTACCAGACGGAGATGTTCGCCTCTGAGAATTTCGCTCTCGGCGAGGACAAAATCACCTTTGTCTACAACCCCTACGAGATTGCGCCCTACGAGCAGGGACTTACCGAACTGACAATTGACTATGGAGAGTGTAAAGAAATACTTCAAGACGCTGACTGACGAGCAGCTGCGGCAGTTAGCAATGCTCGACGAGCTCTACCACGAGTGGAACGCGAAGATCAACGTCATCTCGCGCAAGGACATCGACAACCTCTACGAGCACCACGTGCTCCACTCGCTGGCCATCGCAAAAGCTGTCAACTTCCGCGCCGGCACTGAGATTCTGGACTTCGGTACGGGCGGCGGCTTCCCCGGTGTGCCGCTGGCCATTCTTTTTCCGGAGTGCCGCTTCAAGCTGATTGACGGCACGGGAAAGAAAATCCACGTGGCCCAGGAGGTGGCAGCAGCCATCGGACTGAAGAACTGCCGGGCCGAGCACCTAAGGGGCGAAGACGAGCGTGGCCGCTTCGACTTCGTGGTGAGTCGTGCGGTAATGCCGCTGCCAGACTTGGCAAAGATTGTGCGCAAGAACATCAGCAAGAAGCAGCAGAACGCTACGCCCAACGGCATCGTCTGCCTGAAGGGTGGCAACCTCGAGGCCGAGGTGCAGCCTTTCCGAAACATCGTCGAGGTGATGCCTATCAGCAACTGGTTCGAAGAGGAATGGTTTAAAGAGAAAAACGTCGTTTACTTACCGCTATGATTAAGATAAAGACATTCGTCTGCAATATGCTGCAGGAGAACTGCTACGTGATGAGCGACGAGACGAATGAGGCCGTCATCATCGACTGCGGTGCCTTCTATCCTGAAGAACAGCAGGCCATTGCCGACTATATTGAGCGTGAGCAACTGACACCGGTCAGGCTGATAGCCACCCACGGACACTTCGACCACAACTTCGGCAACAGCTTCGTCTGGCACCGCTACGGGCTGAAGCCTGAGGTAACTGCCGAGGACTTACCGCTGATGGACATCAAGCGGCAGATGAGGTCGATGATGGGAATGGATTACGAGATTGAGCAAGCCCCTACAGGACGCTTACTAAACACAAAAGACGACGTTACGTTCGGCAGTCATCGTCTGCGAGTACTGCCTACACCGGGACACTCACGCGGCTCGGTGACACTCTACTGCGAAGCTGAGCATGTGGCCTTCACGGGCGACACGCTGTTCCGCATGAGCATCGGGCGCACCGACTTCGAGGGCGGCAGTTGGAGCGAGATGTGCAACAGCCTGAAACAGGTGCTGGCCGCCCTGCCCGCCGACACAAAGGTCTATCCGGGACACGGCCCACTGACCACTATCGGCGAGGAGGTGCAGTACAATCCGTATATGCGCTAATCGAAGAGGGTATCGATTTCGCCTATCTCATCGTCGTCGAACCACTTCGACAGCTTCTCGCGGGCTTTCTCCTTGATGTCGGGGTCGACATCGGTCCACACCTTCTTCAGCACGTAGAGCAGTACGGCCAGGTCGTCGCTCAGGCCTACGATAGGAATCGCATCGGGTACGACATCGATAGGACTGATCATGTAGCCCAAGGCCCCGATGATGATAGCCTTGTCTTTGGCGCTGATCTTGTCGCTCTGCAGGGTGTAGAACAAAATGAGCGCTGCATAAACTAACTTGGCGCCTGCACGCTTGGCAATTCGCGAAATCTTCTCAACAAACTCGCTCTGCGAGAATTTGTTGGCATAACTCATAAAATCAGGTAACTCCATCTTCAGTATTTTCGATTGATTTATTTACGATTTATCACTTTTCACTCTTCACTTCCCAATCCGTATGATGCGGATACCCGTGTGCGACGGGTGCTTCGAGAGATACTGGCCGAGGCTCATTGGCTCCTCGACCACCTTCTTGTGCAACTGCGATGCGTTGAGCAAGTGCAGACCGTCCTTACGCCACACGGCAAAGCCGAGATGCGCAATGTCGAGACCGGCCTTCGAGCAGGTGATGGCAATGATGTCGCCGTCGCTGACGGCCTTGCGCAGCGCCTCGGTGTTCTTGACCTCGCTCTTGGGAATGTAGCGGTACTTCCTGCCGTTCAGCTTCTCTTCCTGCTTCTTAATCACAGGCACCATCTTGGGGTGCGCCTTCAGCGCCTTGTAGGCATCGGGGTGAGCTGACATATAGCCGACATTGATGGTCTGCACGGCTGTGAAGGGTGCCGACTGCTGCTGCACCTCGCCGACCACGCCTTTGCGGGTGTTGTCGACAATCCAGTCGGTGAAGTAGTGCAGTCTGCTGGTGTAGCCGTCAAGACGTCCGTCGCGGTAGCGTATCTGGGTGAGGGCATCGAGGAAGTCTCCCCAGCAGTAGCGCTTGCTGTTGACGCATAATGTCAGCGCAACGACATTCTCGATGAGCGTGGTGCAGTCGAGCTGTCGCGTGTTGACCACCAGTCGTTCGGGGTCGCAGACCTCCAGCGTATGGCCGACGTATGGTATGCCGATGAACTTACGGGCGAAGTGCAAGGGCATGTTTGTTGTTGGTGGCAGCGAGCGTGCCTCTGTCAGCAGCTTCGTCACGAGCGTGCTGTCGGCTTTGGTATAGCGTGGCTGTGCAGCGACGCTGGCCGACAGCAGCACACCTATTATAAATAATAAGAGTCTATTCATTCTTCTGTTTCCTGTATCGTTTTTTTAGTCCAAAGTTATAGCCCACATAGGTGTTGAAACTGCCGAAGATGTTGTTGGCAGTAAAGCGTTCCGTGCGGTAGTTGTTGGTGCGCAGGACGGCTGAAGCACCAGCATACCAGCGCGTGTTGTTATAGACAAGGGCGAAGCGGCCTATGCCGTCGAGGTTCACCTTCTTGATGCTGAAGCCGTCGTAGTCGTCGGCGGTGTCGCCATGACCGGTCTTGTAGGCCACAGCCGCCTGACCGCTGGCGCAGAAGAGCCAGTTCTTGGCAAACACCCAGTTGTAGGCGTAGCCGCCCGAGATGCTGTAGTCGTAGTAGGCAATGCGGTTGAACATCAGTCCGCTGTCCAGCTTCACGGCTTCAGCAGCGCCCAGTTTGTCCTCAAGCAGGCTTCGCAGTTGCTCGAAGTCGAGGTCGAGCGTGTTCTTGTAGAAGCCGGCGCCGGCCATCCACGAGCCGCAGCTGATCTTCTGGCAGGTGCTCTGGCTGAAGGCAGCCGGATAGGAGAAACGCCCGTGGTTAAAGATGTAGTACGCATTGACGCCCGTGATGCCCACGGCGATGCCGCTGAAGGGCGTGTCCTCGAAGCGCGTGCCGTCGATGCCGTAGCCCATGCGCACCTGGCGCAGCTGGTAGTCGCTGCCCGTACGGCGGTAGAACATGTCGACGCCCACCTGCGAGGAATAGATGCTGAAGTCAATCTCGCGTTTGTCAGTATGGCTGAAGAGGCTCAGGTTCTTCAGGTCGAAGGTCCAGCCGAGAAAGAACCAGCGCCAGCCGAAGTAAGGACCCACCTTGATGCGCTGATCGGGCGAGAACATGATGCTCTGGCCGTTGCTGCTGAGGATGAACTCCTCGAAGTTGCGCGTGGCCTGCAGCATGACCGACCACTCATAGTGCTGAGGCTCGATATACTCGTCCTCCAATCGGTCGAAGCCGCGGACGGTGTACTTAATCTTCTGCTGCACCCTCTGCAGCGGCTTGTTGTCGGGCGACAAGGAGTCTGCTCCGACGACATCATCCAAGTCGTCGGCATTGGCTTCTCCGACGGCCATCGTCAGTAGCAGCACCAGTATCAGCAGCAACTTCTCACTCTTCATATCTTTCCTAAGATGCGGTCCATCGCCCAGTTCACGGGGGTGGCCGAAACGCTGGTACACGTACAGAGCGCCAAGCCCTGCAAATGCTCGATGACATTCTTAATCAACGGGAACTGCACGTACGGCGGATTGGGCACCACAATCTGCTGAATGCCTTCGCTGGTATGCAGCTGGATGGGTGCATAGTCAAACACCGAGAACAGCAGCTTGCCCTTGTCGCCGATAATCTCTATGCGGTCCTCACGGGCCGACTCATGGGCCACAAAGCACCAGGTACCACTGCCCGACAGACCGTTCTCGAAGCGGAAGCAGGCCGACACCGTGTCCTCGGCCTGATAATAGTGGCCGCGGTTAGTGCTGATGCCCTCGGCATCGAGAATGACGCCGAATATCGTCTGCAGCAGGTCGAGCTGGTGGGGAGCAAGGTCGTAGAAATAGCCTCCGCCCGAAATCTCGGGCTGCAGGCGCCAAGGCAGCGTCTCGGGGTGGCTGTAGTCAAGTTCGCGGGGAGGCACGGCGAATCGCACCTGGACAGTCAGTATGCGCCCGATGATGCCGTCGTCGACAATCTGCTTCACACGCAGGAAGTAGGGCAGATAGCGGCGGTAGTAGGCCACGAAGCAGGGCACGCCCGTACGCTCTGAGATGCTGTTGATGCGGGCGCAGTCCTCGTAGCTGGCAGCCAGAGGCTTCTCCACATAGACGGGCTTTCCCGCCTTCATGGCCATGATGGCGTAGGTGGCGTGGCTCGACGGCGGAGTGGCCACATAGATGGCGTTCACGTCGGGGTCGTCGATGAGCTGTTGGGCATCGGTGTACCACTTCGGTATGCCGTGGGTGATGGCGTAGGTGCGGGCTCTGCTCTCATGGCGGCACATGACAGCCACGACGCCTGACCCCTCGACCTCGCTGAAGGCCGGGCCGCTCTTCTTCTCGGTGACCTCGCCACAGCCTATGAATCCCCACTTCAGAATCTTCATAAAATGTTTTAATTTTCTGCTAAAACGGTGCAAAGTTACGAAAAAAGTCAGTACCTTTGCCATCTGAAACAAAAATGATAACAATTTTTATGGAAACAAAGAACGAAGAATCACCCCTAAAGATACGCTCGGTAAGAGCCGTACTCGCCGCCGGACTGAGTCTGTACACGGGCAACTTCCGCCGCATCTTCCGCGCCACGTGGCCCATAGCATTGATAGGCGGCCTGGTCAGCGCACTGGTGCTCCACTATTCTATATCGCTAATTCCCAGACAGATTGCCGCGCAATTACAGCCGATGCAAGCAAGCGCCGCCGATAGTCTGATGACTATTCTGACGCATTCCCTGCTGTCGCTGCTCGAGTTTTTGGTGGCGGTCCTGCTGCTGTCTTACGCCTTCTACATGCTGAACCGCCACAGGGAAGAAGGGGCCATCCCCTACCCTGCCCGATGGTTCACCAAGCCCGACGGACGCTCCGTGTTGCGCACGCTGGCAGTAGCCATCTTGTGGTTGGTCGTCGGCTCTGTTGCCATTATTATTCCTTCGGTAATCGTCGGCATCGGCATTGGCATGAAGTCGATGGTCACCATCGGTCTCAGCGCTGTCGTCGCACTGTTGATGATGGCCCTGCTGCTGCCGCTGGCCTACCCCACCATGCGCTACGTCACCACCCGCGACACCAAGCTCTTCAACATACTCGGCAGCGGCTACAGGCAGGGACTGCGCTACTGGGGCTACATCTTCGCCGTGCTCTTCGTGGTCACCATCATAGCCACCATCGCTCTGGTCATTACCATGCTCCCGACCATCATTCTGCTGACCGCCAACATGAAGGCCGAGGCTGGCAGCATCGTCGGCGACCCGCTGGGCATGCCGTCATACATGAACTGGCTGTCGCTGATTGTGTTCACACTCTCGGGATTCATCCAGACCTATATTCTTTTGGGCACGCTCACGCCTCTCTACTATATGGCAGGCTCCATCGAACAGCAAGAAATTCAGAGAAATGAAACAGCAAAAGATACTCTTCATTGACCGCGACGGGACGCTCATACGCGAACCCGAGGACGAGCAGATCGACTCGTTCGAGAAACTGCGCTTCACCGAGGGCATGTTCCAGCACTTAGGCTTCATACGCCGCAATCTGGACTTCCGCTTCGTGATGGTCAGCAATCAGGACGGGCTCGGCACAGACGCCTTCCCTGAGGACACGTTCTGGCCGGTTCATAACTTCATCCTTCAGGCACTTGAGGACGAGGGCATCACGTTCGACGAACAGCTCATCGACCGCCACTTCCCCGAGGACAACGCGCCTACCCGAAAGCCGGGTACGGGGATGGTCGAGAAGTACATGAACGACCCGCAGTATGACATTGAGAACTCGTATGTTATAGGCGACCGTGAGACCGACGAGCAGCTGGCCCGCAACATCGGCTGCAAGGCACTCATCCTGGGCCGCGACGGCATGACCTGGGCCAAGATTGCCGAACTGCTGTTTGCCGGAGAACGCACCGCTGAGGTGAGGCGCACGACGAAGGAGACCGACATCTATATTAAGGTGAACCTCGACGGCTCAGGGAAGTGTGACATCGAGACCGGACTGGGGTTCTTCGACCACATGCTCGAGCAGATAGGCAAGCACGGCATGATGGACCTCACCATTCACACAAAGGGCGACCTCGAGGTCGACGAGCATCACACCATCGAGGACACGGCACTGGCTCTCGGCGAGTGTCTGCTGAAGGCCCTCGGCGACAAGCGCGGCATTGAGCGCTACGGCTACTGCCTGCCTATGGACGACTGTCTGTGCCAGGTGGCCCTCGACTTCGGCGGCCGTCCCTGGCTCGTTTGGGATGCTGAGTTCAAGCGCGAGAAGGTCGGTGAAATGCCTACCGAGATGTTTCTCCACTTCTTCAAGAGCCTGAGCGACGCCGCCCGCATGAACCTCAACATCCGTGCTGAGGGCCAGAACGAGCACCACAAGATAGAGGGCATCTTCAAGGCCCTTGCCCGTTCGCTGAAAATGGCAGTCCGTCGCGACGTCTATCACTACGAACTGCCATCTACAAAAGGCACCCTCTAACTTATCGTTAATACACCCTCGGTCCGAAGATGCTCGTGCCGATGCGCACCATAGTCGAGCGACAAGTGACGGCTATGTCGTAGTCGTCGCTCATGCCCCACGACCGTTCACAGAACCAGGGAGCGTCGGCGAAATACTTAGCCTTCACCTCGTCGAAGAAGTCGGCAGCCGTTGTGAACTCACGGCGAATCTGCTCGCGGTCGTCGGTCAGCGATGCCATCATCATCAATCCGCAAATGCGCACATGTTCCAGCTGGCGCCACTCGCCGTCGGCCAGAAGCTGACGGCAGTCATCGAGCGTCAGGCCGTACTTCGTGGCCTCCTCGGCAATGTGAAGCTCCAGCAACACGTCGATGATCCGCCCGCACTTGGCGGCCTGCTTGTCAATCTCCTTCAGCAGCTTCAGCGAGTCGACGGCCTCCACCATATCTATATAAGGTGCTATATACTTCACCTTGTTCGTCTGCAGGTGGCCGATGAAGTGCCAGACGATATCCTTCGGCAGCGTCTCGTGCTTCACCTTCAGCTCCTGCTCGTGGCTCTCACCGAACACCCGCTGGCCCTCCTCGTAGGCAGCCTCGATGTATTCGTTGGGGTGATACTTGCTGATGGCCACCAGCCTGACACCCTCGGGCAGCGTGTCGAGCACACGGTGCAGGTTTCCCTTAACGTCGTACATCTTACTGTTCGTATTCTGGTTTCTCGTCCGTCTGTTTGTCCTTGCCGTATTCGTAGACGTCCATGATCTGCGTCTCGGCTACAGAGGCGATGACGTAGTCAATCATCGTACCGCCCATCACCTCGTCGATGTTCTTCACCGCTCCGTTCAGCGTGCCAGCGTTCACCAGGTAGTTCACGCTCGAGCGCTTCTCCTTGGCAGTCTTCTCGTCGATGGTGATGAACTGCAGCTTCGCCTTGTACCAGCGGTCGGCCGAGTCAGCATCGCTGAAGAAAATCTCCTTGTAGGGCGCTATCTTGATGTCCTTGATGTCGAACTCGCCGCTGATGGCGTGTCGCTTTGGGCGGCGCACTTTCTTCTGGAGGCCGTCCTCCATCGTCTTCTCGTACTGGATTTTACATTCAAACCAGATAGCTGTTCTTGATCTCATTGTTGTAATTTATATTTATAAGTTTTGTTACTTTTCCCGTTTCAGCCCGCAAAGTTACAACTTTATTTCGAAATCCCCAAATAAAAACGCAATTCAAGTTTGCCCGCCATGTGAAGCCCCGTTACCCGCCCTGCGAACAGCAGCCAGTCAACGGGTACCGCCTACTCATCTTTGCTCCGTCCAAACCCAACATCCACTCCGAGCAAACGCCGGGTTTACTCCGACCAAAATCCCCCGCTCCTTCAGCATAAAGAAGCTGGGAATAATTCTATTAGACACATCCAGCATTCTTATTAATGAAAAGACTGCCTACACTGGAGAACGACCAACAACCGACGAAAAGGGGCGGCTTCCAGGCGTTTCCACAGCCTGGAACAAATGTTCCAAGCAGTGGAAACAATCTGGAACGGTGTTTTGGGGGATGTTGGCTTCGGCCTTCTTGAAGCCATCGGCAGGCCTTTGTCTACACTATAACAAATTGCTTACACTAAGGTAACGGCTGAGGGACAGACGGTTACGGCTTAGTGTAAGCAGTGTAGGCAATCAACAAAATAATTATTTCTTGAGAGCGAGGTTGTAGTTGTAGTACTCCTTGTTGCCCGTTATCTCCTTGATAACACGGATGAAGGGCGGGAAGTTGACGTCCTCGGCGTCGGCAATGCCCTTGGTCTCGAGGATGACGAGTCCCTGGAGGGGACCGCGATAGGTGTCGAGTTCGAAGTACTGGCCCTTCCAGATAAAGCTCTGGCGCAGCTTCGAGATGGACTGGCGATACGGGTCGGCCTGCTGGAGCAGCGACTCGTAGAGGGCGTTCTCCACCTGGCGCTCGGTCTCAATCTGTTCGCCGGGAGCGGTGCGCTTTTTGGTGTTGTGAACGTTGACCACCTTTCCGCTGGGCCACGAACGGCGGCGCAGGCGAATCTCGGCACCAGGCTCGCTGACGAGGTAGGTCTGCAGGATGTCGCTATCGATGGTCTCAGGCAGCTGACCGGTCACCTCTACCAGGTACTTGCGCTCCTCGGTGACGGGCTGCGGCAGTCCGAGCACATTGGAGATTTCGCGGAGCACGCGCTGCATCTTCCGCTCAAAGTCGTCGTGGTTGTTGATGACGCGCAGATGGGGATGGCCCGTCCAGGCCTTGATGACCTTCTTGTCGAGTTCGCGGGCTATGCGCAGTCCTTCTTCGTCGGCCTTCTCATAGCGGGTGGAGTTGGTGGCGGTGGTGTAGTACTGCTCGGCACCGTCGGCAGCCGAGACGAGGTGGAGCACGGCATCGTAGCGTTCGCGCAGCACGTTGGAGTTGGTGCCGGCCTCGCCGCAGATGCAATCCCACTCTTCAGGGGCAATATAGGCCGATATGTCCATCGCACCACGGTCGCAGACGATGAGCACAGGCTTGGCGCAGACGCTGGCCAGACGCATGAAATGGTCTTCGAGTGCCAACTGCGTCTCGAGTATGGCCCGCTCGCCCTCGAAGTAGAGCTGGCGGTTGGGCGTCAGATAGTTCCACCCCGCAAGGCTGTAGATGGTAGGCACCTCGGGGACGCAGAACACCTTGAAGCCGCGACTGTTGAAATGCTCGATGACGCGCACCAGAGCCGTCGTCTTTCCTGCACAGGGGCCGCCGGTCAAAACAATCTTCCTGATCATATACTAAGCTCGTCGAGCACCTTGATGAGTTTCTTGTCGAAAGGCTTGTCGGTACGTATGCACTCCGAGAAGGGCACGTAGACCACCTCGTTGTTGCGCACGCCAACCATCACGTTGCGCTGTCCCTGACGGAGAGCATCGATAGCACCTACGCCAGTACGGCTGGCCAGGATGCGGTCATGGGCAGACGGTGAGCCGCCACGCTGCAGATGACCGAGGATGGAGACGCGGACGTCGAAGCTCGGGAACTCCTTCTTCACACGGTCGGCATAGTAGAGGGCGCCGCACTTGGGACTCTCGGAGACGATGACGATGCACGACTTCTTCGACTTGCGGATGCCGCGGCCCATGAACTGCGCCAGCTGATCCTCATCAGTCATCTCCTCGGGAATGATGGCAGCCTCAGCACCACAGGCGATAGCCGAGTTCTGGGCAAGGAAGCCTGCATCGCGGCCCATCACCTCGACAAAGAAGATGCGCTCGTGGGAATTGGCTGTATCGCGAATGCGGTCGACACACTCCATGATGGTGTTCATCGTCGTGTCATAGCCGATGGTGGAGTCTGTGCCGTAGAGGTCGTTGTCGATGGTGCCCGGCAGTCCGATAACCGGGAAGTCGAACTCCATGCCGAAGTTGCGGGCTCCCGTGAGCGAGCCGTTGCCACCGATGACGACGAGGGCATCAATCTCCTCGCGCTGACAGGTCTCGTAGGCCTTCTGCATGCCCTCCGGCGTCATGAACTCCTTCGAGCGGGCAGTCTTCAGAATGGTGCCGCCACGGGTAATGATGCCGCTGACATTCTCAGTGGTAAAGGGCTTTACCTCACCCTTGATGAGGCCGTCGTAGCCGCGATAAATACCTTTGATGTTATAACCGTTGTAGATGCCGGCACGGGTGACGGCACGTATGGCAGCGTTCATACCGGGAGCGTCGCCGCCAGAGGTCAGTATTCCGATAGTTTTGATTTTTGACATAGTTATTGTTTTAAGAGGTTAGGTGTAGTCAGGAGGCGAGAAGCAGAACCTCGACATAGAGGACGATGAGTCCCAGGACGAACCCTGCGAGGACTTTGGGCGTCAGATGGCGCAGATACCAGCCCAGACGCACGTGTTCCATTTTCATAAGGGCCAGTCCGCTGGTGCTGCCCACGCTGAGCAGACAGCCGCCGACGGCCGTTGTGAAGGCGATGACCTTCCAGTAAGCGCCGTTCAGGGCGAAGTCCGACAGGTAGTCGCTGTCGGCCCAGGCACTCAGCTGTGCGTGCTCGATGATGGGATAGAGCGAGATGTCGGTGATGGCAACGGTGAACGTGTCGACAACGCTGCTGAGCAGGCCTGAGATGATGCCCACCACCCAGATATTGTGGATGTTGTAGTCGATCCAGGCCGAGATGTCGCCGAAGACGCCCGTCTCGGTCATCACGCCCATGCCGAGCATGATACCCATGACGAAGAGCATCTGCTGGATGGTGCCGTACTGGATGGCGCGCGGAATGCGGCGCTGGGCCATCTGGTCGGCATCGTTCAGCTTGCGGTTGAAGGCCTCGTTGACCACCCACAGCACGCTGAGCACGCAGAGAGCGCCGAGGAACGGCGACAGCTTGGTGATGTTGTGGAACGTAGGAATGAACCACAGGCCGCCGATGCCCACGACGAGCATGACCAGTCGCTGCCAGCGGTTGAGGTTGGTGTCGTCGCCACGATAGGGCGGCGCCACAAACTCGGTGTCGAGACGGTCGGGCAGCTGGCGGTTGATGAGAATGGTCGTCACCACCCACGCCACCAGGGCCGGCAGGGCCAGGAATTTCGAGAAGTCGGTGGCCGTGACAGCCCCGTCGCCCCAGAGGAGCAGTCCTATGGGGTCGCCGATGACGGTGAAGGCACCGCCGCAGTTGGCCGCCACGACGATGGCCGCGCCGATGAGCATTCGCTGCCGTCGGCTGCGGACAATGTCGTGCATGATGACCAGCATCATCGTTGCTGTTGTCAGGTTGTCGAGATTGGCCGAGAGGATGAACGTGGCCAGCGTGATGGTCCACAGCAGCCGCTTCGAGTTGCGGGTGCGAATCCACTCGGTGATGAAGTCGAAGCAGCCGTTGTTGTTCAGTATCTCGACGATGGTCATCGTGGCGAGGAGGAACATGACAATGCTGGCGGCTCGGCCCACGTACTTCAGGAAGATGTCGTCGTAGATAAACAACTTGACGGCATCGCTTGAAGGAGCCTCGCCAGCCAGGAATTCTGCATACTCATGGGGATGCTGGGACATGACGAAGTCGGCGCCCCAGCAGATGTAGACCACCCACCCCACCGTGCCGATGAACATGGCGATGGCTGCCTTGTTGACCCCCGTCAGGTGGCCAGTGGCAATCAGCAGGTAGCCGAAGATGAGCAGCAGAACGATGATCAGTGTCATTCAGTTATCCTCCGAAGTTGTCGTACATGATGGATTCGGGATCGACGCCGAGCGAGTCGAGCATCGAAACGACGGCTGCCGACATCGGGCCGGGGCCGCACATGTAGTACTCCACATCCTCGGGGGCTTCGTGGTCCTTCAGGTAGGTGTTGAGCATCACCTGGTGGACGAAGCCCGGGGTGTACTTCACGCCGGCTGCATCGGCAGCGGGGTCGGGACGGTCGAGAGCGAGGTGGAAGTGGAAGTTGGGGAACTCCTTCTCCAGGCCGAGGAAGTCGTCGAGATAGAACACCTCGTTGAGGGCGCGGGCACCGTAGAAGTAGTGCATCTCGCGGTCGGTCGTATGCAGTGTCTTGGTCATGTGCATAATCTGTGCACGGAGCGGAGCCATACCGGCACCACCGCCAACCCAGATCATCTCCTTCTTCGAGTCGAAGTGGGGGTGGAAGTCGCCGAAGGGGCCGCTCATGATGACCTTGTCGCCGGGCTTCAGCGAGAAGATGTAGCTGGAGGCGATACCGGGGTTGACCTCCATGAAGCCGCTCTTGTCGGGCTTGAACGGCGGCGTGGCGATACGCACGGTGAGCATGAAGACGTCGCCCTCAGCCGGATAGTTGGCCATCGAGTAGGCACGGATGGTGGGTTCGGGATTCTTACACTTGAGCGGGAACAGTCCGAACTTCTGCCATGAGGGCAGGTACTCGTCGCCGATGAGCGACTTGTCGAAGTCCTTGTCGTAGTCGATGCAGTCGAAGGCGGGAATCTTGATCTGAGCGTAAGAGCCGGGCAGGAAGTCCATGTGCTCGCCGGCAGGCAGCTGCACCTTGAACTCCTTGATGAACGTAGCGACGTTCTTGTTCGAGATGACGGTACACTCGTACTCCTTGACGCCGAGGATTGACTCGTCGACGTGGATGCTGAGGTCGCCCTTCACCTTGCACTGGCAGCCCAGTCGCCAGTGGTCCTTGATCTGCTTGCGGGTGAAGTGGGGCTTTTCAGAGTCGAGAATCTCGCCGCCGCCTTCCAGGACCTGCACCTTGCACTGTCCGCAACTGGCCTTGCCACCGCAGGCAGAAGGCAGGAAGATGCCGTTCTCGTTGAGCGTAGCCATCAGGTTGTTGCCCTGCGGCACGTTAAGCACCCTGTCGCCATTGACCGTAATATTCACATTGCCCGACGGCGAGAGGTACTTCTTCGCCACGAGCAGGATAATCACCAAGAGGAGTATGACAATGAGGAATACTCCAATGCTATATGCTATAAACTGTGCCATACTTCCTATTTAGATATTAAGTCCAGAGAAACACATCATTGCCATAGCCATGAGACCGACGGTAATAAAGACGATGCCGAGACCCTGCAGGGGCTTGGGGACGTCGCTGTACTGCATCTTCTCGCGGATGGCACCCATAGCCACGATGGCGAGCATCCAGCCGATACCGGAGCCGAAGCCATAGACGACGGCATCCCAGATATTGCGAATGGCTTGAGAGTTCGACTCGTCCATCAGGATGCGCTGCTGCATGAAGAGCGAGGCACCCATGATGGCGCAGTTGACGGCAATCAGCGGCAGGAAGATGCCAAGTGCGGCATAGAGCGAGGGCGAGTACTTCTCGACCGTCATCTCCACCAGCTGCACCATACCGGCAATCACGGCGATAAAGAGGATGAAGCTGAGGTAGCTCAGGTCGACGCCCTCGACGAGGCAGTCGGGGCCTAAGACCTTGGTCTGAAGGTACGAACACATGCCGAGGAAGAAGGCGAAGATCATATTGTCGACGAATATCGACCTAAACAGTAATGATATTGCGTGTTCCATATCTTATTTCTCCTTATAAAAGTAAGCACGATGAACCCAAATCACACAGCCAACGAGGATGAGCGCCATAGCCGGCATCGTCATCATACCGTTGTTGACGTAGCCCAGGTCGTAGCAGGCATCGGGGATAATCTGGAAGCCTAAGAGCGAACCGCGCCCGAGGAACTCACGGACGGCACCCACGATGACCAGGATCATGGCGTAGCCAAGACCGTTGCCCACACCGTCGAGGAACGAAGGCCAGGGCTTGTTCTGCATGGCGAAGGCCTCGAGGCGGCCCATCAGGATACAGTTGGTAATGATCAGACCGACATACACAGAGAGCTGGACGCTGACGTCGTAGGCGAAAGCCTTCAGAATCTGCGAGACGATGGTCACGAGAGCAGCCACGACCACCAGCTGCACCACGATGCGGATGCGGTTGGGAATGGTGTTGCGGATAATCGAGATAATCACATTCGCAAAGGCGGTGATGACCGTCACAGCGAGTCCCATCACGATGGCAGGCTTCAGCTGCGAGGTCACAGCCAATGCCGAGCAGATACCGAGTACCTGGCCGAGAATGGGGTGGTCGAGGTTCAACGGGTTGGTGAAAACCTCCTTATTTTGTTTACTGAATAATGCCATAACTTACTCCTCCTCCTTTACCTTTTTCACTTTCATCAACTTATTGAGCTCGGCATCGCTGATGTCGGAACCCGATAATACAGACTTCAGTAATTGATAATTCAATTCCGACTCGTCCATGTCAAGGTCGTACTCACCGGTCCGCAGGCCGAAAGTGCGCTTGATCATCTCGTCGACGCCGTTAGAGGTCAGCGTAGCTCCCGTCACACAGTCCACCTGGCAATCGGGATTCTCCACCTTCTTCACGACAGAGAGCACCACATGTTTGCAATCGTCATCGAAAATACGTTTCCCGATGAACTTCTCCTGCCACTCCTGCGAGTCTTTGATCTCGGCACCCAGGCCGGCTGTCTCGCTCTCATGGTTGAAGTAAGCACCATAGACGGAGAGGCCGCCCTTTTCAGGGTCGAGGCGGACAGACATATATCCGCTGATGCCGCCCCAGAGTCCCATACCCTTCATTTCGAAGATCATGAGAGACTCTTCGCCGATTTCTGCCATCAGGATTTTCTGACCGGCAAACTCCATCGTGTCATTGACGAGTTCGGCATACTTTGCCTCAGCCTCGGCACCGTCGAGGTCGCGGATGTTGAGCGAGTAGAGAATCTGCTTCTTCACATCGAGGGCCACGTTAGCGTCCTGCATGGGCTTCAATGCCTGATAGACGAAGGCCAGCAGGAAGGCCACGATGACCACGAGTATCGCACTATATATAATAATGTACGAATTCGAGTTAGTATTCAGTTTCATTTGGTACCTCCTCTCTTTAAACGTTTCGAGATATTGCGCTCCACGATGAAGTGGTCAATCGTGGGAGCAAACATATTACCAAAGAAGATGGCGAGCATCATGCCCTCAGGATAGCCGGCGTTCATCACGCGGATGATGATGGCCATCGCGCCGATGAGGAAACCGTAGATGTACTGACCGCATTGTGTGCGGCACGAGGTGACGGGGTCGGTGGCCATGAACACGGCACCAAAGGCGAAGCCGCCGAGGATGAAATGATGCCACCAGACGATCGACTGACCGGTCTGCTCGAAGATGCAGGCCATGACGGCACCGCCCACGAAGACGCTCAGCATGGTGCGCCACGAGGCGATGCCCGTCCAGAGCAGCAGGATGGCGCCCAGGGCGATGGCGATGACCGAGGTCTCACCGATAGAACCGGGGATGAAGCCGCAGATCATGTCGCAGATAGAGGCATCAGGAGCAATCCCCTGCCCTATCTGGCCAAGAGGCGTAGCAGCGGTGAAGCCGTCGGGCAGCGTGTTGCCCAGACCGAAGATGCTGTCCTGAGCCACCCACACCTGGTCGCCCGTCATCTTCGACGGATAGGCGAAGAACAGGAACATACGGGCGGCGATGGCGGGGTTGAAGATGTTCATACCCGTACCGCCGAAAATCTCCTTGCAGAAGATGACCGAGAAGGCGCAGGCCAGGGCCAGCATCCACAGCGGACAGCCGATGGGAACAATCAGCGGAATCAGGATACCCGATACGAGGTAGCCCTCCTGAATCTCCTCGCCCTTCCACTGTGCCCAGGCAAACTCAATGCCCAGACCGACGATGTAGCTGACGAGAATCTTAGGCAGAACGGCCAGGAAACCGTAGAAGAATATCTCGAAGAAGCCGGCATCAGCAAGCGTGCGAGCGGCGAGATAGTTCTGATAGCCGATATTGTACATACCGAACAGCATGGCGGGCATCAGGGCGATGACCACCATACTCATGATGCGCTTCGAGTCGATGGCGTCGTGAATGTTCACGCTGCCAGCCTTCGCCGTGTCGTTGGGCACGTAGAGGAAGGTCTCGAAGCCGTCGAACAGCGAACGGAAGGCATGCAGCTTGCCACCCTCCTCGAAGTTCGGCTTTATCTTGTTGATGTAATTTCTTAATGCGCTCATAGTCCCTATGCGTTTTCTTTACGTAACAAATTAAGTCCTTCACGCACAATGCGTTGCAATTCCAGCTTCGAGCTGTCCACGAACTCGGCCAAGGCAAAGTCCTCAGGACTGACCTCGTAGATGCCGAGCGCCTCCTGGCGGTCGATGTCGCCAGCGATGATGGCCTTGATGAGATACTCGCCGTAGATGTCCATCGGCAGCACGCGGTCGTACTCGCCGCTCATGATGATGTGGCGCTCGCCGCCCTTGATGCGGGCATCGAGAGCGTAGTCCTTCTTGCCGCAGAGCCACGAGAAGTAGCTGCGGCTGACGGAGAACTGCTTCAGGCGCGGCAGAATCCAGCCCAGCATCTCGTCGGCATCGTCACCCTCGGGAATGACGGTGATTTCAGAAGTGTGTGCCCCCAGGAAGCCTTCCTTCGTCGTGGGCTTGCCAGTGAGCACGTTGCCATTGATGATGCGGACGCTCTTGCTGGCGTCGTAGCTGTTGCTGAGCAGCGTCGACAGTTCCTCGCCCACCAGCATATCGACGTAGGCAGGACTGCTGACCTCGCTGCCGCACAGGGCCACCGTGCGGGTGAGGTTCACCTTACCCGTGCTGAACAGGCGGCCGATGAACAGCACCACCGTCGGGTCGCCGATGGTCCACACCACCTCGCCCTTGTTCACCGGGTCGATGTTGTTGACCTGTACGCCGACGTTACCTGCCGGGCACTTGCCCTCGAAGACCGTCACCTCGACATCCTTCACGCCGGTCAGGGCTGAGCCTGCACCCACGCCGAGGTAAGTCTTGGCAATCTTCGACAGGGCGGTGAGTCCCGTCTGGAAGTCCTGTTCCTGGCCTTTCACCTCGAATTCAAAGTCGGCAGCCAGGGGCTTGTCTCTCAGGGCCGACACGAAAATTGCCTTAGGCTTCGTCTCAGGATTGGTTGAAACAGCATAAGGCAACTGATTGATATAGCCAAAGATACCAGCCTCCAAGAGGGCGTTAATAACCTGCTCGCCTGTCAGCTTGCCGACATCCTTCCGGCCGAAGTCCACGAACTCCTGCTGGCTGTCGGCATCGACCTTGACGCAGAGCACTTTCCTGCGTTCGCCCCGCACCACCTCGCGGACGGTGCCGCTCACTGGCGAGGCAAACTTAACTTCGGGATACTGCTTGTTGACAAACAAGGCATCCCCGGCCTTGACCTTGTCACCCTCGCGGACGACCACCTTCGGAGTAACCCCTTCGAAGTCGTCGGGCACCAGTGCATACTTGCCGTTCGACTTCAACTGGATCTTCTTCTCCTCGGCACGTCCTTGAAGATGAATGTCCAAGCCTTTGCGTAACTTGATTACATTTGCCATTTATATAAATGTTTGAATTGAATAGCTAACGTTAAGCGACCGCAAAATTAGTAAAAATTATGGATATATCGAGCATTTGTCGGCGAAAAATAACGTTATCCCGACTTTTTCTCGCAATTTTGCAACATAATTAAAAGAATAAGCATCATTTGCCAACTCCAACTAACAACAATCGGCATCTTTTCAAGCTCTCAGCTACCCGGCGGGTAAAGCTCCTCTTACTGCCGGGTAAAGACGCTCTACCCGGCGGGTAGCGCTTAAATAGATATAAAATGAGGCGGGATAATCTTATTTTTTGTTCAACCGTTATGATTGTTTGTGAGATTCTTTTTGAGTGTCGAGATTATTTCGTACCTTTGCAACGGAAAAAGTATGATGAAAACGGTTAGGAAACTGGTCAGCTGGTTGGTGTGGGGACTCCTTGCACTCGTTGCTTCGCTGATGGTTGCCCTGCGGCTGCCCGCCGTTCAGGACTGGGCCGGCAGCAAGGTGGCCGACGTGCTGGGTGAACAGCTGGGCACGGAGGTGAGCATCGGACGGGTGGACCTGGGGTTCCTGAACCGCCTGATTCTCGACGACGTGACCATACTCGACCAGCAGCGGCACCCGATGGTCAAGGTGGCGCGGCTGACGGCCAAGGTCGACCTGGCCCCGCTTGCCCTTGGGCGCATCTCAGTCTCGTCGGCACAGCTGCTGGGAGCCCGTCTGCAGCTGTCGCGCCCTACTGCCGACGCTCCTGCCAACTACCAGTTCGTGCTCGACTCGCTTGCTTCGAACGACACGACCAACCAGACGCCCCTCGACCTGCGCGTCAACTCCTTTATCGTGCGTAACTCCTCCCTTACCTACGACCAATGGGACGAGGCGCCGACCCCAGAACGGTTCAACCCCTATCATATTCATGTGGCCGGCATTAGCGGGCACATAAACCTCAAGGCCCTCAGGGACGACAGTCTGAACGTCAACGTCAAGCGACTCACCTGCGTTGAGCAGTCGGGGCTGAACATTCATCGTCTGTCGTTCCTTCTGACTGCCAATAATCGCGGCGCAAGCCTGCAGCAGTTCCAGCTACAACTGCCGAGCACAGAAATACGAATGGACAGCGTCACAGCCTCCTACGATTCCGAACGTCTCCTGGAGTCGTTGCGGCTGAAGGGAGCCATCGAACGCAGCCGTATCACGCCCTCCGACTTCAGGGGCCTGCACCCCAAGCTGAAGAACTATCAGCACACCATCGGACTGGCTACCGACTTCACCTACCAGCAGGGAAGGCTCGACATCGGCCGGCTGCAGGCACTCTCAGACAAGGGCGACATCAGCCTGGAGGCGAACGGATACTACGAACACCCGGAGCAGGGACGCGACACCTGGCAACTGCAGGTAGAGCACCTGGCGGTGGCCTCCGAGACCCTTGACTTCCTGTCGAAGAACATCGTCGAACTGCCCGACATGGTGCTGCAGTTAGGCGACGTCAGGCTGGCAGGCTCGTTCCTCGGCGATGCTCAGGGAACCATCTATACACAGGCCGACATCCAGACCGACTTAGGCCGTGCCGAAGCCGAACTGCAGCTCAGTGAAGACAAGCAGTTTGCCGGCAACATCAGCACCGACGGCGTTGACATCGGCCGGCTGACGGGCAACGACAAGTTAGGCAACGTGGCCTTGGGCGTTGAGGTGAACGGCATCATAGACAAGCAGATAGCCGCCAAGGGCAACATCGGCAAGATAGAGTACGACGGCACGAGCTACTCGAACATCGACCTCGATGCCACCTACGCCACCAACCAGCTGACGGGCTGGCTGCAGATAGCCGACCCCAAGGTGTCGGCCCGTGCTGAGCTCGACCTGAAGGCCACCACCCTCAACGATGCCGTCGGCGTGGTCAGCCTGCATAATCTCAGCCTGCCCGAGAAGGACTACAGCCTGGAATACCTGCGCGTAGAGTCAGGATTCGACGAGGGGCGCCACTTCGTGACTCTCAACAGCGACTTTGCCCATGCCAACCTCTCAGGCGAGTTCGACTATGCCACCCTGGCACAGAGCGTTGCCAACGCCATCGGAGCACGACTCCCCACCCTGCCCGACCTGCCGCCCTACCGGCAGTCGAACAACAACTTCAGCCTGAAGATGGCCATGGGAAAGACCGACTGGCTGCAGAAGCTGCTCGATGTCAGCCTCGACATCCACCAGCCTGTGCAGCTGGAGGCCGTTGTCAACGACCACGACAAGCACATCACCATCGACCTCGATGCGCCGGACTTCACCTTCAACGACAGCCGCTATCAGAACGGCGTCGTCCACATCACCACTCCCAGCGACTCGCTCTTCGTCAACGCCGCCATCAGTACGCTGGGCGACGAGGGGAAGCGCTACGACATCAGGGCTGACGGCAATGCCGCCGACAACAACCTCTCATTGGCCCTGACGTGGAACAACCACAACGCCGACAAGCCACTGAGCGGAACGCTCAACCTCAGCTCGCACCTCTACAAGAACATCGACAACAAGCCCGAGGCCCAAGTCAGCATACTGCCCTCCGACATCGTCATCGACAACTCAACGTGGCAGGTAGAGCCTTCCGACATTCTCTACTCCACCGACCGCATGCTCATCGACCACTTCTCAGTCCACAACGGCGAGCAGTACATCATGGTCGACGGCACGGCCTCGAAGCAGAAGACTGACTCCGTACACGTCAGTCTGAAGGGTGTTGAAGTGGGCTACATCCTCGACCTCGTAGCCTTCGACGCCGTGACATTCGCCGGCAAGGCCTCAGGAAATGCCTGCCTGACCTCCGTGCTCGACACCCCTGACGCCTACGCGGACCTGATAGTCAACGACTTCAAGTTCCAGGAGGGGCGCATGGGCACGCTCACTGCCCACGTCGACTGGAACAAGCAGCAGGAGCAGATAGACATCAGCGCTACTGCCAACGACGGACTGGAGGCAACGACCTACATCAACGGCTATGTGTCGCCCGAGAGGGAGTACATCGACCTGGGCATCTCGGCCCACGGCACCTATCTCGACTTCATGCACTCGTTCACGGAGTCGTTCATCTCAGAAATCACAGGACACGGCAACGGCAACCTGCGACTGGCCGGGCCCCTTGACGCCATTAACCTGACAGGCGGCCTGCGCATCGACGGCCATGCCTCCATCACGCCGCTCAACACTACCTACACCCTGCGCGACGACAGCCTGACGCTCGTCTATAACGAGATACTGCTCGACAGCCTGCGCATCTACGACAAATACGACAACGTGGGCTATCTGTCGGGGGCCGTTCACCACGAAGACCTCACCAACCTGAGCCTCGACCTGCACGTCAGCACAAACCGTCTCTTGGGCTACGACTTCAGCGATTTTGGCGACCAGTCGTTCTACGGCACCGTCTTCGCCTCGGGCGATGTGGACATTTCCTTGCGCGGCGACGACGTTCACATCGACTGCAACGTCACCCCTCTGACGGGCAGCACCTTTGTCTATAACGCCGACCAGAACGACGGCATCAGCGACCAGGAGTTCATCACCTGGAAAAAGGTAGAGCAGGAGGCTCCAAATGCGACTGCACAGACGGCCTCAACGTCGTCAACCAACATCTACATGAGCTTCCTTGTAAACGCTACGCCGGAGGGAACGCTCCGCCTGCTGATGGATGCCAAGACCGGCGACTATATCACCCTCAACGGCTCGGGCACGCTCCAGGCCACCTATTATAATAAAGGTACGTTCGAGATGCAAGGCACCTATACCGTCGACCACGGCACCTACGACGTCACCATACAGAACATCATCAACAAGAAGTTCCAGTTCCAGCCCGGCGGCACCATCATCTTCGGCGGCGACCCATACGCAGCAGCCCTCAACCTGCAGGCTCTCTATACCGTCAACGGCGTCTCGCTCTCTGACCTACAGCTTGGCAACTCATTCTCGTCGAACACCATCCGCGTGAACTGCCTGATGAACATCGGCGGACAGCCCTCGGCCCCCCAGGTGACCTTCGACCTCGACATGCCTACCGTCAATGCCGACGAAAAGCAGATGGTGCGCTCGCTGCTCTCCTCACAGCAGGAGATGAACCAGCAGGTGCTCTATCTGCTGGGAATAGGTCGTTTCTACACCCTCGGTCTGAACAACGCTGACCAGCAGCCTGGACAGCCCGACCAGACGACGCTCGCCATGCAGTCGTTCCTCTCGGGGACGCTCTCCACACAGATCAACAACGTGCTGAACCAGGTCATCGGCAACGACTCCTGGAACTTCGGCGCCAACATCGCAACAGGAACAGAGGGCTGGAACAATGCCGAATATGAGGGCACCGTAGCAGGCCGCATGCTCGACAACCGCCTGCTCATCAACGGACAGTTCGGCTACCGCGACAATGCCACGCAGGCCACTCCGTCGTTTATCGGCGACTTTGACATCCGCTACCTGCTGCTGCCCAATGGCAACCTCGCCCTGAAGGTCTACAACCAGACCAACGACCGCTACTTTACCCGCAGCAGTCTGAACACCCAGGGCGTGGGCATCATCATGAAGAAAGACTTCAACGGACTGCGCGACTTCTTCGGAATAAAAGATAAGGAAAAAGGAATGTAGAAATGAAGAACAAGATACTACTGCTCATGACGGCAGCCCTTTCTGTGTCGCTGACCGCATCGGCCGAGGGCGACGGATTAGCCGGCATTGCCAGGAAAGTCGGTACTTTCCTTGACTCCATGTCGGTGAGCGGCGTCGACCGTCGCTATATCGATGCCCCCAAGAAACCCTGGCAGCTTCTGCTGAAAGGGAATATCAACCAGTCGGACCTGAAGATATCGTCAACAATACATAATGCCGAGGATATCTTCATGTTCATGAAGGGCGACATGACCTGGGAACCCCGCGTCAAGACAGACCCCGCCACCTACGCCGGCTTATGGGCGGGCTACCGAGGCTACGGACTGGGCTATTCGTGGAATATTGGAGGCGACAATGGGCGCATTCTGTCGCTTGGTGCCACAGGTGGCCGATATGGCGTGAACATGCGCATCCACTGGTTCGACAACGACCAGCCGGAAGTGAGACTCTCAGGCAATGGATTGTCCGACATCACCGAAGAAGGCGACTTAGTCTTCTCGCCCTTCTCTTTTTCTGACTACTTTGAACTTGGCAGCCCCATCAAGACCCGTGCTCTCTTCATCGACGGTTTCTACCTCTTCAACGGTACGAAGTGTTCGTATGCCGCTGCCTACGACCAGAGTGTCGTCCAGAAGCGTTCGGCTGGCTCGTTGATGGCTGGCGCCATGTATTTCCACTCTACGACGGCATACGACAAGGATATTAACGCCGACCTCATACTGTTCTTGAACGACATCGGGCGCATCAAGTCCTGGCAGGCAAGCGTGGGACTGGGCTACATCTACAACTGGGTGCCAACACGCGGCATGCTCATCAGCGGCATGGCCATCCCCATGCTAACGTTCTATAACCACCACAAGATGTGGCGCTACGACTCAACCCTGAAGGACCTGATTTATGCAGAAGGTCTGGACGATTATGATGAGATTGACGTAAAAGACTACCGCATCAGACCGTCAGAGGAGAATCCGGTGGAGAGCGTGAACTCGAACATGAAGCTGAACTTCGATGCACGCCTGTCGTTCACATACGAGTGGAACGACAATATCTTCTTCAATGCCTACGGTCAGTATAGCAACTTCCGCTACAAGACCGATGAAATCAGCGGACGGTTGGACGACTGGTATGTCAACGCTTCGATAGGCATCAGGCTATAGTCACCTGCCACGCCTGAGTTTCCTGCGGACATCGACTAACGAAGCACGATAGGAAACATCCTGGGGAGAAAGGCTTACGGCCTTTTCCAAATCAAAGATGGCCAGTTCATACTGCTTCTGCGACACCTCAAAGGCAGCCCGTGCAGCATAGCAGACAGCCGAGTCAGGAAACATCTCGACCAGCAGGTTGTATTCGTCAGCAGCATTGCGCCAGCGGGCCATCCGCTCATAGACAGCAGCCAGCCCGAGTCGCGCCTCCATGTGGAGCGGCAGCAGGGTGAGCAGCTTTTCATAGTCGGCACGAGCGAGTGTGTACTGACGCAGGTGGACATTGGCATAGGCCCTGAAATAGAGTGCTGCCGGATTGCCGTCGTCGATGGCGAGCACACGTCCATACTCCTCGGCGGCATACTCCCACTGTTCCAGTTCAATGTTTACAGCCGCCTTCCTGAGTCTCAGGTCTGTGGAGCGGGGCTGCTGTTCAATCATGCGGTTGAGCACGGCTAAAGAGTCGCGCCATTGCTGGGCTGTCTGGGCATTACTACCGACAACTGTCAGCAAGAAGAGAGCTATGGTTAAGAAGTGTCTCACTACAGTTTCAAAATCTTCTTACGAGGCTTCGATTCATTATGCAGGCGGTTAAGCGCCGTCACATAATACGTGTACTTATCCTTGCCCTTGACATATGGCAGCTGGCAGAAGGTGTTCGGCGTAACGGCCACAATCTTCGAGGCATCGTTGATGTCCTGCCTCTGGCCTTTGGCGAAACGGTAGACGACGTAGCTGACAGCAGTATTGTGCCATTCCTTACCCTTAGGAGCCGTCCAGAAGAGCATGTAGCCGTCGCTGGTCCAGACGGGCTTCAGCTTGCGCACCTTCTTGGTGGTCTTTTTGCTGATGAAGCTCATGTCGGGCTGGAGCACAGGCGTCCGCCAGTAGTAGTCGCGGAGCGCCGTACCGTAATTGCCCACATTGTCGACAGCTGCCTTGGCATACCAAAGCACGGTACCCTTCACGTTCTTCATCTGCTGGTGAAGACGATACTTGGCATTCATCTGACTCTGCGAGGGACTCGAGGGGTCGGCAGCCTTGACTGTACGCTCAATGTCCTCACCGATAATAAGGGGGCGGCCGCCTGCATATTGGTTCCACCAGCGTATCAGGGTGTCGTAGTCGGCAGCCTTGTTGCCAATCTCCCAATAAATCTGCGGCACGCAGTAGTCAAGCCAACCATTGTTAATCCACAACAGTATGTCAGCGTAAAGGTCGTCATAGTTCTGCAGTCCGTTGGTATTGCTGCCAATCTCACTACTATTCCGGTTCCGGTAGATACCGAAGGGCGATATGCCCACCTTGACCCAGGGCTTGGCCTTGTGAACAGTCTTATAGAACTGTTCGATGAAGAGGTTAACATTATAGCGGCGCCAGTCGCCAATGTCTCGGATTCCATTGTTGTACTGGCGGAACTGCGCATCGTCAGGAATGGTCTGTCCGGCAGCCGGATAGGGATAGAAATAGTCGTCCATGTGAATGCCGTCAACATCGTAGCGGGTGACAATGTCGCGGGCAACCTCGCAGATGTAGTCGCGGTTCTCGGCTAAGGCGGGATTCAGAATAGTCAAGCCGTCGTACTCAAAGCAGTTCTGGGGTTTGCGCACCTTGATATGGTTGGAGGCCAGCATGGTGGTGCTCTTCGTACGGGCACGGTAGGGATTGATCCAGGCGTGCAGCTCCATGCCACGAGCATGACACTGGGTGATCATCCAGGCAAGGGGGTCCCAGTAAGGCGACGGTGCCTTGCCCTGTGTGCCCGTCAGGAAGCGGCTCCAGGGTTCGAGGTTGCTCTCGTAGAGCGCGTCACACTCTGGGCGCACTTGGAAGATAATGGTGTTGACACCGTCCTTCTGCAGTTCGTCCAGCTGGTAGATGAGCGTCTGCTGCATCTTTGCTGTTCCCATGCCTTGGAACTGTCCGTTCACACACTGTATCCATGCTCCCCGCATCTCACGCTTCGGCTGAGCCCAAGCACCGGCGGCCACGAGGGCCACAACCAACAATAGGAATAGTTTTTTCATCATAGATTGATATAATCGTAAATCTTGTTTGTCCAGTCAGCACCATTTTCAGGACAGAAGGTGCGGATGCCCATTTCGCTGGCAGTAGCTACGTTGCGGATGCCATCGTCGATGAAGAGCGTCTCCGCAGGACTGATGTGTTCAGCCAAGAAAACTCTATGGAAGAACTCGGGCGACGGTTTCATCACCTTCAGTTCGTAGCTGCAATAGACGGCGTCGAAGTAGTAGTCAATGCCGTGACCATGTCCGTCAAAGTCGGCTGAGCGTACCCACGACATCATGTAGGGGTTGGTATTCGACAGCAGGATAAGCCGATAGCCCTCGCTGCGCAAGCGTTCCAGTGCATCGAGGTTGCGCTGGGGCACTTCGCGGGCATAGCCAAGCCACGCATGGCGGCACTCGTCGTAACTGACCTCGTGCCCTACAAGCCGGCTGAGCTCCTCACGGAATGTCTCGGCTGTAATGAGGCCTTCTTCCAATTCTCCGAAAATGCCCCCTTGTGTATAGGCATCCAACTGGCGTTCAGCATCAGTGACGCCAAGGGCCTTGAAGCGGCGCACACCCTCCGGATGGTCAAGCGTGATGACCACGCCTCCTAAATCGAATATCAGATTCTTTTGCGAGCTTCCTCCAGCGACACCAACTGCTGCTGTTCCTGGTTATAGTCCTGGCGCAGGTGCTCATACTTTTCGCTGAGTTCATGCTCCACAGCCTGACCATCGCCCATCAGACGGGCAGCCACCAGCGCATTCTGTGAGGCATCCTTCATCCAAACCACGGGACCGCCGTAGACGGGGGCTATCTTGAGAGCCACATGCAGTTCGCTGGTCGTGGCCCCACCTATCATAATCGGAATGTTCAGCCCGGCACGCTTCAGCTCTGTAGCGACATTGACCATCTCCTCGAGACTCGGCGTGATGAGTCCTGACAGGCCAATCATGTCGACCTTCTCGTCAATGGCCTTGCGTACAATCTGTTCGGCAGGCACCATCACACCCATATCGACAACCTCATAGCCGTTGCAGGCCATAACCACGGCGACGATGTTCTTGCCAATATCGTGGACGTCGCCCTTGACCGTAGCCAAGAGTACTTTTCCGGCCTTGGCGGAGCCGCCGCCAGCGTTCTCAGCGTCGATATAGGGCTGCAGTATGCTGACAGCCTGCTTCATGGTGCGTGCCGTCTTCACCACCTGTGGCAGGAACATCTTGCCCTCGCCAAACAGCTGGCCCACACGGTTCATGCCTGCCATCAGCGGACCTTCAATAATGTCGACAGCCCGGGAATACTTCGTCAAGGCTTCCTTCAGGTCGGTCTCCAGGTGGTCGCCGATGCCGCGGACCAAAGCGTTGGAAAGACGGTCCTCGATGGCATCCCCAAGCCCCTCTAAAGGAGGGGATGTTTGAATAGATGAAGAGGCGGTATTATGTATCTCGACACCCCCTCCTTCGGAGGGGCTTGGGGAGGCTTTTTGCGAGAATTCTATTAGCCTATCTGCCGCCCCCTTCTTGCGATTCAGCACCACGTCCTCGATAATCTCCAGCAGGTCGGCGGGAATATCACTATAGGTCACCTTTGTGGCAGGGTTCACAATAGCAAAGTCCATACCGGCCTGAATGGCATGATAGAGGAAGACGGCATGCATGGCCTCGCGAATATAGTTATTGCCACGGAACGAGAACGACAGATTGCTTACGCCTCCGCTGACATGGGCACCAGGCAGGTTCTCACGTATCCAGCGGGTGGCACGGATGAAGTCGGCAGCGTAGGCGTCGTGCTCCTCCATACCAGTGGCTATAGCCAGTATATTGGGGTCGAAGATAATATCGAACGGATTCATGCCAACCTTTTCTGTCAGAAGCTGATATGCACGGCTGGCAATCTCTATGCGACGCTCATAGGTCGTTGCCTGACCTTGCTCGTCGAAGCACATCACCACCACGGCAGCGCCATAGCGCAGGCAATCGCGGGCATGACTCAGGAACACCTCCTCACCCTCTTTCAGCGAGATGCTGTTGACGATTGACTTGCCCTGCACACATTGCAGTCCGGCTGTGATGACCTCCCACTTCGAGGAGTCAATCATCACCGGCACTCGGGCGATGTCAGGCTCCGAGGCAATCAGGTTGAGGAACGTCACCATCTCCTGACGAGCGTCAAGCAGTCCGTCGTCCATGTTGATATCAATAACCAAGGCGCCGTCCTGTACCTGCTTGCGGGCAATAGCGACAGCCTCATCGTAACTCTTCTCCTTGATGAGTCGCAGGAACTTCCGCGAGCCTGCCACATTACAGCGCTCACCGACGTTAATGAACTTCCCGCCTTCGAGCAGTTCAAGACCAGAGAGCCAGAGCGCCTGAGGCTTCTCGGCAGGCACGTGGGGCGCCTTGCCAACAGTCAGCGGTACATACTTGGCAATAAACTCATCAGTCGTGCCACAGCAGCCACCGACAATGTTCACCAGCCCCCCGTCAATGAGCTCGCCAATCTGGGGAGCCATGCTCTCAGCAGTCTCATCGTAGAGTCCCATCGAGTTGGGCAGTCCGGCGTTGGGGTAGCATGATATATAATAAGGTGCGCGCCGAGCCAGTTCCTTGAGGAAGGGCTTCATCTGACGGGCACCAAACGAGCAGTTCAGTCCGATGGAGAAAATGGGATAGGTAGAGACGCTGGCCAGATAGGCTTCAAGCGTCTGACCAGAGAGCGTACGCCCTGCCAGGTCGCTGACGGTGACGCTGAGCATGATGGGCAGTTCCACGCCCCGCTGCTTCATAGCGGTCATGGCAGCATCGATAGCACACTTGGAGTTCAGCGAGTCGAAGATGGTCTCAATGAGCAGAGCATCAACCCCACCCTCAATGAGAGCATCCATCTGTTCGACGTAAGCCTCAAAGAGCTGACTGTAGGTCAAGTCGCGACGGGCAGGATTGCTCACGTCAGGCGACATGGAGCAGGTCTTGTTGGTGGGGCCCACCGAACCAGCCACAAAGCGGGGCTTCTCGGGTGTGGAAAACTCATCAACAGCCTGACGGGCCAGACGTGCACCAGCCAGTGCCATTTCGCGGGCATGACTGGCCATACCGTAGTCTGCCTCAGAGATGCGCTGGGCACTGAATGTGTTGGTCTCGATGATGTCGGCCCCTGCACGGAGGTAGCGGCGGTGGATGTCGAGTATGACGTCAGGACGTGTCAGACAGAGCACATCGTTGTTGCCGCGCATCTGACCACTGAACAGGCGGAACTTCCCACGGAAGTCCTCTTCCTGCAGGTTGTAAGTCTGAATCATCGTGCCCATGGCACCGTCGAGCACCAGAATGCGCTCCTTGATGATATCCTGTATAAGTCTCATTTAGTAATGTTTAATCGCACGGTCCATTTCACGGCGGTCCTCCTTCTCCTTCAGCGTCTGGCGCTTGTCGAACGCTTTCTTACCCTTACACAGCGCAATGTCCATCTTGGCACGGCCCTTCTCGTCGAGGAACACCAGCAGGGGCACTATCGTATAGCCCGTCTGCTTGGTAGCACTCTGCAGCTTACGAATCTCGCGCTTCGTCAGCAGCAGCTTGCGGTCGCGCTTCATCTCATGGTTGTTGTACGAACCGTAGAAGTAGGGCGACACGCTCATGCCACGCACCCACATCTCGCCGTTGATAATCAGACAGTAGCTGTCTACCAGACTGGCTTTGCCGGCACGGATGCTCTTAATCTCCGTACCCGTCAGCACAATGCCCGCCGTCAGAGTTTCAATGAAGAAGTACTCAAACGAGGCCTTCTTGTTGCGTATGTTGACAGGACTCTTCTTCCTGATCTCTTCTTCTTGCTTATTCACCTTATCTATTTACGATTTACAGATTCTCGATTTACTATTGCTCGATTTCAGCAAAGTTCTCAATATGCTCGTCAATGTAGTGGGCGATAGCCGACGTCCACTCCTCCTCGTTCTCAACGAACTGGTCGTCGAGGTCGTCAAACTCAGGCATCTGTTCAAACAGCGCCATAAACTCATCGTCGGTCAATTCGCGCTCTATTTCCTCACGGTGCTTCAGCCACAGCGTATGGGCATCGTAAACCAGTTTGGAGAGCTCGCGCAGCCCCCACAGCTTCACGGCCTTGGCAAAGGGATTCTTGAAGATGAACGGCCCGTAGCCATTGTGTATCAGCTGCACGAAACCACCGTCCATCACCTCCTCATGCAGGGTGTCCCACGCCAGGAGCGTCACCTGGTCGGCGTTCAGTTCGGCCATTGTCTCTGCCGACAGTTCACCGCCTATAGCACCACGTATGCCGTCGACGAAAACCTGCACGAAAGCATCCATGCCTTCGCTGGCTGCCTGCTGCAAATCAGCATCTTTTACTTTCACTTCTATCATAATCGATGCAAAGTTACGAAATAAATTACAAATCACGATTAACTATTCACATTTATTTCGTATCTTTGCAGCAAAAACAAACAAATCAGCATTATGACAACCGAATTTATCCTCCGTATTTTCATTGCCGGACTGCTTGGCGGTGCCATCGGACTTGAACGCGAGTACCGTGCCAAGGAAGCCGGGTTCCGCACCCATTTCCTCGTCGGACTGGGTAGTGGCCTGTTTATGATTCTCTCTGCCCACGGATTCAGCGACGTGCTGATTACCGAGGCCACGCGTTATGATGTGTCGCGCATTGCCTCCCAGGTAGTCTCAGGCATTGGCTTCATCGGTGCAGGCTGCATCATCTTCCAGAAACACGCCGTCAGAGGCCTGACAACGGCAGCAGGACTCTGGGTGACGGCTGCCATTGGTATGTCTGCCGGTGCTGGCATGCACGCCGTTGCCGTTGCTGCCACCATCATGGTTATCGTCTGCCTCGAACTGATGGACTTCCTCCACAACCACGTGTTCAAGAACAACCGTCAGGAAGAGAAGGACGAAGAGGACTCCAACTAAAAAAGGCTCCCGATTCACATCGAGAGCCCCTAACAACACAAACACTAAAGGTCAGTCACATCTGACCGTATAAATTATAAAAACATAAGGGAGGATTCTTACTGTATGCCGTCCTCGCGCAGCTTCACCTGCCATTTCCAGGCAGAGCGCAGCACGTCCTCAGTAGGTGTCTCAGCTTTCCAGCCAAGCACTTTGTTAGCCTTGGTCACGTCGCCCCAGACCTTCTCGATATCGCCTTCACGACGCGGAGCATAGGTCCAGTTTACCTTGACGCCGGTAGCCTTCTCGAAGCCCTCGACCACCTCCAGCGTAGACAGTCCGCGACCCGTTCCGATGTTGAACACCTCAACGGCATCAGTCTCGGGCTTGTCGAGCACGCGCTCCATAGCCTTGACATGGGCCTTGGCCAGGTCGACCACATAGATGTAGTCGCGGATGCAGGTGTGGTCGGGTGTGTCGTAGTCGTTGCCGAAAATCTTCAGCTGTCCGCGAATGCCCATAGCCGTCTGCGTGACGAAGGGGATGAGGTTCATGGGCACGCCGTTGGGCAGCTCGCCGATGAGAGCCGTGGGGTGTGCGCCGATGGGGTTGAAATAGCGCAGAATGATACTCTTGATGGGAGCACCGCTGTGTATATAGTCTTGAATGATTTCCTCGTTAATCTGCTTCGTGTTGCCATAGGGTGACAAAGCCTTCTGGATGGGAGCCTTCTCGGTAACGGGCAGGTTCTCCTCGGTGGGCTGACCATAGACGGTACACGAGCTTGAGAAGATGATGCCCTTTACATCATACTTCGGCATCAGCTCCAGCAGATTGATGAGCGACGTGATGTTGTTGCGGTAGTAGAGCAGCGGCTTCTCAACCGACTCACCCACAGCCTTCGAAGCGGCAAAGTGGATGATACCCTCTATCTTCGGGTACTTCTTGAACACGCCCTCGAGGGCCTCCATGTCGCAGCAGTCAACCTGCTCGAAGGCTGGGCGTACGCCTGTTATCTTCTCTATGCCGTCGACAACGTTGGCATTAGAGTTCGACAGGTTGTCAATGATAACCACTTCGTAGCCTGCCTGCTGCAGTTCGACCGTGGTGTGGCTCCCAATAAAACCGGTGCCACCCGTCACAAGGATTGTCTGTTTCATATTGATGCTTTTCTTCTATGTTTTTATTAGTAGTTTTGCTTTGCGTCTGCAAAGATAAACAAAAAAGCCGAAAGTACAAAACTTTCGGCCATTTATTTTTAGAATATAGAATCCTACTTGAAGAAGTCCTTCACTTCCTCGTTGGGAACCATCTGCTCGTCGAAGATGTAGGCACCAGTCTTGGGGCTCTTCACCATCTTGATAACCTTTGTGTAAGCGCGACCATCCTTTGATCCTTCATGGAGGGTAGCAACGGTTTTCTTTGCCATATCTTTATCTTTTTACTTTTTAAGACTATTCACCCTTACTTAATCTCCTTGTGCAACGTCATCTTCTTCAGGATGGGGTTGTACTTCATCATCTCCATACGCTCGGGCGTATTCTTGCGATTCTTGGTGGTAATGTAGCGGCTCGTGCCGGGCATTCCACTTGCCTTGTGCTCAGTGCACTCCAGGACGACCTGAACGCGGTTTCCTTTTGCTTTCTTGCTTGCCATGGTTATTAATCTCCTATCACTTTAATGTCCTTCCAGTCCACATATCCATTGGCAACTGCCTGCTTCAATGCAGCGTCAAGACCGACCTTATTAATCATGCGAAGGCCAGCAGCACTGATCTTCAACTGAATCCAGCAGTCCTCCTCCACATAGTAGAACTTCTTGCTGAAGAGGTTAACGTCAAAGCTACGCTTCGTGTGGTGCTTTGAGTGAGACACATTGCAACCTATCTGTGCCTTCTTACCTGTAATTTGACAAATCTTAGACATTTCTATCTACTCCTTTTTTGTGTACTTTTTAGTAACTTATTCCAAACAGGGTGCAAAGGTACGCATTTTTCATGAGAAAAGAGGCATGGGAATTGAGAAATCATCCCTAATTAATGTTTTTTAACCATATCTATAGCCTGCGAATCAACTTAGGCCACTTTGTCCTGTCAAAATGGAGTTAATCCAGGTCGAGGAAACCGCCATAGCCGTCACCATCCAAGTCTTCTGCATCGACATCGTCTTCCTGTTCAACAGCAGTAGGAGGATTTCCGTCACGCGCCCATCCTCGACTGACAGCCATCACCCAAGGCGGCAGGATGCCAACATCTCTTGCAGCAGGTTGCAAATATAATTTCTTTTTCATATCCTCACACCTTTTTCACTTCACCAACAGTTTCTTTCCATTTACGATGTACATGCCCTTTGGCAGGCAGTCAACAGATGTGCCAACCTTGCGCCCTGACAGATCATAGACAGCAGTGATGCCGTTGGGATTTACCGGGATGATAGACTGCCGATCGATGGCAGTTGTAGCGTCACCATCAATGACACCGTCAATGGCGATTCTTGCTCCCGAAGCAGAGCTTTCTGCATCGGCGAAGATGCTGTGCGTGAGCGTTATCCATCCTCGGAAGCCCTTGATACGTGTGTCGCGACTCAGTTCATACATTTTGCCGCCACTCATGGCATACGAACCCTTCGGGGCGTAGCTGCTAGCGGGGGAAGCTATAGAGGTAAGTTTTACGCCATTAATGTCGACGCGGAACGTGTTGAAGTCCGGTGTCTGTGTATAGGTAACATAACCCGTCCCGTTGTTCGTGTCATTATAGGAACCGACAGGCTGTTGTCCGTAGCATACACTCAAGTCCATGACTGGATACGTATAAGTAGGATCTTCATTCTCTCCATTAGTGGAGAAGAACATCCTGCCGAGGTCATAATAGTAAGCCATGTCGCCGCGCGGTGTTTCACCATAGGCGGGTTCCTTTGTTGGTTTCAGCATGTAGAGGTTGCCTGCCTCGACGACGTTGTTGAGCGTAACCAGTTTGACTGTCTGGAAATCGATGATGCAGTCATTGCTCGACAAGTTGCCGATACTATTCAATAAGAGCAGTTCACAATTGTCTCCGAAAGCGTTGCGCACCTGCTCACCCGTAAGGGGCAGCGGGAACGAGAAGGTGTTCCATTCGCCCTTCGTGAACTTGCGTAGCAGGTTGGCAGAACCACTATACCTTCCGCTCTTGACTGCCGGAGCATATTCGTTTGGCGTAAAACGCTCTGCGTCTTCATCAGCTTGACTCAAGTATCTCAAATCCTCTTCGTCTTCATAGAAGAACACGGGGCCCAAGCCCATGAACGAGGCTCGGATGTCATCCACGCACACCCAGTCGGTGTCGTAGTAGCCTTTGTTGTTGCCTTTGGTAACGAGCTCGCTCTGGGTTGCCGCATTCTTCCTGAATCCCAGGCGGATGGTCTTTTTGTTGTTTCGATAATCATCCTCCGAAACCAGCACCCACACCTTTTGCCTGTGATTGTCTCTATTTTGGAGCAGTTCCTTTCCAGCTTCCAGGCAATTCTCGTAGTTTTTTTTCTGATATGTTCCGTAAGGCAGTTTCCCCAGTGTCACTACGCCATAGGTAGGTTCTTCACCTTCAGGAATCGCAAACGAACTTTCTGGTTCATTGACCTGGGCGTCGGGAATCACACGGGCAAACAGATAGGCATCGTGATTCTCTTCGCTCATGATGAAACCCGCACACTCTATCTCATACCATCCAGGATTGGGCACTACGAAATTGGTAGTGACGGTGCCCACGCCTTCGAAAGACATGAATCCATATTTGGCACTTTTCTTTCCGGTAGCCTGATCGTTCGTGCTTGTAGTAGTCCACTTGTCAAACACTTCTTTTAACCTGACGGGCGAGTCCCATGGTTCAGCTATAAATCTCGATTGTTGGTTGTTATTTTGCAAGGATTGATCCTTCTGGTAATCACCCCAGGTGTAAGCATAACGTTTCGTGGGGCCGTAGGTATAGTCAGCCAGCGTTGAGAATGTCCAGTCGTTAGCTCCGAAAAAGTCATTGGCGTTACGTGTAAAATCGCGGTCTTTAATCAGCGACGAGATGCTTGGATTAAGGCCAATCCCGTTACTGTTCAGCTTTTCTATAAACTCGTTGATAGATATCAAGCGCCACTGATAGAGTTTCTGTATATCCACAAGGTCTCCGTTTTCCAACATTGCCTTTCCGTTTTCTTGCTTCACATAAACACCATTCTCTGTTGTCGTATCCCACATAGAAACTGCTTCTATAGTATTTTCGTTCAGTACGTCTACGGATGTCCAACAGGAACGGTCGTCATCCATATATACAAACTGCCCGTCACCCTTGCCATTTATGGTGTTGTGACATTCTCCCCAAGCGGCTCCAAGATAAAAATTCTTGCCGCCATATTGTTTGTTATGGTATGCAGAGCCAGTAGAAGCACTAGGAGCATTAATCTTATATAGACTTTTTGAAGTTTGATACATATAATAGGTGTAAGTCTCTGTATTCGACGCTGCTTCAACTCGCTCAAAATGCCAAGGCATTGGATAATTTCCCCATGAGGTGTCTCCATCCATCAAGGTGGTAAGGTTGCTTTCAGTAATACTTGTCCAGCTGGTTCTTCCAGTCGGTTCAGGAGGCCGGGCGCAGAAACTGTTCTTAGTAGCAGTTGCACTCTCGGTGATTCCAGCATTGATGCGGCCATTGGAATACAGATACATCTGGCGACCAAAGTCCGAGAAGAACAGACGGCCCTCCATAGCCCAGTCACCACCCTGCATGATAAAACGACCGGTTCCTACATTATATAAAAGAAAAGGATAACCACTTTCGATGGTGTTGTTATCAGGGTAATTGCCGTTAAGAACAGTATTAACATCAATACCCTTCCATTGCTGGCTGGTAGCCTCCGCATGTGTTTGTGCCTTCAATCCTCCGACAAGTACAAAGGTCATGAGGAATAATAATGCGTATGTCTTTAAACACCTCTTGTAAATCATAACGAAAAAATAAAGTGTCAAACAAATATAATAGCAACTAAACCTTTTGAAATGCAAAAATAGAAAAAAGAATCCTATTTTCCAAAAGTGTTGCTATATTTTGCACGCAAAGGGATGGATATTAACCTTTTTTAAGCAAAAAGGCATTCATCTGTAGTCAGTAATGCGTAGAACAGGTTAAAACAGGGGGGCTGAGTGTTACTCGGCCCCAGGTACTGTTTCCTCTCTTAAATAGCTCAGGAAGAGCTGCATGGCCTTGTTGGTAGCTATGGCCAGATTGATGTCGCGACCGTGGTCTTCCTGAACCAGGAGGGTCACTACGCGCTCTGAGTTTCCGCAGGCCAGCCAGATGGTGCCGACGGGTATGTCCTTGGTGCCGCCCGAGGGTCCGGCAATGCCTGTGGCCGAGATGGCATAGTCGGTGTTCAGGGCCTTACAGGCTCCCTTCACCATAGCCACGGCCACCTCCTCGCAGACGGCAGTCTTCTCCTCCAGCACTTGCGGGTCGACGCCCAGCAGCGACTCCTTGATTTCGTTAACATACGATATGATGCCTCCCTTGAAGTACTTCGAGGCACCGGGCACGGCCATAATGGCTTCGGCAATGCGCCCGCCAGTACAACTCTCAGCCGTTCCGACTGTCTTCTCCATTTCCCAGAGCAGTTCGCTGATTTCCCTGCTCGTTACTTTTGCTTCAAAATCCACGTTATACTAAATTTACGATTTACAGATTTTCTATTTACTATTTGAATGTCACCTTCGAGAATGCCGGAGCATCAATCGGACAGAAGTCCTTGTCCAAGTACTTGTAGTAGCCCACGATGCCAATCATGGCAGCATTGTCGGTGGTGTAAGAGAACTTCGGTATGTAGATAGTCCAGCCATAGCGCTTGGCAGCGTCGTGGAAGGCATTGCGCAGCCCGTTGTTGGCACTCACGCCGCCAGCCACTGCCACATGCCTGATGCCCGTCTCCTTGACGGCCTTCTTCAGCTTCTTCATCAGCACGTCGACGATGGTCCACTCCAGCGATGCGGCAATGTCCTCCTTGTGTTTCTCAACAAAGTCGGGGTCGTCCTGCACCCACTTCTGCAGCGAGTAGAGGAACGACGTCTTCAGTCCCGAGAAGCTGTAGTCAAGTCCGGGAATATTGGGCTCGGCAAAGTGGAAAGCCTTCGGGTTGCCCTGACGTGCCAGACGGTCGATGATTGGGCCACCGGGATAGCCCAGCCCCATCACCTTCGAGCACTTGTCGATGGCCTCGCCGGCAGCGTCGTCAATGGTCTGCCCCAGCACCTCCATGTTGTTGTAAGCATTCACCTTGACAATCTGAGAGTTACCGCCCGAGACCAGAAGGCAGAGGAAAGGCAGCGGAGGGATTGTGCTCTCTGTGGAAGGTTCCTTGATAAAGTGTGCCATTACATGCCCCTGCAGGTGGTTCACGTCGATCATCGGGATGCCCAGTGCGCGGGCAAAGCCCTTGGCAAAGTTCACGCCAACAAGCAGCGAGCCCATCAGTCCGGGACCTCGCGTGAAGGCCACAGCCGACAGCTGCTCCTTCTCCACCCCAGCCTGTTTCAGGGCCTGGTCGACCACCGGCACCACATTCTGCTGGTGGGCACGCGATGCCAGCTCGGGCACCACGCCGCCATAGGCCTCGTGCACGGCCTGCGATGCCGTCACATTCGACAACAGCACCCCGTTCTTGAGCACAGCAGCCGA
>CADCEQ010000038.1 GCA_902800435.1 uncultured Prevotellaceae bacterium | reverse complement strand
TTTTAGGTGCAGGAAGTGCAGGGAGTGTTGGATATAAAGTGCGAAAGGCAACTATATATATGAAAAACGGTATGAGACATCAGCAAAACAGTGCACTTTACCAGCTTAAGGAGGCTAGAACCGACACCTGAACCGACACTTGCAGGTAAGGCGGGGGTTTACGGGCAAAAGGCGGGGGTTTACGAACAAAACCCGCCGCCTTTTGCGACAAATTCGGGGGGTGGTTCCGGAAATTGTCGCAAAAAGGTAGGGGTTGTCGCATATACTCCAAAAGAAAAACACGGAAAAATTTGGAATTCACTTGCCATCGCCATAACTTTGTAACTTCAAAAGTCAATGATTTAAGTTAAACAATAAAAACAGAAAGCTTATGGAAATAAAAAGAATTGTACACAGCACAGGTTGATGAGCTCAACGGAAAATGAAAGAAAATGTGCTGAAAATTTGGTGGTTTAGAGGGAAATCACTATATTTGCAGCCAAATAGCCAAGAACACAAAACATAAAATTAAGATGAGAGATATGGTTAATATACAGAAACAGTGGTGGGCAGCCCTGCTGCTTGCCATCATCGCATTTGCCGTGCCGGCGGCGGTACAGGCCGATGACGGTGATTTCGACTCGCCCAAGACAGCGTTTACGTGGTATCAGAAAGGGCAGGGATGCATGCATCTGAAGCTGATGACGACCAACGCCAGCCCCTATCGCACGTTGCACTCAGCCACTTACGGCGTAATTGGTAAAGACGGCAAAAAGACGCCCGTGTTTCAAATTGCCGAGTATAACAGTGAAAATAGCGGGTATGTGATATCGCATTTCACGAACTATCAGTCTGGTTCGTTGTTGTACCTGACCAATGATACCTACTGGAAGCCGCTCTGCTTTATCTATGAAGGCGCTCTGCAGGAGCATCACCACACCCGCAATGGAAAGGACAACGGCTACGCAGAGTTGGACTGGTACTATCCGACCAGCTTTGCCGGTCAGTCGTTAACGTTCTATGTGGATGCCACCCTTTGGAAGAGTGGTGGATCAACGTCAACCTACCAGAAGGAAATCGGCACGATGGACTTCGACGAGATTACGCTGGATACCTACGACGCCTTCCCGGCCACGGATGCCAGCGAGTCGGGCATGCTGAAGATACCGTTCGTGTCGAACCGTCAAATCAATACGGTACAGGTGAGCTATACCGACGAGTTTGGCAGGCGGAAGACGCTTGACCGTGTGACCTTAGATAAAGGCATGTACTCTGGATTTGTCACCGTTCCGGCCACCGACGTCCATAAGGACCTGACGATTACTGCCAATGTCATCTCTGGCAAGCCGAATGAGGGTGACGTGCCCAGAGACGACTGGCCTAAGGAGTTGACGGGCGACGTCTCCATCACGCTTGCCAAGGCTCCGATGATTCATGACCCGCGCCTGCTGACTGCCACGTTGCAAACCGACTCGGTCTGCAACGCATCGGTTCTGCTGAAGTGGCAGATTGCCAACCAGGACTTCGACGACGTCCTTGACGGCGAAATGTTCCTTGTACAGCGTTCGCTGACGGGGCACCTGGAGGATTTCGTTGACATCGGCTCGGTGGAGTTCGACAATAGTGAGACCGACTATGAGTATGAGGACGAAACCTTCATTAGTTCACTGACCCCAGAGCTGATAGATGCCAAGACAGGCATTCCACTGGTTCGCTACCGCGTGGTGCGTGCCTCGACGAGAGAGTTGTGGGCGATGAACCGCAACCCGGCGGTGGCGTATGCCATGCCGCGCCTGAAGACGCTGATGCTCGTCAGACCTAAGGACGTTGAGGCCACCTGGAGCAATGAGGATGACCACAAGGTGAGGGTGACGTGGAACTACGACCAGACAGGGGAATACCGGGGGCCGGAGGGGGCCTCTTCCTGCACTTATGTCTGGGATGACCGTGCTGAGATGTCGGTTGTCACGCGGATGTACGACCGCAACGGAAATCAGGTTGACAGCCTGAGCCGTGTTGTGACAGCCCAGGAGCGCCAGGAGCGTCAGCTGGAACTGTCGTTCAACCGCTCGTGCGTCAGCTACGATGTGCGCCTTGTCGTCGACGGTAAGAATTCGCCCATCGGGCGTGCCACCGGCGACCTGCTTTTCATCATCAGGAATCTTAATGACTGGAATAGCTTTACTTACCGTGTGAACAAAGGCGAGACAACGCTGAATGCCATAATGATTGACGCGAGCCCAACGATTTCCACGGACCGTCAGATGGTGGGTACTGACTCAAATCCCTACAGGGGCATCTTCCTCGGCAACGGCAATACCATCAGCCTCGTTTTGGACCAGACGCACGGGGAAAACTTGGCTCCGTTTCGCTTCATTGCCGACGGTGCAACAATTACGAACGTCGTAGCAGAAACGCAGATTTGGATATCGGGGAAATTTGCCTCCGGCTTAGTGGGCAGGATAATTGGTGATGGTAGTACGGTGTTCATCGAGAACTGTGAGGCGAATTTGTATCTCACGTCGTATACAAATGGCGACGGAACCCACGGCGGCCTGGTAGCCACTATCGAAGCAGACCGTAGCCTCTATGCTTCCAATTGTCTGGTGAGGGGTTATTTTACTAAAGCAGGGAGCGGGAGCACCACCAATTGTGGCGGTCTGGTAGGCTGGCGTCGTAACACGGCCTTCACCGTGATGGACCGCTGCTATTTCGCCCCATGGACTGTGTCGATCGGCCCGTCAGGCTGCTTCACCCTGGTCCGTACCAACGCCACTGCCGACGTGGGCACCGTCTTCCGCGACTGCTACTATACGAAAACATTAGGCCAGGAGCAGGGACGGCTGGCAACTGGGATTCCCAAGGAGTTCAATTGGGATTCCGACAACAGTCATCCCACCTCAGGCCAGTTCACGTACATGGCACCTGGGGCGTGGAAGGAGTTTAGAGCGTCGCAGCCTTCTGGTGATTTCTACTATGAGAACCACGGCAAGGTGCTGAAGGAATCGCTCAGGATAAGGCCTTTGCGCAGTTCGGCTCTGCTTGAGTGGGCCACCGATGAGGGTGCCGTAGACTACTTCGAGGTCATGCGCAGGAAGGCAGGCAGCGGCGACAAGTTCGAGCCAGTATCTCCCAAGATTATCGACACGCAGTACGAGGACAAGACGACGTCGCCCGTACACACCTACGAGTACTACGTGCGCTCAGCCAACGACTGCGAGGGCCTCAGTTATGAAGAGAGCGACACCGTGGAGGGCGGCTGCGAGCCTTCGTGTACCGTAGAGGGCTACGTCTGGTTCCCCGACGGCACAGGCATTCCCAACCGTCAGGTCAACATCACCGAGGACCGCAAAGACGGTAAGACCTACAAAGCCATGACCGACGCTAACGGTCACTTTATCATGAGCAACCTGCCCTACTGGGGTGGTGCCGGCGTGGGCAACTACCGTGTTTCTCCCAACATTCCCAACTTTGAGGGCATGCAGCCTGTCAACTTCGGTACGGAACCGGGCGAGAACTATATCAGCGGCGTTAATTTCGAGGTGACCAACAACGTGAAATTCTCAGGCTACGTGCAGTACAACGGTACGAGCATTCCCGTGCAGGGCGTCCACTTCCTGGTTGACGGCGTCGAGGTGCGCACGGCCGCCGGTCCCGTTGAGAGCGACCATGAGGGCAAGTTTGCCTTCCGCATGCTGCCCGGCGAACACAACATTCAGGCCGTGAAGGACGGCCATAATTTCTACGACGGCGGCTGGTACTATGCCGACGAGCAGAACAAATCGACGAAAGACTATGACTTCCAGACCGACAAGGCCGGCATCTACTTCTACGACGACACCCGCGTGAAGCTCATCGGCCGCGTTGCCGGCGGCAATGTGCAGGCCGGACTGCCGCTCGACAACTCGCTGGGCCGCAACAACCTGGGCGACAACCTGGAGATGGTCTTCACACTGGAGGGCGACAACGTGTCGCGGCTGGTCTGGGACATTCTCGACCGCACAAAGAAGGTGACAGACTCCGTCTATGTGCACAAAAGCCACGACAAGGACTCCACGTACAAGACGCAGGTTCACACCACCGAGCACCGCATGGTGGTGAAGCCCGACGTGCATACGGGCGAATATGTGGTGTATCTGCCGCCTGTGAAGTGGAAGATTCAGCAGATAACGGCCAAGGGCTACCCGACGCTGTTCCAGGAAGGCACTATCAACGACGTGATTGACCTCACCGACTCGCTGACCGAGCACCGCGACGTCTACAAGGGCGAATGGAAGAACTCCAAAGGCGAACCGGTGCATGAGGTGACAGAGGTGTATTACGCCAAGTACAGCCGCATCTACCGCTCGCCCGTCATTCTAGAGCGCCAGCAGTTGGGCTACGACAAGTTCAACTACTTTGGCGACCACTACTATACGGCCAAGAACCTGTTGGGTGAGAAAGTGAAGGTGCCGCTCTGCTATCCCGTCGATGAGAAGTCGACGGAGGCGAAGTACACCTTCGGCTACCCCGTATTCAACACCGAGCGGCAGTACCCCGTGAAGATTTCGGCCGTCGAGAAGTACTACTATAACAACAACACAAAGAGCGATACTGTCGACATTATCAAACTCTCGGGCGGCGTGGTGACCATCCGCAACAGCATGGTGAGCGCCACCCACCGCGACACCGTACACCTGGACAAGCAGGGCGAGCGTATCTATATGCTTGAGGCTAGGCAGACACCCTACAGCCTGACCGGCAAGGACGCCCTGCAGCTCGTCACCATGACGCTCGAACTCGACGGCACACACTTTGAGGCCGACCCATTGCGCGCGTATGTATTAAATACGTATGTCATGCCGGGAGCCAAGGATATTCTGAGCATCGATAAGCCCCAACTTGTCGACATTCTGCGCGACCCGCCCGGTGGCGGCTCGTCGGCCAAGCTGAGCCGTGGCTCGACGCTGAAGTACGGCTATACGTTCGACTGGTCGGCTGCCGGCGGCCTGACGCTGGGATTTGGCTTTGGCACGAAGGTCAATCAGTATGTCGGCATATCGTCAATAGGCCCTGAGTCGGGTATCATCAATAGTGGCGAATCCGACTTTGCGTTCGACGTCGACCTGATGTTCTCAGCTTCGGGCAAACAGGCGTACAGTTACACCATGACGGCCAACAGTGACATCTCCACCAGTTCAACCAACACCATGGTCGGTGCCAACGCCGATGTCTACATCGGTACGGAGACCAGCTTCGTCGTGACGCCGGCGCTGGCCATCCGAGCCATCGACGACACGATGTGGAAGCAATTGGAAGGATCGCGTGAGGCTGGCAGCCTGATCGAGATAGCCCAAGGCACTGGTGACGACGGCAAGAGCAAGTTCCACCTGGTGCGCGACGAGGTGCTCTCCATTGGTCCTAAGATCAAGTCTACTTTCATGCACTCGCAGGCCTACATCCTGGGTCAGCTGATTCCGAATCTGGAGCAGGAGTGCAAGTCGTTGCTGTTTACCGGCAGCAAGGATGACGCCCAGGCCGTGGCCGACTCCACGGGCAAAGTGGTCTACTGGTCGCTCCGCGATTATGACGACGATAATTACGGCGTGGTCAACACGACGAAGTCGGTGGAGAAGGGCGACGACTCTTGGACGTACTTCTACAATACGACCATCGAAAAGGCTCAGGAGGGTATCAACTACATGATTATACTCCCCAAGGGCTATCAGGGTGGGCGTGAGGACCGCATCAGCGAATTCTGTCAAAGCGCTCTGTGGTGGGCTGAGATGGTAGCCCGCAACGAGAAGGAGAAGCTGGAAGCCACGACGCTGGTTAAGAACTTCGACATCGACGGCGGCGCCCCGCTGTCCTACAGCGAGGATTTCAGTGCCGACATCAGCTATACGTCGCAGGTACACTACTTCTGGGAGAGTACGCCGACCAACCTGCTCGTCAACGGAATCAAGTGGCTGTTCAAGGTTTTGGGTACTGACGACAAAGTGGGGCCTGCAAACAATAATGAAAACAAAATCAAGGAAGGAAAAATAAACTGGGCCGGCTACTCGTTCACATTCAAGATGACGCCGCAAGCCTCCTATAACTTCAACACGCCCTACAGCACTGACAAGAAGTTCAACCGCAAGGAGAGCTTCAACATCAGTATGGACAAGAAGAGCCATCTCGTCGTAGATGTCTATGCCGTGAAGAACCAGTTCAATGACGGCAGCGAAGGCACTTTTGAAGTGTTCTCGAACAAGAACTTCTACAACGCCTATGACAAGGTGGACGACGAGGTGAAACACGACATTGTAAGCTATCCCGATGTAGGCAAGGTGAGCAAGAGCGACCTGACATACGCCCGCGGCTTCGTCTACCGCACACGCGGCGGTGCCACCGCACGTCCGTGGGAAGGGGAGCGCGTGACCAACTTCTACCGTTCGGGCACCGTGCTCGACGAGCGCACGAAGAAGATCGAGAACCCCAACATCAAGCTCGACAAGCAGAGCGTCAGCGGTGTACCCTTCGACGAACCAGCCCGCTTCAAGGTCTACCTGACCAACGAGAGCGAGCAGCCCGAGGCCATCGGTGGCATGCTGCAGTTCTTCTACCTCTACCTCGACGACACGTCGAACCCGAAGGGTGCCAAGCTGATGATGGACGGTATGCCGCTGTCGCGTGGCGGTACGATGGTCATGGTGGTGCCTGGCAGCGTGACGGAAAAGACGATAGAGGTGTGGCCCGGCGAGGACTTCGACTACGAGAACCTGAGGATAGGTATCGTCTCGCTTGAGGACATCGACATGTGGAAGGAGATAGAGTTCTCGGTACACTTCCTGCAGGGAGCCGGTCCCGTGGAGATTGCTATGCCCGGCGACAAGTGGATCATGAACACCGATGCCGCCTACGACAAGCAGCGCGGCTGGCACATGCCCGTCATCATCAGCGGCTTCAACAAGAACCAGAAGAACTTCGACCACATTGAGTTCCAGTACAAGGAGTCGACACGCGGCGACGACTACTGGACTAACCTCTGTGCCTTCTATGCTGACTCTACGTACTACCTGCCGGCCAGCGGCACGAAGGCCATGATTCCTGAGAACGGCAACATCGTCACCGACTTCTACGGCGAAGGCGTGGTCATGGAGAAGGCCTACGACCTGAGGGCCGTGCTCTTCTGCCGCAACGGCAACAGCTACCTGACCTCGACGTCGAAGGTGCTCAGCGGTGTGAAGGACACGCGCCGCCCGCAGCTCTTCGGCACGCCTGAGCCGAAGGACGGCATACTGGGTGCCGGCGACAATATCGTGTTCAACTTCTCGGAGCCCATCGAGCATAACTACCTGCGCGAGACCACCAACTTCGAGGTGAAGGGCGAGACCAACGAGACCTCCATCCAGGAGGAGCCGGCATTGCTGTTTAGCGGTTCTGGCTACGCCCAGAGTGAGGCCCGCCGTAACTTCGCCGACAAGGACGTGACGGTGGAGGTGATGGTGAAGCCCGACACGACCGGTATCGACATGCCCGTCTTCTCGCACGGAATGGACGGCAAGCAGCTGCAGCTCTGGATTACCAAGCGCAACCAGCTGAAAGCCGTCGTCGACGACCGTACGCTGACATTGGAACAGCCCCTCGACTTCAGCGGCTACGTGCAGGTGGCCATGGCCCTGGACAACAAAAACAAGCGGCTGACACTCTATGCCGACACCTTGTCGGGCAGTCTCGACAGCGTCGTCTACAGCGGCTATGGCCCGATCATCTTCGGCTCAACCAACCAGACCGACGTCAGCAAGCGCAAGTACTTCAAGGGACGCATGCTGCAGGGCCGTATCTGGAACCGTGTCATGGACAAGACGCTGCTCAACTTCTATGGCAACCAGCAGCTGACGGGCTACGAGATGGGACTGACCGATTACTACCCGATGAACGAGGGCCACGGCAAGTTTGCCACCGACGAGGCACAAGGGGCACACCTGACGCTGAACGGCGCCTCATGGTCGCAGCCGCGCGGCATGTCGCTCCGTCTCGACTGGAACGAGCAGCGCCCGGTGAAGGGCATGAAGCTGAAGCCCGCCTTCTTCAGCCGCACGTCGGAGCAGGACTACACGCTGATGTTCTGGTTCCGTACTGACGTGAAGGGCCGCGGCGCCATGCTGAGCAACGGCACGGGCCGCAAGACCGACATGTCGCCCGAGAACAAGTTCTTCATCGGCTTCGAGGCCGACACGCTGAAGTACCGCTCGAACGGCATGGAGTTCAAGCTCGGCAACACCTACAGCGACGACGCCTGGCACCACTACGCCATGACCGTCAACCGCGCTCACCAGGTGGCCAGCATCTACGTCGACAATGTGCTGAAGGCCCAGTTCTCGACCGAGAACCTCGGCGGTATGTCGGGCGACGACTTCTACCTTGGCAACATGGTATGGCACGAGCAGGGACTCAACAACGACGTGCTGCACCAGTACAACGCGATGACGGGACACCTCGACGGCATCTGCCTCTTCGAGCAGGCACTGCCTGTGTCGCTCATCAAGCGCTACAGCACCAAGGCCATCGGCGGCTCGGAGAAGGGCCTCATCACCTATCTGAACTTCGACCGCCAGGAGCGGCAGAAGAACGGCGACATCGTGCTGCGTCCCTACGTGCTGAGCCAGAAGATACACTACGACCTGGACGGCAAGGAAACCGATAAGCGCGACACCGTCTTCGTCGATACCAACGACTTCGTCCGTCAGCACATTGACCAGAACGTCGGTGCTCCGGTACAGGCCTACGAGGAACTGCGTAACCTGAACTTCAGCTATGTCGGGCGCGACAACCAGCTGCTGGTGAACCTCGACGAGCTTGACTCGCGCATCAACAAGCGCTCGGTCTACGTCACCGTCTACGACATTCCCGACCTGAACGGCAACTACATGGCATCGCCGGCCACCGTGGCCATCTACGTCGACCGCAACCCGCTGCGCTGGGAGCGGAAGACCTACAAAACCACCTTGTGGTATGACGGCTACGACTACGAATTCTCTGTCTACATCAACAATAACAGCGGCGCTCCCCACACCTACATGGTGGAGAACCTGCCGAAGTGGCTCATCGTAGACAAGACGTCAGACATAATAGAGCCGAAGTCCGAACAGTGGCTGACGTTCACTATCAACAAGGACATCAATGTGGGCAGCTACGACCATATCATCTACCTGACCGACGAGAACGGACTGTCGGAACCGCTGATGCTTAACATTACCATTGAAGGTAAGGCACCCGAATGGTACGTTGATCCCGACATGAAGCAATACTCCATGAGCGTCGTCGGACGTGTGCAGATAGGCGACGACGTTGTCACCGACTCGCGCGACCTGGTGGCCGCCTTCGACAGTAAGGGCCGCTGCATGGGCGTGGCCAATGTCAGCTACTCCTCTCTGTCGGGCGAGGCACTGGTCTACATGACTCTTTACACCGAAGATTCGTCGAATACTGACTTGTTGAAGTTCAAACTGTGGCACTACGCAACAGGAAAGGTCATGGTGGTGCAACCCTCGGAGGACATCAAATTCTCCCTCAACGGCACGGTCGGCACTATCAAGAAACCCGTCGTGCTGCAGGCCGGCAACCTGTTCATACAGGAGCTCGCACTGCAGAAGGGCTGGAACTGGATATCGTTCAACGTCTATAACAGCGACTTCAACGACGGTGTCAACGAGATGCTTAAGAAATTCAAGTGGCAGGAGGGCGATATCCTGGTCGACGAGACCAACAGCCTGATGCTGGTCTATAAGAATATGGAATGGTTGCGCAACCTCACGCCAGGCAGCAGCACGGCCACTCCGGACTCGGAACCCGCCAACTACTCGCTGAGCGTGGCCAACAGCTACCGTCTCAAAGTGGCCAACGACGTCACCGTCGAGCTCGTCGGTACAGCACTCAGGCAGCCCTACCAGCGCGTCATCACCGTCAAGAAGGGGTGGAACCATATAGGCTACACGCCAGTGGTGAACCTCACCGTGCAGACCGCACTGGCCGACTACTTCGACCAGGCTGAGGACGGCGACGTGGTGAAGAGCAAGACGGAGTTTGCCATGTTCTCGAAAGGCGCCAACGGCAAGGCAGAGTGGAAGGGCAACCTGAAGTACATGAAACCCGGCGAGGGCTACATGCTCTACCGCCAGCGTGAAAACACGACGACGTTCAAGTATCCGTTCTACGAAACCAACTCCACGATTGTCGAGACTGCATCCAGCAGGGAGACGGATGCCGCGTCGCGCAGCTATGCCAACACCATGTCGCTGGCTGCCGTTACCGACGGTGTCGAACTGCAGGAGGGCGACCGCCTGCTGGCTCTCTCCGAGGCTGAGGTGCGCGGCGAAGCCCTCGTCGGCGACTCGGTGGTCTATATGAGCATCAGCGGCGACTCGAAGGCACCGCTGTCGTTCGCCATCGAGCGTGAAGGTGAGATTATTGCCATGACGGGCGATGTGCTGACCTACGGAGCCGATAACGTCAGCGGTACGCCCGACGAGCCTACCCGCATCAGCTTCGCGCCCGTGAGCCTGCCAGAGCAGGAAGGCTGGTACACGCTTCAGGGCATACGCCTGCAGAGCCGGCCGACAAAGGGCGGAGTGTATATCTATAACGGACATAAAAGAATCATCAGATGAAACAGACATTCAGAATAATGATGCTGATGGCAGCCCTCACCTTGGCGTGGGGCTGCTCATCAGACGATGACGACCAGCCAAAGGAGCCTGAGGTCGTCGAACCTACTCCGGAACCTACTCCGGAGCCCACCGCCGTTTTCACTGCAACAGAAGGACAGCCCGAATGGCTCATCGACTGGACATGGCACGACGAGGTTCCCGATTGGGAAAACCCTGACCCTGCCAACTTTGAAGTCCGTATGTACGCCGTCATAAAACTCGACGACAAGTATGCACCTTATTCTACCGACGACGACCGCTTTGCCATCTTCATCAAAAACAAGTGCAGAGGCGTGGGCATGCGCAACGTCACCCATGACGGAAGAATCTTCTTCCCCATCATCATCTTAGGCAACAACGAGGACGTAGGGGCAAACACCGAAATCAGGTACTATTGTGCAGCTATTAAACACACATTCAACTATCCCGGCTATTTCTACTTCACGCCTGACCGCACCATAGGCAATGAAAGCGATTTCGAGATCAAGTTCGGCGAAGGCAGTCCGAAGTACATGAATAACTATTTGCCGGCGTCGAAGTTTACGGGCATGCCGTTCGAAGCGAGCGGCGACGACATGATTGCAGCCTTCGTCGGAGACGAGTGCCGGGGCAAAGGTCCTGCCAACAGCGGAATGAACGTCTTTACCCTCGTCGGACTCGAGGAGGAAGTCAGCTTCAAGTACTACAGTGCCAACAAGGGGGGCTACTACACCTTCCCGCAGACTCTCAAGATGGGCGTCGGGCACAGAAGCTACAGCGTCATGACGTTCGAGTTCTAAACAACAAACAGACAGATAAAGATGAAGCACACCACATTATTTTATTTGGTCGCCACAGCCTTTGTTCTCGTCGGCGCTACTGCCTGCTCATCGGGCGATGACGGTGACGAGCCGGCGAACCCGACGCCAACGAACCCGACGGAGCGCAAACTCGTTATCGGGGTGGGAGAGAATCCCTTCCGCGACGAGAACGGTAATGCCAGAGAGACTAGGGGGACTGTAGTAACAACAGAGACGTTGGAGAGATTTACAATGCTTTGGGTAGACAACGAATATGCAGTGGAAAAGAAAAATGGCAGTTGGATTCCTATACCAAAGAATAATCAAGGTGGAGGCTGGCCTGTGTCTGGTGATACTCCCATTTCTTTCTATGCTCATAATGCTCCTACTAACCTACAAGACAATACTACCCATCCTTATTATATTTTTGGTGATGACCACTACATATCATTCTCCATTGAAGAAGCTTCAGCCAATCAAAGTGACTTGCTGCTGTCAAGGGTGACAAACGTCACCTACTCAGAAACTAAAGGCGTCATTTGGTTTACATTCGACCACGCCTGTGCCGCTGTAGAATTTAATATTCAGATTACGAACAAACTGATGACTCAATTAGGTGCTGACCTCACGGTCAACAGCGTTGTGCTGAAGAATATTGCCAACACAGGCGACTGCCACTACTCTACAAGCTCAGGAAATCATATAGGCAGATGGGAAAACGTGAGTGGTAATGCAAACTATACACTCACCCAAGCATATATGAAAGTCGATACGAGCCCTGTAGCCTTACCTTGTAAAACATTGTTCATTATCCCCCAAACACTTGGGGAATCTGCTGGGTTGGAAATAAGTTACACTTTCAGTAACCAAACTAATACGACGGCATGGATACCTCTTCAAGGTACTGAGTGGGAAGCAGGCCACCTATATCCTATTAACATTGTGTTAGGAACGTCTTTGATAAAATAACTATGAAGAAGATATACCTCACTCCTACTTTAAAGGAGACAGTCTTTATGCATTGTTTCCACTTGCTTCAGCAGCATAGCGTGAATTCCTTCAAGAAAACTGAGATCCGCTATGTGGGAGATACAAATGAAGACGTTGAGCCTGCTTCAAATGGTTCTCAAGGCGCACGCTATGTCGGCGATATTGACGAAGAATAGATGTTGTCTTTATTTAGCAATGTATCCGATGATTCTTGCCCAAAAACTTGTCTGTTTCAAAGAAAAGCTGTACCTTTGTGCAATGATTTTCATGTACTAACCTTATAAAAGCAAATGTTATGAAGAAAACATTATTCGGTATCGCTATCGTAGCAGCAGGGTTGTTTGTGGTATCGTGAGTATAATTACTGCAAGCGATGAACCGGTTGAAGTCTTTCTTCGTCTGGTTGGGGCGTATTTGGCATTGCCGCGGGTTCGGCATCCAGTCGCCTGCTGACTATTGGTTAGTACGGTATGTCATCAACGAACATTGGCCGTACTACCAATACGCAGAGCTTGGATGCAACGACGATAGGCTGAGTCGGAAGTTGGGACTGCTCTATTTCCGGCTGGCCAATTGGCGACAGCCATCGGTAATTGCAAGCGACGGCTACCGGGATTACCTGCAGGCTGGTTGCAGGAAAGCCTCTTTCGGTAATTCGACGGAGATGATACGGCTGACGCTGGATGGTGACTATCGTGGCCGACTGGTTGCTATCTACGACCGAGCGGAAGACGGAACGGTACTGATAGTCGAAGACATTTGGCAAGACAAGGCTTTCTGGCGCGAAATCGTAGCCGACCAGCGCACCAGCGTCACGTTCGACCTCTATTATTGCGGTATCGTGCTGTTCGACAAGAAACGTGCTAAGCAACATTATATCATTAACTTTTGAACCGACTATGAAAATAACAAAGGTGTACACCCGCACGGGCGACAAGGGAATGACGAGCCTCGTGGGGGGCGTGAGAATCAAGAAGAGTGACGCTCGTATCGAAGCATACGGCACCGTCGACGAGTTGAGCGCCCACCTGGGACTGTTGGTGGCTATGATGCCCGACGGTGACGACCGCAACAACCTGATAAGAGTGCAGAACAACCTGTTTAACGTCTGTACTCACTTGGCAACCGACCAAAGTCAGACTCCACTTTACCCTTCGGCGCACTTGGCTGATGGCGAGACGGAGTTCCTCGAGCAAGAGGTCGACCGTATCATGAAACTCCTGCCCGAACGTCAGGGATTCGTGCTGCCTGGCGGTACCCCTGCGGCTGCCCAGGCTCACGTCGCCCGTACCGTCTGTCGGCGAGCCGAACGTCGAATCGCAGCCCTTGCCGAGGTGGCTGAAGTGGGGGGCGATATCCAGCAATACGTCAACCGATTGAGCGATTATTTGTTTGTTTTGGCCAAAATAATAAATTTTAACAGCAACCAAACTGAAATTATTTGGCAAAACGCTTGTAAGTAAGAAAAAAATGATTACTTTTGCGGCCAAATTCAGATAGTTGACAAAAACATGTAGAATCATAATAACTAAGACTATGTATTGGACACTTGAATTAGCATCAAAATTGGAAGACGCTCCCTGGCCTGCTACCAAGGAGGAGTTGATTGACTACGCCATCCGTTCCGGCTCTCCGCTCGAAGTGCTCGAGAACCTACAGGAGATAGAAGACGAAGGCGATGTATATGAAAGTATAGAGGATATTTGGCCAGACTATCCTACGAAGGAGGACTTTTTGTTCAACGAAGACGAATACTAAAAACAAGCGATGTAACTTTAATGTTGCATCGCTTGTTTTTTTCTTACCAATTTACACCGTGTGCTACATGTTCTCCAATGACCAGGACGAGGTGGCCGATTTGTTCCAAGAGGTGCTTATCAACCTTTGGAAGAGTCTGCCTTCGTTTGAGACGTAGCGACGTGCGCGTGTTGAAAGGCACGGTCAATAGCGACGTTCCTCGCCATCAAAAATGTTCTTTAGCGGCAACTAAAGTTGAAACTGCGTCAACGGACGATAAAACTGTGCCAATGGATAATAAAACTGCGTCAACGGACGATAAAACCGAGACAATGTTTAGTAGTTCCTCTTTCTGTATAACAAAAGTCCCTTCTATTATGCCCCCCAACTGGGGGAGGCTACAGCGGATCAACGTCGTAGTAGAATTGTAGCGAGGCGTAGCGCTTGTTTTGCAGCATCTGCTGCTGGGCGAGGGCGAGGTACCGACGGACTTCGGCCAGATTGAGGCCGTTCTCCAGCTTGAGTACGAGCTTGCGGATGCAGAGCGACTTGACGCGTGCCACGCCGGGCTTGTCGGGGCCGAGGACGCGGGCGCCGAACCACTGGCGCAGGCGGAAACCCAGCTCTTGGGCGGCGGTCTCTGTCAGCGTGTCGCTGCGGTGCTTCAGGTAGACGGCAATGAGACGGTAGTAGGGCGGATAGTGGAACTGCTGGCGCTCGGCACAGAGCGAGCGGTAGAGACTCTCGTAGTCGCCCTGTACCACCTGCTGGATGATGGGCAGCTGGGGCTGGCGCGTCTGCAGGATGACGAGGCCGCGACGGCCCTTGCGGCCGGCTCGCCCGCTGACCTGCGCCATCATCATGTAGGCATGCTCGTAGGCCCGGAAGTCGGGGTAGCTGAGCATGGTGTCGGCGTTAAGGATGCCGACCACGCTGACGCGGTCGAAGTCGAGTCCCTTCGAAATCATCTGTGTGCCGATGAGCAGGTTGGTGCGGCCTGAGCCGAAGTCGCTGATGATGCGCTCGTAGGCGTTGCGGGTGCGGGTGGTGTCGAGGTCCATGCGGCTGATGCGCGCCTCGGGGAAGATGTCGCGCACGTCGGCCTCAATCTTCTCCGTGCCGTAGCCGCGTGTCTGCAGTTCGGTGGAGCCGCAGGCCGGGCATACGACGGGCACCTGATAGACGGCCCCGCAGTAGTGGCAGACCAGCTGGTTCATCTGGCGGTGGAGCGTCAGCGAGACGTCGCAGTTCTGGCAGCGGGGCACCCATCCGCAGGCCTTGCACTCGATCATCGGCGCGTAGCCCCGGCGGTTCTGGAAGAGGATGGCCTGCTCGCCGCGCTCAAGAGCCTCGCGGACGCGCGCTAATAAGAGAGGTGAGAAGGGGCCGGTCATCATCTTGCGGTGCTGCAGGTCCTTGATGTCGACGACCTGTATCTCTGGCAGTTCGATGCCCTGATGGCGCTCGGTCAGCTGTACGTAGCCGTACTTCCCCGTCCGTGCATTGTGGTAGGTCTCCATCGAGGGGGTGGCGGTGCCGAGGAGGACTTTAGGTGTTGGGTGTTGGGCGTTGGGTGTTGGCTGGTTGGCTAACATGATGGCTGCCGAGCGGGCATGATAGCGGGGCATGGGGTCCTGCTGCTTGAAGCTCGTCTCGTGCTCCTCGTCGACGATGACGAGGCCGAGGTTCTGGAAGGGCAGGAAGACGGCTGAGCGGGCACCGAGGATGACGTCGTAGGGGTGGCCGGAGAGCTGTTTCTGCCAGATCTCCACGCGCTCGGCATCAGAGTACTTGGAATGGTAGATGCCCAAGCGGTCGCCGAAGACGCGGCGCAGACGGTCCATCATCTGGACGGTCAGCGCTATCTCGGGCAGTAGGTAGAGCACTTGGCGGTGCTGGTCGATCTCGCGCTGTATGAGGTGGATGTAGATTTCGGTCTTGCCTGAGGAGGTGACGCCGTGCAGCAGCGTGACCTTCTTCTTGAGGAACGACATGAGGATTTCGTTGTAGGCCGTCTCCTGGGCGGGGCTGAGCTTCTTGACCAACTCAGGGTGGGGCTCGCCGCCGTGGTTCAACCGTCCCACCTCCACCTCGTAGGTCTCGAGTATGCCGCGCTTGATGAGCATCGTAACGGTCTGCAGCGTGTGACCTTCGTTCAGCAGTTCGTCGCGGGTGACGGCCCCCTCGGCCAGAAACAGGAAGTCGGTCAGCGCCTTGAGCTGCTTGGGTGCCCGCTGCAGCATGTTGAGGGCAATGTGCTGGGCGGCCTCGCTGCTGAAGGCCTCGGTCAGCCGGATGTAAGTCTCGGTCTTGGGGCGGTAGCCGTCCTCAGCCTTTAAGCCGGCGGGGAGTGCCGCCTTGTAGACCTCGCCTATGGGCGACATATAATAGGTGGAAATCCACTGCCACAAGGCCAGCTGTGAGGGCAGCAGGATAGGCTCCGCATCCATCAGCTGGAGTATATCCTTCACCTCGTAGCCTTGCGGCTGGTTATCATGTAGCTTGGCAATGATGCCCACGTGCTGCTTGTTGCGTCCGAAGGGAACGAGCACGCGCTGCCCCGTCTTTACGCTGTCGCGCCACTGCTGTGGTATGGCGTAGGTAAAGCAGCCGTCGAGCGGCACGGGCAGTATGACATCGGCAAAGTTCAAGATTCGTTAGAAGTAATAGGCCACGGCGACGTGCCAGGCATTAGTTTTCGACTTGGCGCGGTTCCAACTGGTGTCTTTCAGAGTCTCGCCTATCTTGTCCCAGGTGAAATCGGCCGTCTTGCCGGCGGGAATGTTGTAATAGATGCCGGCCTCGAAATGGCTGAGGAAGGTGACGCCCAGTCCCAGGTTGAAGCTGATCATCGTGTTCTGCAGGGCATACTGATGGTTGTTCTGCTCGTCGTCTCTCCAGTAGAACACGTCGTCGCCGACGTTGAGGCTCAGCTGGGGACCGGCGTTGACAAAGATGCTCAGCGCGTCACCCAGTCCGACGCTGTAGCGCAGGTCGCCGCCCAGCAGGAGGCTCTTCTGCAGAATTTTCTCACCGTCGACCTTCAGGTCGCGCTGGCTGTAGAGCACCGATGCATCGATGTTCAGTCCCACCACGGGCAGGGTGAACTTCACCACGGGGCCGAGGTAGAAACCGGCGCGGTTGGCCTCGCGGAGGTCGCTTGCGCTGAAGTTCATCTCGGTGAGTTCGAACCCTCCTTTGAGTCCGAAGTCAACAGGTGTGCCCGCCTTTAAGGGCAGGCTCAGCACCACTGCCAAGACAACCACCAGCTTTCTGCCAATCATCTTATCAATGTCTTTGTCTGCGTACCGACACGCGGGCGGCGGCTGGCGATGAAGAGGACGATGACGATTTCGACTTGCTGGCCTTCTCGGTCTTGGTCTTCGTGCGGCGCTCCTTCTTGGTCTTGGCCTTCACGTCGGCCTTGGTATCGGCCACGCTGTCGAGCGAGTCCCTCTTCAGCTTGTCGCCGAAGATGTTGTTCTTGAACGCCTCCAGCTCGGCCTCAATGCGCTTCTGCTCATCCGAAAGCTTGGTGGAGTCGCCGCCGGCAATCTGTGCCAGCGTCTTGCCCAGCATGTTGTTGGTCTTGTAAATCTTGCCCTTGTACTTGTTCAGCGTAAAGTAGTCGTCCATCGACATGACGGCGGCATTGTTGACGTTCGACGTCATGACGGTCTGTCGGCTAAGGAAGGGCTCCAGGTCTGAGTACTTTACCCAGAAGAGCGGGTACTGAGTGGCCTCGCCGCCAAAGTCGTCCTCGCGCATCATGATGGGGCAGAGAGCCAGCGGCTTGATGTGGAAGGTGGCGTTGCCCTGGTCGTAGTAGGCACTCTCCTTCAGGTAGTACTTCATTACCTCCTGCGAGGGGATGTCGCTGTTGTCCACCTTCAGCTTGCCGTCCTGCTCCTCGTAGAAGATGTGCTTGTCGTCGAGCACAGTCTTGAACTTCACCTTCGCTGCGTCCGAGAAGTCGTCGTTGCCGTCGTTGGCCACCGAATACTCGTAGATGGGAATGTAGCCGTTCTGCGCCAGCTTGAAGATGTAGGTAAACAGGTTCAACTGCTTGCCCTGCGGCTGCACGGGGTAGTACAGTCCGGCATTGGCATCGTCGTTGAGGTCCAACTCACGGTAGATGTCGCGGCGCCACACCACGTCCTCGGGCATGTCGAGGGCCACGGGATAGCTGATCTGCATGCGGCGGGTCATGCCCTGCGACTGTTGCGTGCTCGGGCTCTTCTGCTGCTGGGCCTGCTGCGTCTGCTGCACGCGGCTGCGCTTTGGTTGCGCTGTAGCTGTGCCGACCGTCAGCGTTATCATCAATAAGAACAATAGTCTTTTCATATCTTTCTAATTTACAATAATTTCCATTGGGTTCTGCAGTGTGCGCTGAATGCCGTCGGGACCGATGGCCGTCACGCGCGAGACGTAGAATCGGCGGTTGCGGGCCAGCTTGCGGAACGTGTCCTTTTGGCGGTCAGAGAACTGGGCACCGTTGCTGGGTATGGGCACGGCGTTACCCATATTGTCGAAGAACACCGTCTCGAATGATACCACTTTGAAGGCGATGTCGAGAATGCCGTCGTCGATGGCGGCGCCGATGCCGTCGATGCTCATCAGGCTACCTTTGGCCAGACGGCCGCCTTTGAAGCGTGAGGGATTGCCCTGCTCGTCCTTCATAGCGATGAACGGGGTGGGGTCGGGCAGCTTGCGCACGCGGAAGGTGAACTGTCCCATCTGCTGCGGGCGGCCCGTGTTGGTCGAGGTGACGGTGATGGTCACGTTCTCGCCTACCTTTGTCGGCCGGGCGATGTACTTGCCGGGACCGGTGGGCTGCAGCGTGCCGCCGCCGCTCATCGAGGCCTGAATCTTATTAAGAGGCACGCCGGGCACGGAGACGCTGATGGGGTTCGAGTAGCCCGCGTAGAGCATGTTCATCAGGTCGGCCGAGACGGTGGCCGAAGGGTCGACGACGGTGTACTTCTGCGAGAAATCGCGCTTGATCTTGTCGCCGTTGCCGTTGACGGTCTCAATGTAGCCGGCCAGGGTGAAGTCGCCCGTCGAGCCGCAGATGCGCTCGTAGATATTGTCGCGGAGCGTCACCTTCTGGTTGCCGATGTAGATGTCGGGTACCTGCGTGGTGTCGACGGCGGCCATCACGATGTGGGCCGAGAACTTGTCGCCGCGGACGATGGTCTGCGAGTTAGGAATGACAAAGGCCTCGAGGGCGTTCACGCGGATATCCTTCACGTCGATGTTCTGCACCAGCGTGTGGAGCACCTCGCGCTCGGCACTGCGCACGTCGTTCTGCAGCTTCGAGAGCAGGGTGACGGCAGCAGCGGCTGGCATCGACTCAAACATATACTCCTGCCAGTTCTTGCCCAGTCCCGTCGGGGGGACGTCGGTGGTCAGGTCGCTGGCTATGGTGCGCTGCTTGGCCGTGTCGGGAATCATCTTCAGGATGCGCTCGCGGTACTGGTCGATGGCCGACTTCAGGTCGCCGCCCTGGCCGCGGCCGGGGGCCAGCATCACCTGGTTGGCAGCCTCCAGGTCCTCCTTGTTCTGCAGGTTCTTGGGGTTGCCGTCGCTGCCGTCGGCCTCGCGGGCGATGGCCAGCTTCAGGTCGGCAGCGAAGTTATAGATGGAGTCGCTCATCTGGCGCACCAGCATGGCCTTGTCGTACCATTCCTTCACCTTCTGCGGGTTGGCCTTCATCTGCTCCTCAAAATCGTCGTATATGGCCAGGTTCTCCTTGGCGGCGTTCGACGTGGTGCGGTTCAGGCTTTCCTCCACGATGGAGAAGCCGTTGAGCACCTCGTTCGAGACGTTCAGCGCGAGCATGGCCATCAAGACGACGTACATCAGGTTGATCATCTTCTGGCGCGGCGAGACTGGTCTTTTCTTTATTGCCATATTGTTATGGGTATAATGGGCTTAATGGGGTTATTGGGCGATGGGGGCCTTGGGCATGTTGACGGTCATGGCCTCAATCATGCGGGCGTAGATCTTGTTCAGCTCGGCTATCTGGTCGGCCATCTTGCGCGTCTGCTCGTTGATTTCGTCGATGGTGCCAATCTGCTGGCTGGCACCCTTCAGCTGCATCTCGTAAATCTTGCAGATACCGGTCAGCGTGCGGTTCAGGTTCTCCATCTCCTCCGAGTCGCGCGTCAGGCGCTCGCACTGCTCAGAAACCTTCGAGAGCATCTCCGTCAGTTCCTTCAGGCGGTCGACGTAGTTGGCAGTAGCCTCTTCCAGTTCGGGATTCACCTCAGGCACAGGCGATACAGCCTGACCGCCAGCCACTGTCGTTACCGACGTAGCCACGGCCGCAATGGCCTCAGTGTCAACAGTTGCCTGTTCGGCAGCCTGCGGCATGGCACCACCGCCGACGACACCGCCGCCGCCGATGATAACGGTACCGCCACCGCCGCCGATAATCGTTCCGCCACCGCCGCCGCTGTAAGCAGCCGCCTCGCCGCCTGTCTCGGCCAGTTCGCTGTTCTGCAGTGCTGCTGCAGCCGCCTCGCCGTCGGTAGCGCCAACGGTCACCACTTCGCCGCCCACGTGCGTCGGCAGATCCATGCCGTCGGCCGTCTTGTCGAACGGACGGTCGAAGGCAGCGATGAAGAACACCACGACCTCAGTGCCCATGCCGAGGAACAGCATGAAGTTGGCACCAGGCAGGTGGGTCAGCTTGAAGAGCGTACCCAGAATCACAATCGACGCACCCCAGCTGTAGGCGTAGTTCATGAACGTCTGTCCGGGGACACTGTCGAGCCACTTCTGCAAGCGGTAGATGATATTGAATTTGCTGTACTTTGTCATATCTATTTACTGTTTAATGGATGGTTGAGCCGCCGAAGTTGTGTCGGGCCTCACCTTTATTGGCTACTTTTTTTTTGAGGTCTTGCCTGGTTTGGTCTTCTCGCTCACAGTGTTGGCCAGCGAGCGTACGCAGCGGAATCCGATGTAGCTTCGGGGCTGGTTCTGGAATTCGCTTGAGCGCCAGGCCGAGCGGATGTAGCTTTCAGGGTCTTTCCACGAGCCGCCGCGCACCGACTTTTTCTTCAGCCGGTAGGGGTCTTCCTTGGCGGCGTTGTAGCTCAGCTGGGGGTTGACGTCGTTCATGGCGTCGACGCCGGCTTCGGTATAGATGGTCGAGGTCCACTCAGCCACGTTGCCGGCCATGTCGTACAGGCCGTTGGTGTTCGACGAGTAGATGCCCACCTTCGACGTAATCAGGTTGCCGTCCTTGGTGTAGTTACCGTCGTCGGGCTTGAAGTTGGCAAAGAAGCAGCCTTTGCCCGATGCCACGTCCTCGTTCTCCCAGGGGAACTCCGTGCCGTCCTTGCCGCGGGCGGCGTACTCCCACTCAGCCTCGGTCGGCAGGCGGTAGCGCTGCACGAATCGGGCGGCGGGGCCGAGACCCTTCAGCAGGTACTCCGTGCGCCAGGCGCAGAAGGCGTTAGCCTGCTCCCACGTGACGCCCACCACGGGGTAGTCGTTGTAGGCTGAGTTCGAGAAGTAGTTGCGCATATACACCTCGTTGTCGGCGTTGGGGAAGTCGTTTACCCAGCACGTCGTGTCGGGGTATATATTAATAATGTACGTGTTGAGGAAGTCCCACGGACCGCTCAGTTCGCGGTTCAGCGTCTCGCGCACAATCTTGCCCTCGTCGTTTATGTAGGCGGTGTCCTTCGAAATCCACACCTTTTCGTTCTCGTCGACGGCGATATCTGTGTTTAGGTTACGCTCCTCGGGGTTGAGGCGGTTGCGGCGAAGGGCGGCAGTTGTGTAATCGTAGATCTCGTACTTAAAGTTCATCTGCGATGCGTCGAGCATCTTTTCTCCCGTCACGGGGTTGGTGACGTAGAGGCTCTCGATAGCGCGCTGCTCGTCCTCGTTGGGCTTGCGCGGCAGGTTCTTCTTCCAGTTCAGGTGAGGCTTGATGGGGTCGCCGTTCTTGTCCTCTTCAATCTTGTAGGTCTCGTCGCCGCCGTAGTTCGGGTCAGCCAGGCGCTCACGCAGGATAGAGTCGCGCACGTAGTTCACGAACTGGCGGTATTCGGAGTTCGTAATCTCCGTATCGTCCATCCAGAAGCCGTCCACCGAGATGTCGCGCACGGGCGTCTCCTTGCCCCAAAGCGAGTCCTGCTTGTCGATACCCATCTTCAGGTGTCCGCGCTTGACGAGCACCATGCCGTAGGGGGCAGGCTCTGAGAAGGCCCGTCCGCTGCTTCCTGTCAGTTCGCCGCCACTGCCCGATGCCACCTTGCTGCCGAAGCAGGAGGTTAGTAAAAGTAAAAAGGTAAAAAGGTAAAAAGGTAAAACCTTTCTCCCTTTAATGCCTTTCACCATTCTGTTATTCATCATCGTTTTCATATTTCGTTTTCTTTTTTTACTTTTTTACCTTTTTACTTTTACAGCAGTCTTACACTCTGATGTTTGTTCCTGCCCTTCTTCCCGAAGTCGATATCGGTCTGGTAGCCCACGTGCAGTTCGTGGCTGCCATTGCCGATGTTGATGGCACTGGTGTAGGCCTCGTAGCTGTAGCCCACCATGACGCCGTGGAATTGCCCGCCTATGAACACCGTCACCGAGTTGGTGGGGCTGTAGCCCAGGCCGGCATACAGCAGCCGCTTCTCGTGCGAGTATCTGAGTCGGGCGGTGATGTCGCCCCTATAGGCGACGGCGTCGGTGCGCCCCATGACCGAGGTCTGCAACATAAGTAACGGATTTCTCAGCCGAATATTGTATCCGCCTGTAAAATAATACGTCCGGCTGACGTCCAGCTCGTTCGTCTCGCCCAGCTCGATGACGGGCGCCAGTGCGTGCTGCACCGAGGCTCCCACGTACCAGCCGCTGCGGTGGCTGTAGTAGATACCGCCGCCGAGGTCGAGGGCGTTGCCGGTGATGTCCGACTTCGTGAAGGCAGGGTCGTCGGTCATGTCCAAGTCCACCTTGCCGCCTTCGAATGTCTCGTTCAGCAGTCCGCCCTGCACGCCTATGCTGAGCATGCCGCCGAACAGGCGCCGCTTGAAGGCGTACTGCGCGGTGATGCGCTTGTGCGAGAACAAGCCGATATCGTCGTTCATCAGCTGCAGGCCCACACCGTGGTAAGAGCGGAAGAAGTAGAGGGGCAGGTCGGCGCCGATAAACATCGTCTTGGGACTGTTCTCGAATCCCAGCAGCGTCATGTTGTAGGCACCGCTCACATTCAGTTTCTGATCCTTGCCCACTGCCGCTGGGTTAAACGACGTCTCCATCGCCCAGTAGTGACTGAACGACGGATCGTACTGTGCCCGGGCCTGAAGCCCCATAATAAGTACGGCGGCGAGTATGGCGTAACGTCTAAGCACGTCTAATATAACGTATTTTTTTTTGTTTTATTGTAATTTATTCGTATCTTTCCTCTATAAACTTGAACACAAATTGCCCCGCCGCGCTAATATTGGGGCTGTCGTCAATTTCTAAGCTACACGACAGTTTAGCACGTAG
>CADCEQ010000037.1 GCA_902800435.1 uncultured Prevotellaceae bacterium | reverse complement strand
GTTCTTCTGCACCAGCTGGAAGATGTTGATGTCCTGACCGATGCAGACATTGCCGTAGAGGTCCTTGTGGCTCTGCTGGTGCAGCGAGCCCCACGTGCCGAGGTCGCTCCAGCCGAAGTCGGCAGGGCAGACGAAGATTTCCTCGGCCTTCTCCATGATGGCATAGTCGACCGAGATGCTCTCACACTCGGGGAACCGTTGGTTGATCATTTCCTGCTCCTTGTCGGTGCCATAGTAGGGCAACATCGACTCGAATATCTTGGCCATTGTCGGCTGATGCATACGGAAGGCATTGACGATGGTGTTGATATTCCAGATGAAGATGCCGGCGTTCCAGTAGTAGTTCGGCTGCTTGATGTATTGCTGGGCTGTCTGCAGGTCGGGCTTCTCGCGGAAGGAGTCGACGTGGAACACGCCCTTATTGCGCAGCGAGTGGGCGGAGAGGTTGGCCTGAATGTAGCCGTAGCCGGTCTCTGGGCGGTTGGGCTTCATACCGAGAGTGACGATGGCGTCGGTGTCGCAAGTGAAGCTCATGCAGTCTTTAATGACGCGTTGGAACTCCTTGACATCCATGACGATATGATCGGATGGCGTGACGACGACGTTAGCCTTCGGGTCTTTCGACTTGATGCGCCAGGATATGTAGGCGATGCAGGGAGCGGTATTGCGGCGGCATGGCTCGCAGAGAATGTTGCTGCGGGGCATGTCGGGGAGTTGGCTGGCCACGATGTCGGCATATTTCTGGTTGGTGACAACCCAGATGTTTTCAGGCTTGATGAGGTTGCCGAATCGCTCGACGGTCATCTGCAGCAAAGTCTTGCCGGTGCCGAGCACATCGATGAACTGCTTAGGGTGTTCGGCGGTGCTCATTGGGTAGAAGCGGCTGCCGACGCCGCCTGCCATAATGACTAAATGGTTGTTAATCTGTTTCATGCTTTACAATCTTTTTCTTGAATATGTGCTTGATAATAAGGTATGCGACAGCAATGAGCAGCAAGCCGATAATGGCAATCTTGATGTACTCTGCATACTCGCTGATTTTGTCGTTCAGCTGCTCCTCGGGCACGATGGTGTGCAGATACCAGCCCAGGGCGGCCAATACCGAGTGCCAGCCGCCGGCGCCGATGGTGGTGAAGAGCAGGAATTTCCAATAGTTCATCCGTGCCAGTCCGGCAGGGATGCTGATGAGGTGGCGGATGACGGGCACAAAACGCCCCGTCAGCGTGGCGGCCACCCCGTGGTCGTCGAAGTACTTCTCGCTCTTTTCAATCTTCTGCTGGTTGAGCAGACAAAGGTGGCCGAGGCGGCTGTTGGCAAAGCGGTAGACCACGGGCCGCCCGACGTAGAGGGCAGCGAAGTAGTTGATTGAGGCGCCGACGTCGGCACCAATGGTGGCAAACAGGATGATTAGCAGCACATTCAACGAACCGCCGGCGGCGTGGTAGGCCGCAGGTGTTACCACGAACTCCGACGGTACGGGCACGACGGTGCTTTCCAGCAACATCAGCAGGAATATCGTCGGATAATTCAGGTTGTTCAATAGTGTGCTAAGTATATTCATCTCTTTTTACTCTTCACTTTTCACTTCTCACTCTTCACTTTTCACTTCTTCAGCTCCTTCACCATATATCCGTAGTAGTCCTCGGGCTTCATCCCATCGGGGAAGAGGTGCGAGAGCACCAGTTTAGCCTCATTCGGATTGCGGTTGCAGCATATCTCCAGATAGTCGAGGAACTCCTGGTCGCGCTTCAGATCGTAGCAGCAGAGCGCCATATAGCCGTAGCCCTCGTTCCAGTCTTTGCCGACGTACTTGAAGAAGCTCCTGAACATCTTGTAGGCGGCCTCGACGTAGTGATTGTCGTAAAGCGACACAATGATGCGCATGACTGTTCGGAGGTTGTCCTCTGACTGTTTCACAGCCTGGCGGAACATATCCTCAGCCTCCTTCAACTTCCCGTTGCCTAACAGAATGTGACCTTTCACGACGAGCATGTCCACGTGGTCACAGTCCAGCATCTCGGTCTGGTCGATATAGTAGAGGGCCGTCTCGGGCATCTTCAGCTCGCTATAGGCAAAGCCCAGCTCCTGATAGATTTCCACCAGATAGGGCGAGTCGTCGGGAGCCGCTTTCTCGGCCTCAAGCAGTCGCTTCACAGCTTCCTCGTATTGGCCGAGGTTGATAAGGCATGTGCCCTGATGCAGCAGTCCGAACTCGTCGTCGGGCTCCTTCTCGCTGTAGCGGCGGTAGTAGTCGAGCGCCTCCTCGTAGTTCTCTAAGCGAAACAGGCCGTTGGCCTTGGCCAGCAGGCCCTCAGCGTCGTCCGGGTCGATGGCAATGGCGTATTCGCTGCTGGTCACCGAGGCGCTGTAGTCCTCCTTCATGTATTGTGTGTTGGCCAGCGCGTTCCAGTAGCGTTTCTGGAAGGGGTCGCGGTCAATCAGCTCATTGAAGATGCGCTCCGAGTCGTCGTACTTGCCCAGTCCGAACAGCGTGCGGCCCATCATCTCCTTGAAGTCGTCGCTGCCGTCCTGCTTGGCGCGCATCATCCACTCCATAGCCTTTTCGCTGTAGCCGTAGTCGGTATAGAGGTTCACCACGTCGAGCACGAAGTCCTGCCACTCCTCCTGCGGACACTCCTTGAACTGCTCCAGCAGGTATTCGTCGGCCTTTTCCACTTCCTCCTGGGCTATCCATATCTCAGCCCGGCAGTAGGTGTATTCGGGCAGGTCGTGGTCGATGATCTGCGACAGATAGTTCTCGGCAGCCTCGAAGTCGTTCTGACTGATGGCATTGTGTACCTGATAGTTCAGGGCGACCACTGAGTCGGGCTGCAGTTCGAGGGCGCGGTCGAGAGCCTTTTGGGCATCGTCGTAGCGACCTTCCTGCTGGTAGTAGTCGGCTATGTCGGCCAGGTCGTCGACATCCATGAATACTGGCTGTCCTGACTTCACCGTCCGCTCATAGTCTTCCAGCATCTCGCGGAACTCCTCGTCGTCAAAGTACCCGTCGTCCACTCTTCACTCCCCACTTTTCACTTTTCACTTCTTCACTTCTTCACTCCCTCCAGGTAATCACTCCCCTCCCTCACAGGGAGGGGCCGGGGGTGGGTCTTCTCACTTCTTCCACGTATCCTTCAGTCCGACAGTCTTGTTGAACACAGGATGCTCGGGCGTCGAGTCGCTGTCGGGCGTGAAGTAGCCGATGCGCTGGAACTGCAGATAGCTCAGCGGCTTCATCTCAGCGGCAAACGGCTCGATGTAGCAGTTCTTGAGTATGGTCAGCGAGTCAGGATTCACAATCTGCTTCATGGCCGTCACGGCGTCGCATTGCTGTGCCTCGCGGATGGCAGCCATCTCGTCGCGCGGGTTCTCCACCTTCCAGAGACGGTCGTACAGGCGCACTTCAGCCTTCACGGCGTTGTGGCACGATACCCAGTGCAGCGTCTTGCCCTTAATCTTACGGTCGGCGCCGGGCAGTCCGCTGCGCGTCTCCGGGTCGTAGGTGCAGTAGATGCAGGTCACGTTGCCGTTCTCGTCGACGTCGCAGGCCTTCTCCTCGTTGCACTTGATGATATAGGCATTCTTCAGGCGGACCTCCTTGCCGGGGGCCAGACGCATGAACTTCTTCTCGGCCACCTGCTGGAAGTCGTCGCGCTCTATCCACAGCTCGCGGCTGAACTCCACCTCGTGGGTGCCGTCGGCCTCGTTCTCGGGGTTGTTCACGGCGGTCAGCATCTCGGTCTGACCTTCGGGGTAGTTGGTGATGACCACCTTTACGGGGTCGAGCACGGCGGCCACGCGCTGGGCACGGCTGTTCAGGTCGTCGCGGACGACGCTCTCAAGCAGCGCCATGTCGTTCAGGGCGTCGAGCTTCGTGTAGCCTATCTTGTCGATGAACTTGATGATGCTCTCGGGCGAGTAGCCTCGGCGGCGCAGACCGCAGATGGTCGGCATGCGGGGGTCGTCCCAGCCGCTGACCATACCCTCGTTGACCATTGCCAGCAGGTTGCGCTTCGACATCAGCGTGTAGTTCAGGTTCAGCTTGTTGAACTCTGTCTGGCGCGGGCGGTTGTCCTCGATGTTGTCGGTCTCGCCTCGCCATTCCTTCATCCACGTGACGAACAGGTCGTAGAGGGGACGGTGCTCGACGAACTCCAGCGTACACCACGAGTGGGTGACGCCCTCGAGATAGTCGCTCTGTCCGTGGGTGAAGTCGTACATCGGGTAGGCATTCCACTTCGAGCCGGTCTTCACGTGTGGAATGTTCAGCACGCGGTAGATGAGCGGGTCGCGGAACAGCATGTTGGGGTGGGCCATATCAATCTTGGCGCGCAGCACCAGCGTGCCCGGCTCGCACTCGCCGCTGTTCATATAGTCAAACAACTTGAGGTTCTCCTCGACGGGACGGTCGCGGAAGGGCGAGTTGGTACCCGGCGAGGTCGTCGTACCCTTCTGCTGGGCAATCACCTCGGCCGACTGCTCATCGACGTAGGCGCGGCCCTGCTTGATGAGCCATACGGCGAAGTCCCACAACTGCTGGAAGTAGTCGGAGGCGTAGTAGACGTTGGCCCACTCAAAGCCAAGCCACTTGATGTCGTGCTCGATGCTCTCAATGTATTCGGTGTCCTCCTTCACGGGGTTCGTGTCGTCGAAGCGCAGGTTGCACTCGCCGCCGTATTTCTTGGCCAGTCCGAAGTCGATGGCAATGGCCTTGGCGTGCCCGATGTGCAGGTAGCCGTTAGGCTCCGGCGGGAATCGCGTCTGCAGCCGACCGCCGTTCTTGCCGGCAGCCAGGTCGTCAATCACTTTCTGTTCCACGAAGCTTACAGACCGCTTCTCCTCGTTCTCAATGGTTGTTTTCTCTGTCATATTTCACCTATCTTCTTTTTTACGCTGCAAAGGTACTGCAAAATCCTGAAACCGCCAAACCTTTTTCCGCTTTTAAGAGCAAAAAAGCGACATCCCTTATGAAATGCCGCTTTTTAGTAAACGCTGATTCTTTAGCCGCTAATTACTGCGTCCTGCCCAAGATGTAGTCGATAAGTTTCGTCACGTCGGCCATGTTCACGAAGCCGTCGTTGTTCAGGTAGTCTTCCGCTTTATTCATTTAAATACTCCGTATATTCTACATCTTTCTTCTTAACGTAGTCCACATGCGCATTATGGAAGTTGAAGCAAAGACGCTCAAACGACCAAAGAAGAGGGAGTCCCCAAAATCCTCGTGAATCGGGAAAGGAAACGAATCCGTGAGCATACATTCCTGCTTCTAACCACATCTTCATACCACCGACCTCGGCAAAGAATCCTTCTTTACGATTGGCAAATTGCTGGGGTAGAAGAAAAGCATTCGAGCCTGTATCGAGAATCAACGAACTCTCATGGCCGTCAAGATTACAGGGTAGACAGATGCAACGTTCACCCTTGGCCCCCGTATTCATAGTGAAGTTCGCCTCTTTCTTATTTTTAGGAAATGGATAGCGGAACACTATGCTGTCACGTGATAGTTCCATATATTCAAGTCGGGCTAAGTCGGGTGTACCGATGAAACCTGTACAGTTGTATTCCTCCACTTCATCGGACACCCATACAGGGAGGTTGTAAAACTTGATACCGTCAATGCACAGACTGTCAACAATGCCTAACTGCATACTGTAGACAATATCGGGATGTGTGGCGGAACTTGCCCTAATAGAATCGGGTAACAACCTGACATTCAGCTGACGGGCATACTTCTGAAACAAAATCGTGCTTGACATCATACCCGTGTCCACGATGAAGCGATTCCCCTTTGCTTGATTCACTTTAGCGTCAATGCAAATATGTCCAACGGAATCCCTGTCGAAAGCCAACCCTACGACATTCTTCGTACGCTGGATGCTGACTGGGAGGATATCCTTGCCCGCTGACGCTAACCGATGCCAGTGCCTCGCCAGTTCCATCAGTTTTGGCTTGGCCTGCCATCGGCGGTCTATATAGCATGCCATTCTCTCAAGTTCGTCATATTGGTTACGCAACAGCGACAGCCTGTATTTCATGTCCAACAAATAGTTTACAACACCTTGTATCCGTTGGTTTGGCGCTTTCTCTAACAAATAATCAGCCATTTCAATCGCCAAACTATCTAGCCCATACGCACGACAATATTCGATGACGACCAGACTGCGTATCAGTGGATCCACTCCCTTGTCTGTCAGCATGGCCTTAGCATACATTTCGTCGTAGTTTACGTGCCGCAATTCAGCAGAAGCATTCAGTTGTTCCTGTAGCCAGTTGTTCACGTCTTGTGCGCTCACCTGACCATAGAAGGTACTCAGTAAGCATGTTAATAGTATTTTCCTAATGCTATTTATTATCATCATTTCTACCAATCTTTCAATTCCTATTGTGGATGGTTTGTAAGTTGTTGGCAAAGATAAATAATAATTCCGAACTGCCAAAGAAAAATGACAGAAAAGTTTGAGCGGAACTTGGTGAACTTGGAGTTTGACGGTGCTCGTTGCATTTTAAACCTCCCAACCTCCCGTTTTTCTCTGAAACGTCGATGTACAAAGGGATTCGGGGACGGGAGGTGTCTCGCTGACACCTCCCGTTGAGGTCCCGTTGAACTTCCCTGAGGCGTCAATCAGACAGGAGGTCAGAAGGGAGGGGTGACGGGAGGTGTCAAGGGAGGTCTGAGAAGCGCGAAAACCCTTTGTGAATCGTGGTTTCGGACATTCGACGGGAGGTGTCGCGAGAAAATGAAAAACGACGGAGAAAAAGAGCCAGATGGATATGCTCGACTAACCAGGCCAGTTAATACTCATAACTAGGCCAATTAGCATGACTAACCTGGCGGGTAGAGGGTGCTTACCCGGCGGCAATCGCACCTTTACCCGGCGGTAAACGGTGCGTTTACTGGCGGGTAGCGGCAAGGCGCTCGTCCAGCTCCTTGGCGAAGCGGGCGGCGTTGCGGAATGTGACCGTCAGTGTTACTTGATTCCCCGCTCGTTCAGCGCCTTGGCGTAGCGGGCGGCGTTGCGCAGGTGCTCAGCGTAGCTGACGGCGAAGTTGTGAGTGCCGGAGAAGTCCTCCTTGGCACACATGTAGAGATAGTCGTGGTGGACGTAGTTGAGCACGGCGTCGATGCCCTTCACCGATGCAATCTTGATGGGGCCTGGGGGCAGGCCGGTGTTGCGGTAGGTGTTGTAGGGGCTGTCGTAGAACAGCATGTCGTGATAGATTCGGCGCAGCTCGAAGTTCTTCAGCGCGAACTTCACCGTGGGGTCGGCCTGCAGCGCCATGCTCTTGTGCAGACGGTTCAGGTACATACCGGCTATCATCGGCTTCTCGTCGTTGTTGGCCGTCTCCTCGTCGATAATGCTGGCCAGGGTGCAGACCTCGTCGGGCGTCAGCTGGGCGGCCTCGGCCTTGGCGCAGCGCTCCTTGTTCCAGAAGGCGTCGTGCTCCTTCACCATGCGCTCCATGAAGTGGTCGAGCGTCGTGTTCCAGTACACCTCGTAGGTGTTGGGCACGAAGAGCGCGGCGATGGTGCAGGTATCGTAGCCCCAGCGCTGGCAGTAGGCGTCGTCGATGAGTGCTGCGGCAATCTCCACAGAGTCCATCATCAACTTCCTGCCGAGCACGGCGGCCAGCTTCTGCATGGTGCGCGACTCGGGGATGGTGAGCATCACCGCCTCCTGCTGGCCGTTCTTCAGCTTGCGCATGACCGCAAACGTGCTCTCATTGGGCCCAATGGCGTAGCGGCCTGTGCGCGGATGCTGAGCGTAGTCGGTGTGGCGTATCAGCGTCGAGAAGCCCGTCAGCGCGTGTTCTGAGGCCACCGGGCGCAGCTTGGTGAGCACGGAGTCGATGGTGTCGTCGTCGTCGATGCACACATACTGGGTTTCATCCTTCGCCGAGAACGACGTCAGGAAGAAGTAGTAGGCCAGTCCGACGATGGCCAGCAGGCAGACGGCGGCAGCTACGAGCAGGTATTTCGCTTTCAGGGCTTTCATATCGGGTTGTTCTCAGCAAAGACGGCCATGCGCTCGTCGAGCTGTGCGTACTGGTGGTCCTCAATGAATGAGGTACATACACGCAGGCCCTCCTGATGCGAGCCAGTAGTGATGAGACAGATGGCCGAGACGCCATAGTACATCAGTTCCTGAGCCAGCTGGCCGCTGGTCATGCCACGATAGCCGATAGTGAAGTAGAAACCGTCGGCAACAGGACGGTCGAGGTCGCGGTCGTAGACGATGTGGAAGCCGTGCTTACAAAAAATTTCCTTCAGCCGGTGGGCGCGGTCGCCGTAGACCTTCACCTCCTGACGGAAGTTGTACTCGCCGTCGCAGGCAGCGCGGAACATGGCGGCCAGCGCATACTGCGCCGAGTGGCTCGTGCCCGACGAGAGGGCGTAGAGCATGCGGGTCGAGAAGACCAGTCCGAAGGGCAGTCCCTCGTAGCGTGCGGCCAGGTCGGGGAAGTGGCGGTGGAACAGCTTGTCGCTGATGCACACCACGCCGATGCGCTCGCCGGCATAGCTGAACGCCTTCGAGCCCGAGATGAGCAGCATGTAGTTGTCGGTATAGCGTGCTACCGAGGGCTGGAAGGGCGGCTCGAAGGGCACGGAGAGGTCCTGACGGAAGTCCATAGCGAAGTAGGCGAGGTCCTCCATGATGATACAGTCGTAGCGGGTGGCCAGCTCACCGATGGTCTGCAGCTCCTGCTCGGTCAGGCAGACCCACGACGGGTTGTTGGGGTTGGAGTAGACGATGGCGCAGATGTTGCCTTTCGACAGGTAGCTCTCCAGCTTCGAACCGAGCTTCTCGCCGCGGAAGTCGTAGACGTCGAACGTCTTGTAGCTGACGCCCTGCACCTGCAGCTGCATCTTCTGGACGGGGAAGCCCGGGTCGATGAAGAGCACGGTGTCGCGGCGCTTGTCGGCCTGCGAGCAGGTGAGGAACGAGGCAAACGTGCCCTGCATGCTGCCCGTGACGGGGACGCAGCCCTCGGGCTTGACGTCGACGTCGATGAACGCCTTGACAAAGCGCGAGGCCTGCCGCTTCAGCTCGGGATAGCCCTGAATGTCGGGGTAAGAGTGGGCTATGCCGTCCTGCAAAGCCTTGATCTGGGCGTCGACGCCAACCTGTGCGGCAGGCAGTCCGGGAATGCCCATCTCCATCTTGATAAACTCAACGCCGCTCTCCTTCTCGGCCATTGCGGCCACCTGCTTCACCTCGCGTATGGTAGCCTTGGCGAAGTCCTGAATGCCCATCTGGGCTATCAGTCCGTCGACAATCTCCTTCTTTATTGGTGTGGGTTTCATTTCTGATTTACGGATTTTCGATTCTCGATTTATTTCTGGGCAGCGCGTCCGAGTGCCAATGCCTTGATGTTGGCCTCGACGATGGCCTCGCCCTTGCGCCCGAAGACGCGGCGAATAGCGTCCTCAAGTTTCTGATACTCAATGCCGAGTGCCTTCTGGGCGGCGCCGAGCAGGATGACGTTGGCCGAGCGGGGAACGCCGTTGTCCTTAGCCATCTGCTCGATGTCGATGCGGATGACGTTGGGCAGCCGGTCGAGGTCGGCGTTGATAACGTCCATATCGGGGTAGTTGGGAATGTTCTTGAATGGTGTTGCCGAGGTGATGATCCAGCCGTCCTTGGCGAGGAAGGGCAGGTAGCGCAGGGCCTCCATCGGTTCCATTGAGATGATGACGTCGGCCGAGCCGCGGGCAATGAGGTCGCTGTAGATGGGGTCGCTCGATATGCGCAGGTTCGACTGCACGTCGCCGCCGCGCTGGCTCATGCCGTGCACCTCGGCCTGCTTGATGTAGAGGTTCTCGTTCATGGCGGCTTCGCCTATGATGGTGGCGATGGAGAGGATGCCTTGTCCGCCCACGCCGCAAAGTATGATGTCAGTCTTCATGATTTTCGATTTACCGATTTTCGATTTACGATTTGGCTTGCGCCTTCTTCTGCTTCAAATGGCGCTGCAGCGTCTGCATGCACTCGCGGCGCGGGCTGATGACACTCGTTCCCTTGTAGTTGATCTCGTCGCGGATGGTCTGCGTAATCTCGGCCATGTTCTTCGGCAGGGGAACCACCACCTTCAGGTGCTCATCGCTCAGGCCCAGACCGCGGCAGATAGCCTCAAACTTGTTGGTGCCGGCAGAGTCCTGACCGCCCGTCATGCCCGTCGTCAGGTTGTCGCTGATGATGACGGTGATGTTGGCGTTCTCATTGATGGCGTCGAGCAGGCCCGTCATGCCGCTATGGGTAAACGTGGAGTCGCCGATGATGGCTACTGCGGGCCACTGACCGGCGTCGGCAGCACCCTTGGCCATTGTAATCGAGGCACCCATGTCGACGCACGAGTGGATGGCGCGGAACGGGGGCAGGAAGCCCAGCGTGTAGCAGCCGATGTCGCCGAAGACGCGCGGATTGTCGTACTCACGCAGCACCTCGTTCAGGGCGGCGTAGACATCGCGGTGGCCGCAGCCCTGACAGAGTGCGGGCGGGCGCGGAGCCACGTCGGCACACGGGTCGAAGCACTGGCCAACCTCCATGCCGAGGGCCTTCTTCACGAAGTCGGGGTTCAGCTCGCCCGTGCGGGGCAGCGTGCCGTCGAGCTTGCCGTGAACGTTCTTCAGGTCGTAGACGCCGCGAACGATGTCCTCGATGAAGGGCTGGCCTTCCTCGACGATGAGCACCTGCTCGCACTCGTCCATGAGGCGGCGCACCAGCTGCTTCGGCAGCGGGTACTGCGAAATTTTCAGGATGGGGTAGGGGCAGCCGTTGGGGAAGCACTCCATGACGTAGTTGTAGCCGATGCCGCTGGCCAGTATGCCGAGCTTCTTGTCGGTTCCTTCCACATATATATTATAAGGTGAGCCGGCGGCGTCCTGCTCCAGCTGAGCCTGCTGGGCGGTGACTATGTCGTTGCGCTTCTTGGCGTTGGCGGGCAGCAGCACCCAGTTGGCGGCTACGGCGTTGTAGTTCAGGGCGTTCTGTTGACGTGGTACGTCAACACACTGGACGACGGCACGGCTGTGGGCCATGCGGGTGGTGACGCGCATGAGCACCGGCAGGCAGATGCGCTCCGAGTAGTCGAAGGCGGCGGCCATCATGTCGTAGGCCTCCTGCTGGTTCGACGGCTCGAACGTGGGGATGAGGGCGAACTTGCCGTAGAAGCGTGAGTCCTGCTCGTCCTGGCTGGAGTGCATCGACGGGTCGTCGGCCACGAGTACCACGACGCCGCCGTTGACGCCCGTCATGCCGCTGTTGACAAACGGGTCGGCGCAGACGTTCAGTCCGACGTGCTTCATGCAGACCATTGAGCGCTTGCCCATAAACGACATGCCCAGTGCGGCCTCCATAGCCGTCTTCTCGTTGGTACTCCAGCGGCAGTGTACGCCGCGCTCCTTGGCCAGGGCGTTACCCTGAATAAACTCTGTAATCTCAGTCGACGGCGTGCCTGGGTATGCATACACACCAGAGAGTCCGGCGTGCAGCGCTCCCAGCGCTATGGCTTCGTCGCCCAACAATAGTTTCTTTGACATCTTTTTATTTACGATTTACTGATTTTCGATTTGCGATTGAAATCCCATTAGATTTCCCAACCAATAGCCGAGGCACCGAGCACGGCGGCTGAGGCACCGTCGAGACCGCTCACGAGGAACTGAGCCTTGCCGCGGAAAATCTGCATGACGTGGGCGTCGTAGGCCTCGCGGATGGGCTTCATAATCAGCTCGCCGGCCTTCACCATACCGCCGAAGAAGATGAATGCCTCGGGGCTCGAGAAGGCAGTGAAGTCGGCGCAGGCCTCGCCCAGCATCTTGCCCGTGAACTGGTAGATCTCATTGGCCAGCTCGTCGCCCTTGCTAGCGGCAATCGAAACGTCGAGCGACGTGATGTCCTCGGGATTCATCTCGCGAAGCAGCGACGGACGGGTGGTCTTTGCCAGTAGCTCGCGAGCCGTGCGTGCCACACCCGTTGCCGAGCAGTAAGCCTCCAGACAGCCCGTGCGACCGCAACCGCAGCTGCGACCCTCAGCGCCGCGCACCATCGTTACGTGGCCCAGCTCGCCTGCGAAGCCGTCGCAGCCGTAGAGCAGCTGGCCGTTCACTACGATGCCCGAGCCTACGCCCGTACCCAATGTGATGACTATGAAATTCTTCATGCCACGTGCCACGCCGTAGACCATCTCGCCAAGGGCAGCAGCGTTGGCGTCGTTGGTCAGTGCCACGGGGATGCCTCCCAGCCGCTCGCTGAACATCTTGGCCAGGGGAATCACCTCGTCGTGAGCCCAGGTCAGGTTCGGCGCAAACTCGATGGTGCCGTTATAGTAGTTGCCGTTGGGCGCACCAATGCCCATTGCCTTGATCTTCTCCAGGCCGCCCACCTGCTCGATGATGACCTGCAGGGCCTCCACGCAGGCGTCGACGTAGTCGGCAGCTGTAGCGTAGCCGCCAGTCTTGATGGCCGTCGTAGCCTTGATGTCGCCGCGGGCGTCGACAATTCCAAACACGGAGTTCGTACCTCCTAAGTCCAAGCCAATCACGTATGGCTTCATTGCTTGCTGTTCGTTCATAATTCTTACGTTTTATGGTGTTTTATGTTATTCGCGCGGCAAAGTTACGAAGTTTTTGCGACTTAAACGAACAATTACCACGAAATTTTTAAGTTTTGCATAGGCTGCCACTTACTCTGGCTAAGTGGGCAAGTTAGTAGCGTTAATTGGCCTACTTAGCGCAGAGGAAAAATATGGTATTAGACCGCAAATATACTATTTAAATAATGTACGCGAGATAAAAAGCCAACTGGTAGTCGGCTGTCACTGCCGGCGGATGAATGGCAGCGTCTTGGGCAGGCGTTGCCATTTCCCGTTCTTGGGCACCTTGAGCGTGCTGCCCTTCTCCTGGCGAAGCACGTAGGTGGAGTCGTTCTGGCGGGTGAGTGTGGCGGTGAGGTCCTCGCTGCCGTAGTCGTTGATGAGACTGAGCTCGGCGGTGGTCTCGTCGTCGGCTACTCGGGCGGCGGTGATGGCCCAGCAGAAGGAGTTGTTCTTCTTGCCCAGATAGCCCGGCAGGCGTCCGTAGAGCTCGTTGCCCGGCACGGCGACTGACTCATTGTAAAAATCAATTCTCAGGTAGACGTCGTACTCATTGTTGTACAGATATCCTTTGAAGGCCGTGTTCTGCTTCTGTGCGAAGGCGGTTGCGGCGAGGGCGGTCAGTGCGAGTGCAAGTAAAGCTTTTTTCATACTTTTGAGTCTGATTTCGGTGGCAAAGGTAGCAAATATATATCAATAAATCACTGAAAGCCATAAAAATAAGGTTAAAAGATGGCGTGTTTTTGAAATTTTTTAAGTATCTTTGCAGCCGTTTATAATTATAACGAATGGTAAGTAAGAGATTAGTGCCTGACTATATCTTTGAATCGAGTTGGGAAGTTTGTAACAAAGTTGGTGGTATTTACACCGTACTTTCCTCGCGCGCAAAGACATTGCAGGATAGGATGAAGGACCGCATCATCTTCGTGGGTCCCGACTTTTGGAAAAAGAAGGAAAGTCCCTATTTCAGGGAAGACAAAGCCCTGTTTGCCGATTGGCAATGGGAAGCTAAGGAGTGTGGAATCAACGTGAGGGTAGGGCGCTGGACGGTGCCCGGCGAACCGATAGCCATACTCGTCGACTTTGAGCCCTATTTTGAGAAGAAGAACGAGATATACGCCTGGCTGTGGGAGCACTATCAGGTGGACTCGCTGCACGCCTACGGCGACTACGACGAGGCCTCGATGTTCTCGTATGCCGCCGCGCTGGTTGTGGAGAGCTTCTATAAGCACTACCTGAATGCGAAGCAGAAGGTGATTTATCATGCCAACGAGTGGATGTGCGGACTGGGTGCGCTCTACATCAACAACAAGCTGCCGCAGATTGGCACTATATTCACCACCCACGCCACGAGCATCGGGCGCTCGATTGCCGGCAACCAGAAGCCGCTCTACGACAATCTGTTTGCCTACAATGGCGACCAGATGGCGGACGAGCTGAACATGCAGTCGAAGCACTCGATTGAGAAGCAGACGGCCATGAACGTCGACTGCTTCACGACGGTGAGCGACATCACGGCCAAGGAGTGTGTCGAACTGCTCGACAAGCCTGTCGACGTGGTGCTGCCCAACGGCTTCGACAACAGCTTCGTACCCAAGGGCCCTGCCTTCACCAAGAAGCGCAAGGCAGCCCGCAAACGACTGCTCGAGGTGGCTAATGCGCTGCTTGGAGAATCGCTTGATGACGACACGCTGATTGTCTCGACGTCAGGACGTTATGAGTTCCGCAACAAGGGTATCGACGTGTTTGTGGAGGCCATGAACCGGCTGCTGCGCGACCGCGACCTGAAGAAGAAGGTGGTGGCCTTTATCGAGGTGCCCGGATGGGTGGGCGAGCCCCGCAAGGACCTGCAGGAACGGCTTGCATCCAATTCCTCAACTGCTCAACTCGCCAACTTCTCAACTCCTTTAGAGGTTCCCCAGATTACCCACTGGCTGCACAATATGAGCCACGACCAGGTGTTGGGCATGATGAAGTACTACGACATGCACAACCGCAAGGACGAGCAAGTGAAGGTCATCTTCCTGCCCTGCTACCTGGACGGTGACGACGGCATTGTCAACATGACCTACTACGACCTGGTGCTGGGCAACGACCTCTGCGTCTATCCCTCGTATTACGAGCCGTGGGGCTATACTCCGCTCGAGGCTGTGGCCTTCAAGGTGCCCTGCATCACGACCGACCTGGCCGGCTTTGGCCTGTGGGCCAACGGCGTGTTCGGGCATAACGGCGAGCTGGAGGACGGCGTGAAGGTTATCCACCGCACCGACTATAACTACTCTGAGGTGGCCGACGCCATCAAGGACGCTGTGGCCGAGTTCTCGGCTATGACCAAGAAGCAGGTCGACGTCTGCCGCAAGAATGCCGACGCACTGTCGAAGAAGGCCCTCTGGAGCGAGTTTATCAAGTACTACGACGAGGCCTACGACATTGCCCTGCGCAAGGCTGAGGCCCGCAAGTGAACTGGATTATCGAAAAATGTCATATAATAATTTAGAAAGATGAAAATTAAAGCAGATTACACCAACGCTCCCCAGTGGCGGGAGATGTCAGTAAAGTCAAGCCTGCCCGAAGAGCTTCAGTGCTTGAACGAGATTGCGCATAACCTGTGGTGGGTATGGAACTTCGAGGCCCGCGACCTGTTCCGCGACCTTGATCCAGACATCTATCACGACGTGAAGCACAACCCCGTGATGCTCCTCGAGCGTCTGAGCATGACTCGCAAGGAGGAGATTGTGAAGGATAAGGCGCTGATGAAGCGCATCAAGGACGTCTACGCCCTGTTCCGTAAATATATGGACGCTAAGCCCGATACGAAGCGCCCCTCGGTGGCCTACTTCTGCATGGAGTACGGCATGCACTCGGCCCTGAAGATCTACTCGGGCGGTCTGGGCATGCTGGCTGGCGACTACGTGAAGGAGGCCAGCGACTCGAACGTCGACATGTGTGCCGTCGGATTCCTTTATCGCTTCGGCTACTTCACACAGAGCTTGTCGATGGACGGCCAGCAGATTGCCAACTATGAGTCGCAGAACTTCCTGAACCTGCCTGTCGTGCGCGAGCTCGACAAGGACGGCAACCCGCTGGTGGTCGACGTACCTTATACGAATTATATGGTACACGCCTACGTGTGGCGCGTGAATGTCGGCCGCGTGAAGCTCTATCTGCTCGACACCGACAACGAGATGAACTCCGAATTCGACAAGCCCATCACCCACAGCCTCTACGGCGGCGACTGGGAGAACCGCCTGAAGCAGGAAATCCTGCTCGGCATCGGCGGTATGCTGCTGCTGAAGAAGCTCGGCATCAAGAAGGACATCTACCACTGCAACGAGGGCCACGCTGCTCTCTGCAACCTGCAGCGCCTCTGCGACTACATCGACGAGGGACTGTCGTTCAACCAGGCTCTTGAGCTGGTGCGCGCATCGGGTCTCTACACCGTCCACACACCCGTGCCCGCCGGTCACGACTACTTCGACGAGGGACTCTTCGGCAAGTATCTGGGCGGCTATCCGCAGAAGCTCGGCATCACGTGGGACGAGTTCATCGGCATGGGCCGTACCAACCCTGACGACAAGGGCGAGAAGTTCTGCATGTCGACCTTCGCCTGCAACACCTGTCAGGAGGTCAACGGTGTGTCGAAGCTTCACGGATGGGTGTCGCAGAAGATGTTCGCAGGCATCTGGAACGGCTACTATCCCGAAGAGAACCACGTGGGCTACGTCACCAACGGCGTTCACTTCCCCACATGGGCTGCTGCCGAGTGGCGCCAGCTCTATAGCAAGTACTTCGACAAGAAGTTCATGGGCGACCAGTCGAACGAGGAAATCTGGCACGCCATCTACAACTGTCCCGACGAGGAAATCTGGGCTACCCGCATGGCCCTGAAGAAGAAGCTCTTCGACTATATCAAGGTGCAGTTCCGCGAGACCTGGCTGAAGAACCAGAACGACCCCAGCCGCGTGGTGAAGCTGCTTGAGCGCTTCAATCCCAACGCGCTGGTCATCGGCTTCTGCCGCCGCTTTGCCACCTACAAGCGCGCCCACTTGCTGTTTACCGACCTGCCTCGCCTGAGCAAGATTGTCAACAATCCCGAGCGCCCCGTCATCTTCCTCTTTGCCGGTAAGGCTCACCCCGCCGACGGTGCCGGTCAGGGACTGATTAAGAAGATTTTCGAGATTTCGCAGATGGAGGAGTTCCAGGGCAAGATCATCTTCCTCGAGGACTATGACTTCCTGCTGGCTCGCCGCCTCGTCTCGGGTGTCGATATCTGGATGAACACCCCGACACGTCCGCTCGAGGCATCGGGTACGTCAGGCGAGAAGGCCGAGATGAACGGTGTCGTCAACCTGTCGGTGAAGGACGGTTGGTGGCTTGAGGGCTATCGCGAGGGTGCCGGATGGGCACTCACCGAGAAGCGCACCTACCAGAATCAGGGCTATCAGGACCAGCTCGACGCTGCCACCATCTACGGTCTGCTGGAGCAGGAGATTGTGCCCCTCTATTATAATAAGGATGAGAACGGCATCTCGAAGGGCTGGATTCAGGTGGTGAAGAACTCCATCGCACAGATTGCTCCGCACTACACCATGAAGCGTCAGCTCGACGACTACTACTCGAAGTTCTACGAGAAGGAGGCCAAGCGCTTCAAGGAGATTTCGGCCAACAACTATCAGGTGGCCAAGGAAATCGCCCTGTGGAAGGAGACGGTCGTAGAGCGCTGGGATGCCATCAGCGTCGTCTCGTCAGAGTGGGACGTTCCCGCATCAGGACTCTTCACCGGCACGAAGTACACGCTGCGCTATGTCATCAACGAGCAGGGTCTCGACGATGCCGTAGGACTGGAGAAGGTCAACGTCTATACCGACGAGAACGGCGAGGACCACATCTTCTCGATCGAGCCGCTGAAGATGATTGGCCACGAAGGCAACAACTACACCTTCGAGGCTACGCTGGCTCCGCGTCAGGCCGGTCTCTACAAGAGTGCCGTCCGCATGTATCCGAAGAACAGTCTGCTGCCTCACCGTCAGGACTTCTGCTACGTCAAGTGGCTGGAGTTGCCTAACGCATAAGTGAGGTCTGCACAATAAAAGGGTAGGGGAATACGTTAATAAGGTATATGATGAAGCGTGTTCTCCTACCTTTACTGTTGCTGGGCAGTCTGATTGCAGCCTGCTCCGACGACGATACTTTCTCAACCGACCGCAGTAACCGGCTGACTTTCTCGACCGATACCGTGAAGATGGACACCGTTTTCTCGACGGTTGGCTCCAGCACCTACACCTTCTGGGTTTTCAATAACTCGGCCGACGGCATCAGGCTGACAACGGTCAAGCTGAAGAACGGCAACCAGACGGGCTTCCGCGCCAACGTCGACGGCTCCTACCTCGACAACACGATGGGCTCGGTCGTCAGCGATCTTGAGGTGAGAAAGGGCGACAGCATCCGCGTGTTTGTCGAGCTGACAGCTCCCGAGAACAAGCAACTGGAGCCGCAACAGCTTGAGGATGCGCTCGTCTTCACGCTGGAGAGCGGCGTTGAGCAGCGCGTCGTGCTGAGGGCTCATTCGTGGGATGCTATCCCCGTAAGAGGTCTGACGATAGCTGCCGACACGCTCATTGAGTCGGCGAGGCCTATCGTCGTCTATGGCGACGGTATCAAGGTCGACAGCGGCGCCGTACTGACAATACGCAACACCACCCTCTACTTTCACGACGGCGCGGGGCTGAACGTCGGCGGCAGTCTGGTAACGGAGAACGTCGTGATGCGCGGCGACCGGCTCGACCACATGTTCGACTACCTGCCCTACAATCGTGTGAGCGGTCAGTGGAAGGGCGTAACCTTCTCACGTTCGTCACATAAAAACCTGATGACCGATACCGAAATACGCAATGCAATGACGGCCGTGCTGCTTGAAGACTCAGCCCGGCTCGACTCTGCCACCCAACGGCTGACGATGACCCGCTGCCTGGTTCATAATGCCAAGGGCGACGGCGTCGTAGCCTACAACAGCAACATCGGACTCTATAATTGCCAGCTGACCAATACCCTGGGCGACTGTCTGGCCGTCTATGGCGGAATTGCCGACATCGACAAGTGCACGATGGCTCAGTTCTATCCCTTTTCGGCCAATCGGGGTGTGGCGCTGCGCTTCACTAACTATGCTGATTTGGTGCTGTTGTGTACGAACAGCATTTTCACGGGTTATGAAGACGACGAGATCATGGGCGAGGCTAACGACTCGACTAAGGCTTTCCAATACTTGTTCTACAATTGCCTGATGCGAACGCCCGAAGTGGAGGGCGACACCGTCAGCTTCAAGCAAATTCTTTGGGAAACGCCCAAGGACTCCATACAAGGCAAGAAGCACTTCGTGAAGATTGACGAAGAGAATCTTGACTACGACTTCCACCTCGACTCACTGTCGACGGCTCAGGGCATGGGCTGCTACTAAAACTCTGTAAACGACAGGGGCATCAGCTGCTTGATGCCGTCGATGACGTAAATTCTGTTGCGCCCGTAGAGCAGGATGCGCACCTCCTGGCTGAAGCGCGTCTCAGTCTCAATGAGCACTTGACGGCATGAGCCACAGGGCGACACCGGCTCGTCCTGCAGTTCTCCCTCAGGCGTTCGGGCGGCAATGGCAATCATCCTGACAGGCACGTCGGGATACTGCGCTCCGGCAGCAAAGATGGCCGAGCGCTCGGCACAAAGCCCAACGGGATAGGCGGCATTCTCCTGATTACAACCTATGACCTCGACGCCATTGTTCAGAAGCAGGCAGGCGCCCACTCTGAACTTCGAGTAGGGGGCATACGAACGGTTGGTGGCCTCGATGGCCTGCTCAATAAGGTGCTGCTCCGCTTGGCTCAGTTCCTCAAATTGACATTCCCGAATAGAGGTTTTCAGTTCCACTTTTTTCATAATAGGCTGTTTTTATGTGGCAAAGATAAACAAATTTCTTGAATTGTGTACTTTTTCTGCCAATTATTTTTGGTTGTTTCTAAAAAAAGCATTAACTTTGCACCCGCAAAATGCGAAAGGAAGGTTGGCAGAGTGATCGATCGCGCTGGACTCGAAATCCGGTATACCCCTTTCGGGTATCGGGGGTTTGAATCCCTCACCTTCCGCAAAAGGAGCCTCACTCTCCGCAAAACTGAAAGGAAACCGTTAAAGCGGCTTCCTTTTTTTGTTGCTGAAAATCAGCCATTTATTATTTTAGCTCTTGTAAGTGCCTCTGTTTCAACCCTTATAAGGGGATAGAAACCTCTCGAAAAATCCATGTGATAACGTGAGATAACATGAGAAGACGTGAACGAAATGTTTTACCACATGTTTTACCACCCTACTTCGGATGTTTTACCACTTGGATAAAAATGAACTAAAAAAATGCAAGAGCAACAAATTTAACTATTTTTAATATGATTGTACCAATTTTGGTCTTTGTATATGACCGCAAAAAGAAAGCAACTCCAAAGAAGTCTGTTTCTGTGGAGTTAAGAATCACACTTGAAAGGAAATCCAAGTATGTCTCAACGGGAATTCGTCTGTTTCCCAAAGAATGGCATAGAGGAACAGTTGTCAACCGCCCTGATTCAGCAGAACTAAATGAATTACTCGGCTCTATTATGGTGCGCGCACGAAAAGTAGTCAATGCGATGGTTGAATCAGGGAACCTGAACCTTGACGAGATTCCGCGCCGTATGGAAGAACTGACAACAAACAAGCGTCTGTTCTATGACTTCTGTGTTGAACGTACAAAAGTACGTATATATGGAAAAAGCAAAGACACTGCAGAGAGGTATGACAGATTCCTTAAATGGCTCAAAGACTGGGGGAAGATTATCTATTTCTCCGATGTCACAGACAAGAAAATCATCAGCATGGACGAAGAACTGGCTAAAACAGGTATGAAGCCCTATTCGAAGTGGAACAATTACCATCGTTTCCTTAACTCTTTCATTCTTGATGCCATTGAAGAAGGGTGCCTGAAAAGAAATCCATATAAATGGATTCAAATAAATAAAGAGAAGAACAATGGACTGAAGAAGCATCTTACACCAGAGGAATTCAATAGATTGAGGAAGGCAGAAATGCCAACCCAATCATTGGAACGTGTCCGAGACCTGTTCGTATTCCAGACATATACATGCCTAAGTTACGTAGATCTTGAATCATTCGATACCAGCCAGATAAACAAGACGGGAGTATACACCGCGAAGCGAGGCAAAACAGGTGTGGAGTTCACCTTTTATGTCATGAAGCCAGCAAGAGACATTTTAATCAAATATGACGGCAAACTGCCGCTTATCTCCAATGAGAAATACAATGATTATCTAAAGTTGGTCGCACAGGCTGCCAAAATTGACAAGCCTGTGACAAGCCATTGGGCCAGACATACAGGTGCTACGCTATTATTAAATGATGGCGGAGTCGATATGGAAATCATAGCGCGTATCTTAGGACATACAAGTACTCGTCAAACCCGTGATACATACGCTAAGTTGCTCGATACGACTGTCGCAACTGCTATGAAGGGCTTGGAGAAAAGAATTTGTAAAACAAGCAAAACAAAGACACAAGAAGCCTGATTCTTCCCTGCTAAGCCTCCTTATGCCGATGGTGGTGCTCTCTGTTTCGGGTAGAGCATCACCTTTTTCCTTCCATTAAATATTGGCTCTTCATTGACAGACACGTGAGGCCTTACCTATAATTATAATGTATATGCTTGACACCTATGTCAGCCATTTCGCTTTACATAACTACTATGAATCAACGGCCCTCAACAATTCGTATTCTATATGACCGTTCATTTCAACGCCTAATTTATTCTTGTATAATAAACTCTTCCTGTCGCCCTCCTATTAGCTTATCTCCTGGCAGGGCCAATAATCGTACATTCATCCCGTGTGGTTTACTGAAAATAGCACCTGACAGATGACCATCATCTTCCTTACATTTTGGTGGTTTTGCCGGACACATTTTCAGCCGGTGTTATTACTAATTTTCCTTTGCAAATTTAGCGCAAGCGGCATTCGGCAAGTACCAGTCACAGGTTCCTTATTCCCGCACAAAATTTCGACACGCTTTCCGCATTTTCTTCTTGACGCCAAGTAGTGGCTAAAGAAAATGTGGTTTTTCAAAATTTTCCTTGTAATTCCTTGACCTTTTCATGCCTTCCTCTTGCCTGCTCCATATTGCACGTAAAATTTATTTAATAACCCCTAAAAATTAAAGTCTTATGCAAAACAACAACAATTTCCAGATTTCAGGTTTCATCGCCCAGGACGCTCAGATTCGTCAGTTCACAACCGCTTCAGTGGCACGCTTCCCACTGGCAGTAGCCCGCACAGAGAAGCAGGAGGGCGAGGAGAAGAGAGTGTCAGCCATTATGAGAATCGAGTGCTGGCGTAAGAACGAGTCCACTGCAGACTTCGAGCTGCTGGCCAAGGGTAACAGAGTCGCTATCGACGGCTTCTTCAAGCCCGAGGAGTGGACTGACAAGGACGGTGTCAAGCACAACCACGTCATTCTGGTAGCCAAGTCTGTCGCTCCGGTCGAAGAAAAGCCGGAAGAGAAAAATGCAGGGAAGGAGGGCAAGTAGCCTCCTTCACTCTTCTCCATCGTTACTTAGTTTGGAGTCTGGCAGAAGTCAGGCTCCAAATGTTTTGTCTATAAAAAAGTTTGCCCAAACTTATAGTAAAAAATACCATATTTTTGCCCAAACTTTTGGTTTTGGGTGGTATTTTGGATTATTTTTTCGGTTTTTTGCCCTGACTTTTGGATATTTTTCGTACCTTTGCCCCGTTTTTGAACTAAAACGGAGAAGAATATGGCATATTATAAGAGACATATAGACGAACAGTTGATTACGTGGAAAGAATCGCCACGCCGTAAACCGCTTCTGATTCGCGGTGCCCGACAGGTGGGCAAGTCAACAGCTGTCAGGGAACTTGGCAAACAGTTCCGATACTTCGTGGAGATCAATCTGGAGAAGCAGCCCGACTTGCTCCAGATGTTTCCAGAGAACATTGACGTGAAAAAGACGTGTGAGAAGCTGAGCGGTACGCTGGGCATTCCCATCGTGCCAGGCGAGACACTCCTGTTCATCGATGAGATACAGGTTTCGAAGGAGGCCATTATGTCACTGCGATACTTCAAGGAGGACTACCCCGAGCTGCACGTCATAGCAGCCGGTTCCCTGCTGGAGTTTGCGCTCGAACAGCTGCCATCCTTCGGCGTAGGCAGAATACGGTCACTCTATATGTACCCGTTCTCATTCGACGAATTTCTGATGGCACAAGGGCTTGACCTGACCGTCAGCTACAAGAAGAATGCCACCAGCGAGGAGCCGTTGCCTACGAAGGCTCATAAAGACCTGACCGACCAGCTGCGCACATTCTATCTGGTTGGCGGTCTGCCCGCTGCCGTGACAGAATGGGTAGAGTCGCACAGCTATATCGAGGTGTCGCATGTCCACACGGACATCATACAGACCTACGAGGACGACTTCAACAAATACAAGAAGCGTGTGTCTCCCGTCCTGCTCCGTCAGGTACTCCGTTCGGTGGCTCTTCAGGTCGGCAATAAGTTTGTCTATGCTGAAGCCGCAAGGGATGTACACTCTTCTGTCGTGAGAGAGGCACTGCACCTGCTGACACTGGCGGGGCTGATAACACCTGTGAAACATACGGACGGCACAGGCGTACCCCTCGGAGCTGAGGAGAACAACAGCTATGTGAAGTACCTGTTCTTCGACCTGGGCGTGATGCTGACCATGCTCGACATTCCTGCAGCAGACATCCTGACGGCATCCGATGTGGATTTGGTGAACAAGGGCGGCACGTCGGAGATGTTTGCTGGACTGGAGATGAAGAAATACCGCGACTGTTTCCAGAAGCCAGAGATGCACTACTGGCAGAACACGGCCAAGGGGAGCAATGCAGAAGTGGACTATCTGAGGGTTCGTGACGGGAAGGTCCTGCCTGTTGAAGTGAAAGCCAACACGCAGGGCAGCATGCAGAGCCTCTGGATCTTCATGAGAAAGCGCAGACTGCACGAAGCCATCAGAACCTCATTAGAGAACTTCGGCCATTTCGACCGCTATGACCCAGACGATAATTTCGAGCAGCGGCATGTGGACATCGTTCCTCTCTATGCGCTGAGCAATTTAGAGATTTAACAGGCTGAGAAATAGCCACAGCACCCGCCACCTCCCTCATGTCATTAAAATGTTGTTCTCCCAACATTTTAGGAACATATTCTCGGTCGTATGTTTCTACCTTTCTTGTTCCGAAGAGTCGGCGTCAGGCTTGTGCCGGGAATGTCGTTGTCTCAAAAGGGCAAGTGCCAGGGCACACACCCTTTTGTGGGCTTCCTGATTCAGTCAGCGCACCGCCAACAATATTCTCGGCCCGACACTTCTTCCACAAGTTTTCCCGAAACATATCTGACCTCAAAAGTAATTCCGGGGTGCTGCACACCCGATGACATGGGTATCACCGGCCACGCTTCTCCAACTAACTAAATTGCACCCGCCAAGAGACATTGCCAGCCTATGTCACAGCCTTGTTTTCCACGAGTCACCATAAAGGATGACTGGCTTTGGAACACAAGGCATTGACACAGGCGATATGGATGATGACCCTTGGCCCATTTCACTGTAAAGTACCGAGGGCGCAAGCGATCCCTCTTCATACTTGTACGGTGAAATGGCTCAACCGTCATCCTGCTATCCATATTCATGGCAATAGTCTCTTACCCTCCCGTTCATCATCCACATTTTACTTTCCATTTCCATTATCCCCGCCTTTCCTCGCTCTTGCTGTCATCCATTGCTGATGTCGCCACAGAAACGCCTTTTTACCTTGCAAAGGTAGGGCAACCCGGAGGAACACCAAGAACCATTGCACGATTCCATGACTCTTTTCGCGGCAGCCATCCACAGATTGCATACAATCTGGGTATTCCACGAAAACAGCGATGGAATTTCTTG
>CADCEQ010000036.1 GCA_902800435.1 uncultured Prevotellaceae bacterium | reverse complement strand
CACTCGCCCCGTTATCACGTTGTGCCTGAGCAGCACGCGGTCCATCAGGAAGTTCTGGATGTCCTCCACCGTCGCCGTGTACTCCCGCCACGGCTTCTTATGCTCCTTCTTCTCTTCATCTTTCTTTCGTTCCTTCATAGGCATCATCGTTTTTGCGCTGCAAAGATACGAAAAAGAAGAAGCATTTACCCCCCATATACCGGGTATATATGGAGGGTATAATCTGTTCAGGACGGTTCAGCGTCGCTCACTCCGGGTGAGGCAAATGGGCCTGAAGGTGACGGTAGTTAAGAACTTTGACGTTGCCTGTCGTGTTCTCGAAATCACCAGTATAGACAATGATTTTATTGGCTATTGGTGTTTTTATCCATTCAGAGATTTTTGTGATGGAATCTTCGAATGATGAGTGGTAGGTCATAGACGACTTGACCTCGATGGCCGTAATCTGGCCCTCCTCTTTTAGAAGGATGTCTACCTCGTTCTGGTTGGAGTCGCGATAGAAGTAAACGCCATTCAGGAGACCACGGTTGTAACGGTGCTTAATTACTTCCATCACAACATAGTTCTCGAAAATGGCTCCTCGCATCTTGTCGCGCTCCAACTGGCGCGGACTTTCAATATCCAACAGGAAGCAGGCCAGACCAGGATCGTTAAAGTAGAGCTTCGGGCTTTTGACCAAGCGTTTGGAGATATTCTCGTAATATGGCGGCAGTAGGGTGACCAGATAGGAGGCCTGAAGAACTGACAGCCAACTGGTAATGGTCTTGCTATCGACTCCAAGCTGTCCGGCAATTTCGGAGGCATTAAAAATAGAGCCCACCCTGGCGGCACAGAATTTCATGAATTTCATGAACTGCATCTGGTCTTTGATCTTTAACAGGTCGCGGACATCACGCTCCAGATAGGTTTTGACGTATGAGGGATAGAATAGCCTGGCCTTGTTTTTCTTGGCACAGATTGCAGGATAGAGGCCACTATAGAGAAACTCGTCTAAAGACATCTCACTCATGGTCGACTCGCTTTCATGATAGGTCATAGGCAACAACTCGTAAACACCAGTTCTGCCTGACAGCGACTCACTCAGGTCATGAAGTAGTTCAAAGTTAGAACTGCCTGTGAGCAGAAACCGGCAATCGGGATTGTCATCAACAATACCCTGAATATATTCCAATAGCTGTGGCACTTTCTGGACTTCATCGATAAACATTCCGCCTGGATGCTGATGGAGAAAAGCAACAGGATCGTGCTCGGCAAATTCACGGACATTGACGTCTTTCAAACTGTATTTAGGCACATCGGGGAAGAGATGCTTCAGAAGTGTGCTCTTGCCTGACTGCCGGGGGCCTGTAACGGAGATAACAGAGAAGTATTGGGAGGCCTCTTTGATGATGGCTTCCATTGAGCGGTTGAGGTATAAATTGTTAGCCATTTCTTATGCAAATTCGGAATTCGACTCCAAAAATACATAAAAAGTTCTTACTATCAAAGGCCTACTACAGAAATGTTTCCGAATTTAACATTATTAAATAGAATAGCCACCCAATGCAAATTATTACCCCCCATATACCGGGTATATATGGAGGGTATAATCTGTTCAGGACGGTTCAGCGTAATACGGCTTTCAACTTGTCCTGGAACGCCAATGACTGCTTTTGGCTGAGGGCATAATAAAAGTCTTTATACAGATTCTTCCGCTTCCACAATTCACCAAACACCTTCCACTTCTCCTTGATGCCCAGCCGCTTGGCCATGGCATCGGCCAGCAGTGCGGCCTGAGTACGGGAGATGAGCGGCTGGTACTTGTCATCCACATACCCCGCCGTCTGGGCTTTCCGCCACAGCGCCATTGCCTCCTCGGTGCCAAGTGCATCAGGCAAGGTTGTTCCTTTCTCCCTTCCGTCAGTGTTACCCCCTCTCTTCGGAGGGGGACAGGGGGAGGCTATTATTTGCGTATCCACGTGCTGGCTACCCGGTGCGTAGTAGTTGATCACGGTGGTGCTGCCTTGGTGCTCCTTGTCTGCCCGGTGCAGTTGCTCCAGCAGTTCGTTGATTATCTTCAGGACATCGGCGGGCAGCAAGTCGCCAAGCCCTCCCAGATTGTCTGGGACTTCTTTTTGTTGATTCATATTCACGTTTTCGTTAATTCCTTGTTATTAAACACATATAACATACGCCGCGAGGCGCAGAAGAGAAAAAACGGAGGACGTGGGTGGGTGTATTGGATGTTACAACATATCTTCTCAGGCCCGCAACGGCCATGTAAACGTGCTGTAACTGCCAAAGCCCACGCCTCCGTTGTGGAGCCGTGAGCAGGCAGCCGTCTTTCCGTTTACATCTTTTGAGTTGCGGTTCGAGAAGATATCAAGAAAGCTGCGGTTGCTTCGTCTTATTATATGTCTTCGGGTGCAAAGGTACAAAAAATCTGCAAGGGATGCAAAACTTGATGTACTTTTTTACCTTTTAGGCTTAGGCCGCTTTCCCGATGAACGGGAAATGCTCAAATCTTATGGACTCATTGTTGCTCTTTAATTTGTGAGAGATATTTCGCAGATATAGCAGCACGACGACCTATGGTAAGGGTAAGGACAGAGGGCAGCATTTCTTTTGCACAATCTGCTGCTTGGACAGAAGCCTCTGCCATTCTCTGTTTCATAACGAAAACGCTGGGGCCTGTTGTGATGCTGCCTGAGAACTTTTCAGCATGAAGGAGTATGTCAACGGAGACAAGAAGCCTGATGATGGCCGATTTTCTCTCTTGCATGCTTTGCGAGCTGAACAACTTGTGGTTGTAGCCTTGCTCTTCCGGCTGACAGAGTGAGACGATGCGAAGCTGCGGGAAGTCGCTCCTTACTATTTCCAGCTCGACGTAGCTGTCGGTAAGGACAAACACACATTCACCATCCTTCGCGTGCAGCATCTCTATGACTCGGATGCCGCTGATCAGTTGCGCTTCTGACGCCTTGTCGCCTTTACGAATCTGAACTCCAGAATACGCCTGTGGCAACGCAAACCTTTCTTTAACGGCAGAAATCTGCTGCACTATCTCCGGGCGAAGCCGCCAGACCATCCTTGCCAACATCGCATAAGCCTCATAATAGGAACAATCTATGCCAAGTGCCGGGATGTTATACTGACTGGCAGGTTCGGAAGCCACGTCTTGGCTGAGCCTGACATATTCACCATATGCCCTGTAGGCGAGCCAATGCCCTTTCAGGGACTTGAGCATGGCTTTCGTTTTCCAGGAGATGAAGCCCGGCGACTTCTTCTTGACAGCATTTCCCAGTATGCGCCCCCATGATGGCGGTCGGTGGAAATTGAGTTGATGGTGAAATGGTTCATGGACTTCTTCACAGAAAGGCACAAAGTATTCCGTCCAACCTGTGCCTGTGCCGAAATTGGCATCTTCAGAGTAGAGTTGGAACCGCAGCCCATGGTCAAGGCAGTAGAGCATTGCATTAAGCATGAAGTTCAACTCAACGAAAAAGCCGCAGTCTACACCGACGTGGTAAACCAGTCGTCTGCGAAACGAGTCGTTTACCTTTCGATAGGATGATAATTCCAATTGTTGCATTACCTTAATACAAATTGAGCCCTTGCCGCAAGCCAATTCAAGGATTGAGGCTTGCGGTGACAGCATTAAATATTTCTGTGATTGCGGTCTGCTATTTCGTCTTGATCAAGCGCTTGGTTCCGGCATTCACACCATTGACGAGCAGCGTGCACAGGTAAATGCCCTCACCAAGGATACCACTGTCAATCAAGACTTCCGTGTCAGATGGGGATACTGGCACTTTCTTCATCATGCGACCTCCCATATCGGTGATGGTAAGATATGCATCCGTAGCATCGTCGCTAAGAATGTAACGAGCACGGGCAGGCTCACTCATCGACGTGGGAGCAACCGAGAGAAGGGTGTTGCCAATGGCGTTACGGACTTCCCTGACGGCCGAAGGACCCGTGCCGCGCGACATCATGACATCGACAATTTTCTCCGTACGGGTATCAAGTTGAACCTTCAACTCCTGAATGCAACTGAACAAGACGGGAATCAGGTCAAGATAGTTGATTCCTACCGATCCGTCTTGAAGATTATACACCACCTGAGGGAAAACGCCCAATAGCTCATTAGGCAGCAGACCTATACGCCGCTGCTCACTGATTTCTTCCCTCTGCCTTAAATAGGACTCTTTATCCTCTTCACTCAAAATGGAGAAATCCTCGTCGTTGAAATTGGGTTTCATGTTGTATTCCACCACATGCAATTTCATGATATTATCCAGTATTGCCTCTTGTGAGGTGTTGCTTCCAAGCAGCGTTATATTTTCCCAAAGTCCAGTCTCGGTTGGGACACCTCCCGCATCGTGATTCTCGAAAGTAATTAACCCATAATAATAATAGGTACTGGCACAGAGGCGTATTTCATAGTCGCCAACAAGCGTAGTGGGCAAATACACTATTGCACGTTGGCTGCTATAGGGTTGTGAGTATACGCTCTCATCACCTTTATAGATAAAAAGAGTCAGGCTATCTTCTAACTCAGGCAATATCAGTTTATAATTATCCTGCGTAATGAACAACGGCGTTGCCGGGGAACGTTTTACCGTCCTCACATCAGCTTGGGTGTCAACAATGTAGAGTGGCACATAGTTTATTTTTGCCATTACGGCTGTCATGCCTCCCATCAGAATGGCAATGACGAGGATGAAGATTTTCTTATTCATAACTGTTTATTCTGTAAAGTTTGGTGCAAAGGTAAGAAAAAAGTGGGCTTACTCCAAGAAAAGCGTTGTCGAGATGGTCGACAAAATAAAGTCAACTGTCTCGACAGACGATAAGGTTACAGCATTTTTCCCGATTCCATCGGAGAAAAAGCCTATTTAATTGCCATTATCCAATGCTCGAAATCTTTGGCGTTTCCTTCTTTCCCAGCCAGTTTCTTAAACAATCTGCTCTTTAGTCTTGACGTGTAACCTTCGGAAACGCCAGTCAGGCGGTCGATGCTGACCGACGGAAAAGCAAGGCGTGTCAGCAGGCACACCATATACTCATGCTCACTAAGTTGCTGCTGGGAGTTGAGTATATCGAAAAGCGCTGGAATATTGTCACTGAAGAGTGTCTTCAGCGCCTTGATGTCGGCGGAACCAGCCATCTTAGGCGGATTTGCATTAGCCAACTTCTTCAGATGCATGGTAATGGGCGATTTGCTAAGCCGGTCTTCGAGCGACAGTTCTCGGATGGCTGACTGGTATTTGGCAGTTGCCACTGCATGTTGCCTGGCGCGCCTTCGTGCCAAATACACCACGATGAAAATGGCCAACAACATCAATGTAACGGCCACAACCATATATAGCTTTGTCTTCCTAAGCTCGCTGGTCTTCTGCTCGACCAACAGTTGTTTGTGGGTGTAGTCGAACATAGCCTGTAGCGACTGTACGTTCTGTGATTCGGAGAGGCTGTAAACGGAGTCGCTCATTTCATAGCCTTCGGCTGCATACTTGGCCACAGAGTCAGCACGGCCTAACTTCTCGTAGAGCTTTTGCAGCCCCTTGCGTCCTGCAATCTGATTATTAACATCAAGACCGTCACGCAGTTCCTTACGGAAGAAGTACTCTGCAGAGTCAATTTGGTTGGTCTGCAGATAATATAGGCCCCGCTTGTAGTAGAAAATCTCGCGTCCTAGCTCCACATTGCCGATACTATCGGTATAAGCTGACGCCAAAAAGGCATGGATGGCAGCCTTTGCCTCTTCAGTACGGTGCTGGTCCAGGAGCATCATCACGGTTGAGTTTTTAGCGGCGGCAGCACGGTCTTCCTCCCCTATGGAGGCAAAGAGCCTTGCGGCATCTGAGGCAATAGTAAATGCCATAGCAGTATCACCAAGTCGCTCGTATTCGTTCGCCTGATCAAAATAACATTCTATCGCCATCAGCGAATCGTTGTCCTTATATGCCAGTCGGCGAGCCTCCGACAGTTCTGCAATTGCTGTTCGTGGCTGGTAATGCTGGTGGAAGATGGTCGACATCTGAATATGCACTAGGCACAGGGTGTGAAAGTCACAGTCAACGCGCGTGGTGTCAGCGCTGGCAGCTGCGGTATGATAGGCTTCGAGTGCATGAGTCAGGTCACCACAGTCTGTGTAAGTGCGGCCGAGGATGTAGTGGGCGCGGAGCTGCTCGTTACGGGTGCCGTGGCGGTCGAAGTGGTCGGCGAGCGACTGAGCCAGCGCGAGGTCCTGCATCACGCTGTCGGCACGGTTCTGCCGCTCCAGTTCCTCTAACTGGAGCCGCTGTTGGTGACTATCGGTACAACCGCTCAGGAGCACACTGATTATAACGGCCGCTACGATCAACAAACTATGCACGTATCTTTTCACGGGTACAAAGATACGAATAAATGAGAGAAGAACAAAACAAACGAGCTTGTTTTTTTGCGGATGGCTAACTTTTGCTATTTGCTGGTATAACAGAGGGACTTTTGTTATATGAGTTGAGGGACAGATGGTTCTTTTGTTATACCATACAGGAACAGCTTGCTGCCCTGTGGCAGCACCGAGCTGGCCACTTGCCTGATGTTGTCTATGACTTGTGCTTTATCCATCATGTTTCTATATCTCTGCTGCAAAGATACGACATTCCCGCCGAACTTCCAACTATTTCGCCCGATTTTTCGGCGTACAACAAAAGAACCGTCACGCTGTTTCCCCGGAATCCAACATCCAACATCCAACATTTTTGCTTTCATAGAAATAGGAGGAAACGTCGGCAGTTTCCTCCTATCTATTTCTGCGCTACCCGGCAGTAAACGCGGCGTTTACCGGCAGTAAACACCCCCGTTTGCCGGAAGTAAACGCACACGTTTTTGCCGGCGTTTCAGAACTCCTGGAGCTGGCCCTTCGAGAGCTTGGTCATGGAATTGGCAACGGTGTCGCGGCCCTCGTAGACGATGCGGACCATGGCCATGTCGCGGATGAAGTCGACGGCTCCGACGTCGACCTTGCGGATTTTCACGCCGCTATAGCAGAGGGCGGTTCTTTTGTTATATAACTTTTTGGAGGGAGTTTTATAACGGAAGCACCGGCCCTTTGTATAAAACCTTGATGTTCTCCATCTCAGACTCTAGGACATAGATGGTAGGCGAAGACTTTATGTTACCGAAAACAAAATAGTCTATCCCATCAAATTCTATCTTATCCAATTTGAACGGGAGGTAGATGGACTCCAGACTCGTACATTCTGAAAACACTCCTCTGCCCATTGTAACGACTGACTCCGGGAACCGGACAGTTTTCAGGTTCTGGTTTGAGGCGAAAGCATCTTTCCCAATCTTCTCCACACCATCAGGTACTGTGTAAGAGGTTCGCTTGTTGCCAGCGGGATAGCAGTAGAGCATCTTACCATTGCTGGAGTACAATATGCCATCGATAGAACTGAACAGACTACTGCCTTCCTCCACCTCAACAGTCTCTAAGCTGGGGTCGAGAAGCAGGATATTTGTTGAAAACGTCCCTACTATGCTACGAATGGACTTTGGCAGAATGACTTTAGTCACTTCAGGAAGATGCCAGAGTGCACTATAGTCCAGCATCATAACTTTGTAGTTCTTCCCATCGTAGTTGATTGTTGACGGGACACGCAGTTCACCTTTGCACTCAACCATACTCTTCAGTCCAGCCACCTCTCCAGGCAACAACAGCCGGTATTTTGAGCCGTCTATCGTCACCTCCTTGAGTTGGCGTTCTATCGTCACTTGGCTGGATTCCTTGAACGACACCATACCAGCATACCAATCACAATACAAGTAGAAACTCTCTGCCTTCACGTTGCGAATGGTGAAGTAGACGGAGTAAGGACACGTGCAATCCATCTCCCTCGGTATGACGGGATTCACATCTACGAACAAAGAGTCGGGGTGTCCTTTCCCTTTTATGTATTCCGTGTTAATATCAAAGTAAGATACACCACAGTTCGCACTATAGTTGATGAGTTCGCACGAGATGTTGTCGCCCTCCTTCGTCAGAACGATGGCCGGGGTCTGACTCCCAGGCTCAGCAGAACGGCTATTGTACTGACAGCCAGTATCTGTAGCGTCGCTCGCTTCAGGTGTTTCCTCCACTTCGGTAACAGGAGAGTCCGTGTTGTTCATACATGAAATGCCCAATGACATAGCGGCGAATGCAACAGCCGCTGTAATGATGTTCTTTAGTTTCATATTCATCTTTCTATGTTTTTAGTTTTCAAACGGTCGCCGTATAACAGAGGGACGGTTCTTTTGTTATACTCAACTGGGTGCAAAATTATCGAAAATAATGCACATTGCCAAATAATTTGCAGATTATCTTACGGACTCATTGCTTTATCTCGCTTTATTCTACCTACCAAGGCCACTCTCGTATAGTGTTCTTGTCGTCCAGTCCCTTAGAATAATCTATTGTGAAGCGTGACAGCTCATATTTGCCTTCACCTTGGCAGATAATGATGGTATATTTCCCGGCATCAAGAGGGCCTACTTCACAGTAGAGGTCGTATGGGCAATCGCATGTGGCACTTATATAGTCTTCAGTCGGATGATATTCGTACTCCCGAATGGTTATTTCAGAGCCCGAGACAGTGGCTTCTATCCTCGGTTGACTGTAACAAGTAAACTGGGCATTGACATGCTTGAACGACAGGAAGCCATCTTCCATACCTTTGTATTCAATGTACTCCACCGTTTTACCTGTCTGGCCTTCTTCACCCCTCGTTTCCATTGGCTTGCATCCAGTATTTGCGAAGTTTCTCACCTGAATGCCCGAATCGCTGTCGCTGTCGCTGTTACATCCGCAGAAGGCGGAAACCAACATCAACGCACTACTCATCAAAAACATACTGTTTTTTTTCATTATCATTCTCTTTATTAAGGAGAGAGGGACGGTATCATCCGCTCTCTCCTGACGTTATATTTCAAAAATTTAAACGTTTACCCTTTTGTTTTATTGGCTCTTGGGCGTAAAGGTAATGCAAATCTTTGAAACGCCCAAATGTTTGATACTTTTTTTACGGACTCATTGCTTTTCTCGTTTTGGAGGTTACTCTTTGTTCTCCTTCGTGGATTCATTTCGACCCTTTGGCTTTGGTGTTATAGTGAACTCCGTCTGCGCAGGTTTGCTGACGCAGTTCGTTCCAAGGTCAACGCCCCAACCGATGAGACCGCCGATAAGGATGTTGCCGAGCGTCCAGTCGTTCAGCGTCTTCCTCAGCATAATGTCGTTATACTCGTAATTTTCCGATGTTATCTTGATGCGCTGCCCGTCTATGTGGTGGCGCTTCACTTTTACCAAGGCCGGAAGCGTCACGTCTATATAGGCCGCCTCTTCCGTCTCGATGGTCACTGGCTCTGGCACGTCACCGTTGATGGTAATCTTCGGTGCCCCGCCTGCCACAATCGTGGCACACGATGACAGCAACACGGCAGCCATCGCCACCGTTGCCGCAACACTGTATGTTTTTACACGTTTCTCCATTGTTCTATTTTATTTTGTTTTGTTTGACATGTTTTTATAAAGTAATCAGAGTCCTGAAATATGCAAATTTTCATTCCACTTTTATTATTAGAGCGCAAAGTTAGAGTCCCCTGATCACTATGTTTTCCTTTTATTCACTCGTAAACCATGACATAGCCAAAGTCGATGAGAGAGGGGTTCACACCCACTTCATACTTCCCTTGCAACTGGCCTTCGTGGCTGTAAATGGTCACATGGCCATTTGCCGTGCTGTTTTTGTCTGCCGACGGACGCGAAGTGACGCAGATGGTATTGTGATACGCATAATCAGTGGCAATGGCGGTAGGATACTGTTCACCGTTTTCTATGAAGGTACTGACAGTATTTGTCAAGATGTCATACTTGCTATAGGTTGGCTTGGCCCCGGCTGCTGACGTGTTCACCATATAAAGCGCAGTGCCTTTGGAGTCATTTCCGTTGCACGCGAAAGTGGCATCAGCAATCTTACGCAGCTCGGGCTCCTTGCCCCACTGCCTCTGAATGACACTCCCCGCCTTGCCGTCGCTCCCGGCATTCAGGATGAAGGCTGCGTAGCTGTCGTCAAATACACGGATATACTCCACAGGATTTGTCAATAGTTCGGAAGTAATGGTATATGGTGCAGGATTGCCATAAAAGCTTACACTCGATATGCAGGGAGCCTCTGTCCCCTGCCCGGAATGGAGCACCTCAATGGCGTTTTCCTTCGTAGTGTACATGGCCGTTGCCCCTGGACCTACTTCGTAGGCTGCCTCTGCCTCCAGCGCGTCGCCCGAAAAACTCAGCACGTAGCCGGCATCGGTGAGTACTAACAGTTTTTTCCAATGCCACATCATCTTTCTGGGGCCTTTGCCCTTGTTGCCAAACAGTCCTGTCGTGGAAATCTTCTTCAGCGACTTCAGCGTCTGGCCGTCAATCTCCTCCAGCAGGTCCTTATCTGGATAGACAACAAAGATACGTTTGCTTAACCAGGCCGTCACCATGTCAGAAGGCGTCGACACCATGTCACTCCCGTTCTGCGTCCTGTACAGGTTCTGCGTCGCCCTGCGGTTCCTGACATCCACCACCGTGATGCTGGCAGGTATGGAGGCGGCAGCATTGCCGGCATTGACCACATAGACGGCATCAAGCACCTCCTCCATCAATACAACGCCATCATCGTCCTTGTCGGAGCCTTTTTCACAAGCGCCCAGCAGGACGCCACAGGCTATCATAAGCCCAATTGCCGATAGTTTTTTCATTTCCTTCTTGTTATTTGTATTCAATACGATAATCCGTTTCAATTAATTGGGACATTGTCATAGAAAATGCACTATCATATAAACAATGTGTAGATAGATAAATTGAGTCATGCCTATCAATGGTGTTCTGTCTGACTATTACAAACAAAAAATCTTTATTACTTGACCCAACGGCCCCCCATTTATAGGTACTATCTGGAGAAATCCTATCAAAAGACCATGGTCTTGCATAAAGAGTCTTTGTTCCTCCGAGATCACCATCATTGTATGTTGTTAATTGCATTTGCACATAAATCGGCTCAGATGTTTTGTTACTAAAGTAGATATCAACCTCTTCAGAGTCAAAGCAACACCCTTGCAGAACAACAAATAGTCCTGCAAGGCAAAAATGTAATAGGGTGTTTTTAATCATATTTTAATTTGACTAGTTATGGGAATCACGGGAACAGGTTTTGTGATTTGACGTCAAAGATACGCAAAAAAGTGCATTGGGTGGTAGAAAAAACCACTGAAATGTTTTCACAAAATGAGCGAGAAGAATCTGTTATAAGGTTTCCATATGGATTGTATAGAAGCAAAAACAACAAAAACATCCGATGAAATGGGCAATTATTGCATTTAAGACAACGACATGATGTATTCGTCCAGTTCGTTGGCTCTTCCCTTTTTCGCAAAGAGTCTTTGGTAGATGTTTTTACGAATCTGTGTGACGTAAGAGGGTACAATCTGTTTAAGTCGGGCTATGTCGGAAGATGGAATTTGTATTTTGATGAGCATACAGACATCATACTCGGCGTCTGACAACTGGTGAGAGTCTGTCTGCAACTTCTCACGGAAGTTGGGTATTACGCTTTCGATAAGGGCAGCCAGTTCCTTCCAATCGTTCATGCTCGGGTTCTGATAGGGATTAGTTTTCAGTAGCTCACGGAAATGCTGGGCAATTGGACTGTCATATAGGTTCTTGTTGACAGCATAGCCTCGCAAAAGCTTTATTCTGTCTTCCAGTCGATGCTTCTCGTTGCGATTATGAATATAGGCAATGACAAAAAGAAAAATTAAAATGGCGAAGAGTGCACAAGCAATCTTATACCGATCTGCCTCCTGCTCCTTTTGATGGGCAATCTGCTCGCTACGCGTATAGTCGTACATAGCCTGAACCTGGAGTGTTTTCTGCATCTCCACATCATTGTGAGCAATTTTACAAATACTGTCGCTTAGTGTAACGTATTTTACCAGCGAGTCTTTATTGAAATACTTGGTGTAGAACCGCTGAAGACCATCAAAGGCTGCAATCTTCAAATCGTAGGTGTTGGCGACTCCAAACAGCTTACGGAAGTAGTGTTCTGCACAGTTTTTGTCAGACATATCAAGGCAAAGTTGTCCCTTGCAGAAATAGTATATTTCCTTGCCTGGTTCTATATTATCGCATTTATCAAAGAAATTGGACTGTGTTTCATATTCCCTCATATATTTTTGTGCTTGCGAATAGTTTTTCTGCTGCCTGTAGATTTCAGCAATAGAACAACATAGTGATGAAGCCAGTTGTCTAGAACCTATTTTATTATATAGAGAATAAGAATCCAATAAAATCTGCAATGCTGAGTCTGACATATTTTTCATCTCATACCCTTCGGCCAACATGGCATAACAGGCTAAGTAGGCCATCGTGTCGTTGGCCATCTTTGTATATTTCATAGCCATCCGTCCATGACGAATCATATTGTCGGGCAGTAGCTGGTTGTAGTAGAGTTGTGCTAGTTGCGCGTAGGCGCGGCTCAGCGTGCGGTAGTCGCAATCGGTAGCGGTGGTATCAGCCCGATCCGCAGCATCGTTGTAAGCGGCGACGGCCTGGGGCAACTCACCGCGGTCGGCATGGGTGCGGCCAAGGATGTAGTGGGCGCGAAGCTGCTCGTTACGGGTGCCGTGGCGGTCGAAGTGGTCGGCGAGCGACTGGGCCAGCGCGAGGTCCTGCATCACGCTGTCGGCACGGTTCTGCCGCTCCAGTTCCTCTAACTGGAGCTGCTGCTCCCGGCTGTCGGTGCAGGCGGTGAGCAGCAGGAGTAGCAGCAGCGGGGTTGTGAAACGGTGGAGCATCATCAGTGTTCCTAATCGTTATCTACAAATCGCTTGCAAAGATACGACTTTTCTACTCATTTTTCCTCACCCTCTACGAGTGAAGCAGCGTTTAGTCGTCGATGTCGACAACCTGGAACTTCTTGTTATACTCCAGCTCCATACCGTTGTTCAGCTTGACATCGTAGCCGCGACGGTCACGATCGAGCTTGATGATAATGGCTCCAGGGAAGGTTGCCTTGACGTTGGCTTTAATCTGCTCAGGAATCAAAGCAACAGGAACGCGCGACACCTTGCAGTCCAAATCCTTCCAGTTGCCTTTCTTGTCGAATTCTACTTTCTCACCACTTTGGTAAATCACCTTGTAGTCGTCCCAGTCGACGGTGATGATGAGGGGAACTTTTTCAGCGAAGTGCTTTTTCAGCAGCTCCTGTGCTTGTGCGGGAAGCTGGTCGAATGTAATTACTCGGTCGTTGTCGGCCATTGCGGGCATACACATGGTCAGCACGAAGGCCATCAGGATAAATAAGCTCTTTTTCATTGTTTTCAGTTTTTATAAAAGGTTATACATGTTGTTTTAGTCATCGATATCAGTAAGCAACCCGTCGCTGTCGAATTTCAGCTCCAGACCGTTTTCGAGCTTCACCTCGTAGGTAGTACTGAACATTTCGTAGTCTTTCTTGGCCATCAGCACCTTGCAGTCAGGATAGTTTTCCTGAATATAGGTCTGGGCTGCGGCGGGCAGTTGCTCTGCGGGTATAGGCTTGTCGTCGCACGAAATAAGAGTAGCAGCCAGGAAGGCCATTGCCGTCATCAGGATTTTCGTCTTTTTCATATTCTTTTCTCTTTTATGTGTTGTACAGACTGCAAAAATACGCTTTTTCCCATTTCATTCCAAATGTTTTTCGTTAAAATATTGAAATCAGTCTTTCAGCGAGTAGGTGATAGTCGTCACGACGCGCAGCTTCTTGATGTAGGGGGTGTTCTGGTCGCGGTCTTCAATCTCGAACTGTCCCTGACCGGCTGTCTGAATCTGGCGAAGATGGCTTTGTTTACCTCTGTCACCTTGTTTGTTGCTACGGTAATCGTCGTGGTGACGATATAGCGGAAGTTCTTCTGGTTATCACCCCATTCGCGAGCCTCCAAGTCGCTGATTGAAGGCGGATTGACCGTGATTTCCTTCTCTTCGAGCCCGTTCTGTCGCAAGAATCTCTTGATCTTGTCCGTCTGGAAGTTGATGCTCTCATAGAGCAAAGGCAGGTCGTTGCCCGTAACCTTCGTGCCGATGCTCCACGTCACCTTGTCGGCAGGCACCTCGCGCTCTGCCAGGCCCTTTACCGTTACCTTGCGGTCCTTGTTGGCAAAGTTGTCGATGCCAGCCTTGATGAACCAACCCATACAAAAGATGCCAAGCGCAATAAGGGCCGATGCAATAATCCGATTGTCTTTCATACGATTCAATGTTTTATGGTTTGACATGATTGTTTTTGTGCAATTTATCGATGATAACGGCAAGGGCGCCGTCGCCGGTCACGTTGCAGGCAGTGCCGAAGGAGTCCATAGCGATGTAGAGGGCGATGATGAGTGCCTGCGCTTCAGGTGTAAATCCCAGCACACCAGCCAGAGGTCCCAATGCCGCCATTGCCGCTCCGCCAGGCACGCCAGGAGCCGCCACCATACAGATGCCCAGTAGCATGATGAAATGGAGGAATATCGGCAAGTCGTGGGGCAGACCGTCTATGAGACAGACGGTGAGGGCGCAGCAGGTAATCTTCATCATCGAGCCCGCAATGTGAATAGTCGCACAAAGTGGCACGCAGAAACTTGCGATTTCATCGCTAACTCCGTTCTTTTTTGTCTGTCGCAGGGTGACGGGAATGGTTGCGGCACTCGACGATGTACCTAAGGCGGTGAAATAAGCCGGCAGCATATTCGCCAACAGGCGCAGCGGGTTCTTCCTTGAAAGTCCACCGGCAATCAGGAACTCATACGTGAGGATGACGATGTGCAGCACAAAGATGATACAGATAATCTTGGCGAACACCAAGATGATGTGATAAACTTCACCCGTAAAGGTCATGCCGAGGAAGATGCCGAAGATATAGAGCGGAAGGAGCGGGATGATGGCCACCTGAATGGTCTTCTCGATGATGACACGGAACTCCGCGAAGCCTTTCTTCAGCGTCGGTGAGTCAGTGTAGGCGATGCCGATGCCCACCACGAAAGAACTTACCAATGCTGCCATCACGTCGAGAATAGCGGGAATATTCAGTAGGAAGTAGGGCTGCAGCGTTTCCGCTTTCTCTATTGCTGTCGTGGTCTCCGTGTCAATCAGCATCGGAAAGAACATCGAACCTGTGGCAAAGCCCAACAGTCCGGCCACGATGGTATCAGCATAAGCCAGTCCTACTGTCAGCAGCAACAGCCGGCCGGCTGCTTTTCCGATGTCGGCAATGGCTGGGGTAACCAGTCCGATGATGATGAGCGGGATGAGGAAACCCAGGAATTGGCTGAACACATAGTTGAACGTCACAAACACGCGCACCCATCCTTCTGGCAGCACGTTCCCGATCAGTATCCCCATCACGATGGCGATAATAATGCGTGGCAGTAATCCTAATTTCTTCATATTCTGGTGCAAAGATAATGATTTTCTTCTTATCTTAGGTTTTTCTTTAAGAAAAGTTGTACCTTTGCACCGCGAAAATGGCTATGACTTATTTAGGTGAACTGATTTCTATTGGCGTAGCGTTCTCATGGACGGCAACGGCGCTGCTGAGCGAGTTTGGCTCGAAGCGGTTGGGCAATCTCACGCTGAATGTTCTGAGAATGGCGCTGGCACTGGTGTTCTCGCTGGTACTCTTCGGGGCGGTGACGGGCAATCCGCTGCCTACAGTCGTGCCTGCCGATGCTTGTAGCTGGATGCTGTTGTCTGGACTGGTGGGCTACGTGATTGGCGACTTCTGCCTGTTCCAGTGCTATATAATAATAGGTTCGCGTTATGGGCAGCTTTTCATGACGCTTGCCCCTTTGTCTGCAGCGCTGATGGCATGGGTGACGCTCGGACAGCAGATGAGGGCGATGAGCATTGTGGCCATGTTGGTCACGCTCTTTGGCATCGGCATCTCTGTGCTTGGCCGCGGAGAGCATCATAAGGTTTCATTGAAGTTGCCCCTCAATGGGGTGCTCTATGCCATCGGGGCTGCCGTCTGTCAGGGCGTTGGTTTGGTGTTGAGCAAGATAGGTATGGACCACTACGACATGGCCGCCTTGGCCACTGCGGGCGTACCCGAATGGCTGGTACCCTTCAGCGCTAATTTCTATCGTTGCGTAGCTGGCATCATCGGGTTCTTGATGTTGTCGTATTTCCGCGATGAAATGGGACATTTGCGCGAGGCGTTGCACGATAGGAAAGGACTGTCCGTTGCTACGGCGACTACCATCTTCGGTCCCTTCGTAGGAGTTGGTTTCTCGCTGATGGCTGTGCAATATACGGCTGCAGGCATCGCCTCCACGTTGATGGCGATGACGCCCATCATCATCCTTCTGCCGTCTTATTGGCTCTTTCACGAGAAGATTACGTGGAAGGCAGTTGTGGGCGCATTTATTTCTGTTATCGGCGTCAGTCTGTTTTTTCTTGAGTAGCGGAGCGCCCGTCTAAGCGAAGGAAGAGCCCAGCGAGAATGGTCCCACTGATGGAGTGCCAAGCACAGCTGATGGCACAGGGCAGTACGGCGAGCGGCTGGGCAGCGAAGAAGTTGCCGGCCAGAACGGTGGCAAGTCCCGCATTCTGCATACCCACCTCAATCGAGATGGTGCGCTTCTTGGCTTTGTTGAATTTGGCGAGTCGGCCAGCCGTATAGCCGAGGATATAACCCAAAGTGTTGTGGCAGAAGACGACGGCAAACGTCCAGAGGAAGAGCCAGAGGCCGCGGGCCACGAGGTCGTCGTGAACCGTTGATATAACACCGCCCACGATGCAGGCCAGGCAGATGACGCTTAATCCCGGCATCAGCAACTGAATCGTGGGGAAATGCTTGTTCTTTGAATATGTGTAATTTAAGAAACAGCCGATTCCAACGGGAATAATCGTCACAATCAGGATGTTCAGGAACATGCCGATAGCATCGATTTCAATGATTTGGCCAGCCGTGAACTCCATCAGCAGCGGCGTCATCACGGGGGCGAGTAGGGTAGAGGCACATGTCATGCCGACACTGAAGGCCACATCGCCATGACAGAGATACGACATGATGTTGCTCGATACGCCGCCGGGGCAACAGCCCACCAGCAGGATTCCCAGAGCCAGCGCCGGCTCCAGTCTGAACACATGCACCAGCAGATAGGCAACGCATGGCATAATGAAGAATTGGGCGCAGGCACCTATCAGAATGTCGAAGGGCCTGCGGGCTAGGATACGAAAGTCGTCTGTTGTCAGCGTCAGTCCCATCGTCAGCATGATGATGCCGAGAATGACGGTCTGCGTCGTGCCGCGAACCCACACAAAGAGGTCTGGGACGAAAAAAGTAACCACGGCAATGGCGATGATGAAAAGCGAGGCATTCGCAGCGAGCCATCGGCTCAGTCGTATCATGGTTTGCATGGTCACTTATTCAGTCACGCTCAATGAGGACGACAGCGTAGGCCGAGATGCCCTCCTCGCGACCGGTGAAGCCGAGGCGCTCGGTGGTGGTGGCCTTGATGCTGACGTTGTCGGGGTCGGTGCCGATGATGCCGGCCAGGCACTGCTGCATCTGCGGGATGTGTGGGTTCATCTTCGGCCGCTCGGCACAGATGGTGGCGTCGAGGTTGACGAAGCGGTAGCCTTTCTGAGCTATCAGTTCGATGGTCTTCTCCAAGATAATCTTGCTGTCCATGCCGTCGGTCTCGGCAGCCGTGTCGGGGAAGTGGTAGCCGATGTCGCGCATGTTGGCAGCACCGAGCAGTGCGTCGCAGATGGCGTGAATCAGCACGTCGGCGTCGCTGTGGCCGAGCAGTCCGAGTGAGTGCTCTATCTTAATGCCGCCCATCCACAGTTCCCGGTTGGGAACCAGCTGGTGGACGTCGTAGCCCATTCCTACTCTTATCATTTGAACAAGTCTTTAAGTCCGTCCATGTCGAAGGCGAGGGTGAAGCGGAGCGTCTGGTCGAGGGGGTTCGAGCGGGCGGTCGAGATGACGTAGCCCACGTCGAGCGAGAAGACGCTCATGCGGAAGCCGCCTCCGACGGTAAAATACTTCAGGTTACCCTTCGACTCGGCCTGGTGGTGGTAGCCGGCGCGGATGGAGAATTGGTCGTGGTAGACGTACTCGGCACCCACCGACCACTGAATCTCGTCCATCTCCTCCTTGAAGCCGCCGGGGGCGTCGCTGAAGCTCTGGAACATACCCTTGATACTTCCCACGTCGCTGTAGTCGCGGCGCACGCGGTCCTGGTATTCAGAGTTGCTCTCGCCCTCCTCCTGACGGGGTACGGTGGGCACGAGCAGCTTGTTGGCATCGGCTGAGAACGAGAAGCGGTTGTACTCGTCGACGGGCACCATCAGCGAGGCGCCGAGACGCAGGTTGGCGGGAATGAACTGGCTCTCCTCGTCGCCGTAGTAGCTGATCTTCGAGCCGATGTTGCGGATGTTCATACCCAGTCCCAGTTGGCACTCACGGCTGCCGAGCATCAAGTAGTTGTTATAGTACATGGCCAGGTCGGCGGCGAAGGCCGAGGCAGGCTTGGAGTCCTCGCTGTAGTCGAAGCGCAGGTCGCTGTAGATCCAGCGGATAGCGGCAGCCAGCGAGAAGCTCTCGCTGAGCATCAGCGAGTAGGCGGCGTCGAGCGACATCTCGTAGGGCCGCACGGTCATGTCGCTGTTCTCGTAGTCGGTATAGACCTCGCCGAGCGAGAAGTAGCGCAGCGAACCCGAGATGGCCGAGTAGTCGCCGATGCGGTAGTAGCCGGCGACGTAGGCCAGGTCGATGTCGTTGACCAGCTGGCGGAGCCACGGGGTGTAGTTCAGTGCCACGCCGGCGCGGCTGATGCAGAAGGGGTACTTGGCGGGGTTCCAGTACTGTGAGTTGACGTCGGGGTCGGTTGCCACGCCGACGTCGCCCATGCCGGCACCGCGTGCATCGGGTGCAATGGTCTCACTGATGACGGCGTGCTCCACGGGGTTGAAGGTGGTGAGCTTGTCGTTGTCGGGGGCGGCAGCGGCACCGCCGCAGAACAGCAAACAGGTGGTGGCTAATATGAGTTTTCTTGTTTTCATCTCCTTAATAACGCGGTTATCCTGCTATTTATTGCCTAATATGATGAGTTTCTTCGCTTTCGAGGCTTGCGAGCTGCCCTCCGAGGAGAGGCGCACGCGGTAGAGGTAGACGCCTGTGGAGAGTCGGTGGCCGCCCGTTGTGGTCAGGTCCCACGTGACGGTGGAGGCCTGGCTGGAGGAGACGCCTGTCTCTTTGTGAGTCCAGAGCTGGCGGCCGGAGGTGTCGAAGACGTCAATCTCGATGTCGACCTGCGAGCCCGTGCGGTCGTGGGTGACGATGAAGGTGGTCTCGGTCTTGGCTGGGTTCTTGGTGCAGTCGATGCTGAAGATGGAGGGCTCCAGTCCCTTGACGACGTTGAACTCCAGCTCGGCCGTCGACGAGTTGTTCATCACGTCCCAGGCTCGGAACAGCAGCTTGTGCCGGCCTACGGGGAGCTGTGGCAGGCTGTAGTTGAGCGAGCCGCTGCGGTAGTCGCCGAAGTCGTACTGGAAGTAGTCGTTCAGCACGTAGGTGGTGGTCATAGCGCCGTCGACAATCAGCTCCAGGTCGTGGCCGATGCCGCCGCCCGATACGTTGATGCCGTCCTTGTCGTAGAGCTCGGCGTGGAACAGCGGGGTGGCGTTGACGTCATCGCCGTTTGTGAACGAGGTGGTGTTGAGGTAGCAGTAGATGTTGGGGCCTATGCCGTCGGTGGCAGTGGCATCGCCACTGCACAGCGAACAGTTGGTGCTGTAGCCGCTGGCCTCCTGCTGCTTGTCGGCAGAGAGGGCGTAGAGGGTGATGAGGCCGTTGCCCTCGTTGTAGCTGATGTCCTTGGGCAGGGCGAACCTGACCTTGAAGCGGCCTTGGCGCACGCTGTCGGTGCCCTGATAGAGCGTGTTGGGACGGTCCTTGAACGTGAGGGGAGAGTCAGCCGCCGAGGGGTCGTTCAGGCGGCAGGTCACCTCCTGTTCAACGTCCTTCACGGTGAGCGTCACCACGCCGTCGAAGGCCGGTGCGCCGACGATGTGTCCCGCGATGCTGACCGTCTGGCCGACCTTCAGCTGCACGGGCTCACCGTTGGCAGGCTCGCCGTTGATGCTGTCGACCACCATCTGGAGGGTGGGGGCTGCCAGCGTGAGAGCCGGGTCGCCGAGCAGGGTGAACTGCAACTTGTTGGCCGTCTGGTCCATGCCGATGTCGTTGCCCTGACTCGACGGCGTCATCAGCAGGTTCTTGGCCAGTCGGGCAGCCTCGCCGATGGTGTAGCGGCGGCCCTCGGCATCGCGGCCCAGCACGTAGCGGGTATAGGCGCGGTTCATATAGCCGTTATACTGGGCATAGACGGTGCGCGTGGTGCCGTAGAAGGCGACGGCGCCGCCCTGCTTGTTGAGCATACAGGTCTCGCCGATGTTCTCCTCCTGACCGTCGAAGGGCATGATGTCGCACGAAGCCGTCAGCCACAGGGGCAGGCGCAGCGACGTAGCCGCCTCAAAGTCCGACAGGTGGAGCACCTGCTCGTGCGACAGGGTGTAGGCAGCCCCGTGGCCGCTGTAGTTCATCAGCAGCGCACCCTGCTGCATCTGCTGGCGTATGAGCTTGGTTACGTCGGGATAGCTGAAGCCCGTCGACGACGACTGCCGCTCGTAGGCATCCCAGTAGATTTTCTTGACGCTGAAGGCCGGGTGCTGTTCGCCGATGAGTGTTGCCACCGACTCGGCATCCTTCATGTGTCGGTTCGAGTCGCCGTCGTCGCCCATGAAGCAGAGCGTGTTCTGCCAGGCACCGGCGTTCTCGTTCTGCATATAGCCGACGGTCTTGTCGACCATAATCTTTGCTTCAGCCTCCGTGCGTGCGGATAGCCGGCCCACGGCGATGTCAGACTTGTCGCTGACCAGCATCGAGCCGCCCTCGCCGTCGTCCATCAGGCAGAAGTAGTCATCGCTGACGTAGCAGTCGGTCTCGCTGAACGAGTTCTCGCTCTCGTAGCAGAGCAGGAAATCGTCGGGCGACGAGTTCTGCCAGACGGCGGTCTTCATGCGGTTGTCCCAGGCACCGTCGCCGAAGAGCAGCAGGTAGCGCGGCATGTCGGCGTCGGTCTCTGCACGGTCGTAGAGCATCCTCAGGTAGCGGCGGTAGGCGTTGGCGTCGGGCGTGCCGCTCGAGTACTCATTGAACAGCTCGTCGGCAGGCACGATGCGCACCCGCAGCGAGTCCTTCTGTTCGTGGTATGCCTTCAGCCGCTGGGCCTGGCCTAATAGTTTCTGCGTCGTGGGGATGATGATGACCATGTCGACCGCCGTGTCGGCGTGGTGGTTCTGGTTGGTGATGTTGTAAACGTACTGCGGCACGGGAATACTGGCCGTTGCCAGGTCGGGCCATGCCTGCGGGGTGTCGTAGCAGAGCGACAGATAGTCGAGGCGCAGGTTGGAGCCACCGGTCTGGCGGATGGTGACGGTATTGTCGGCCGACAGCGCGTCTTCAACGGTAAAAGTCTTCGTCGTGACGGCCGCCTTGCTGTAGCGGTCGGGCGACGTGTTGACGATAACCGTTCCCACCTCCTTGCCGTTCACCAGCACGCTGGCGGTGAAGGGACCATCGTGGGAGAGCACCACCGTGAGCCTGCCCTTCGAACCTTCGGGGGCGGCAAGTTGGTACGTGCGCTGCACGCCGGTGCCGAAGAGGCGGCTGTCGTACAGGTTGCGCCCGCCGTGATACCAGGCGTAGTCGTCGACCTCGCTGAGCGAGTGGTAGTCGTTGGGGGTGGGGTAGTGGTCGGCCTTGAACTGCTCCTCGCTGACGGTCAGCGCCGTCGAGTCGTTCTCGGTCAGGAAGTAGTAGCCGTAGTCGCTGTAGGGGTTGCGGGTACGGGTGGTGGCGGTGTTGCTGCTCCAGCCCACGGGCCCGACAGCATAGAAGAGCCGCCGTCCGCCGACGGTGCACGTCGCCACCTCCTTCAGGTCGTCGGTCTCGCTGAGGTAGTCGGCGGTCAGCCGCTCGGGCTGCAGGGCTCCGCCGTAGCCATAGATTTTCACCTTATTAATATCAGAGAACCCCGCGCTACGCACCAAATCGCTGGTAAGCTGGTAGACGCCCGTCTCCGGCACGCGGATTTTGGCCCAGCGCCCGGTAGCAAGTACAGACTGAAGACCCACCCCCGGCCCCTCCCTGTAGGGAGGGGAGTAATTAGCTGTGCCCCGGGAAGCCGCAGAAGGAGTATCTACTCCCCTCCCTACAGGGAGGGGTCGGGGGTGGGTCTTTATCATAAAACTTACTAACTTCTGATACTTCCCTTCGCGAAAGACGATGGGCGTGAAGGCCACATAGAGCGTGCCCCGCTTGCGCGACACGCCGATGTACTGCTGAATCTCGGGCATCGGGGGCAGTTCGTGGTCGGTAATCTTGTGTAACCGCGCCACGTCGGTCTCCGACATATCGATAAACTCCGGGTACTCTATCGTAACCGTGTAGGTAGAGTCGGCATAGCCGGCACCCAACTCACGGGTATATGTGAACAGCGGCAGCACCGAGTCGATCCTGACCTCCGAGGCGGTCAGGTTGAAGAACTCCTGAGCCGACGCGCACAGGCCCGTCAGCAGCAGAAGCACACTCAGTGTATATCGTCTTACGTTCATTTACAGTTCAGTTCCAATACCTTTCGCTCCTCGAGCCAGCCCTCCAAGCGGTCGCCGATGCTGACCGGGCCTACGCCGGCGGGGGTTCCCGTGTAGAGCAGGTCGCCCGTCTTCAGCGTGAAGAACCGCGAGATGTAGGCGATGATCTGGTCTACGGTGTAGAACATGTCGCCGGTACACCCCTGCTGTACCGTCTCGCCGTTCTTCTCCAAGCGGAAGTGCAGGGCCTGCACGGCGGGCAACTGCGACAGTTCGACCCATTCGCCGATGACCGCCGAGCCGTCGAACCCCTTGCAGATGGTCCACGGCTGTCCGGCATGACTGGCTCGCCGCTGCATGTCGCGGGCGGTGAGGTCGAGTCCCACGGTGACGGCATCGTAGTAGCGGTGGGCAAACCGCTCGGCAATGTTCTTGCCCAACCGGCAGATGCGCACCACCACCTCGGCCTCGTAGTCAATCCGTCCCATGTCCTCGGGCACGAAGAACGGCTTGCCGGGCTTCAGCAGCGCCGAGTCGGCCTTGGTGAAGATGACCGGCTCCTCTGGTTTTAATAACGTATCATGCAGCTCTTTATTGTGTGCCGCATAGTTCATTCCTATTGCAAATATCTTCATAGCGTCTTTTTCCCGTTTACTATCAGGACGCTGCGGCGGGCCGGACTGTCCACACGGCGCCCCTGCAGGTCGTAGATGTCACTTTTCACTTCTCCACTTTTCACTTCTCCACTTTTCACTTCTCCACTTTTCACTTCTCCACTTTTCACTTCTTTAAAGCCCGTCGGGTCGGCGTAGTCGATGCTGGCGAGCTCGGCGCCGTAGTCTACATTAGTAATATGTACGCGGAAGACGAAGCGGGCAGTGGCTATCTTGCCGTCGGCCTGCTTATAGCGCAGGGCCTGACCGACGGTGTATTCCGCACCTTGCTTCACCTTGCCGGGGTACTGGCCGATGCTGAACGTCATCGACGACGTGTTCAGTTCGCTGTAGATGTAGCCGTTCTGGTAGCTGCTCACGGCTCCGTTGGCCCCGAACCAGTGGCCGTAGCCGTTGGCCGTCGAGCCGCTGCTCACCGTGGCGAGCGTCTTGGGGTTCAGCGGGTAGAACATCATCTTGCCGACGGCGGGACCGGCAGCGGTGTAGGCGACCATCTTCCCGGCAATGTCGGCTGTGGGCAGCTGGAAGGCGGTGCCCAACTGTGCCAACGCCCGTCCGCTGACGGTGACGGGCACGGCATCGTAGCTGTTCAGCTGGGGCAGGTAGACGTCGTAGGTCAGCGTGACGTCGCTCACCTCGCGGCCGTCAATCGTGGGACTGACGTAGACCGTGGCCCTTGACGCGAGGTCGGTGCCTTCTATCTGGAAGCGGTAGGGCCACATCTCGGCGTTGTCGGCCTTGTCGGTCCACTTGTGCTGTACGTAGCGCTTGGGGGCAGGCACGACGATGAGCCACAGGCGGTCGGTGCCCTCGGGAATGGTCGCCGTGATGTCGGCAGTAGCCTCGGCGGTGCCCGTGCAATAGACGGAGTCGGCGTTCAGGTAGCGGCGCGTGCCGTCCTTCATCAGTGCGACGTAGCCAAGGCGGAAACCTCGGTTGGCGCGGTTGGTGTTGTTGACGTAGGTGGTGCGGTTGGTCTTGCTCCACTGCGTCTCGCCGTTCAGCATCTCGGCGGGGTCGCCGGCGGCCAGTTTGCAGTTTAAGGTGTTGAGGGCGGTAAAGCGGGTCGTGACGTCGGTGCCAGCCTCAGGCACTTTCAGCGGGATGACGTTGAAGCCACTGGACTGCGGCGCCGAAGCCAACGCCACCTGATAGGCCGTGTCGCCCACGCTGACGCAGTGGTAGTCGAAGTCGCCGATGTGCGCATCGCGGTAGGGCTTGCAGGCGTCCAGGTCCCATGTGGCCAGACGGGCGGCGTAGTCGTAGTAGAGACGGAAGAGCCCCGTGGCGTCGAGCTTCTTCAGCTTCATCAGTGCCTGGTTGAAGTCGGTGGCGTTGCCCTGGCTCTGGCCTGTCATGGGCTGCCGCCACACCTGGGCCACCGTGGTGATGTCGTCGTAATACTGGCACAGATAGTAGTGCAGCCAGTACGACTGGTAGCGGTGCCACTCGTGACTGTAGGCGTAGTTATGGCTCTTGCGGAACACGCCGATGCTCTGGTCGAACATCAGCTCCGGGTACGACTGGTTGGCCTGCCACTGTGCCGTCTGCTCCCAGATGGTCTGTCCGTTGCCGCACTGCAGGTGGAAGCCCGTGTTGATGGTCGACGACGAGTTGTGGTTGTTGCCCGAGGCGTCGGCGTAGCACATATAGTGAAACGAATGCCCTACCTCATGGGCTACCGAGTGGCCGACGGGCTTGCAGGCCGACGGACCGAGCCAGAGGGCACTCACCTCGTAGTCGTAGCCGCCGCCGTAGCACACCCACTCCGTCGTGTGGTTCAGCAGCACCATTACCTTATAGCGCCTGAGGTTGGTCTTCGCGGGGTCCACGAAGCCCAGCTTGTTGATTTCCAGGTCGTAGAAGGCCTCGCACTTCTTGAGCAGGTCCTGCTCGTCGACGCGGTAGGCCGTCGGCGACTTCGAAGGCAGCACGGAGCCGTAGCCCTTGTCCCAGAACACGATGACGTTGTCCGACTCCACTGAGCGCGTCTTCGACCATGTGTAGCGGTTGTCGGGGTCGCTCTCGGCATAGAGCAGCGAGTCCGACGGCCACGGGTGGCGCCACTCGTCAGGGATGTACACCGTCTTCTGCGCCATCGCGCAGACGGTAAGCAGCCAGAAGCCAACAGTCAAAATCCTTTTCATCTCGTTATTAGTTATCATTCCTTTTTCGCCTGCAAAGTTACACAATAATGCTGACGTGTCAAAGTTTTTTTTGATTTTCTTGCTTCGCCTGAGGAAAGTAGACCGCGGGACAAACAAAACCCGGCGCCTTTTTCTCAAAACCCACCGCCTTTTTCTCATAAACCCCCGCCTTTTTCTCAAAACCCCCGCCTTTTTCTCAAAACCCGGCGCCTTTTTCTCATAAACCCCCGCCTTTTGGATGAAACCCGCCGCCTTTCCCATAACCTGTCGCCCGGTGAGGTCAATGAGGACTTCACCGCAAAAACCCTCAATCACTATATAATTGTCATTAGCAGGAAACATCCTGCACTTCCTACACTTCCTGCACCTGTTGAACTATTTTAGGTGCAGGAAGTGTAGGGAGTGTTGGATAAAAAGTGCGAATAACAACTATAATAGCAAAAATACCCGGATTGATCGGCAGAAAAAGCACGCATAGCCACCCTTCGGAGCTGAGAACCGACACCTGAACCGACACCTAACCCGACACCCAGCCGAAAATCAACCAAAAGACCGGTGCCACCAGATAAGCGACGAGAGTGACCTCAGCCAGCAAAAAGATGTCGCGGCCTAAATAATGTTAAATAGGTTGCAATGGCTGATAATCTGGAAAGAAATGATTATTTTTGCAGCTCAAAAATGTCCCACTATGAAGAAACTACTTACCACCCTATGCCTGATGCAGGTCCTGACCGGAGTTGCCAATGCACATACTGAAAGCCTTACCATCGTCAGCGCTGAGAGCGTCAGTGTGGAGGTGCCCGTGGGCAACGCCCCTCGGCTGCCTTACCAGCTTTGGGTGGAATACAGCGACGGGAAGGGCGAGTACCGCCAGGTGAGGTGGCAGAATGCCGGCGAGGCCACAGAGCGGGCTGAGGCTAACCCCGACACCAATCCCGTGGGCAGTATATATAAGGTACGCGGATATATACTCGGCGACAACACCACGCCCAACGGCTACCCCGTGACGGCTGAGGTGAAGGTGGTGGATGCACAATTGACAGCAAAGATTGTGGCCGAGCCGCTGCCGCTCGACTGCGTGAGCCTCGACGGCCAGAACCGGCTGACGGGGAACCGCGACCTCGACATCGACCACCTGCTGAGCCTGCCCGTCAGGCAGCAGCTCTATAACTACCGCGACACCTACGGACTGCCGACGGAAGGCTACCCCGAGTCGGACGGCTGGGACTCGCCGACGACGAAGCTGAAGGGCCACGGTTCCGGCCACTATATGTCGGCGCTGGCCTTCGCCTTTGCCAGTTGTCAGGACAAGTCGAAGCGCGACATCCTGCGCCGGAACATCACCGAGATGGTGAACGGCCTGCGCGAGTGCCAGGAGCGGACGTTCGTCTGGAACGAGCAGCTGGGCCGCTACTGGGAGGCCCGCGACTTCGCCCCCGAGGAGGAGCTGCGCCAGATGAAGGGCACTTGGGCCGACTTCGACCGCTACAAGCAGGAGCCCGGCAAGTACGGCTACGGCTACCTGAACGCCATCCCCGCGCAGCACTGTGTGCTGATTGAGATGTACCGTGCCTACAACAACGACAGCTGGGTGTGGGCACCTTATTACTCTGTACACAAGCAGTTGGCAGGACTCATCGACATTGCCACCTACATCGACGACCGCGCCGTGGCCGACAAGGCCCTGCTCACGGCCAAGGACATGGGACTGTGGGTGTGGAACCGCCTGCACTACCGCACCTACGTCAAGAGCGACGGCCGGCAGGACGAGCGCCGCGCCCGTCCCGGCAACCGCTACGAGATGTGGAACATGTATATAGCCGGCGAGGTGGGCGGTATGGCCGAGTCGCTGGCCCGCCTGGCCGAGATGACGGGCACTGCCGAGGAAAAGGCCCGGTTGCTGGAAGCCGCCAACTGCTTCGACAGTCCGGCGTTCTTCGACCCGTTATCGAAGAACATCGACGCCATCCGCACGCGCCACGCCAACCAGCACATCCCGATGGTGACGGGCGCCCTGCGCTCGTTCCGTGGTAACGGCAATCCCTATTACTATAACCTGGCCGAGAACTTCTGGACGATGATTCAGGGCCGCTACCGCTATGCGATGGGCGGCGTCGGCAATGGCGAGATGTTCCGCCAGCCCTACTCACAGATGACCGCGATGTGCGGCAACGTGGCAAACTGGGGCGGCCGCGAACTGCGCGCCGAGCCTACCCTCAACGAGACCTGCTGCGCCTATAACCTGGCTAAGCTGACGAAGGACCTGAACTGCTACAATCCCGACGACGCCCGCTACATGGACTACTACGAGCGCGTGCTCTACAACCAGATTGTCGGCTCGGTGAATCCCCGCCACTACCAGACGACGTACCAGTATGCCGTCGGCCTCGACGCTTCGAAGCCGTGGGGCAACGAGACGCCGCAGTCTACCTGCTGCGGCGGCACGGGCGCAGAGAACCATGTGAAGTATCAGGAGGCGGCCTACTTCGTGGGCGACAACTGCTTATGGATAGCCCTCTATCTGCCCTCCACCGCGCATTGGAAACAGCAGGGAGTCACGATTAAGCAGGAGTGTGGGTGGCCTGCCGAGCGCAGCACCATCCGCATTGTCGAGGGCAAGGCCCGGTTTGCCATGAAGCTGCGCGTGCCCTACTGGGCTACCGAGGGCTTCGACGTCAGGCTCAACGGCAAGAGCATTGCTAAGCAGTACCGGCCGTCGAGCTACGTGGAGATTCCCGCCCGCCGCTGGACGAAGAAGGACGTGGTGGAGGTGGTGATGCCCTTCACCCGCCACATCGACTTCGGCCCCGACAAGGTAGACGGCCACTGGCTTGGCGCCTTTATGAACGGTCCGCTCGTGATGGCCGCCACCGGCATCAAGACCTGGGAGGAGGCCACCGCCGACGTGAACCGCGACCTGACCGCCTTCATCCCCGACTACGACGGCGACCGCCACCTGACCCACTACTTCCGCATCAGCCTGCCCGCCGTCCCCTCGTCCCGTCTGCTGCTGTACGACAGCAGCTCCGCCGTCGACAAGTCCCAGCTCCGCGAGCTTCTGCTCATTGCCAAGAGCCGCCTCGACGAGCAGCAGGCCTGGAACGCCCTGACGGTGAAAGTGCCGGAGTACGCCCCCTGGGCCGTCCACGGCTTCACCCGCATGACGGAACAGCAGACCAAGGCACAGCCCCTGCTCGACGCCCCCGACGACCGCCATACGCAGGAGGAGATTGACGCCGCAGCAGCAGCCCTCGGTGCCGTCATCAACGCCATGCGACCGGGCAACCTGCCCGAGCTTGAGGACCTGGCCGAACTGCAGCAGTTGCTCGAGAAGGCCCGCCAGCTGCCCGAGGACGACGAAAAGGCCAACCGTGCCATCAGCTACGCCAACATGGTTATCCGCTACGTCAGCGACGGCAGCGGTACGATGGACATGATTGAGCGTGCCACCAAGCAGCTGAAGGAAGTTATTAACGAAAACGGAAACTAAAAACGAAATACAATGAAAAAGCTACTATTAACACTCGTCACCTTTCACTTTTCGCTCCTTGTCGGCGTAGCACAGAAGGGCTACCCCATCACCCCCGTACCCTTCACCGCCGTGAAGGTCGCTCCCGGCACGTTCTGGGGACAGCGCCTGCAGGCCAGTCGTAACACCACCGTACCCCTCGCCTTCTCGAAGTGCGAGAGCGAGGGCCGCTACAAGAACTTCGACAATGCCGCCGCGCACCTCGCCGACCCGTCGAAGACGTTCAAGGTCAACGGCGTGGGCTACTCGTTCGACGATACCGACCCCTACAAGACTCTGGAGGGTGCCGCCTACATTCTGCAGACTTATCCCGATAAGAAGTTGGAGGCCTACTGCGACTCCGTCATCGACATCATCGGCCGTGCGCAGGAGCCCGACGGCTACCTCTACACCGCCCGCACGCAGAACCCCACCGACCCACACCACTGGGCCGGCGACCGCCGCTGGGTGAAGGAGGAGGACCTCTCGCACGAACTGTACAACCTCGGCCACATGGTGGAGGGAGCGGTGGCCTACTGGCAGGCTACCGGCAAGCGCAAATTCCTCGACATCGCCTGCCGCTATGCCGATGTGGCCTGCAGGGAGGTGGGCCCCAATCCCGGACAGATGTGCGTCGTGCCCGGTCACCAGATAGCCGAGATGGCCATGGCGCGCCTCTACCTGGCCACCGGTCAGAAGCGCTATCTCGACTTCGCCAAGTTCCTGCTCGACTACCGCGGCAAGACTTCGATCAAGCAGGAGTACTCGCAGAGCCACAAGCCCGTCATCGAGCAGGACGAGGCTGTGGGCCACGCCGTCCGCGCCGCCTATATGTATGCAGGCATGGCCGACGTGGCTGCCCTGACAGGCGACGAGGGCTATATCCGGGCCATCGACCGCATCTGGGACAACATCGTCACGAAGAAACTGTATATTACCGGCGGCATCGGCGCCACCTCAAGCGGCGAGGCGTTCGGCAAGAACTACGAACTGCCCAACATGAGTGCCTACTGCGAGACGTGTGCCGCCATCGGCAATGTCTACGTCAACTACCGGCTGTTCCTGCTCCACGGCGAGTCGAAGTATTACGACGTGCTGGAGCGCACGCTCTACAACGGTCTGATTTCGGGTGTCTCGCTGCAGGGCGACGGCTTCTTCTATCCCAACCCATTGGAGTCGATGGGCCAGCACCAGCGCCAGGCATGGTTCGGCTGCGCCTGCTGTCCGTCGAACATCTGCCGCTTCATCCCCTCGCTGCCCGGCTACGTCTATGCCGTGAAAGAGAAGAATGTCTACGTGAACCTGTTTCTCTCGAACACCTCGACACTCAGCGTCGGGGGCAAGAAGCTGACGCTGACCCAGAGGACCGACTACCCGTGGGACGGCGAGACCGTGCTGACCATCGACAAGAACAGTGTGGGCGAGTTCAACCTGAAAATCCGCGTCCCTGGCTGGCTCCGCAACAAGCCCGTGCCCGGCGACCTCTACCAGTACACCGACAACAAGCGGCTGGGCTATAGCTTCATCGTAAACGGCGTTACCGTGCCCCTGCTCGTCGGCGACGACGGCTACGTGGACATTGAGCGCCGCTGGAAGAAGGGCGACAAGGTGGTCATCTGCTTCGATATGGAGCCGCGCACCGTTCGCGCGAATAATAAGGTGGAAGCCGACCGGGGGATGATAGCCGTGGAGCGCGGCCCGATTGTCTACTGTGCCGAGCACCCCGACAACCAGTTCGACATCTTCTCGGCCTTGGTCAATCAGGAGCCGACGCTCCGGTTGGGCAAGAAGGAGATTGCCGGTACGACGCTAACCACGCTCGTCACCGATGCCCAGACGCTCGACTTCGACAAACAGGGAAAGCTCACGGTGAAGGACCAGACGCTGACGCTCATTCCCTACTTCGCCTGGTGCCATCGCGGCTCAGGGAAGATGCGCGTCTGGCTGCCGCAGGACCTCAGCGCCACCACACCCGCACAGCCCGCCACACTGGCCTCGGAGAGCAAGGTGACGACATCGACGCCACGGATGCCTGCCATCTCGTCGGTCAACGATCGCCTCGTACCGAAGGGCGAGAACGACCGTTCGGTGCCCTACACCCACTGGTGGCCTAAGAAGGCTTCGACGGAGTGGATAGGCTACGAGTTCCCGCAGGAGGCCGAGGTGAGCACGGCCACCGTCTACTGGTTCTGCGACAAGCCGTGGGGCGGCTGCGACGTGCCAAAGTCGTGGCGCATCCTCTACCAGACCGCTTCGGGCGAGTGGAAGCCAGTAGAAGGCGATGCCAGCTATCCCACCTACCGTGGAACAGCCAGCACCGTCAACTTTAATCCTGTGAAAACAAAGGCTGTGCGCCTCGAAGTGACCTTGCCCGACAACGACTCTGCCGGACTCTTTGAGTGGTCAGTGAAATAGACAGCTGCGGAGTTCGTCGATTTCCTCTTGCGTCGTGGCCCAACTGGTGACGAAGCGGCAGATGGTGTGGTGATGGTCGGTCTGTCCGAAGTGCGTGAACGCCACCTTCTGGCCCAGCCGCTCCACCTCCTCGTTTCTGATGACGAGGAACTGCTGGTTGGTGGGTGAGTCGACATAAAACTGGTAGCCTTTTTCCTGAAACAGTTGCTTGAGTTGCATGGCCATGTCGATGGCGTGTTGTGACAGGCGGAAGTAGAGACTGTCAGTGAAAAGCGCGTCGAACTGCAGCCCGATGAGAGCGCCCTTGGCAATGACGGCGCCGTGCTGCTTCTGGATTGAGAAGAAGTGCTTGTGGGCATTCCTCCCGCTGAAGACGACGGCCTCGCCGCAGAGGGCGCCGATTTTCGTGCCGCCGATGTAGAAGACGTCGCAGTGGCGTGCCAGGTAGGGCAGCGTGACGTCGTTGCCGTCGGCCATCAGTCCGTAGCCCAGGCGTGCCCCGTCGATGTAGAGCGGCAGGTCGTAGCGCTGGCAAACCTGGTAGATGTCGCGTAGTTCGGCGGCGTTGTAGAGTGTGCCAAACTCCGTCGGGAAGGTGATGTAGACCAGTCCCGGATGTACGGCGTGATCCTTGTTGCCGTCGTGCATGAAGTCGTCGAGATAGCGGTCGAGCACGCGAGCCTCCATCTTTCCTTGTACGTCGGGCAGTGTAATGATTTTATGCTCGGTAAACTCCACGGCCCCGGCCTCGTGGACGTTGATGTGTCCGGAGCCGACGCAGATGACGCCCTCATACTGGTAGAGCATGGAGTCGATGGTTGTGGCGTTGGCTTGCGTGCCGCCGGTCAGGAAGAATATCTGTGCGTCGGGCATGCCGATAGCCTCGCGTATCTTCTGCTTTGCACGCTCTGAGAACTCGTCGAAACCGTAGGGTGTCGGCTTCGACGAGTTATACTTGACGAGGTTCTCCAGGACTTTCGGATGCGCCCCGTTGTTATAGTCACACTCAAATGATATCATAATGCTTCGAGCATGCGTTTAAGAACCACCGAGCATGAAATCTCGCGGTTGGCTGCCTCGGGAATGACGATGGAATTGGGCGACTCGATTACGTCGTCGGTCACGATGAGGCCGCGGCGCACGGGCAGGCAGTGCATAAACTTACCGTTCCTCGTCCACGACATGTGCTCCTCGTCGACCGTCCACGACATGTCCTTAGAGGTAATCTTGCCGTAGTCGCCGGGATTGGTGACACCGGGGTTCGACCAGTTCTTGGCGTAGATGAAGTCGGCGCCTTCGAAAGCCTTCCGCTGGTCGTACTCTACACGGGCACCGCCCACAAATTTCGGGTCGAGCTCGTAGCCCTCGGGGTGGGTGATGACAAAGTCGACATCGGCAGCCAGCATCCACTGGGCGAACGAGTTGGGCACGGCCTGCGGCAGGGCGCGGCAGTGGGGGGCCCAGGTGAGGACCACCTTCGGACGTTTCACCTCTTTATATTCCTCGATGGTGATGAGGTCGGCGAAGGCCTGCAGCGGGTGTACGGTAGCCGTCTCCATGGCGAAGACGGGGCGACCCGAGTACTTGATGAACTGGTTGACGACGGTCTCGGCGTAGTCGTATTCACGGTCGGTCAGCCCGGCGAAGGAGCGCACGCCGATGATGTCGCAGTAGCAGCCCATCACGGGGATGGCTTCCAACAGGTGCTCCGACTTGTCGCCGTCCATGATGACGCCGCGCTCGGTCTCCAGCTTCCATGCGCCGGCGTTGACGTCGAGCACGATGACGTTCATGCCGAGGTTCATGGCGGCTTTCTGCGTCGAGAGGCGCGTGCGCAGCGAGTTGTTGAAGAATATCATCATCAGCGTCTTGTTCTTGCCCAAGTGCTGATACTTGTAACGGTCGTTCTTGATTTCCAGTGCTTCGGCTAAGGCCTTCTCCAGCGGGCCGATGTCGCCGACGTTCAAAAATGTTTTCATAATTCTTTCTTTATCGTTTGGTTTATTTGTAGATTTTCGCTTCACGTTTGCCACGGAGCACATCCAGAGCATTCAGTGCCAGTGCCTCCATCTCGTCCTCGCCGGGGAAACAGTGGACAGGAGCCAGGAACCCGATGCGGCGGCGCAGACGGCTGACGATGTACTCTGAGCGGGCCAGACCGCCTGTGAGCAGGATGGCGTCGATGTTTCCGCAAAGCACGGCAGCTTCGGCGGCTATCGACTTGGCCACATGGTAGAGCATGGCGTTGAGGATGAGCTCTGCCTGGGTGTCTCCGTAGTCCTCAATGCGCTGTATGATTTCCTTCACGTTGTTCGTGCCGAGGTGGGCGTTCAGTCCGGCCTTGCCGGCAATGCGTTTCAGCAGCTGTTTTTCGTTGTACTTGCCACTGAAGCAGAGGCGAATGAGGTCGGCTGCGGGCAGGCTGCCGGCGCGCTCGGGCGAGAACGGACCCTCGCCGTCGAGGGCATTGTTGGCATCGATGGCCCGTCCGTGGTCGTGGGCCGCCACGGAGATGCCGCCGCCCATGTGGCAGATGATGAGGTTCAGGTCCTCGTACTCGCGGCCTATCTCAGCGGCATAGCGGCGGGCGATGGCGCGCTGGTTCAGGGCGTGCCAGATGCAGATGCGGTTCATCAGCGGCGACCCGCTGATGCGGGCATAGTCGTTCAACTCGTCCACTACGCCGGGGTCTGCGATAAACGAGCGGCAGCCGGGAATCGTGGCTGCTATCTCGTGGGCTATCAGGCAGCCCAAGTTGCAGGCGTGGTTATGGAGGGCAATGCCACTGAGGGTGTCCTGTATCATCAGGTCGTTGATTTCGTAGACGCCACCCTCTAAGGGCTTTACCAGACCACCGCGCCCGATGACGGCATCGAAGTCGATGGGAATGTCTGCCTGCCGCAGTTCGTCGAGCACCAGTTGGCGGCGCAGGTCCTGCTGTTCGATGACGTCGTCGAACGGTGCCAGTTCCTCTGGCGTATGCACGATGTTGCGCAACAGCACGGGCGTGTCGTCCTCGTAGACCGCTATCTTGGTCGACGTGGAGCCAGGGTTGATGACGAGGATGTTCATATCGCAGCCAAGGCTAAGGAGTAGTACTTCGATTCGGGGCTGTCAGCGCGCGAGGGCAGCACGCAGCAGCATCGCGTGCCCTGCAGCACACCGGCGGTCTTCGTATAGCCGAAGAGCGTCAGCGTCTTGTAGAAGACGTTGCCGGCCACGATGTCGGGGAAGATGAGGGCGTCGGCCTGTCCGTCGATGGCCGAGTGGATGCCCTTCTCGCGCAGGCTGACCGAGTCGAGCGACGTCTTCAGGTCGAGCGGTCCGTCGATGATGCAGCGGCCGAAGTAGCCGCTCTGTGCCAGAGCAATGATGTCCAGGTAGTCCTTGGTGTAGGGGAAGGTCTTCTCGCTGACTTTCTCGGCACAGTGAATGAGCGCGATGCGCGGTTCCTCGATGCCGAGGGCGTGGCAGACGTAGTTGACGTAGTGTACCTGCTGGCGGCGTTGCTCCTTGGTCGGGATAGGGATGACGGCTGCATCGGTAAAGAACAGCAGCTTCTCGTACTTCGGAATCTCGGCCATGGCGATGTGGGTCAGCACGTGGCCGGGACGCAGGATGCCCGTCTCCTTATTGAGGATGGCGCGCAGCACGACGTCGGTATTGACGAGACCCTTCATCAGGATGTCGGCCTCGCCGCTCTTGCAGAGTGCCACGGCGCGGCGGGCACACTCGTCCTTGTCGTCGCCGTTGACGTAGATGGGTTCGATGAATCCCATCTCCTGTCCTTTTTCCACTGCGTAGCGGGTACTGGCATCGTTGGGGCAGATGACGGCCACGCGCTTGCGGTCTCCCCGCTGCTGCAGGAAGACAATCATGTCGTTCAAAGTCTTAATGGGCTGCATAGGTACGCTTTTTTATGTTTATTTGCCGCAAAAATACAAAATAATTTGTATCTTTGCAAGCAGAAACCTAAAAAGTATGAGAAAATTCCTGTTTTTTGCACTTTTGGCCGTACTTGGCAACGCCTCAGCAGCCCAGCAGCCGCCGATGATTCTCCATTACGACCGTCCCGCCGACCACTTCGAGGAGTCGCTGCCGATAGGCAACGGCAAGCTCGGCGCACTCGTCTATGGCGGCACCGACGACAACATCATTTATCTGAACGACATCACCCTGTGGACGGGCAAGCCCGTCGACCGCAACCTTGATGCCAATGCCCACCTGTGGATTCCCAAGATTCGCGAGGCGCTGTTTGCCGAAGACTACCGCAAGGCCGACTCCCTGCAGCTCCACGTGCAGGGACCTAACTCGCAGTTCTTCCAGCCCCTCGGCACCCTCCACATCAAGGACCTCGGACTGGGAGCGGTCAGCCGCTACGAGCGGAGTCTCAGCCTCGACTCCTCCGTTGTCACCGACCGCTACGTGCGTGGCGGTGCTGTCGTTACGAGAGAGTATTTTGCATCCTATCCCGACCGCGTCATCGCCATCCGCTTGCGGGGCAACATCAACTGCCGCATCGCCTTGACGGCGCAGGTGCCCCACAAGGTGCGTCCAGGCTCCCTGCAGCTGACGATGACCGGCCACGCCACCGGCGACGAGCGTGAGAGCATCCACTTCTGTACGATGCTCCGCGTGCAGACCGACGGCGAGGTAGCTGCCGCCGACTCGTCGCTGACTATCAGCAGAGCCACTGAGGCCACCTTATATATAGTAAACGCCACCAGCTTCAAAGGTTTCGACCGCCATCCCGTCAACGAAGGCGCCGACTACCTGGAACAGGCCACCAACGACATGTGGCACGTCCAGAACCTCAGCTACGACGAGCTACGCGCCCGCCACATCACCGACTACCGCCAGTTCTACGACCGCGTGAAACTACAATTGTCTATGCCGTCATACTATGACGGCCCCACCGACGAACTCCTGAAGACCTACACCCACAATGCCGCCAACGACCGCTACCTCGAAACGCTCTACTTCCAGTACGGCCGCTACCTGCTCATCAGCTGTAGCCGAACCCCCGGCGTGCCCGCCAACCTGCAGGGTCTCTGGACGCCCCACCTCTGGTCGCCCTGGCGCGGCAACTATACCGTGAACATCAATCTTGAGGAGAACTACTGGCCGGCCTTCACGACCAACCTCGCCGAGATGGCACAGCCTCTCGACGGCTTTGTGCAGGCCCTGGCCGCCAACGGCCAGTATGCCGCCCGCAACTATTACGGCATCAGCCGAGGCTGGTGCTCAAGCCATAACAGCGACATCTGGGCCATGACCAACCCCGTGGGCGAGAAGCGCGAAAAGCCCGAGTGGGCCAACTGGCCGTTGGGCGGTGCCTGGCTCGTCGAGACGCTCTGGGAGCGCTACCTCTTCACCCAGGACAAGAAGTACCTGCGTGAGGTAGCCTTCCCGCTGATGAAGGGCGCTGCCGACTTCTGCCTCGACTGGCTTGTCGAGCACAACGGTGAGCTCATCACCGCTCCCTCCACATCGCCCGAGAACGAATACGTCACCGACCAAGGCTACCACGGCATGACCTGCTATGGCGGCACCGCCGACCTCGCCATCATCCGCGAGCTCCTCCAGAGCGTCATCACCGCCAGTCGGCTGTGCGGTGGCGGTGCCACCGCCCCCTATGAAAAAGCCCTCGCCCGTCTCCATCCCTACACGGTCGGCAAGGAGGGCGACCTCAACGAGTGGTTCCACGACTGGCGCGACTACGACCCGCACCACCGCCACCAGAGCCATCTCATCGGTCTCTATCCCGGCAGTCACCTCACCGACCCTGTCCTGCAGAAAGCCGCCGAGCAGACGCTCATCCAGAAAGGCGACCAGAGCACCGGTTGGTCAACGGGCTGGCGCATCAACCTCTGGGCGCGGCTCCATCGCGCCGAACAGGCATACCATATCTACCAGAAGCTGCTGACCTACATCTCGCCCAACGGCGGCACCAACTACAACAGCGGCGGCACCTACCCGAATCTGATGGATGCTCACCCGCCCTTCCAGATTGACGGCAACTTCGGCGGTACGGCGGGCGTCTGCGAGATGCTCCTGCAGAGCCAGCAGGGCATCATCGAACTGCTGCCCGCCTGTCCCGAGCAATGGGCCGACGGCAGCGTCAGCGGACTTTGTGCCCGTGGCGGTTACGAGCTCGACTTCTCTTGGAAGAACGGGAAGGTAACAGCATACACTATCAAGGCCAAGACGGCCAGCCGCGTCACCTTACTCGTGAATGGTGAACGGCAGACGCTGAAACTCAAGGCCGGACAGACCAAAGAGGTAAAGCTATAGGTAGCCCTGCGAGCGCAACTCGTCGGCTACATCGCAGAGTTCCTGATACCATGCTTCGCCGAAGCGGCGCATCAGCGGCTCCTTCAGGAACTGGTAGACGGGCAGGTCAAGCGCCTGCCCTTTCTTGACGGCATCCTCGCAGATTTTCCAGCGGTGGTAGTTCAGGGCTACTGTGCCGTCAGCAAACTGCTTGGCGCGGATAGGGTAGAGGGCACAGCTGATGGGCTTGCAGAACTGAGTCTTGCCTGACCGATATGCCTTCTCCAGTGCACACAGACAATTCTCACCATCGTAACACGTGAACACGCAGTCCTTTCCCCTGACGATGCTCGTCACGAGGTCGCCCTCCTGGTCGGTATAGGCCACGCCCTGACGGTCGATGACCGACTGCGCCGAGGCCGACAGGTCGCCCCATACTGTGTCGAGCGCCTCCTCTATACCGGCAATCTCGTCCATCGTTACTGGTGCGCCTGCGTCACCCTCGATGCAGCACACGCCGCGACACTTCTCGTAGTCGCAGCAGAAACGCTCAGTCAGCAAGTCGGAGGAAATCAGCACGCCGCCGACGTCGAGAATGGGAGGAAGTTTTACCATACGATGGGTTCTATGCCGTTTTGTCTCAGATACTCATTGCAGCGCGAGAACTGGTGCTGGCCGAACCAGCCGCCACGATTCGCCGAGAGCGGCGACGGATGGACTGACTCCAACACGAGGTTCCTGTCTTTCGGAATCATGTAAGCTTTGCCGCGCGCATAGCCGCCCCAGAGCATATAGACCAGGTGCTCACGTTGCGAGGCTAAAGCGTAGATGGCGGCATCGGTGAACTTCTGCCAGCCGAGCGTGGAGTGGCTGTTGGCCTGATGGGCACGCACGGTCAGCGTGGCGTTGAGCAGCAGCACGCCCTGCTCCGCCCAGCGCGTCAGGTTGCCGGTCGGCGGCACCGGCGTACCGAGGTCCTGCTCTATCTCCTTGAAGATATTCTGCAGCGACGGCGGGAACATCACCCCGTCCTGCACCGAGAAGCTCAGCCCGTGGGCCTGGCCCGGTTCGTGGTACGGGTCCTGGCCGATGATGACCACCTTCACTTTGTCAAACGGACAAAGGTTGAAAGCATTAAATATCAGTCGTCCCGGCGGGTAGCACGTCGTCTGACTGTACTCCTGCCGCACCGCCCCTGTCAGCTGTTCGAAGTAGGGCTTCTCAAACTCCGTTGCCAGCCGCTCTTTCCACGTTGGTTCTATCTGTACGTTCATACTGGAATAACTATTTCTGCTACAAATTTTCCTAATTGGAATTGGAATAATTGGAATAGCCACGCCCACGCCAAGAATCCCGGGGCTGTTTTGCGACAAATATGACAACATTCCCCGATTATGTCGCAAAAAACCTATGTGTGTCGCAACAACCCGAAGCAAAAAACAAGAAAAAAGTTGGAACGAGCTGAAAACCGCCGTAACTTTGCATCACAATTCAGAAACAAAAGTATTAACAATTAAAAAAATAACGATTATGAAAAAGATGTTAGTTCTGTTAGCTTTAGTGCTGACAATGTTTGCCCCCGCAATGGCCGATAGCGACCGAGTAATTACCTTCGAGCAGCTCCCCGCACAGGTACAGACACTGCTAAAGAAGAATTTCGCCCACAAGGTGCCCCTCGTTGTCACCGTAGACTGGGACGACTACACAGTGAGGTTCCAGAGTGGTGAGAAGGCAGAGTTTGACAAACGAGGGAACTGGAGAGAATTCGACTGCAGGATGTCGGCCGTACCAACTGCCCTTGTCCCCGAGCAGATCAAGGCCGGCGTAGAGAAGACCTTCCCTGGAGCCGTTATCGTCAAGATTGATCGTGACCGTCGAGGCACATACGATGTGAAGCTGAACAACGGCATGGAACTGGAGTTCAATAGTTATTTCCAGGTTATCGATATTGACGATTAAGAACAGAATCCTGAAAGTCACGCCAAGCTACGAATTTCTGCCTAAAAGTCCGCGGAGGGTGAAGTAGAGCCACTCCTGGAGGCGGAACAAAGCCCAGGTTGAACAGGGACGATAGCCGAACTTGGCTGTCGTCTCTTTTCGCAAGGCGCGGCGGTCGATGGTGGCCCACGTATGGTGGAGCAGGCTGAGGCCGTAGCGGCGGTCGGCAGCGGGCAGACGGCGGCCGTGGACGTGGTAGAACATATAGACGTCGACGAGGTTCAGCCAGCGGTGGTTCTCGTAGAGGTCAATCAGCGTGGACTCTACGTTCTGCTCAAGCATCTGGCGGCGCATGCTCTCGTTGGCCCGCAGGTAGTCGAAGCGGCGCACGGTGGCGGCATGAGTGACCGAGGCTGCGTGCTGGCGGTAGTAGTAGCGGCCCGGGCAGCGGCTCACCCGGCGCGAGGCGAGGTAGTGCAGACGGGTGGTGTTGTCGTCGCTGTAGGCCCGGCAGGTCTCGTCGTAAGGGTACTGCTGATGAATAGGCAGCCGCACGCCGTAGAGGCCGTGAATCTGCCATGTCAGGCTCAGGCGGAAGGCCTCCTGGCCCGTCAGCGTCGCGAAGTCAGGCATGGGGTATGGCTCCTCGCGGCCGTCGGGATAGACCTTCACCACGTCGAAGAGCACGCAGTCGGTCTCGGCATCGAAGGCCGCACAGAGCTGCTCCAGGGCGTCGGCCGACAGCCAGTCGTCGGCATCGACCATGCAGACGTAGCGCCCACGGACCCGTTGCAGCCCCATGTTGCGGGCATGGGCTTGTCCGCCGTTCTCAGCCAGACGGACCACCTCGATGCGGGGGTCGCGGCGGGCGTAGTCGCTGAGCACTTGGAGCGAGCCGTCGGTCGAGGCGTCGTCGATGCACACAATCTGTATGTCGCTCATCGACTGGCCTGTCAGCGAGTCGAGGCAGCGGGGCAGGAACGCCGCCGCATTGTAGACGGCAACGAGGACGGTGACTTCAGCCATTCTTGCGGAAACGCTTCTTCAACTTCCCCGTGAGCGACGCCCAGAGCGAAGTCTTCTGGTGGAGAATATAGACCGAGACGAGCAGACTGACCAGGCAGATAAGCAAGCCCAGCGTCCAGTAGATGAAGGGATTGTCGATGAGCGTGACCGTATAGGCCGCCAGTCCTAACGAGAACTGGAGGGCGGCGTAGTAGATGACAGGCACCGACGGGCGGTACTGATAGCGCAGGTAGGCATAGGCCCCGACCATCAGGATGTCGAGCAGATAGCTCAGCGACAGGGCCACGCCCGTGCCGAAGAGTCCCCAGTGGCGGTAGCCGAAGACAATCAGCACGACCAGCAGCACGTCGTAGATGCCCTCGAGCACCATGTAGCCTATGGAGTCGCCCTTGGCCAGCATGATGTACGACACGGGCAGCGAAAGGGCCTTGATATACATCGAGAACACGGCTATCTGGGCCATGCTCACCATCGGCAGGAACTTCGACGTGAACAATATGGGAATGAGCACCGGCAGGCTGATAATGAGCGTAGCCAGCATGGGCGACACGATGAGCAGCGACACCTCAATCTGGCGGTTAACGGTGAGGTTGGTGGCCGCAGCGTCGTGGTTCACCGACGACAGTCGGGGGAAGTAGTCGGTCTCCATAGCCGAGAACACCATGCCGGCGTAGGTGACGGTCAGCATGAAGCCCGCGTTGTAGAGTCCGACGACGTCGAGGTCGCCGCTGCTGACGTTCAGGAACGAGCGTATCAGCACCTCGGCACCGCTGCCCATGACGCCCGCCACGACGAAGGCCACGCCGAGCTTCACCATCTCCATGCCCTCGCCGAGGACGCCGCGCCCGCCGCGCAGCTGTAGCGGATAGAGGCGGTAGCTGTAGCGGACGGTGAGCAGCATCGACACCAGGGCCATCAGCACGATGACCGGCACGATGCCCGTCTGGCCGAAGAAATAGTAGACAGGTACGGAGATGACCAGCGCCGCCAGCACCGTGTAGACCTGAATGACGGCCAGCGGCCGCAGCTGGCGCGCACCCTTCAGGATGGCCGTCTCGCCGCCCGTAATGGCCAGCAGTCCGACGGCTGGCGACAGCAGGACGAAGTGCAGCGTGTGGTCGCCCCACGCGAAGGTGTAGTTGCTCAGGGCCGGGCCCGCCACGATGCATACCAGCATGCCGAAGAGGGCGGTCAGCAGCGACCAGGCACGCACCACTCGCACGAAATTGGCTATCGCGGCCTCGTCGCCACGGTCGAAGAGCTCCGATACGTGCTTGACGGCCGAGAACGAGATGCCGAGGTTCGTGGCCTGCGAGATGAAGTTGACGGTGGTGTTGAAGAGCGAGGCCAGTCCCATGCCGTTAGGCCCGAGGATGACGGCTATCAGCTTGTTGCGCACAAGGCTGACCACGATGTTCAGTCCCTGTACGCCGCCGAAAATGCCGGTATATTTCAATACATGGCTATAGCTGCCTGTAGCCTCTTTTTTCATCTTTTTCTACCAAATCAAACGCAAAAGTACGCATTTTATTACGAAATTGCAAATTATTTCGTAATTTTGTGGCGTGAAACTGAGTATTGTCATCCCAGTCTATCGTGTGGAAGCCACGCTCGACCGCTGTCTGGAGAGTGTGGCGCGACAGAGCTTCGGCGACTTCGAGGTCATCCTCGTCGACGACGGCTCGCCCGACCATTGCCCCGAGCGGTGCGACGAATGGGCGAGGCGCGACAGCCGCTTCACGGTCATCCACCAGCAGAACAGGGGACTCAGCGCCGCCCGCAACGCCGGCATCGACAGGGCCAGGGGTGAGTTCATCACCTTCGTCGACAGCGACGACTATATTGCCGACGGCACGCTCGAAGCCCTGATGCCGATGGCCGAACAGACCGACTTGCTGGAATACCCGCTGTGGAAATTCTACGGCGCCGCCGACCAGACATTCCTCGGATTCAAGCAACAGACCTACGACAGCCCCGACGACTACTGGCTCGGGACGAAGGCCTACCTCCACACCTACGCCTGGAACAAAATATACCGGCGCTGGCTGTTCGACGAGGTGCGCTTCCCCGAGGGCAAGGTGTTCGAGGACGTCTATACCCTACCCCGCCTGCTCAGCCGCTCGCCGCGCATCATGACCTCAGCCCGCGGCACCTATTACTACTGCGACAACACCAAGGGAATAACGGCAACGGCCAAGGGCGAGCAACTGCGCATGCTGCTCGACGCCCACCTCGCGGCGGCAATGCCCATTGACGACTGCTACTACATGCACTTGCTCAACATCCAGATGGACGTCTGCGAACTGACGGGCGATGAGCCACGACTGCCGCAACGCAGCGTGAAGCCCTTTGGCGGCATAAAACAAAGACTGAAAGCAATGATGCTCAACACACTTGGAATCAACGGAATATGCAAACTCAACAAGATAGTACACCGATTCAGGAAGCCCAGCCGCTCGTAACCTTCATCGTTACCTGCTACAACCTGCCGCAAAAGATGCTCGGCGAGTGCGTCGAGAGCATCCTGAGCCTGTCGCTGCGTCCCTTCGAGCGCGAGATCATCGTGGTCGACGACGGCTCGGAGCAGAGTCCCATCGAGGAGCTGCAGCAATTCGGCGACGACGTCGTCTACGTCAGGAAGGGCAACGGCGGCGTCAGTACGGCACGCAACCTCGGGCTGCGCACGGCAACCGGCAGATACATACAGTTCGTCGACGGCGACGACACGCTGATACAGTCGACATACGAGCACTGCCTCGACATCGCCAGATACGGCAAGGCCGACGCCGTGATGTTCGACTTCACTCACAAAAGCAGCGACGACCTGGCCTACGAGGACTGGGAGCCGATGAGCGGCTGCGACATGATGCGCCAGCACAACATTCAGGGTGCCGCGTGCCTCTGTCTGTTCAGCCGCTCCATACTGGGCGAGCTCTGCTTCACGCCGGGCATCAGCTACGGCGAGGACGAGGAGTTCATACCCCAACTGCTGCTCAGGGCCGAGCGCGTGGTGAGGACCACCGCCAAAGCCTACTACTACCGGCTGCGCGAGACGTCGGCCATCGGCAACAAGACGAAGGAGGGCGTCATGAAGCGGCTCGACGACAACCTGCGCGTCATACGCAGTCTGCAGCAGAAAGCGGCCACGCTGCCCACCGCCGAGCGCATAGCACTGGAGCGGCGCGTGGCCCAGCTGACAATGGACCACATCTACAACACCATCACCCTGACGCGCGACAGCAGTCTGCTCCAGCAGCGTCTCGACACGCTGCGCAGCGACGGACTCTTCCCCCTACCCGACCGCGACTACACGACAAAGTACAAGTGGTTCCGCCGGCTGACCAACAGCAGCGCCGGCCTGACGCTGCTGATGAGAACCCTGCCACTGATGACCCAGGAACGATGAAGATACTACTGTTAGGAGAATACAGCAACGTACACTGGACACTGGCCGAAGGACTGCGCCAGCTGGGCCACAAGGTGACGGTGGCTTCGAACGGCGACTTCTGGAAGGACTACCCGCGCGACATTGACCTGGCACGACAGCCGGGCAAGTGGGGCGGCATCAAGCTGATGGCCAGAGTCTACGGCCTGCTGCCGCGACTGCGGGGCTATGACGTCGTACAAGTCATCAACCCCATGTTCCTCGAACTCAAGGCCGAGCGGCTGTTCCCGATTTACCGCTACCTCAGGCGGCACAACAAGGCAATGGTGATGGGTGCCTTCGGCATGGACTGGTACTGGGTACACACATGCACATACAAAAAGCCGCTGCGATACAGCGACTTCAACATCGGCGACACCGTGCGCACCGACGAACCGGCAGTGAAAGAGCAGCGCGACTGGCTGGGAACCGAGAAGGAGCGGCTGAACCACCTCATTGCCAACGACTGCGACGCCATTGTCACCGGCCTTTACGAATACGACGTGTGCTACCGGCCTTACTTCCCCGAGAAGACGCACTTCATTCCCTTCCCCATCAAGCTGCCCGAGGACTTCACGACCGCTCAGTGCAAGCCTTCGAAGGTTACCATATTTATAGGTATCAGCCGAGGCCGCAGCCAGTACAAGGGCACCGACATCATGCTGCGTGCCGCCGAAGACCTGCACAGCAAATATCCCCACCGCATGAAGCTCGTCGTGGCCGAGGGCGTGCCCTTTGCCGAATACGAGAAGCTGATGAACGGTTCGGACGCCATTCTCGACCAGCTATACAGCTACACGCCCTCGATGAATCCGCTGCTGGCCATGTCGAAGGGCATTATCTGCGTCGGCGGCGGAGAACCTGAGAACTACGAAATCATCCACGAGGACGAGCTGCGCCCAATCATCAACGTGCAGCCCACTTACGAGAGCGTCTACCACGAACTGGAACAGTTCATTCTGCACCCCGAACGTATTCCCCTGCTTAAGTTGCAAAGCAGGGAATACGTCGAGCGTCACCACGACTATCTGAAGGTGGCACGCCAGTACGAACAGCTGTACCTCAGCCTTCGATAGCCTTCATCAGGAAGTCGACGGCTCCGTTGACACCGAACTTCCTCACGTCGAGCGAGATGTCGTAGTTGCGGGCGTCGGTCCAGTCGCTGCCCGTAAAGGTCTTTGTGTAGAGCTCGCGACTGTAGTCGTTGTCGACAATCATGGCGGCGGCGTCCTGCTCGCTGAGGTCGTACTTCTCGGCAATGCGGCGCTTGCGGCAGTCTAACGGCGAATGGATGAAAATCTTCAGCGCATTGGGATGGTCCCTGAAGATGTCGAAACCGCAACGGCCGATAATCACGCACGACTCCTCGGAGGCAATCTTGCGGATGGCCTCAGCCTGAGCCCTGAACAGCTCGTGGCTCGTCTGGTCGTGCTCAGCTCCGCTATACTCTGCTCCAGACATATAGGTGCGATAGAAGTTGGTGAAGTCGTCGCGCCACAGCGGGTTGCGCGACTCTATCTTCTCAACAGCCTCTTCGACGGCGCTGATGCGCTTTGCCACCGCATTGAGAATCTGCTTGTCGAGCAGCTTCACGCCAAGGCGCTTGGCCAGCTCGGCACCGATTTCGTGACCACCCGTGCCGAACTGTCGGCTGATGGTAATGACAAATTTCTCTTCTTTGTTCATAGCGTTGAGTATTTAAGGGTTTGTTTTTGAAGGCGTTACACCAGCGAGAACGCAACGTCCATCATGTGGGTGAACGTGGTCTGGCGCTCTTCGGCAGTCGTTACCTCACCCGTCAGGATGTGGTCTGAGACGGTCAGGATGACCAGAGCGCGCTTGCCGCAGCGGGCTGCATTCATGTAGAGGGCCGAAGCCTCCATCTCGATGGCGAGCACACCCATGTTCATCCACTTGTCGTTGTGCGGATTCTCGGTGTAGAAGGTGTCCGACGACAGCACATTGCCCACCTTGTAGCGATAGCCAAAGCGGTCGCAGGCATCGGCAGCACCCCGCAGCAAGTTGAACTCCGCAATAGGAGCGAACGTACCGGGAAGCTCGTACTGGGAACCGTAGTTGGAGTTGGTACAGGCACCCTCGACAAGTACGAGGTCGCCTACGTGAAGGTCTTCGTTGATAGAACCTGCAGAACCTACGCGGATAATGGTATTGACACCATAGAAGTTGAACAGCTCGTAGGTGTAAATACCGATGGACGGAATACCCATGCCGTGGCCCATCACGCTCACCCGTTTCCCCTGATGGGTTCCGGTAAAGCCTAACATGCCACGCACATTGTTAAATTGTACTGGGTTTTCCAGGAAGTTCTCAGCCATAAACTTGGCACGCAGCGGGTCGCCCGCCATGATTACTGTCTCGGCTATTTCGCCATACTTGGCCCCGATGTGGGGAGTGGGAGTCTTATCCATAAGCAAGGGTTTTTAGATTAATACCCTGCAAAGATAGACATTTTTAGTGAAACTTCCAAGAAAAGTCGCCACAATTTACTTCGACTTACTCCGAAAAATGAAAATGCCGATAATAATTATAAGGATTACGGCACCGATTTGTAACCACTGATGCATAATATTCCGTTTTTAATTAATCTGTTTTTTTACCTGCGACCGCCGCCTCCGCCGAAGCCTCCGCCGCCTCCGCCGCCGAAGCCGCCACGACCGCCACCACCGCCGCCGAAGCCACCACGGCCACCGCGACCGCCGCCTCCTTCGCCACCGCCGCCGAAGCCGCCACGGCCACCTCCGCGACCTCCGAAGAAGTTCATGCGATAGCTGACGTGGAGCATGGCATAGCTGGTAATGGCATTGACCTCCTGGTCGCGCCAGCCGTTGGCATTGACGGTACGCGAGAAGTTGGTCTGCTGGTGCAGAATGTCATACCACTGCAGCATGACGGTGAGCGACCTGCCTCGCAAGAAGCTGTAGCTCAGCTGGGCGTTCCAGATCAGTTCGTCGGTGTTCAGCGTTTCGTCGCTATAGCCGCGCTTGCTGTAGCAGTGGAAGTCGGTAGACAGGACGGGCCACGACGCCGCATTAGCAGCCTGTCGCCCGTTCAGCTGGTTCAGGTCGATGCGCGTATTTCCGCCATAGTTGAAGTTCCAGGTGGTCAGGTTGCGGCTGGCCTGCAACCGATTCTCCGTACGGGCATAGGTAGTCCGCACGTTCAGCGAGAAGTTCAGCCAGCGGTTGCGATAGCTGAGCGACATGTCGGGCGAGAAGTTATAGGTATGCGTGACGTTACGGTCGGGCACCGCCGTACGGTTCAGGTTCACGTAGCCAATCTGGTGGTTATAGCTGCCATTGATACCGCCGCTGATGTCCCAACGGTTCAGCGTGTCGAGGCCGATGTTAAAGGAGCCGCCGCCGTTGACGCTCCAGTTGCCGTTGATATTCTCAGGACGGGAGATGCGTCCGCCGGTGGTCTCATTATAGGTCACCACATTGCCGATAGAGTTGCTGGTGCGACGGTAACTGCCGTTAAAGCTGTAGCTCCAGTGGCTCTGAGCCTTGGGAATCTGGAAGCCCAGACTGTCTTCTACCAGCTTCGGTGCGCGCTGCTTCTGGAAGTTGGCAGTCAGGTTGGTGGTGAACGAGGGTTTCAGTCCCGGGTTACCCATCGAGATGCTGAGCGGATTGGTGTCGTCGTAGATATCAAGCATTTGGGTAATACTGGGCTGCGAGGTGTTTCCGCGCAACTGTACCTGCAGGTTCGTCTGCTGATTGAAGCGGTAGCGCATGTTCAGTGTCGGCGAGAAATTGGTCACCGTGCGGACGGTGTCGATGGGGATGCCGAGATACTGCTGGATGTAGTGCGAGCGCTGGGGCTGTGCGGTGACGCCAAGGTTCATGTTCAGCTTGTCACGCACCACGCGTACCTGAAGGTCGATGTTGTGCCCGTCCTCCGAGCGCTCCGAGTAGCGGCTCAGACGGTCGCTGAGATACATCTCGTAGGGATTGTCCAGATAGCCGAAGAGCCGCGCCCACTCCTGATAGTCGTTCAGCACGTCCTGGAAAGCCACTTCGCCCAAGTCGGGGAAGTCGAAGGTGGCGGGGTCGCTCTTCTGGAAACTATGGTTGAAACGGTAGTTTACCTGCAGGAAGATGCCCTGGGCACCGAAGCTGCGCACACGGTTCCGGTTGCCGAACGGACCACGTGCCTGGGGCATGGTGTCCTCGGGTTCGGGCTTCGGCTTGAAGGTGTAGAGCGGCTCGGTATAGGTGGCACCGAGTGAATAGCTGAAATTATTGTTGGCTGAGAGGGTGTAGCGGTTGGTCTGGTAGGTGGAGTCGTTGCCGAAGCGGTCGTATTGCTGGTAAAGATGAACAGCCGAGAGGTTGGCATTGCGGTTGTCGCCGTCGCTGTAGTTGATGTTGCCGCTGACGGCAATGTTGCGGCCACGGTTGCCGAAACGGCGATACAGCTGAGCCTGCGTGCTGAGGTTCTTGTTGGAGCCGTGGCCCAGCGATTTGCCCTGACGCCTGTTCACAACGAGGTTTTGATCGTCCAGCTTCTGGATACTTTCATCGCTGAGGGCATCGGTGACGTAGTCGAAGGGATTGGCGTTGAACGAGGCGTTGTTTGAGAACGAGCGGCTGTCGTTGCTTGAGAAGCTCACGTTGGGGCGGAACGATACGTTGGTCAGCGTGTCGATTTGCCACTGGATGTTCATGTTTCCCGTCCAGTTGTTGTTACGCGAGTAGCTCTGGCTGGTGCTGTTCGAGAAGGCACCGCCGCGCGTGTTGACGAAGTTCTCCGAGCCGGTACGGTTCCAGTTGTCGGCATCGTTGCGGGTCCACGTCACGCGACCGCTCATTCTGAGGTTGGCGCCGTTGGGCTTGCGCTGGCTCTCATAGCTGGCGTCGAGGGCGCCGGTCTTGGTCTCGCGCTGGCCGTTGCCGTTGCCGCGTCCGCGCCCGCCGCGTCCCGAGAAGTTACGGTCGTTCACGTTGTTGGCATTGCCCATGAACGTGTAGCGGATGTCGCCGAAGGGCTTCATGGCCGTCAAACGGAAACCGTAGCGGCCGTCGGTACCGATACCCAGGTCGGGGTTGGCCTGGATGCCGTTGCGGGCACTGCGCTTCGTGGTGAACTCCAGCACGAAGTCGTCGTTGCCGTCGTCGACTCCCGTCATGCGGCTCAGGTCGCTCTTCTCGTCGTAGGCTTTCACCTTATCTATAACGTACGAGGGCAGGTTCTTCATCACGGCGTCGTTGTTGCCGGTCATGAAGTCGCGCCCGTCGAGCTTGAAGCGCCTCACGTCCTTACCGTTGATGCTTATCTTTCCGTCATCATCGATTTTGGCGCCCGGCAGCATCTCGACCAGTGCCTCAATCACAGAACCCTCAGGCACGCGGAAGGCATCGGCGTTATAAACCACGGTGTCGTCCTTGATGACCATCTTCGGAATGTTGGCCGTCACTACGGCCTCGTTCAGCTGCACGGCGTCAGGCTCCATGTTCACCGTGCCAAGGTTCAACGCCTGACGGCCCTTTGTGACCGATCTAGACAGCGTCTTATAGCCTAAGAAACTGAATTTCAGCAGATAATTGCCCGTCGAAACACCACTGAGCGTGAAGTTACCGCGCGAATCGGCGAAGGCACCGGTGACGAAGGTTGTGTCCTTTCCACCTATTTTATATAATTGGAGCGTAGTCTTCTGCAGGGCTTCCTTCGTCTCGGAGTCGACAACACGACCCGACACAGTATTCTGTTGGGCGACTACGGGCAGGCCTCTCAATAGCAGCATCAGAAGTAGGATTGCGAAATAATTCAAATTCTGCTTCATTCAGTTTTCGTATTTGGCAAATTTGTCATAATGCTTATTTGACGTAAATACTGAAAATTGTTTAAACGACACCCAATTAATTAACTTTTATAAGGTTATTTGTTAAATAATCCCAAACACTTTTGCAAATATAACGAAACTCAAAAAGAGCAAAAGTCTGATATTGTTGACGTTTCAGAGTATTGGTAAGGGATTATCGTGGGCACTATTGGTATCATTACAAAAAAGAACAGCTGCTATATGCTTCGCTTGAAGATATAACAGCTGTTGCCTTAGTAAACAGGTACAACTACCTATAGTTTGTCGAATGCTTTCTCACTTCTCAGTCTGCCTTCTTGGCCGCCTTGGCCGCTTTGTCGGCTGCTTTCTGCGCTGCCTGCTGGGCTTTGATCGACTTGGCCTGCAGCTTCAGGTCGCCAGGATTCTCGGCTGCCTTCTGTACGGCCTTCTGAGCCTTCTTCTGAGCATCTTCCGCCTTTTCCTGAGCCTTCTTGGCCTTGTCGGCCAGCTTCTTCCGCTTCTCGGCAGCCTTCTGCTTCTTCTCGGCTTCCTTTTCCTTCTTCTTTGCTTCCTTCTCCTGCTTCTTCTGAGCTTTTTCAGCAGCCTTAGCCTCCTTCTCGGCCTTCTTTGCCTGCTTCTCGGCTTCCTTCTGGATCTTAGCCTGCTCCTTCATTGCAGCTTGCTGCTCGGGCGTCAGCACTTCCTGTGCCTGAACGCTCTGCGCTGCCATCAGCATGCCGACGGCCAGCGCCATTGTAATAAAGATTTTCTTCATAGTTTTCTGCTTTAAAATAGTTTAACCGCTGCAAATGTACGAAAAAGATTTTGTTCCACGCACGTTTGCAACGGTTTATCGGCGTGTTTTTTAATATTTTTATATTTTATCCAAATCAACCGACAGGCCAACGCTGAAAGATGTGCCCGTGGTCAGCGGCGAACTGTAGTAATATGACTTGGGCTTGTAGTTGAAGAGGTTGTCGATGGCCGTGTTCACGTTGATGCCGCGCCAGAGGTGGTGCTGCAACATCAGTCGCCAGATGGTGTAGCCTTGGTCAACGTCGGTGTGGCCCGACTGGGGTTTGCCCAGACTACGCCCCGAGAGAGCCGCATCGATGGCATAGTGGCGCGAGAAGCGGTGGTCGTAGCCGATGCGCCACGTGCAGGAATGCGAGCGGGGCTGATTGAACTGCGAAAAAAAGACGCTGCCGGACTCGTGCAGCCATGAATAGTTTATCTTCAGCGACAGCCCCCAGTCCCAGATGTGGCCCATGCTGAAGTCCACGCCCCAGACCGTGATGCCGTCTTCGTTCCAGTAAAGGGCGCTCTCCATTCCCTCGTAGAGTCCGCCGTCGATGGTGGTGATGCGCTTGTCGAAGATGTTACAGTAGCCCATGAGTGTGAAGTTGTAGCGTCCGTTTAAAAGAAATCCGCTGTTGCTGATGCGGTTCGTGCGCTCGACGGCAACGTTGAAGTTGTGGCTCTTCTCCGGCTTCAGGTCAGGATTTCCCCGGAGCAAATAGCCCATATTGCCCATGTCGAAGTGCATGTACATCTCTTTCAGCGTGGGAGCGCGGAAGCCGCTGGCATAGTTGGCACGGAATGTCATCCACGGCTGTTTGTACACCACGGCAAGGCGCTCGGTGAGGGCCTTCTGCGAAGAGGCCGAGAAGTAGTCGTAGCGGACGCTGCCCACCACGTTCAGCCGCTCTGTGATGTTCCAGTCGAACTGGGCGTAGCCGTCGATATTGCCTTGGGCGTGATTAGTACCGGCAACGAACTGATAGGTCGAGAGGTAGTCGTTGAGGTAGTCGCCACCCACAAGCAGACTGTTCTTGCCAAACGAATGGCTGTAAAGGGCATGCACGACGTGCTGCCGATTGGTGTAGTCGTGGTCGTGGGTGCGTGTACCGTCGGGCATGAAGTTGGCTTTGTCGTACTGGTCGAAGGCGTACGACAACTCAAGATGGCGGTCATGGTTCCAGGTGTACCGGCCCTTCAGGCCGGCGCTGTAGCCGTTGAAATGATAGTCGTGGGTGTCGCGCTCGCTGGTGCGGAAGAAGTAGCTGCCCCGGCCAGTCAGCGTCAGCTGGTCGGTGGCGCGCCACGTCAGCCGCTCCTTGACGTTGTAGGTCTTCTGTCCGTAGAGTCGGCTCAGGTTGGAGTCGTCCTGAAGCACCGACTCGTCGTAGGGCAAGCCTTGAGCCTTCTTCAGCAGTTCGATGGCAATCTCTTCTGAGGAGTGCGCCTTGGGCAGGTTGACCGGGTCGATGCTGGTGTGCTGGAAGCTGGTCTGCGAGTTCCATTTCGCCGTATTGAACGAAAAGCCGGCCCCGTGGCGCCATTCGTGGCCAAAGGAGTTGTAGCGTGAGTTGACATTGGCCGTCCAAGGCTCCAGGTTCTCGCGACTGATGATGTTGACCACGCCGCCCACGGCATTGGAGCCGTAGAGGGCCGACGAAGCCCCCTTCACAATCTCTATGCGCCCGACGTTGTCGAGATTCATACGGTTGTAGTCGACGTTGTCCATCGTCTCGCCAGCCATGCGCTCGCCATCGACGAGGAAGAGGACGGCATTGCCGCCGAAGCCGCTCATGCGGAGCGACGTCTCCTGACTCATGGCAAAGCCGAACTCCAAGCCCGGAATCTCATGCGTCAGCATGTCCTGTATATTGGTGGCATCGGCAATCTTGATGTCGTGGAGCGTAATCAGCCGCGTGACGACGGGGGCATCCTTCAGTGCCTTGGGCGAATGGGTGGCCGTCACGACGACGGGTTCAAGGTTGACGGAGTCGCGGATGGTGGTCTGCGCAGAGAGTGGAATAGCTGGCACGGCCAAAGCCATGCCAGCTAAAAGGGATTTCTTCAAGCACGCTGTCACCACTTACTTCTTGTCTCCTGTAAAAGTGGTTTCCATCGCCATCGGCATAGTACCGTACTTCAAAGAGAATGTCACGGCAACGGCCTTGCCTTTAGGAACATCTTCGAAGGCTACGGCCAAATTACTGATAGTATAGGCTTTCTCCTGTCCGGCGGCGTTGGTCACCGTTCCTGTGTACGAAGCAAGCGTTCCGACAATGCTGTTACCAACCTTTGACAAGGGGATGTTCTTCACAGGGAGTGCCGGGATAACCATCATGCCACTTTCGCCTGACTGGGGGATGACCATGTCAACAGACGTGTCAGAGGCTTTGGAAAAGGCATAGGTTGAGGTGCCGCTCGACGACTCTTCGCCCATAACCATGATGACCTCCGGACCTGTATAGGAGCCGACTACCTGTGCGGACAAAGCTGCCTCCTGATCGTCGTCATCACTACTGCATGAACTCATCCCAAACACGATTGCCATCGTGGCAACCATTACTGTCATAAATCTTTTGAACTTCATAAATGTTTAACTGATTAAATGATTACTTAATGTCCAGTATAGTTTTTATTTCTCTGTACTCAACTGCTGGTTGGCATAGTCATACTCCGAACCGTAGGCGCTGTGGGGAATGCTGAAGATAGCAATCATGAACAGCACAGCAAGGCCGACAACCCAGCGGTTGTACTTCCACTTCAGAGTGACAAGAGCCGCCACAAAGAAGAGGAACGACAGGAGGGTTTTATTGTCGGTCAGGTCGGTGCCATAGGGGAATCCCGTCCACCAAGGGCCGAAGGCCTCATGCTGCACGAGCGGTCCGAAGATGAAGCCGCCGACAAACAACGTGACTACCGTCGCCTTCAGCCAACGGCTGTACGACTTGCCGGTGATGACCAGCAGCAGCGTATAGACAGCCAGCAGCATGGCCGCAAACATCAGCAGGATATGTGGCACCAGAATGCCGGCCGGCACGTCGTTGCGGAAACGTATCACGATGGGGTCGTCGGCAGTATAGTCCTTCCCGTCAACGGTAATGTAATACTGCAGCTTGCCGGCGACGGGCTGTACGGGTAATGGGGCCTGCCATGCGTCTCCCTCCCAACTGAAATCCACGGTGGTGTATGCGTCCGCCGTAGGATAGCGTCGGTAATGCAGTTGCGACTTGACATCCTGGGGCACGCCCTTCAGCGTCACCACTTCGTCGTGCTGGACACCACTTCTGGGCAACTTAATCTTGTAGCTTTCCCCATTCAGTTCGACAGTCACTTTCTTGGGATGGGTAGGACCCGTCATGCGCTGATAGACACTCAGCACCAACGTGATGACGACGGCTAAAAGCCAATAGAGGGATTTCTTCATCTGACAGGGGGAGTTAAGTGAACCTGAAAAACAATGGTCTCTTCGCCGCGAAGCACCTTCACGGGAATGGTGGTGCCAGGCTGAAGCTCGGCCAGGAGTTCCATATACTCATTGATGTCCTTCAGCGGCTTACCGTTGATTTCCTGAATGATGTCGCCGCTGCGGATACCGGCATTATGGGCAGGCTTGCCTGCCACCACGATGTCGGCACGCAGACCGGGGATGGTGCTTGCGCCCATGACGTCGGGCATCAGGCCCAGCGTAACCTTGAACTTGGCATGGCTCATCTTCTGACTGCTCGGCACGCTGATGTAGTCGGGCGTCTCGGGCATGGCCGCCAGTCGGGTAATCAGTTCCCGCGAGAACTCGAGGGTTTGCTGCATGCCGTCGTAATTCAAGGTTGAGGGAACGTCGGCAGGGGTGTGATACTCCATGTGACCGCCCGTCGTGAGGAAGAGGACGGGGATGTCCTGAGCCACGAACGACGCCTGGTCGCTGGGGCCGTAGCCGTCGGGAACGCAGGCGACATGCAGGCCGGTCTGCTCGGCCACCTCCTCGACCATCGCCTTGAAACTGCTGCTGGTCCCCGTGCCCGAAACGCTCATGGCCTTGTCGCGCATACGTCCCACCATGTCGAGGTTCACCATCGCCACAATCCCGTCTTTGGTCTTGGGGAGGTTGATGCGGCGACGGTCGTCGTGCTTCATCCATTCGAGGAACTGCTTGGAACCGACGAGGCCTTGCTCCTCGGCACCAAAGAAGGCGAAGATGATGCTGCGCGCCGGGCGAGCCTTCTTGAAGTGGCGGGCCAGCTCAAGCACTACGGCATCGCCGCTGGCATTATCGTCAGCACCAGGGTGTACGCCCAACGTGTCGGGCCGACGCGAGCCGGAGCCTTCGCCGCCCATGCCCAAGTGGTCATAATGAGAACCAACGACAATGTATTCGTGCTTGAGGCGCTTGTCTTTTCCGGGGACGACGGCGATGATGTTATGGGTAGTTCTCTGCTCCGTCTTCCCGTATGTGAAGTTGTGGTAGTAGCCCTTGTTCTTCTTGTCCTTGACCACGCGCTTGAACTTCAGCTTGCGCAGCTGGTCGGCGATGAATTCAGAGGCGAGAGTATCGCCACGTGTGCCCGGGAATCGGCCTCCCAGCTCCTGAGAAGCCAGATATTCCACCGCCCCGCGCATCTCCTCCTGCCTTTGGGCGAATGCCTGCAAGGTAAGTGTGATAGCCAAAGATATTAATACGTATCTTCTCATGAATCTTAATCTGTTTGAAATCGGGTGCAAAGGTACAAAGAATTTTTGTAACACGCAATCCCAATTAATGATGATTTCTCGTGGCAACCCATGTGAACATTCCATACACGCGCGCCACTCCAAGAAAAAAACGACGAAAACGTTGGCCATGTGAAAACAATTTGCTACCTTTGCACCCGATTTTGCAAGCAGAATGATACAAACAGATACAAATATGAATAAAATCGTCAGAAAAGAACAGTTTTCAGAGAAGGTTTTCCTTTTCGAGATTGAGGCTCCATTGATTGCCAAAAGCCGCAAGGCGGGCAACTTTGTCATCGTCCGCGTCGACAAGAAGGGCGAGCGCATGCCCCTGACCATTGCTGGTGCCGACATTGAGCGTGGCACCATCACGCTGGTGGTTCAGATGGTGGGTCTGTCAAGCAAGAAGCTCTGTGCACTCAACGAGGGCGAGTACATTGCCGACGTGGTTGGCCCGTTGGGCAACCCCACCCACATCGAGAAGTACGGCACCGTCGTCTGTGCTGGCGGCGGCTTGGGCGTTGCGCCGATGCTGCCCATCATCCAGGCTCTGAAGAAGGCGGGCAATCGCGTGCTGTCAGTCATGGCTGGTCGCTCGAAGGACTTAATTATATTAGAAAATAAGGTACGCGAGAGTTCTGATGAGGTCATCATCATGACCGACGACGGCTCATACGGCGAGAAGGGCGTGGTGACTGTCGGCATCGAGAAGTTCATTGAGCAGGAGCACGTCGACAAGGTCTTTGCCATCGGTCCTCCCATCATGATGAAGTTCTCGAACCTGACGGCACAGAAGCACAACATTCCCTGCGAGGTCTCGCTGAACACCATCATGGTCGACGGTACGGGTATGTGCGGCGCCTGCCGACTGACCATTGGCGGCAAGACGAAATTCGTCTGCATCGACGGTCCTGAGTTCGACGGCGCACTCGTCGACTGGGACGAGATGTTCAAGCGCATGGGCACGTTCAAGCGCGCCGAGCAGGAAGAACTGGAGCACTACGAGGAGCACTTGATGGCCAGTGCCACCGTGACTGAGGCTTCTCCCTCGGGAGCCACCGACATCGTCATGGACAATGACCCCACAAACGACACCATCGACGTGCTGACCGACAAGAAAGCCGCTTGGCGCCAGGAGCTTCGCACGGCCATGAAGCCCAAGGAGCGCATGCAGATAGAGCGTGTGGTGATGCCCGAGCTCGACCCCGTCTATCGCGCCACAACCCGCACTGAGGAAGTGAATATCGGCCTGACCAAGGAGATGGCCATGCAGGAGGCCAAGCGCTGTCTGGACTGCCCCAAGCCGTCGTGCATCGAGGGCTGCCCCGTGAGCATCGACATCCCCTCGTTCATCAAGAACATCGAGCGCGGACAGTTCCTCGCTGCCGCCAAGGTGCTGAAGAACACGTCGTCGCTGCCTGCCGTCTGCGGTCGCGTCTGCCCGCAGGAGAAGCAGTGCGAGAGCAAGTGCGTCCACCTGAAGAGTGGCGGCAAGGCCGTCGCCATCGGCTATCTGGAGCGCTTCGCTGCCGACTATGAGCGCGAGAGCGGCAACATCAGCCTGCCCGAGATTGCGCCCTCGAACGGCATCAAGGTGGCCGTCGTGGGCTCTGGTCCTGCCGGTCTCAGCTTTGCTGGCGACATGGTGAAGAAGGGTTACGACGTCTACGTCTTCGAGGCGCTTCACGAGATTGGCGGTGTGCTGAAATATGGTATTCCCGAGTTCCGTCTGCCCAACAAGATTGTCGACGTTGAAATCGAGAATCTGGCCAAGATGGGCGTACACTTCCAGACCGACGTCATCGTCGGTAAAACCATTAGTGTTGAGCAACTTGAGAAGGATGGCTTCAAGGGAATCTTCGTGGGTTCAGGAGCCGGTCTGCCTAACTTCATGAACATCCCGGGCGAGAACGCCATCAACATCATGTCGTCGAACGAATACCTGACGCGCGTGAACCTGATGGACGCTGCCAACCCAACGACCGATACGCCTATCAACTTCGGTAAGAACGTGCTCGTCGTGGGTGGCGGCAACACCGCTATGGACTCCTGCCGCACCGCCAAGCGACTGGGTGGCAACGTCACGCTGGTCTACCGCCGCTCGGAACAGGAGATGCCCGCCCGACTGGAAGAGGTGAAGCACGCCAAGGAGGAAGGCATCAACTTCCTGACGCTGCACAACCCCATCGAGTACATTGCCGACGAGCAGGGTGCCGTCTGCAAGGCCGTATTGCAGGTGATGGAGCTGGGCGAGCCTGACGCCAGTGGCCGCCGCTCGCCTGTGCCCGTTGAGGGCAAGACGGTGACGCTCGACGTCGATCAGGTCATCGTGGCCGTCGGCGTGAGCCCCAACCCGCTGGTGCCGAAGTCTATCCAGGGACTGGAGCTTGGCCGCAAGAATACGATAGCCGTCAACGAGGGCATGCAGTCTTCGCGTCTGGAAATCTTTGCCGGAGGCGACATCGTACGCGGCGGCGCTACCGTTATTCTGGCTATGGGCGACGGCCGTCGTGCTGCCCAGAACATGGACGAATTTCTTAAGAAATAATGAACGGACTTTATACCATTGTACTGCTCATACTAAGCAACATCTTCATGACGCTTGCTTGGTATGGGCATCTTAAATTGTCGGAGTCGGGCGTCAGCAACAACTGGCCGCTGATCGGCGTGATCGTGTTCTCGTGGGGCATCGCCTTCTTCGAGTACTGCTGTCAGGTGCCCGCCAACCGACTGGGGTTCATCGGCAACGGCGGTCCCTTCACGCTGGTTCAGCTGAAGGTGGTCCAGGAGTGCATCTCGCTGGCTGTCTTTGCCGTCATTGCCAACATCATGTTCCAAGGGCAGAGCCTGCACTGGAACCACATTCTGGCCTTCCTCTTCATCATCCTTGCCGTCTATCTCGTGTTTATGAAATGACGGAGCAGGAACAGCTGTTCAAGCGGCTCAACGAGAGGTTCGTACGGGCCTTCGCCACCTATCGGCTGTTAGAGGACGATGACTATGTGCTGATTGGCCTCTCGGGTGGTAAGGACTCGCTGCTGCTGACGGAACTGTTGGCCCGACGCGCTCGCATCCTTCACCCGCGCTTTCGCGTAGAGGCCGTTCATGTGCGTATGGAGAACATCCGCTACGAGACCTCGGCCGACTACTTGCAGCAGTTCTGCTCGTCGCTCGACGTCCCCCTCCATCTCGTCACCACCCGCTTCGAAACCCTCCAGCCTGCCGCCACCGCGGACGTTCGCTGTGCTGCTGCGCCGCAGCAGTCCTACCTTCAAAAAGCCAAGCCCCCCTGCTTTCTCTGCTCCTGGCACCGCCGCAAGCAGCTGTTCAACCTGGCCCAGCAACTGGGCTGCAACAAGATTGCACTGGGCCACCATCGCGACGACATCATCCATACAACGCTGATGAACCTGACGTACCAAGGCCGCTTCGGCACGATGCCAGCCCTGCTGCGAATGCGCAAGATGCCGCTCGCAATCATACGGCCGCTCTGCCTCATCGACGAGGCCGACATCCGGCGCTATGCCGAACTCAGCGGCTACCAGAAGCTGGTGAAGCTCTGTCCGCACGAGCACGACACCAACCGCACGGCCATTGCCGACCTCTACAACCGCATCGAACAGATGAATCCCGAGGCCCGCTATTCCATCTGGAGAGCGCTGGAGCAAGAGGGGAAATTGACCGAAGAGTATTAAAAACATATAATTCTTAGGGCCGGATTCACCATTATTTGATTTTTCTCCGTATCTTTGTAAATCAAAAACTTTTGAGACAATGAGAAAAATGAAGATAACAACTATATTATTAGCGGCCATGATGGCAATGCCGGTAATCGCCCAGAAGCGCAAAGCCCCTGTCAGGAAGAAGGTTGTGCCCGTTGTGGTAGAACTGTCAAGAGAGGAGCAGTTGTTTGAGGATATGCTTGAGGCAACCCAGCAGATTATGTTCATCGACAGCGCCGTGGTCGACAAGCAGAGTTTTCTGGAGTCATACCGCCTGAATGCTGAGGCGGGCACCGTCACGGGCTACAACAGATTCTTCAGGAGCGAGGACCAGCCCTACTCGACCGTCTACGTCAACCAGCTTGGCAACAAGTGCTGGTTTGCACAAAACGGACGGCTCTACACGGCCGACCTGCTTGGCAACACGTGGAGCGAGCCGGCACCGCTTGAGGGACTCGGACAATACCAGCGCACCAACTATCCGTTTATGATGTCGGATGGTACCACGCTCTACTTTGCCGCCATCAGCGACGAAGGGCTGGGCGGACTCGACATCTATGTGTCGCGCTACGACTCTGAGACAGGAAAATACCTGCTCGCCGAGAACATCGGACTGCCCTTCAACTCGAGCGCCAACGACTATATGTACGCCATCGACGAGATGAACGGCATCGGCTACTTTGCTACCGACCGCCGACAGCCTGAAGGGAAGGTGTGCATCTATACCTTTATTCCCAACCAGAAGCGCATCACTTACTCGACTGAAGAACTCGACAAGGCGGCCATCAGGAGCAGGGCCAAGATTGAGCGAATTGCCGATACCTGGGGCGACGGGGAGTTGCGAACGGAAACACTCGACCGACTGAACAATGCCGGCAGACGCCCCAAGGAGGAGAAGAAGAAACAGCCTGAATTCACGTTTATCATCAACGACGACATTGTCTACAACAGCTTGTCCGACTTTCAGGATGCCGACAACAGCAAGCGCATTGCAAACCTGATGAAGATGCGCAAGTCGTACGACGAGCTGGGCACCAATCTCGAGAAGATGCGCGACTACTATGCCACAAAGGCCGACATTGCCGAGAGAAGCAATATGCAAGCCGAGATTCTTGGCTGCGAACAGGAATACTACCAGCTGGAGAGCGACATACGCCAGCTGGAGAAAATCATACGCTACGCTGAGATAAAAGCTATAAACCAATAAAACAAAACAAGCCCTATGACAACAAAAAGAACCTTCCCGGAATCTGAACTGATCATCAATAATGACGGTTCGTGCTTCCATCTGCACCTGAAGCCTGAGCAGCTGGCCGACCGCGTCATCCTCGTCGGCGACCCTGCCCGCGTAAATACTGTTGCCGACCACTTCGACTCACGTGAGTGCGAAGTCAGCAGCCGCGAGTTCCATACCATAACCGGTATGTACAAAGGCAAGCGTATCACTTGTCAGAGTCATGGCATCGGCTGCGACAACATCGACATCGTGGCCAACGAGCTCGACACGCTGGCCAACATTGACTACACCACGCGTGAGGAAAAAGACGAGCACCGCACGCTCACGATGGTGCGCATCGGTACCTGCGGCGGTCTACAGCCTTTCACGCCGACAGGCTGCTTTGTGGCCTCAGTCAAGAGCATCGGCTTCGACGGCCTGCTGAACTATTATGCGGGGCGCAACGTCGTCTGCGACATTCCGATGGAAAGAGCGTTCATGGAGCACATGAAGTGGGACCCCGTCAAGGGCAATCCCTATGTCGCTGTGGCCGACGAAGAGCTCATCGACCAGATTGCACAGGACGATATGGTTCGTGGCTACACCATCTCGTGCGGCGGCTTCTACGGCCCGCAGGGTCGCGTGCTTCGTGCCGACATTGCCGACCCACAACAGAACGAGAAGATTGAGGCGTTCGAGTATGAGGGCATGAAAATCTGCAACTTCGAGATGGAGAGTTCGGCCCTCGCCGGAATGGCTTCATTGCTCGGACATCGCGCCATGACCTGCTGCATGGTTATCGCCAACCGCTACACGCAGAAGATGAATACCGAATACAAGAACTCCATCGACACGCTCATTGAGAAAGTCCTCGACCGTATTTAACCAAAACTATTTTATACCATTATGGATCCAATTACACTTTACACACTCATCGTGGTAGCTGTGCTGCTGCTTGTCCTTTTCGTCTTCATTTCTTACGTCAAGGCGCCGCCTTCGTTTGCATACATCATTTCAGGTCTGTCGTCCCAGCCCCGTGTGCTTATCGGTAAGGGTGGATTCCGTGTACCGTTCCTCGAGCGTCTCGATAAGGTATATCTCGGACAGATTACCGTTGACATCAAAACGGAAGAAAGCGTACCCACCAACGACTTCATTAACGTCGACGTAGACGCTGTGGCTAAGATTCGCGTGACACCTAATAACGAAGGTACACGACTGGCTGCCAAGAACTTCCTGAATATGATGCCTGAGGAGATAGCCACACAATTGCAGGACTCGCTGCAGGGTAATATGCGTGAAATCATCGGCACGCTCGACCTGCGTTCGCTCAATACCGACCGCGACGGTTTCTCTGACCAGGTGATGCAGAAGGCGCAGCCCGATATGGCCAAACTGGGCATCGAGATTATCTCGTGCAACATCCAGAACGTTACCGACCGCGAGGGACTCATCAAGGACCTTGGTGCCGACAATACGGCCAAGATTAAGAAGGATGCCGCCATCAACCGCGCCGTTGCCGAGCGTGACGTGAAGATTGAGGTGTCGAAGGCTGACAAGGAGGCCAACGATGCCCGCGTAGATGCTGATACAGCTATCGCCGTCAAGAACAACGACCTGGCCCTGAAGCGTGCTGCCCTGAAGCGTGAGGCCGACACCGCTCAGGCTGATGCCGATGCCGCATACGCCATTCAGCAGCAGGAGCAGCAGAAGACAATCAACATCAAGACCGTCGAGGCCGAGATTGAGAAGACCAAGCGTGAGCAGATTCTCTCGAAGGAACAGATTGAAATCAAGATGAACCAACTGGCCGCTGAGGTCGAGAAGCAGGCTGATGCTGATAAATATAAGGTTGAAATCGACGCTCAGGCCGATCTCGAACAGCGCAAGCGTGTGGCTGAGGCTCAGAAGTACGAAGCTGAGCAGCGCGCACTGGCTCAGAACGCCGAGTCTGACGCCGCACGCTACCGTCTGGAGCAGGAGGCCATTGGTATCAAGGCTAAGGGTGAGGCCGAGGCTTACGCCATCCAGAAGAAGGGTGAGGCTGAGGCTCTCGCAATGGACAAGAAGGCCGAAGCCTACAAGAAGTACAACAATGCCGCTGTTGCCCAGATGATGATCGAGATTCTGCCGCAGATTGTCGAGAACGTCGCCAAGCCCATCTCGGCCATCAAGGATGTCAACATCTACAGCGCCGACGGCGGTGGTGTCAGCTCGCTCAGCGGCAATGTCCCTGTTGCCATCAAGCAGGCCTTCGATGTGCTCAAGTCGGCAACTGGCGTCGACATGGCCGACATCATGAAGGCCGGCAGCATCGAGGCCGTCACTACGCGCAACGTCAATCTCAACGACAAGGCAGCCGACGCCCTCTCAGGCATCGTAAAAGACAAAAAGTAGTAAATGAACATCCTCAACAACGACACAATCTGCGCCCCCGCCACCGCTGCCGGGGGCGCACTTGCCATTATCCGCGTCAGCGGCCCCAATGCTCTCCCCATCGTCAGCACCCTCTGCCCTCTATGCTGCGACACCGTCGCAGCCAACACCGTCCATTTCACCCGCCTGGTCGAGTATGATGCTGTATCACAGCATCCCCTCCCCATCGACGTAGCCCTCATCACCATCTTCCGCGCCCCACACAGCTACACTGGCGAAGACAGCGTAGAAATCTCCTGTCACGGCTCTCGCTACATCACCAACAAGATTCTGGAACTCCTCATCCAGCAAGGCTGCCGCATGGCTCGTCCAGGAGAGTTCACCCAGCGCGCCTACCTCAACGGCAAGCTCGACCTCAGTCAGGCCGAAGCCGTAGCTGACCTCATCGCTTCTACCAACCAGACCACTCACCGTCTGGCCATGAGCCAGCTGCGCGGTGGCGTCTCCACAGAACTCTCCGAACTGCGCGAACAGCTCCTGAAGCTCACCTCACTCCTCGAACTGGAACTCGACTTCTCCGACCATGAAGACCTCGAATTTGCCGACCGCAGCGAACTTCAGCAGCTGGCCCGGCGCATCGACGCTCACATCACCCGCTTGGCAGACTCCTTCCATGTTGGCAATGCCTTGAAAAACGGCATTCCCGTCGCCATCGTCGGCGCCCCCAACGTAGGCAAGTCAACCCTGCTCAACGCCCTCCTCGGCGAAGAGCGCGCCATCGTCAGCGACATACAAGGCACCACCCGCGATGCCATCGAAGACACCATCAACCTCGGAGGCATCACCTTCCGCTTCATCGACACCGCCGGCATACGCCACACCAGTGACACCATTGAGAACCTCGGCATCGAGCGCTCCATTGCCGCCGTTCAGCGCGCCCAGATCATCCTAATGATGACAGAACCCGGAGTCCCCTACCCCGACATCCCCATTCGCGACGACCAGACCGTCATTCGCATCGCCAACAAGACTGAAGACTTCCAGGCCAAATACGGCGTAGGTCTCGACCGTCTGCGCCAACGTCTCATCGACTCAGTCCCCAAAGCCTCCGACACAGACGTCATCATCACCAACGCCCGCCACTACGAAGCCCTCATCCTCGCTCATACCCACCTCCAGCGCGTCCTCAGCGGCCTCCACAACAACCTAAGCGGCGACCTCCTTG
>CADCEQ010000035.1 GCA_902800435.1 uncultured Prevotellaceae bacterium | reverse complement strand
AACTCTTTCTTCAAGTGCTCAGCGCCCGTTTTTGAGCGAAAGCGGATGCAAAGGTACGACTATTTCAGATACCATCCAAATTTTTCGGCAATTATTTTTCAAAAATGGCGAAAGTTTTCGCGATTGTTTACAAATTGGAGGCTTTTACAACAAGAATACTCAATTCATAGAGCAGCCAGATAGGCAAAGCGACCACAAAAAGCGTGAAAACATCTGTTGTTGGAGTAACGATTGCGGCCAAGATAAGGATGGCCACTATAGCATGCCGGCGATAAGAGCTCATCAACTGGGCATTGATAATCCCCATACGTCCCATCAGCCAGCAAACAACAGGCAATTCAAACAAGACTCCCATCATAAAACTCATGCCAATAAGAGTATCAATGTACGACTGTAAGGTCAGCATATTCATCACATCGGTACTCACCTGGTAAGTTCCAAGGAAGCGGACGGTCAAAGGAAATATAAGGAAATAATTCAGCAACAGCCCAATGACAAACATCACATAAGCAGAGCCAACAAGCTGGAAAGCATATCGACGCTCATTGTCATACAATCCCGGAGAGACAAATCTGAACAGCTCATATATAATATAAGGTGAAGTCACAAGTAAGCCTGTGAACATGGCCGTCCGCATGTGAACCATAAACTGTTCGGTCAGACCAGTATTGATCAGTTGAATGGAAAAAGCGGAAACTCCCATCAGCCGATAAGTCACGAAGTCGCTACTGCGCGGTGCCAATACTATATTGAACAACTGCTCTTTCAAAAGGAAAGCAACAACAGTAACCAATGCAAGCAAAATCAGCATCCTAATAAGCCGTGACCGCAGCTCATCAAGATGCTCCCAGAAAGAAGCATACTCCGAGGACTTACTCATGAGTCTTTGTCTGTCGTACTATCATCGTCAATTTCCTTCATGCCTTCCTTGAAGCTCTTTACCCCCTTGCCGAGTCCCTTCATCAGCTCAGGAATTTTAGCTCCTCCGAAGAGCAGAAGGATGATAAGTGCAATGATAAGCACTTCCTGCATACCTAATCCAAACATAAGAATATTATTCATAAACCTCTTCTATATCGTTAAATTCGTCCACATCGTCATTATATGAACATGGGTTGTAGCCCTCATCGAAATCGAAGGGCTCGTTTTCGTCATAACCAAGCTGCTTGTCGGCATATACCTTTTTCATATAATATGCAAAGATAGGCAAAGCCATAGCGGCACCTTGGCCATATTTCATCGTATCGAAGTGGATATCACGGTCGTCACCACCTACCCAACAGCCCGACACGAGCGACGGGGTGATTCCCATAAACCAGGCATCGCTGTTGTTGTTGGTCGTTCCAGTCTTACCAGCCATTTCGCCCATCAGGTTGTACCTATTGCGCAGTCTACTGGCAGTACCTCCGTCAACAACCGCCTTCAGCATATACAGCATTTTGTATGCTGATTCCTCGCTGATGACCTCATTCATTCTGGGTTGGAACTGAGCCACGACGGTACCCTCGTTGTCCTCAATCTTGGTGACGAACATCTGAGCGGCGCGGATGCCGTGATTAACAAAAGCGGTATAAGCACTTACCATCTCGCCCACCGTAATCTCGCATGGTCCGAGACACAGTGCCATCGAAGCGTGAATCTCTGGATTGTTGATTCCATACTCATTAAGCAACTGAACAAAGGCAGCGGGATTGAGCTTACTCATCAGGTAGGCAGAAATCCAGTTGTTCGACTGCTGGAGTCCCCACTTGAGCGTCACCATCTGACCGTAGCGCGAATAGCTTCCGTTACGCGGTGTCCAAGCCTTGCCTCCCACCATATAAGTCTGCTGGACGTTGGGGGCAACATCGCAGGGCGAGAAACCATTCTCCATAGCAAGTGAATAGAGGAACGGTTTGATGGTAGAGCCCACCTGCCGACGTCCATCCATCACCATATCGTAAGCGAAATGAGTAAAGTCGAGTCCGCCGACATAAGCTTTCACATGTCCGTTATGCGGATCCATACTGACGAAGCCTGTTCTCAGGAAAGACTTCAGGTAGCGTATGGAGTCAAGTGGCGTCATCACGGTATCCACCTCTCCATGATAGGTAAAGATGGACATCGGCGTCTTGGTTCTGAACGACTTATCGATTTCAGCATCTGAGGCGCCACCGGCCTTGAGCACACGATAGCGATCGCTCTGCCTTACCGACCGCATCAGGATTTTATTCACATCCGACGATGACAGCTTGTTGGAGAATGGTGCCGAGGGTTTCCGCTTGTTTTCGCTGTTAAAGGCAGGCTGCAGGAACTTCACAACATGTTCATAGCAGGCCTGTTCGGCATATTCCTGCATACGTGTGTCTATCGTCGTGTATATTTTCAGACCATCTGTATAGACATTGTAATAGGTCCCATCCTTTTTCTTGTTCTTATGGCACCATCCGAACAGTGGGTCATTTATCCAGTTTAGGCTATCGATGTGGAATTTCACACCTGACCACGACGGATAGTCAGACCTGACAGGCTTCTTCGCCATCATATAGCGGCGGAGGAAATCACGGAAATACACGGCGGGGCCGTCCTTATGGTCGGTTACATGGAAGTTCAGCTTCAGCGGTTCAGCCTGATACTTGCTTAACTGCTCCTGTGTGATGAAGCCCGCCTTTTTCATTTGTTCCAGCACCACATTGCGGCGATCACGGCTCCTGTCAGGGAACCTCACCGGATTAAAATAAGAAGGATTTTTGCAAAGGCCCACCAATGTGGCAGCTTCGACTGTTGTTAAGTCAATTGGTTCTTTGTTGAAATAAGTGTTCGAAGCCACCTTGATGCCTACTGCATTATGGAGGAAGTCAAACTTATTGAGATACAACGTCAGGATTTCGTTCTTTGTATAGTTCCTTTCGAGTTTCACCGCTATCACCCACTCTATCGGCTTCTGCAGCACGCGCTCTAAAGTGGTGTGAGCGGGCTTCTCGGTAAAGAGCAACTTGGCCAGCTGCTGGGTAATGGTGGAGCCACCACCAGCCGACTTCTGCCCCATCAGTCCACGTTTCACGATGGCTCGTCCCAAAGCATAGAAGTCGATTCCCGAGTGCTCATAGAAACGCACATCCTCAGTAGCCACCAAAGCCTGAACCAGCGAAGGCGAAATCTTCGTATAGTCAACCATCACGCGGTTCTCCTTATTGTAGTTCCAGGTTCCCATAATCTTCCCGTCAGAAGAATACACCTGAGTTGCATAGCGGCTTATGGGGTTCTGGAGGTCTTCAATCGGGGGCATATATCCGAGCCAACCTTCGCTAATGGCAAAGAATGCAAGTACCGTTGACAGCACGCCAACGATAAGCATTGTCCACAAGAAACGAACGAAAAACTTTCTCATATTTCCATATTTTGCCTGCAAAAATACAAAATAATCTGAAATAATCGCACGAAATCGGGAAATAATATGTAATTTTGCCCCATCAAATACTAAAATCAACGATGGAAAAGCATAATTTCGTTACTATTGCCAACCTTACAAGGGAAAAAATACTCTATATGATAGAGCTGGCCCAGGAATTCGAGAAGCATCCCAACCGCGAGTTACTGAAGGGAAAAGTCGTCGCCACACTCTTCTTCGAGCCCTCCACGCGCACCCGCCTCTCGTTCGAAACCGCCGCTAACCGTCTCGGAGCGCGCGTCATCGGCTTTGCCGATCCGAAGATTACCAGCGGAACGAAGGGTGAGACGCTGAAGGACACCATCCTGATGGTCTCGAACTATGCCGACGTCATCGTTATGCGCCACTACATCGAGGGCGCCGCTCAGTACGCTTCCGAAGTGGCCCCCATCCCCATTGTCAACGCAGGCGACGGAGCCCACCAGCACCCCTCGCAATGTATGCTCGACCTCTACTCCATCTACAAGACACAGGGCACGCTCGACAACCTGAATATCTATATGGTTGGCGACTTAAAGTATGGTCGCACCGTCCACTCACTGCTGATGGCCATGCGCCACTTTAATCCCACATTCCACTTTGTTGCCCCCAAGGAACTTTCAATGCCGAAGGAGTACAAGATTTACTGCGACGAGCACGGCATCAGGTACCAGGAGCACACGGCCTTTAACGAGAAGATTATCCAGGATGCCGACATTCTCTATATGACGCGCGTCCAGAAGGAGCGCTTCTCCGACCTGATGGAATATGAGCGGGTGAAGAACGTCTACGTGCTCAACAACGAACTGCTGCGGCTGGCCAAGCCCAACATGAAGATACTCCACCCCCTACCCCGCGTCAACGAGATAGCCTACGAGGTGGACGACAACCCCCACGCCTACTACATCCAGCAGGCCGGCAACGGACTCTTTGCCCGCGAGGCCATCTTCTGCGATGTGCTTGGCATATCATTAGACGAAGTTAGAAACGACAAAACCATTATTTGATTTTCGATTTACAGATTTTCGATTTACGATTGAAAAGATTATGAATAAGAAAGAACGTTTAGTAGCCGCCATCGAGCACGGCACCGTTGTCGACCACATACCCGCCGCCAAAACCTATCAGGTAGCCAGTCTCTTAGGACTCTTCGACCTTACCACCCCTGTCACCATCGGTATCAACTACCCCTCGCAGAAAGTAGGCAATAAGGGCATTATCAAGGTAAGCGACAAGTTCTTCACCGACGACGAGATTTCGCGTCTCTCCGTCGTTGCCCCCAAAGTCATTCTCAACATCATCCGCGACTACGAAGTAGTGGAGAAGAAAACCGTTGAGACGCCTGCCGAGATACACGGTATCGTGAAGTGCAACAACCCTAAATGTATCACCAACAACGAGCCGATGGCCACTCATTTCCACGTTGCCAACGGTATTCTGACTTGTCACTATTGTGAGAAGGAGCAGGACATCAGCAAGGTGGAACTCGTCTGAAAGCTGTCAGAAGAACACGAAGCGCAGCGACTCGTAGAACTGCACAAATACAACGTAGAGAATGAATAGCGGTGCGGCAGCAGCAATGCCTGTCGACATTGCTGAGACGATGCTGGCAATCGAGCGGAAACTGCCCGATGCCCAGCCATAGGCTACCGACACCAGCAGCACCCCAAACGAGACAATGGGCACGAAGGCCCGGCTAAAAGGCGACGGAAACAGCCGCCCCGTAGCCGACAGCAGTACGGCGTGGGGCACCAGTGTCAGGGATAATACGGCTGCTACGTAGATGAGCAGCAGGATGAGCGCCGTTCGTAGTGCCACGCGCTGCCGGTAATGCAGCGACGACAGTGGCAACCGTATTGACACGATGCCACTTTGCCACAGACAGCCACCAGCCATAGCCAGCAGTACGAGCCACACCAGCCAAGGCGAGGCCAGCATCGCGGTAAAGCCGCCAAAGAACCAGCGAACGCCCTCAGAGCTGAGCAGCGACCGCACGTTGCCCGCCATTGTAGCCGACAACAGCCACGACGCCAGAACCAGAACCACTTCGGCCAGGGCAAGTGCCAAGACAAGATATGCCAATAACCGCTTCATCAATCAAGCTTCGTCAGGCTCCAGGTTATCGATGTCGAGAATCTGCAGTTCCAGCGCACGGACTACAAGGCGCGTGGCATTGATGCCCATGCCGCCATTGCCGTCGGGAAAGAGCTTCTTCATCAGTTCAGCCTGGCGCTTCTCCAGACTCTTCACGCCAAAGGGCATACCGCGCAAGCCCGTTATCTGCTCCTTGGTGTAGCCGAGGGCAAGGTGGCGCAGGAACCGTTCGTCGTACTCGTCGACCTCGTAGTTGATAAGTGCCTCCTGCTTGGCCAGCTGAGCCCCCACAGCCCGCTTGAAGCGTTCGACAATCCGCTTCAGAATAGGCTCGTTGAACACCAGCTGCTTCCCGTCCATCACGCTCTGCACGTCGTGGCGCGTCAGCAGTTCACCCGTCTTCAGGATGATGCCGTCGGCTCCGGCGTCGAGCACGTCAACCCAAAGCTTCTCGTTCAGGATTTCGCCGGTGAAGATGAGTACCTTCACACCGGGGTGCATCTCCTTGGTCGAGCGGCAGATCTCGACGCCGATGGTTGTCGAGCCTCCCAGCCCCAGGTCGAGCAGCAGCAGGTCGGGCAGTCCCTGCTTCAGCACTTTCCAATACTCAGCCTCATTGGTGGCCGTACCTATCACTTCAGCTTCGGGTATGTCGTTACGGATAATACCCAGCGTGCCCTTCAATTCCAAGGGAACGTCTTCAACTATGATTACTTTGAACTTTTCCATACGCAGGAAGTATTATGATGATCAATGTTTCGTTGTCTTGTATCTCAGTCCTGATGCTGCAGGCGCGGCGGTTAGTAGCCTCACCGTGGTCACGCACAATCTGCCGGCAGAGCAGATAGGGAATGTTTTCTATGGCCGGCGTAAAGAGGTCGGTGGCTGTAGGCTCACGGTGCGTCCTGACGGTTATCTCGACATACTTGTCGTCGAGATGGCGGCTGGTGAGGTCGAGTTGCTTCTGCCCCAGTTCCTTTTTCAGAATCTCAAAGAGATAGCCCGTGAGCGTCGGGTCGCCAAGTATGCCGTTGTCGAGCGGCTTGAGGTTCAGCTTAACGCGCTCCACCTGCGACATGGCCTGCTGGCTGAGCAGATTGTAGAGCTCGCGGTAATAGCTCACCACCTCGCCTACCGACTCGACGTCGTTCTGGTCTATCAGCTGGCGAATGCGCGAAGGGTAGTACATCGTCTCGTGCTTGAGTGCCGACAGGCAGTTGTCGAGCACGGAGTTCGACACATGCAGGTTGGCCAGCTCCAGTTCTGCCCTCCGCAGTTCGCCGTCCAGAATTTCCAGTTCGTCGCGCCGTTTGCGCTCGGCGTTGAACCGTGCGTTCAGGCGTGGGCGCAGGTAGTAGAAGTAGTAGATAGGCAGAATGGCCAGCAGGGCCAGCAGCAGCAGCACGACCGCAATCGTTCGGTTGTTCTTCGTCTGTTGCATGGCACGGCAATAGTCGGCCAGCGTGTTATCGGCCGACAGTTCCTTGAACAGCAGCGTGTAGATGCGGTTGTTGTAGCTATACAGCTGCCATTGGTGCAGGGCCAACGCAGCTACGGCACTCTCGTTGCGGATGTCGAGTATGAGGTTGTAGTTCGTCTTGATGGAGTCGTGCAGCCATTGCACTTCGGGCGGCGTCAGCGACATATCGCCCTCATGCAGCATGAAGACACTGTCGCTGGGGTGCTGGCTCTGATAGTGCCGGTTCAGGTAGTACATACACGAGTCAGCGAACAACAGCGTCCGCTCGTATGTGCCGTTGATGTTCGAGAAGTAGGCCGAGTCGGCATAGACAGCAGCCTGAGCCAGCGGTGCCTCCGTATTCGTGGCAGCGTTGGCGCCCGTCATCCCCAAAAGCATGAGGAGCCCCAGCACCTTGCCCTTGGGCAGACGGAAGAAAAAGCGGCTCCCCCTACCCTGCTCGCTGTCAGCCTGCAAGGTGCAGACGCTGAAGAGCTGGCTCATCTTCCGATACTTCTCGATGATGCCCTTGCAGTTGAGCAGTCCGAAGCCGTGGGTAGTCAGCTGGTGGTCGAAGACGTGCGCCAGCTGTTCGCCATCCATACCGATGCCCGTGTCGGTTACCGACACCTCCACGTAATTTGGCGCCTCGTCGGCACTGATGGTCACGCTACCCTCGTTGGTAAATTTTCGTGCATTGTCGGCCAGCGTGTTCAGCATGAAGAGCGTCAGTATGCGGTCGGCTTTCACGACGGCCTCCGTAGGCTGCACGTCGAGGGCGATGCCCTTCATCTGGAAACTCTTGCGGCTGCGTGCGAGAATGTCGAACAGCGGCTGCAGCGGGAAGCTCTCGATGTGCAGGTCGAGCTGTCCCTTGTGCAGCTGAATCCAATGTGTGAGCACCTCGTTGTCGCTGTTTATCTGGTCGATGAGTTCACAGACGTACTCCTTGTCGCCCTGCCTATTGACGGTATAGACCATGCGGTCGATGAGTGGCAGCAGACTGTTGACGAGCGAAATCTTGGCCCGCTGCTGCAGGTGGCGCCGCTCGCCCTCCTCGAGGTGCAGTCGGCTGACGTTCAGCTGTTCGCGGCGCTCCTCAATCTGTTCGTCGAGGGGGCTGTCGGTCTTCTGGCGGCGGTTCAGCCGGCGGAAGAGCCACAATAGGAAGAGCAGCAGGACAATGGCTCCGACGACGGCAAAGAGAATCCAGTTGAGCTGGCGGACCACGCGGTCGAGCTGTTCGGCACGCGCCTCGAGCTGGCGGTCTTGTCGTGTCTGTTCCTGCAGGTCGAGGTAGCGGTTGCGGTTGTAGTCGCTGGCAACCTTGTCGTCGATGGCGGCATAGGCCACGCTGAGCTGCTCGCGTATGCTGGCCACGAGGTCGGGAGCCTGCAGGATGGTTGAGTCGGCGAGTGCCAGCTCCAGGTTCTCAAGCGCCTTGCCGTAGTCGCCAAACGCGCGGTGACAAGAGGCCAGCGTTCGGTAGGCACCGGCAATCTGATAGATGTCGCCAAAGTCCTGGAACATGAGCAGCGACTCTTCGGCCAGCCATACTGCCAGCTGGTCGGCAGGCAGGTCGTTGGGGTTGACGAGCGCCAGCCCCGGCTCGTCTGCCTGGTCGGCAGGCGCCGATATCAGGTGCTCGGCAATGGCCTCCAGCGCGTTGGCCGTGAAGTAAGGATAGCCCTCGCGCTGGGCTATCTGGAAACAGCGCAGCAGGTAGTCAATCTCCTGGCTGTAGATGTCGGCATCGGTACCCTCGGTCAGTATGCCGCCCGCGCCGATGTTGTAAAGGTAGTTCAGGAACTGCGTCGTGTCCTGCTTCACCTCGTCGGCATTCAGCCCCGCCAGCGCGTCGATCGACTGCTGTTCGAGTCCCATATAATAATAATAGGTGGAGTTGACGATGGCAAACTCCGTCTCGGCGTAGAGCAGCCTCAGCCGCTGGCGCTCAGTCAGCAGGTGTCGCTCTTCGTCGATGCGCTCCATGCTGATGCTGGCCTGCTCGCGGTAGTCGTAGAACTCCTTGTTGCGCGACCGGCGCTGGCACAGTCGCATCTGCTGCACGTAGCTCACGAGCAGTTCCAGCTGGTTGTCTGTAATCTTGGGAATGGCGTCGAGCATCTGCTGCGCCCCGTCGTAGTCCATGTGGACGATGCTGACGAAGGCCTTGTTGTTCAGCGCCTCGGCCCGTCCGTCGTTGTAGCCGCAACTGTCGGCTATGCGCTCGGCCATTGCCGCAAAGTGGGCTGTAGAGTCGGTCGAGCGGTAGTGATAGGCATACGAAAGAGAATTCAGCTTGTCCACCGTCTGCCTATCCGACGATGAACAAGCTGTAAGTATAATGGCGGTTATCAGCAGCCTAAGCCCTCGCCTTAGCCACATAACCGAGTGCCTCCTTGCACTTGTCGGTCACGTACTGCCAGTCGCCGGCCTTCACCTTGTCGCTGGGGAAGAGCTTCGAGCCCATGCCCACGCAGAACACGCCGGCCTTGAACCACTTCGTCAGGTTCTCCTCGTCGGGCGACACGCCGCCAGTGACCATAATCTTCGACCAGGGCATCGGTGCCTTCAGGCCCTTCACCATGTTGGGGCCTACGACGTCGCCGGGGAACACCTTCGTCAGGTCACAGCCCAGCTCCTGGGCCTTGCCAATCTCAGAGACCGTCATGCAGCCCGGGCAGTAAGGCACCAGGCGGCGGTTGCACACCGGGGCGATGTCGGGGTTGAACAGCGGGCCCACCACGAAGCAGGCACCCAGCTGCAGGTACATGGCTGCCGTCGGGGCATCGACCACCGAGCCAATGCCGAGGGCCAGCTCGGGGCACTCCTTGTCGGCCCACTTCACCAGCTCGCCGAACACCTCCTGGGCGAAGTCGCCGCGGTTGGTAAACTCAAACGCACGCACGCCGCCCTCATAGCAGGCTTTCACCACGTTCTTACACGTCTCAAGGTCTTTGTTGTAGAACACGGGAACCATACCCGTGTCGCCGATTTTCTTCAGTACGGCTATCTTGTCAAACTTTGCCACCTTATTATTTACGATTTACGGATTTTCGATTTACGATTTATTAGCGCTGTACGCGGCCGTTGGCATTGCCACCAGCCAGTGATTCTACTTCGTCGACACTCACCAGGTTGAAGTCGCCGTTGATGGTGTGCTTCAGGGCACTTGCTGCTACGGCAAACTCCAGAGCCTCGCCCTGCGTCTCCTTCGTCAGCAGACCGTGAATCAGGCCGCCCGAGAACGAGTCGCCGCCACCCACGCGGTCGATGATGGGGTTGATCTCGTAACGCTTCGACTGGTAGAACTCCTTGCCGTCGTAGATGAGGGCCTTCCAGCCGTTGAACGTGGCGCTGTAGCTCTCACGCAGCGTCGACACCACATACTTGAATCCGAACTCCTTCATCATCTGCTTGAAGATGCCCTCGTAGCCGGCAGCGTCGGTCTGACCGCCCTCAACGTCGGCATCGGGCTTGAAGCCTAAGCACAGCTCAGCGTCCTCCTCGTTGCCAATGCACACGTCGACATACTTCATCAGCGGGCGCATGATGGAGATAGCCTTCTCCGAGGTCCACAGCTTCTTGCGGAAGTTCAGGTCGACCGAGACGGTCACGCCGTGACGCTTGGCAGCCTCACAGGCCAAGCGCGTCAGCTCGGCAGCCTTGTCGCTGATGGCAGGCGTGATGCCGCTCCAGTGGAACCAGGCAGCGCCCTCCATGATCTTGTCGAAGTCGAAATCCTCAGGCACAGCCTCAGCGATAGAAGAGTGTGCACGGTCGTAGATGACCTTCGAGGGACGCATCGAGGCACCCGTCTCGGCGTAGTACAGGCCTACGCGGTCGCCACCACGGGCCACAAACTCAGTGTTTACACCATAGCGGCGCAGCGCGTTGACGGCAATCTGGCCAATCTCGTGCTTCGGCAGCTTCGACACGAAGTAGGCCTCGTGACCGTAGTTGGCCACCGAGATAGCCACGTTAGCCTCACCACCGCCGGGGATGATGCGGAATGATTCACTCTGGATGAAACGGTCGTTGCCCTGAGGCGACAGGCGGAGCATGATCTCGCCCAATGTTACAATCTTTGCCATTCTTTTTACTCCAATTAGTTTTTATAGATTTTACCTTATTTCATTTTGCGACTACAAAGATACGATGATTTTTCCAAACCACCAAATAAAGCACTAAAAAACTTCCGTAACCGATTGCGAACAGCTCCTGCCCTCACCCGTCACTTACCGACTACCTCGCGCTCAAAGAAGTCGAGGAAGAAGGGCCAGTTAGGGCCTGCCTCGTGGCCGCCGTGATGCTGGCGATAGGTGAGCCGTCCCTCCATCAGGCCGTTGCCCATGCCCGGGAAGAGGTCGGTGCCAACGCCTTTATAGCCGAGCAGCTCATAGACGGGCGATGCCTTCGAGGCCGATATGAACGAGCCGACTACATCCTGCCATTTGTCGCCGTTCCAGCTGCCGGTTGAGATGAAGCAGGCACGTGGGGCGCAGAGTGCTATCAGCTCGTGCTGGTCGACCGGCAGGTCGTTCTCCGTCAATGGGTCGGCACCGTATTTTATCAGGTTGCCGCACACCCAGTGGTACTCGCCGTCAGAGACGATGTTGCCGATGCTCTCGCCACAGTCGCGACGCCAGCCTGCAGCACCGCCCTTGCCCGACGAGGCGATGAATCCGGCGGCAATGCGCTCCTCAAACGCCATAGCTACGAGCGAAGCCTTGCCGTAGCGCGAGACGCCCTCGATGGCACACTTCGTGGCATCAAACGTCTTGTCGGTCTCGAGGTAGTCAATCAGGCGCGACAGTCCCCAGCCCCAGGCGCGGAGCGAGCCCCAGTCGGTAGGCTGGCGGTGCGCCCCCTTGTTGCAGAGACCGATGATGCCGTTGGTCAGTCCAGAGCCCGCGTCGGCCTGGATGGACGAGGGGTTGATGGTGGCAGCAGCCCAACCGCGCTCCACGACCATCTGTCGCCATGAAACGGCATTGCCAAACGACCGCGTGGGGTCGCCGGCTCCGAATCCGAATTCAATGACGACGGGCATGTTCTGCTTGCCGTTGTCGGGATAAACCACGTTGGCCTGAATCTCTACCTTAATCGACGGGTAGCTGGAGTTGTCGACCACGCCTTTCAGATAGCGGACCACCACCCTGGTTCCAGCAAAGTCCTTCCTCTCCTCGTTTGTAACCTCCCATTTCACGCTTGGCACGTTGGCGGGAATGCGGCCGTAGACATTGTCCTCAAACAGTCTGACAATCTCCGGACGGCGCACCTTATACCACATCTTGGCACTGGTCACCTTCTTACCGCTTTCGGTCAGCAGCGGGTCGGGATAGAAGGGATAAGGGTTTGCAGTCAGCTCGTCGTAGTTGGGGTGCTTGCTCTCGTCCTGACTGTTGGGCTGGCGCCCTTCGCGGGGCTTGCCTACTCCTACCTTTGCCAGCATGTCGGCATAATCGGCTGCCGCAATCTTGCGGAGGCTGTCCTGGTTCACGCGGTTGCCGCCTCCGAACATCATAAACTGTGCGTTAGCTGTAAACGGGATGCAGGCTATCAGCATGGTCCCGCAAAGAAATCTCATCGTTTTCATCATCATACGTTATTGTAATTCTTCATTCTTCAATTCTTCTTTCTTCTCCACCTTGAAGTCGGCAGCCGAGAACCACTTGGCGGTACAGGGCTCCATGGTGAACTTCGGGTCGGCGCTGATGCCGTAGTAGAGGGTGGTAGGGCCGTAAATCTCCACCTCCATCTCGACGTGATGCCAACCATTGCCCTGTCCGCCCTCTTTGCCCTGGGCGGGCACTGAGTGTATGGCTTTGTAACTGCCGTCATGAGCTGTAGCGAACAGGCATACGCCGCCGCCATCTGCACGGGCATTGCAGCTGACGATATATTTGCCTTTCTCTACCTCCTGTCCGAAATTGGACGATACCTGGAAGTGTCGCTCCCTCTCAGGGCCCCACATCTCGACGTCGATATACGCCACGGTGGAGTCACCCGTGAAGTACTCGCCGCTCTTCACGAAGTTGTCGTAGCAGTGATGGCGGCTGTCAATCTTCAGGTCGTGTCCCGTCAGATAGTCGCGGGCATAGTCTGTCATCCAGTCGCTTACCTCCGCCTGACGCTCAAATCGCGACCATTCGTTGTATTTCATGATAGCGCCGCCACTGGGGAAGATGGCAAACAGCGAAACCAGCCAGACGACGATCCAGGCAATGCGCTGGGCCGTGCTCATAGGCTGCACCCTGCCGGCCTTCGAGAGCAGCATGTGGCCAATGGCGTAGAGCGGGATGAAGAGTGCCAGCAGCAGACTGGCCACGAACAGTACCACCGCCCAGGGGTGAAAGTAGTAAGCCTCTGCGAGGTTCAGGTCGCCCAGGTCGAAGGGCAGGCCGTGACGAATCTCACCCGGCATGGTGAAAATGAAGATGAGCGTGCCCACGATGAGCAGGAAGCAGCACAGCAGCACCAGTCCGAAGATGGCGGCAATGGCCACGAAGAGCCCCACCAGCATCTTCAGCAGCACCGACAGACAGCCCCGCATCTGGCCTTTCTGAACGGGCTGCCGGCGGTCCTTCTCTTCGACAACGACGTCGGCCAGCGTCTGCGGCGTCACGTCCTTGCCCTCCATCTCGAGCACCTCCTTGGGCTTCTTGGCCTCGGGCATGGCGATGGCCAGCACGATGTAGAACAGCACGAAAGCCAGGTTGAAGTGGAAGATGAAGCCGCCAAAGTGGAACAGCTTGAACAGCGGGAACACAAAGAGATTAGAGCCGAGCAGCAGCAGCGCATAGCCAATGCGCCACCAGGTAGCGTCGGTACCCGTATAGGCGGCAAAGCCTGAGAGCACGCCTGCCAGCAGCTTGTCGTTAGGGTTGCGATACAGGCGCTTGCCCTTCGTCCTCACGCGTACATTATCTCTTATGCCCTGAGCAGCCATGCGGAACGAGTCGTACCTATGCCCCCTGTTTTCGTTTTCGTTATCGTTAGGGTTATCGTTCCCGTTATCATCCGCCAGCTCCTCGGGACGTCCGATGCGGGTGATGATGTCCTTCACGTGGTCGATGTTGATGGCCACCGTGCCTTTGGCTTTCAGTTCGTCAAACAGCTCGGCGACGCGCTCCTCAATGTCGTCGGCAATTTCCTCACCGCCCTCCTGCTTGCCAAATGAGGCACGCAGCGAGTCGATGTACTGTTGCAGCATTTCGTAGGCGTCCTCGTCAATCTGGAACAAGCGGCCGCACAGGTTGATGGTAATGTTCTTTTTCATAATTCTCAATTCTAAATTCTCAATAGTTTAAGGTAGTTGATGGTGCTCGAGAGTTCCGTCCAGGCGGTGTTGAGCCCTTCGAGGAATTGTTCCCCCTCAGTGCTGAGGGCATAGTACTTGCGGGGCGGTCCCTGCGTCGACTCCTGCCACTCGTAGCGCAGCAGTCCGTCGTTCTTCAGGCGCGTCAGCAGCGGGTAGAGTGTTCCCTCCACCACGAGCAGCTCGGCCTGCTTCAGCTGTTGGATGATGTCACTCGCATACGACGGGCGGTGCTTCAGGAGCAGCAGTACGCAGTACTCCAGCATCCCCTTGCGCATTTGTGACTTGGCGTTCTCAATGTTCATTTTCGCGGTATGAATTGGTTTACGGCTGCAAAGATAGGTAAAACTTTAGTACCTTGCAATACAAAGTACTAAGTTTTTGCCAAGAATTATATCTTTTTAACTATTTCGTGTCATTTGCATGACATTTGGCACAAATTACGCTGATGATTAATCGCAGAAAACGCTCTACACTTCCTCGCCTGTTGAGCTTTCTTCGGTGTAGGAAGTATAGGATAAAAAGTGCGAATAACAAGTTAAAAAGAGAAGCTAATTTGAGCCGATACTCATAATTGTCAGTTTACTTCTCCAATTCTTCAATAAAATGATTGACGGCGGCCTTGAGGGGATTGATTTCATTAGTAACTATCCAAAGAACTTGAGCCGGATCAACGTCAAAGTAGTGATGCGAAATAATGTCCCGCATACCTTTTACTTGCTTCCAAGGAATACTTGGATATGTAGGTAACAACTTCCCGTCAGTCACCTTGTCAAGGCTTTTCAAACCTTCACCGATTGCAATCAACAGCATACAAGTCGCATCCAGCAGAATCATTCCTTCTGACGACCCGAGAAAGTCGTCAACGTCGTGAATACGCTCAGTCCTTTCCTGCAGTCTCTCTATAGCTGACCTTATGTCATAGAGAATGTCAAGTGCAAGGCTTTTACTTTCAGAAGACAGTGATTCCATCCTTCTCAATTCGCTTCCTAAGTCTTGGGTTCAGATTACGGTGATTGCGGACGATGTCAACAGATCGGCCTGTGGATTCTTCCAGATAGTCTCTTGCCTCCATCAGCAAGAAGGGATTAGGCGTCTTTGTCTCAACAAACACGTCCACGTCGCTATCGCTATTCTGTTCGTTTCTTGCCGTTGAGCCAAAAAGGCGAAGCGACAAAATACCATATTTGTCTTGTAGTGTAAATCTACAAGCATTCAGAATATCTATACATTCCTTTGTTGTCATACCTCCAGCATTATAATGCCGCAAAGATACGACAAAGAAATGAGACCTCCAAACTTTTCCACGATTATTTTCGTCAATCAAGCCAAATTATAAGTGCATGATGCGACACCTGTGTCAAGGTTCCGGCTGGTTGTTACAAAAGGGGCGCCGTGTCGCAACTAACTCGGACGAAAAAGACGAAAAAAGTTGGAATAAGCCCCAAATCCGCCTTAACTTTGCATCACCGAAAGGTAAAAAGTAAAAAAGTAAAAAGGTAAAAACCCAAATGTATAACAATTAAAATCTTACAACTATGACAACGAAGAAGAATTTGGTAAAGTCGATGCTCATGAGCATCCTTACCGCAGGTATTTACGGTTTCGCATTCGCTTTCACCGCTTGCAGCGATGACGAGTTAGCAAACGCCAATAGCATGGAGGACGGCTCCGACAAGATCGGCAACTATGCCGACTTCGAGCCCTACGGCCTCACGTATCACAACTTCGACAACGCCGACGACGTGCAGATACTGAACGCCGACACCACGGAGATTGCCGTCAGAAAGTCGCTCGCCGACAAGCTGGGCATCACCAACTTCGAGAACCACCCGCTCGGCATCTGGGACGACCCCAGCCACCTGGCCTACGGCCGCAAGGCACTTGAGCAGAAGCTCGAGGGCGACACCTATATTATTAAGGTGGAGGCCGTCACCGCAGCCGAGCTCGTCGGCGAGAAGAGCGCTCAGCTGGTCACCGACTGGTACGTGAACGAGGACGAGACCCTGGTGGCCACCCGCGCCGCATACGACAACATCCCCGAGTACGCAGCAAAGTACGTCGATGACGACGGGCTGATCCACCCAGCAGTGGTGCAGTACACCGACCCCTACGGCTACGACAAGGACTACTACGTGCCCGGCATCGACGAGCCCAGCGCAGAGCAGACCCGCGCAGCACAGAGCGGCGAGTACCAGTACGTGACCGCCGAGGAGATGGTCAGCGGCACCCGCGGCTCCATCCATCCGCGACTCATCTCGTTCCACAACAAGATCTCGTTCGACAAGAACATCCCCCTGGGCAAGGATTCCAAGGACTCGATCAACTTCGAGGGTGAGATTCCCATCGACTTCGAGCTCAACTACTTCCTGACCATCGACGGTGGCATCAAGTGGAAGTGGTTCATTCCCTATCCTGCCCTCAAGAAGTTCGAGACGGGCGTTGACGGCGAGTTCGGTTTCCATCCCAATGCCACCATCGGCTTCAAGGGCGAGTGCTCGCTGCCTGAAGACATGCAGAAGGTCACCCTGGCCAAGTTCAAGGGCTTCACCTACACCTTCATGATTGGCGTCGTCCCCGTGACCGTCACCATCGACCCCGCCCTCAAGCTGAAGCTCGACGGAAGCGTCACCGCCAAGGCATCGCTGGGATTCAGCTACGACTACTCCAACAAGTTCAAGGCCGGCATCCGCTGGCAGGGCAGCTGGAGCACCATCAATGAGTTTGAGGAGCTTGAGGACAAGTTCACCTTCTGCGAGCCCCAGGTATCGTTCGGCGCAAAGGCCGGCATCGGACTCTTCATGACGGCAACAACGAAGATCTACGGCGTGATGGGTCCTGAACTGGGCATCGGTCCCCACCTGGGTGCAGAGGCCAATGTCACCGTCAGCCCTAAAGGCGTAGACTGGAATGCAGAGGTGAAGCTGACCGTCAAGGCATGGGCAGGCGCCAAGATCGAGATCCTGGGCTGGGAACTCGCCGAGTGGAGCACCACCTTCGACATCATAGGCCCCTGGACGCTCCTGAAGCTCCCCAGCGACGGCAGCGAGCACAAGACTCCCGCCGAGCAGAAGGCTGAGGACGTAAAGAAGCAGAGGGAGAAAAAGATTAACAGCTACGCATACATGATTAACAATTTCAAGGAGGATCTGGAAAATCTGGTCATCAAGCTGATTGAAATGGACGGTGGCGATCGCGAAGAGAAAGTGGATATGATATTGAAGAAATTGGATTCCAAAAATACAATTATAATGAGGAATTTAAGTGCCACATATTTCTTCAACAACTACAAAGAGGAAGTAGAGACCAGATACGAGAAGTTCAGCGCCGACAAAAACTGGAAGGAAGTCGTTGAGAGCATCAAGGGCAGCGAGGCATACAACATCTACGACAAGAACTTGAAGGGTTGGGCCAAATTCCTCGACTTCGACATGATCCGCAACAATTTCGTCAAGACCTACGGTCGCGAACCTAAGATTCAGGACAAGGCCGACATGCAGTATCTCATGATCAAGGTGATGGACTTCGCAAAGGACCTCTATCTCGAGCACCAGGCAGACTACGAGAACGCATACAACTACCTCATGAATCTCGGACACCGGATATACTCGAAGGAGAGCGAAGAAGCCTTGCAGCTTGCAGCCTACGAGGCAATCAAGAAGTATACTCTAAATGGAAATGTACTGAATGCAGCTACGAATGTAGAAAACAACATATTATTAAGCAATATGTTCAAGTACAACACGGAAAACTACAGGAAGATCCTGGAAGAAAGAGACGAGCTGATGAAGAAGTGGGACAGCCAGTAAGCATCCTCACACACAAAAGAAAGCGAGCCGCAAGGCCCGCTTTTTTATTTGCCCTATGCCAGCGACTGTCCGGCTACGGGGAAACCTACATTAAAACCCTACACGTAGGAATCGCCGGAATCCCCTGTATTTACCCCGAGAAAGCGGAGATTTACTACATTCCTACATCCTACATTAAGGATTTTACAATTTACAGAAGCAGAAAGGATAGATTATATATATTATATATAATATATATAATCTATAATATTTATTCCTTAAATGTTGGAAAACGCTTAATGTAGTATGTAGTAATGTAGTAATGTAGGTTTCTCCCCCCCCACCGGTATGAGGCGGCGCCTCACGCACATCAGGCGCCACCTCATACTGACGAGGCGGCGCCTGATGAACACGGTTAGCTGACGTTACCTGACGACAAACTTCTTGCCGTCGCTGATGTAGACGCCGGGCTTCAGGGCCTTCGGGTCGGCGAGGCGGCCGTCGAGCGAATAGAGCGGGGCGCGGAAGGGATTAGTGGCAGTGTCAGCAGGACGGATGGCGGTGGCCTCCTGGTCGTCGTTGGTCAAGTAGACGTCGTCGATGACTACCTTGCCGGCTTTCGGGGCGCGGAAGGCCATCTTGTAGACCTTCGAGGGGTCCATGACGGTCTTGTTGTATCTGAGGTTGTGAAGGTCGATGATGACCGTGGTGCGGTCGTTGATGGTGTCGCGGTAGGATACGTTCTTGCTCTTGCCGTAGAGCCACACCTCGGTGCCGATGTCCTGCGGTTCCTTCAGCTTGACAACGAGATACTTGTAGCCCGACCAGTCGGCGAAATGGGGATAGGTCCAGGCAAGGATGCCGGCACCGCTCGACTTGACGGTCATGGTGTGCGTCTTTTCGGAGAACACGCAGTTCTTGTTGGCCACGAGGTCGTAGTTATGGAACGAGAAGTAGGGATACTCCACGCCCAGCTTGTAGAGGCCTTCGGCGGCATAGCGGCTGCCCATGATGCGATAGCCCAAAGCGTTGAAGTGCCAGGGGTCCTGACCGTTGCCGGGACAGCCCTCGGAGCTGATGACGGCGCTGTTCTTGACGACGCTCGGCATGCGGGCCACCTGGGTGTTATGGCCGTAGCAGGAGCCGCCCTGGTCCTGGCGCAGCGTCTCGCCGACGAACAGGGGGACGCTGTCGGTGCCAAGGCCGAGGTCCTTCAGCATGTCTTCATAGATTTTCTTCACCATATTGGGCCAGTTGGGGTCGCCGTTGTTCGAGCAGCCCTGATGGAGCAAGATGCCCTTGATGACGCCCACCTCCTGGGCCTTCTTGGCCATCTCGATGATGCGGCCGTAGGGGTTGCTGCCATAGTTGTTCTTGGCCAGGATGGCCCACCACTCATTGGGGTTCTGCTGCATCTTCTGCTTGTACTTGTCCTTGTCGAACATCTCGATGGGCGATCCGCCCATGGCCACGGGAATGACGCCGATGCGCACCTCCTCGGGCAGGTTCTCGCACATCATGCGGCCGAAATAGTCAGTGGGGCCGAGGCCGCCGGCGGGACTCACCAGCGGGGGCGTGGCGACATACCATTTACCCATCGTACGCGAGGGGCTGCTGAAGTTGCAGGTAGCGAGCAGTCGGAAGCGCTTGTCGATGCCCGTCTTGTCGATGGACTCTGGCTGGGCGTTGCCCTCCATGTTGGACTGTCCGAAGCAGATGTAGATGTAGAAGTTCGGATCAACGTCGGCTTTTGCTCCTACGAGCGCGGTGGCCAACAGCACCGCTGAAAAAAGTAGTCGTTTCATCATGATGTATTTTTTCAATTCTTCAATTCTTCAATTCTTCAATTCTTCAATTCTTCAATTCTCCCACGTATTTCACCGGCTCGCCCTCGCCCTTCAGGAGGTCGGCGAAGGTCTGGGGACTGATGGTGACGGGGCCGCGCATGAACTCCGGGATGTTGTAGCAGCGGAGGAACTGGCGGTGGTAGTCGGGGTCGGCCTGCGGCAGCTCGAAAGGCTTGCTGAACTTGCCGTCGCTGTCGATATGGGCAAAGAAGGGACGCGTGAAGTCGCCATCGTCGCGGCGGCTGCTGACGACGAGCCAGCGGCCGTTTGACGACCACGTGTGGTAGCTCTCGGTGTCGGGGCTGTTGACCTCTTCGAGCGGGCGGGCGTCGCCCGTCTGCAGGTCAATCATCCAGAGGTCGGCATCGTGGTGCCAGATGTGGAAATAGCCGTAGTGGGCCATGGTGAACACGAGGTAGCGGCCGTCGGGCGAGATGCGGGGCAGCACGGCGCTCTGGTCCATGCTGTCGGCAGCGAACACCAGCTCGCGCGGGCCGAACTGCCGGCTGTCGGGGTCGAAGCTCTTCTTGTAGAGATTGTAGCGCAGCTCCTGGCAGCGGCTGACGACGTCGGTCGAACGGGGCACTCCCTCGCGGCGGTCGAAGTGGGCGCTGCAGTAGTAGAGCGTGCGACCGTCGGGGGCCCAGGCTGGGAACACCTCGAACTCGAGCGTGTCGTTCTCGAGATTGGTCACTTCGCCGCGCTCCACATCGTAGGCTATGATGTCGCTCTCCATGTCGTAGACCTCAATCTTGTTGAGGTCGGTGGTGTGGAAGCTCTGGTGCGTCTTGTCGGTGGAGTAGACAATGAGGTTGAGCCAGGGATGCCAGGCAGGATAGACGCCTGCCGAGAGGATGGAGTCGTTGCGCATGTTGACCTTCTTGAGCTTGCCGTCGTAGGCGATGACGGTGCCGCCGCTCTTCTGGCGGGCGTGGAACTGCATGCGCTGGGGGTTCCACTGCTGGTAGTGGTGGCAGTTGATGCACTGGCCCTCCTTCTCGAAGCCGCAGAGCATGTTGTCGTAGATGACGCTCTCGTCGTAGTTCTCGAGGCAGCGCTGGCTGATGGTCAGGGCCTCGTAGCTGACGAACGAGGGCGGTATGAGGCGGTAGCTCAGGTAGGGGTCGATGCTGTCGGGCGACACGGTGATGGTGAACGGCTTGTAGTGGGTCCACTGGTCACTGTGACGGGCGTAGACATCGACGCTGATGGCTGATTGTTGAGTGTCGAGTGCTGAGTGAATAAGGTCGCGCCATTCAGCGATAGAGGGCTGCATCTTGTCGGCGCAGACCACCTCCTCGGAGCCTGCCTTGTAGCGGGCAATCATCTCGTCGGCCTGCTCGTCGAGCTGGAAGGTCAGCGGGGCGATGTTCACGGGGACTGTGACGCCGACGTAGTCGGGATAAATCTTCGGCAGCCGGTCGCTCTCGGCACTGTTCTCAGGCACCGACGTGCTGCACGCCAGTATCAGCCAGCAGCCGCAAACGATATATAATAGGTGTTTCATAGCTTCAGTATTCGGGAAGGTTGTTCATCAGGTAATACTCGTAGTAGTAGGTCTCGCCAAACAGCGGGTAGAGGGCCTGGCGGGCCACGTCGACGTCGGCATTATCGTAGGGTGCTGCCGCCTGCATGAATCGGTTGAAGGAGTCGCGGATGCCCTGGCTGAATGGTACGTTGTCGAGGTTGCGTCCCTCAAGCGTGCCGAAGAGGAAGGCCGCCTCCTGGAAGTAGCGGGGCATGGGGCCCTCGGGGTGCAGTTTGACGTAGTCGGCGAAGTGATACCAGAACTGCTTCGGGTTCCTGGTCCAGAGCGAGGCGAGCAGCGTCTGCTCCTGGAACACAGGGTCGTCCTTGTAGGTGTTGTTGGCCAACTGGATCATCAGGAAGCGCTCGACGTTGCCCTGATCGGAGCTGAGCTCGTTGCTGTAGTGCATCATCCGGCGGACGAAGCCCAACTCGGGATGGTTGGCAATGGCGGCAGAGTCGCCGATGAGCTTCGACGTCTCGGCAGCCCAGCCGCTGAACATCGGGGCATGGCTGAGCAGTCCGAGATACTTGCGGGCGGGTGCCTGCTCGCCGTTGAGAACGGCACACTTGGCCAGCGTCTTCAGGTGCTCGGCACGCCAGCCGAACTCTACGCCCATCTCCGTGCAGAGGCGGTTGCTATAGTTCAGCAGACCGTATTGGTAGTAGACGAGCGGCCCGACGATGAGCATCGTTCGCATGCCGAAGGGAGCGGCATAGGCCTTGGAGCCGTTCTTGTAGAGGTACATATCGTCGCCCTGCCTACCGATTCGGGCCAGGGCGAGGTTCTTCATCATGACGATGGCGCGCGTCGGCTCGTCCTGCTGCTGGGCAGCCTCGCGGAGCACGCCCTCCCAGTCGAGCTGCTCAACACAGTGCAGCATGGCCAGCTCGCGGTGGAAGTTCTCGTCCTTGAACCAGTAGCGGGCTACGCCGGCGACGAGCAGCGCCAGCAGAACGGCCTGCAGCAGCAGCGGCCTGAGTGGCTTGGCGGCTGGCTTCAGGGGGGCAAAGATCATGGCGACGTAGAACAGGGCCAACAGGTAGAACGGTATATAATAGGTATGACGCTCGTCGGTGACGAAATAGAGGGGCAGCGCGGCGTAGTAGATGTTGGCCAAATTGGTCTGGTAATAGACGAAGCGATAGCACAACAGGGGCACGGCGACGACGCAGAGAAGCGCCACGAGAGTGTCGACGAGTGCATGCTCCCTGAGCCGCCACGACCAGAGGGCCATCAGCAGTGGGGCTGCCAAACCGTAGATGCCGAACAGCGGATAGCCCACGACGCAGGTCAGGACGATGAACGCCGTGCGCAGGTAGCGCTTGGCGGGCAGACAGCGGTAGGCCCAGAGCAAGGCCGCCACGACCACGACACCGAGCGTTGAGACGAAGGCGTAGCCTGGCTGCTTGAGGACGTAGAGCCAGTAGCCGAAGTCGACGATGGTGAGCAGCAGCATGCCGACGGGAATGAGCAGCAGGCCAGCCCACTGGGCGGGTATGCGGAACGCCCGCTTAGTGAGCCACATGAGCAGCCACCAGCAGCCGCAGAGCACCAGCACGCCGAGCCACGGCCAGCGGAACAGCTGTGTCAGGAAGGTGCCTGCCCACGAGAGCAGACCGCCCGGCACCACCATCTGGTCGCGGAAGAACATCGGGGTGGTGAGGAAGAGGTTCATCTCCTGCAGCTTCCACAGCAGGTTGCTCTCGAACAGGAGCAGCGCCCCGGCGATAACGGCCAGCGCAATGAACCAGACAATAACGTAGCTAATTTTCTTCTTCATTTCCACTTCTCACTCTTCACTTCTCACTTTTCACTCTTCACTTTTCACTTCTCACTTTCTCACGAACACGGGAATATGAGCCTTGTCGACAGCCGTAGTAACGGTCTGTCCGCCGGCGTAGTGCTTGCCGGTGCGGTAGTCGTCCCAGCCGCCCTTGTTCTTGGGCAGGTAGGTCTTCCACTCGGTGACGCCCGGCTCGGTGACGGGGCTAATGAGCAGCTTGGGGCCGAACATATACTCATAGGGCTGCTGCAGGGCAACGGGGTCGTCGGCAAAGTCGAAAACCAGCGGGCGCATCAGCGTGTAGCCCTCCTTGGCAATGCGCTCGGCACACTCCTCGATGTAGGGCTTCAGCTTATAGCGCTCCTGCAGACACTCGGCAATGACCTGCTGCGCCTCGGGGCCGTAGTTCCAGGGCTCGGTGTTGCTCATATAGCCGTGGACGCGCATCAGGGGCAGGTAGACGCTGATCTCAATCCAGCGGAGCATGCGCTCGATGTAGTCCTTGTTGGTGTACTGGTCGCCTGGACGGAAGAAACCGCCTGCGTCATACGTCCACCAGGGCACGCCGGCAGCCTGAACGCCCAGTCCGGCCACGATCTGGCGGCGCAGCGTCTCCCAGTCGTTACCCACGTCGCCGCTCCACAGGGCCGAGCCGTAGCGCTGGATGCCGGGGAAGCCGCAGCGCGTGAGAATCATCGGCCGCTCGACGCCCTCGCTGAGCAGACCCTCGTAGACGGTCTTGTTGACCAGCAGCGGATAGACGTTGCGCACCTGCTCGCCGGCCCACTTGCCGTTGTTCACGCGGCGTCCGGCCAGGTCGTCGTTCTCAGGCTCGGTGGCGTCCTGCCACCAGGCGTCGATGCCGAGGGGCACCAGCCGCTGGGCGAAGTTCTTCCAGTAGTCGGCGGCAGCCTCGGGGTTGAAGAAGTCAATCCAGTCGGTGCCGGGGATATAGCGGTTGGCGGCCACCATCTCGCGGCCCACCACGGAGTTCTTGTCAATCTTCGACCAGACGGAGACCATCAGGCGGATGTCCATCTTGTGCAGGCTGTCGGTCAGCGCCTTCGGGTCGGGGTAGTGCTCCTCATCGAACTGCATGGAGTTCCAGCCGTACTTGCCCCAGTACTGCCAGTCCTGTACGATGACGCTGATGGGCAGCTTCTCCTGCTTGAAGCGGTTGGCCGTCTCAAGAATCTCCTGCGAGGAGTGGAAGCGCTCGCGGCAGTGGATATAGCCCAGGGCCCATGAGGGCATCAGCGGCGCCGGACCGGTCAGGTCGCGGTAAGTAGCAATAATCTCGTCGGCAGAACCCACGAAGACGGTGTAGTCGAGCTGCGGGGCTACGGGCGAGCGGAAGGTGGTCTCGTCCTTCACCTGACCGTAATAAAGAACGGGGTTGTCGCCGCGTGAGAGCTCGGCGGTCACGGTGTGGCGGCCTGCCGTCAGGCGGACGATGGCCGAGGTGGTAGGCGGCAGCCACGTGTTCTGCATATCGATGACTTTCTGACCGTCGATGACGAGGTTGTGGCGGCGGGCCATCTTCTGGCCGACGTCGAGCAGCAGGGCGTAGTCGCCGGCAGCGGCAACGTCGATGGTTGCCTCGTAGATGTTGCGGCGGCGCACCTCCTGGCGGCCACCCTCGGTGGTGGTGACGTTGACGACCTCGCTGGCACCCTCGCCTTCACGCCGCGTCAGCTTGACGCTGCGGTCACTGGGATTGAAGTCCACGAGGCCGTAGTTGTTCCACAGCACGCCGTAGCCCTTGCTCGAGAGGAGCATCGGCAGACTGATCTGTGTGTTGACCTGCGTCAGGCGGCGGCTCAGGCCGCGGACGTTGGCATAGCCGTCCTGGAACTGTCCCAGACCGCAGAGGTATTCATCCTTGGGCGAGGCGAAGGTCAGCGTAGCCTCGCCGCCCTCCAGCTGGTGGCGTGTGGCGGTGAACACCACCCTACCCTGCCGGTTCTTGACCGTCAGCACCTGACGGCGGCTGTCGACGTCGACCTTGACGTCCTTCGACTTCACGGCGCCGTGCTTCACATAGAGCCAGTCGGGCAGGTCGTTTTTCACTTCACCCTCGGCATACTGAATCCTCACGGCATTACGGGCCACGGTGGTCACGGTCAGTTTTCCCTTTCCAAATGGAAAGACTTCTGCCTGCATCGTCACAGACAGCATAAGCATCACAATCAGCAGTGCGTTCTTTTTCATTCTTTTTTGCATTGATAATTTGGCTACAAAGTTACAAAAGAAAACGACGTTCGACACCCGCCAAATGTTTCACATTGTTTTCCACATGTCGCAAAATAGGCCTATAAAACAAAAAAACATTAAAGAAAGGTATAAGATTAGAATATTTTGCTTATCTTTGTCGCAAATATTATTATCAACTTTAACGAACGACTATGAAAAAAGTATTAGTTTGTCTGACGACAATGCTCTGCGCAGTTGGGGCAAGTGCACAACCGCGCTGCAATGATGACGGGACGGTGACGTTCCAGTACAAGAATGACTCGGCAAAGACTGTCCTGGTTGATGCGCAGTTTTCCGGGCGCAAGGAGATGACCCGCGGCGCCGACGGCGTGTGGACGGTCACCCTCGGCCCAGTGGCCCCCGATATGTACCCCTACTGCTACATCGTCGACGGCATCAGCGTGATGGACCCTGAGAATCCGCTCTACTTCCCCAACGAGGGCTTCAAGAACAGCCTGCTCGAAATCAAGTCGAAGGACGGCTCGCTGCCCCACGACATCCGCGACGTGCCCCACGGTCGCATAGAATACATCCACTACTACTCCAAGAGCCTCGGCGGCACCAACACCGCCGTCGTCTACCTGCCGCCCAGCTACAACAACATGATGGGCGGCGGCATGCAGTTCAACATGGGCGACCAGAAGAAGTACCCGGTGTTCTACTGCATCAGCGGCAGCACCGACACCGAGGAGGTTTACTATAAGGTGGGCCGCATCAACTACATCCTCGACAACCTGATTGCCGACA
>CADCEQ010000034.1 GCA_902800435.1 uncultured Prevotellaceae bacterium | reverse complement strand
CCTGAAGGTGGTGACTAACAACGGACAGAAGAGCAAGAATGTACGTATTCGCATCAATACTAAGCAGGAGATGTGGTTCATGTGCTGTAAGAACCCTGACAATCCTCAGTTGCGCGATGCATACGCCATCGTATGGGAAGAAACCAAGGATAAAAATGTCGCGGGCACCGTCTTTATGATTACCTCGCTGCGTCCTGACATGTACGAGAAAAACATGAGCAGTGCAGGTCTCTTGAGCGACAATAAGAATACGTTTACCATCGACGGACGGGTGGGTTATGACCTGAAGGACTCCCTCTATGTGGTCTATATAGCCGACACCGCTGAGGAACTCAACAATTTGAAGGACAGCGACTTTGTGGCTACGATGCCCGTGGTGAACAAGCGTTTCACGTTCAGCGTCGAACTCGACAAACCCAAGGTAGGCCGTATCCGTACCGTCATGCCTGACGGCTCGCTCTGCGAACTGTGGACGAATCTCGACTTCGTGCCTGGCGAGACCTACCGTATCACCACGCATAACGGTTACTACGACGAGGATCGCGACTATGAGCAGCGGGTAGGACGCTACTCAGGCAAGAGTCTGCTGAACGAACGGCAAAGCCGCGGAATAGACGATATGGTAGTTGACGATGTGGTAGTTGACGATGTGGTAGATGACGATGTGGCAGTTGACGATGTGGTAGTTGACACGACACCCGGCTTAGGGCCCGTCACGCCCCGCCAGTCTTCAAGATGGGAGCCGACACCAGAGCAGAAGATGCAGTTAGAGGCGAAGGCAATGGCCTTGAAAGCCAATATGGATGCCATCAAAGCCACATACGCCTCCTTAGAACCACACTTCAAGATGAAGTCACTCACAGGTTCAGACCGTATTTTCGAGCAGATTACCAAGCTCAACAAGGAGCTGGACGCGAAGTTTCAGGACTTCATTCAGGACTTCATCAAATACCTGAAGGGTCTCGACGTGCCGCCAACTGAAATATTAGAGAAAAACAAGGCCATTGGCGAAATACACAAAGAGATCCTGAAATTCTACACCGAGCAGAACCAAGGATTCACGGAAATGTACAAGGAGGTGGGCGTGCTGACCAAGGCGGCGCAGAAGACGCAGAAATACATCAACGGCCTCACCGAGAAGTACCTGAAGGAAATGAGCAAGGCCGTGATGTGAGCAGAGTAAGTTTTTCTTATGATACCCGGGATACAGGCACGGACCGCAGCGACTGCGCTCCGTGCTTCAAATTACTCGCTAACGTTAAATACGCTTAAATCAAGACTTACTCCCATTAAACGTGACGGCGGGTTGTGCGTCTATAGGATTAAATTGCACAACCATCAACGCATCGAAATGACAAGAAAACTGCTTTCACTACTATTTATCGCTCTTACCGCAACGGCGGTGCAGGGAAAGGATGACGGAACAAACGGTCTTGAACAGATTGTCATTACCGTAGACCAGGAGCTGAACGCCCGGCAGAAGGTGACAGCCCACATGAAGGCGGGTGACTACGATGGTCCCATCGGCATCAAGCTGCGCGGCAACAGCTCGCTCAGCTTCAACCAGAAGAAATACACCATCGAACTGCGTGACGAACAGGGCAAGGAACTCGACGCCCCGCTGCTGGGCATGCCCGCCCACAGCGACTGGGTGCTGCTGGCGCCCTACAACGACGTGTCGGCCGTCCGCGACCCGCTGGCCTTCCAGCTGTGGCGCGACATGGGCCACTGGGGACCACGCACGAAGATGGTGGAGCTGGTGTTCAACGGCGACTACCGCGGCATCTACATCCTCTCGGAGGCCATCAAGCGCGGGACTGACCGCGTGAACATTGCCAAGCTGAAGAAGAGCGACACGGCGGGGCGCGACCTGACGGGCGGCTACCTGCTGCGCATCGACACTTACAACGAGGACGACGCCACCTTCCCTTCGAAGGTGCCCGGCATCGGCGACGGCATCATGACGAGCCAGATAACATGGTCGTGCATCTACCCGAAGAAAAAAAAGCTCAGACCTGAGCAGCTGGCATACATTGAGAGCTATGTGGACACGGTGGAGCAGGTGATACAGTCGGACTACTTCGCCGACCCGCAGCGCGGCTACGCCCGCTATATCGACGTGCCCTCGTTCGTCGACTACTTCATCCATACCGAGCTGAGTCTCAACGCCGATGGCTATAAGCGCAGTGCCTACTTCTATAAGGAGAAGCAGAATGCCGACGGCACGGGCGGCAAGCTCGTGGCCGGTCCCGTGTGGGACTACAACCTGGCCTACGGCAACTGTAACTTTGCCAATGCCAACAACCTGGAGGCCTGGTGCTTCGAGGGAGCCAACACCAACCCGACACCGGCCCTGTGGCAGCGCCTGCTGCAGGACCCCGCCTTCCGCAAGGCGGTGAAGGTGCGCTACAAGGAATTGCGCAAAAGCGTGCTGAGCAGCAAGGCCATCAACAGCTACATCGACCGTCACGCCCGTCTGCTGGCGCCCTGCGTCGACCGCCACTTCGAGAAATATCCCGAACTGCTCGTCAGCGAAGAAGAGGAGGAGCAGTTAGCCTCGCAACCGTCTTTCGGCGGCTTCGGCGGTTTTGGCGGCTTCCCACCGATGGGTGGCGGTTTCCCTATGCCCGACTCTATCCCACAGTTCCCCGGCGGCTTCCCCCCGATGGGTGGTGGCTTCCCGATGCCCGACTCCATCCCACAGTTCCCCGGCGGCTTCCCCCCGATGGGCGGCGGTTTCCCGCCTATGGGTGACTTCGGCGGCTTTGGTGACTTCGGCGGCTTTGGCGGATTCAATGCCGTCGGAATGTTCGCGGCCTACCGCGTCAGTTCCTACGACGAGGAGATCAAGGTGCTGAAACAGTGGATAGCCGACCGCCTGGCCTTCCTCGACCGCAACATCGAGCGGTTCGACCGTGACTGGCAACCCCGCATCCAAGAGCTCAGGGAAGTCAAGATGCCGCAGTTTGGCGGCTTCGGTGGTGGCGGTTTCCCCTTCTGATTCGGGAAATTATCTGCTATTTCTTCTTGTTTCTCTGTTTTTTTTATTACCTTTGCAACCTGCAAACCTATAACTATATGAAAGGATTCATCATAGTGTGCGTGACTGCACTCTTGGCAGGTTGTAGTGCTGCCGTAGATACGGAGCAGCTGGTGGACGAACTCTACGACAGGATGTCGCAGGAGGAGCGTATCGCCCAGTTGAGGAGTATGTATATGGATGAGCTCTTCGACGACGAAGGGCAGTTGGACACGGCTAAGTGTCGTGAGCTGATACCCAACGGCATCGGCCACTTCTCGCAGTATGCCAGCCAGAAACCCCGCGACCCCAATGAGCTGCGCGACCGCGTGGCTGCCGTTCAGGAGTGGTTGATGAAGCATACGCCCAACGGCATTCCGGCCCTGTTCCACGAGGAGGTGCTGTCGGGGGTGAACACCCGTGGTGCCACCATCTATCCGCAGCAGATAGGGCAGGCCTGCTCGTTCAATCCCGAACTGGCCGAGCTGAAGACACTGCAGACGGGCATCGCCATGAGGAAGATGGGCGGCGTGCTGTCGCTGTCGCCGATGGTCGACGTCTGTCGCACGCCTTCGTTCAACCGCCTGGAGGAGTCCTACGGCGAGGACGGCTACCTGTCGGCCGTGATGGGCGTGGCCTTCGTCAAGGGCTTGCAGCAGGGCGACCTCAGGAAGGGCGTCGGCGCCTGTTCGAAGCACTATCTCGGCTACGGCGGTGGCGGCGATGCCGACGAGAAGGAACTGATGGAGGAAATACTGATGCCTCACGAGGCGATGATACGACTGGCGGGCAGCAAGGCCGTGATGCCGGGCTATCACGCCGTCCACGGTACCAACTGCGTGGCCAACAGCGAAATCCTCGAAGACATCCTGCGTGGCTACGTCGGTTTTGACGGGATGGTGGTCAGCGACTATACGGCCATCGACCAGATTCCCGGTCTCGACGATGCGATGCACAAGGCAGCAGCTGCCATCAATGGCGGCAACGACGTGGACTTCCCCCGAGGCACCAACTACCAGTACTTGCAGCAGGCCATCGACGAGGGACTGGTTAAGCCCGGGGTCTTAGAGCGTGCGGTGAAGAACGTGCTGCGCTATAAGCAGCGTGCCGGACTCTTCGACAAGGCACCTTATTTATATAGTAAGGAGCAGATAACCCTTGACAGCCCCGAGGAGCGGCAGACAGCCTACGACATTGCCGCGCAAAGCATCGTACTCTTGGAGAATAACGGCATCCTGCCGTTAAAGGATACGAAGAACTTGCTGCTTACCGGTCCCAATGCCAACACGATGTGGGCCATGTGCGGCGACTACTCCTTCCCGGCCATGACCTACTTCTGGAAGAAAGTCACCGACGACCTGGACCATCCGCATACCATCACACTCCTGGAAGGAATGAAGGCCAGGCTGCCCGAGGGCGTCAACCTGCTGTATGAGCGCGGCTGCGACTGGACGGAGGAGATAGAGACGAAGTACAGCGAGCTGGGCGACGAGCGGGCCTGGGAGTACGAGATTCTGCACCGCAAGGTCGACGCCGGCGAGAAGGCCGACAAGGCCGAGGCTCTTCGCCTGGCCCGTCAGGCCGATGTCATCATCGCTGCCGTCGGCGAGAATGTGATGCTTTGCGGCGAGAACCGCGACCGTCAGGGGCTCCGTCTGCCTGGCCGTCAGGAGCAGTATGTCGAGGAGCTGCTGGCCACCGGCAAACCTGTCGTGTTAGTGGTGTTCGGCGGTCGTGCGCAGGTCATCTCCGGACTTGCCGAGCGTTGTGCCGCCGTCGTCCAGGCCTGGTATCCCGGCGAGGAGGGCGGCAATGCCGTTGCCGACATCCTCTTTGGCAACGTATCGCCGTCGGCCAAGCTCTCCATCAGCTATCCCAATACAGAGGTCTACGAGCCGCTCTGCTATAATTACAGTGCAGAAAAAGACCCGCGTGTGCAGTGGCCCTTTGGCTACGGCCTGAGCTACACGACGTTTGAGTATGCTAACCTGCAGGCTGACGCTGAAGTGTCTACATCAGCCCCGACGGTCAATCTGTCGTTCGAGGTGAAGAACACCGGCGAAATGGCTGCCGACGAAGTGGCGCAGGTCTATCTGTCGCCCACGGACAGCAGCCAGCACATCAGGCCCATCCAGCTGCAGGGCTTCGCCCGGGTGTCGCTGCAGCCGGGTGAAACAAAGACCGTGAAGATGCAGCTCCATACCGAGCAGTTCGGCTATTACGACCAGCGGCAGTGGCACGTCGCTCCCGGCAAATTCATGGTCAAGGTGGGGGCCTCGTCGGCAGACATCAAACTGCAGCAGGCGGTTGACTTGACAGGTGAGACCGTCAGCAAGCCACTGCGCGAGCATTACTTCAGCCAGCAGAATAAGTAATCGACATGACAATAAACCTATAAACAGACTAAGACTATGCGTAGAACAATGCTTTTGGCGATGCTTGCCTGCCTGGCAGTCGTCGCTTTTGCCCAACGGACACCCACGATGGGCTGGAGTTCGTGGAACACATTCGCCCTCAACATCAACGAGGATCTCATTAAGGGTCAGGCTGATGCCATGCACCAGAACGGGTTGCAGCAGGCGGGCTATCTCTATGTGAACATCGACGACGGCTATTGGGACGGTCGCGGAGAGGACGGACATCTGCGCCTGAACACCAAACTGTTCCCGAACGGGATGCGCCCGTTGGTGGACTATATCCATAAGCTCGGCCTGAAGGCAGGCATCTACAGCGACGCCGGCGACAACACCTGCGGCTCGGCAGGCAAACATGCCTGGGGACTTGGCGTGGGCTTCGCTGGCCACGAGGAGCAGGACTGCAAACTCTACTTCATCGACTGGGACTTCGACTTTATCAAGGTCGACTACTGCGGCGGTATGCACATGCGACTCGACGAGCAGCAGCAGTACACGAAGATATCGAACGCCATCAAGAACTGCGGCAAGAAGGACGTCGTATTCAACATGTGCCGCTGGGCATTCCCGGGAACGTGGGGGGCCGACGTGGCCGACAGCTGGCGAACGACGGGCGACATCTACGATGCCTGGAAGAGCGTGAAAGGCATCCTGGCCGAGAACCTGTACCTCAGCGCCTTCTGTCACGACGGTCACTATAACGACATGGATATGCTTGAGGTGGGGCGCTCGATGTCGCAGGCGGAGGACGAGACGCACTTCGGAATGTGGTGCATCATGTCGTCGCCGTTGCTCATCGGCTGCGATACCCGCAACATCCGTCCCGAGTCGCTGAAACTGCTCTGCAACCACGACCTCATTGCCCTGAACCAGGACCCGCTGCACCTGCAGGCATACGTGGCCGAGAAGCAGGGCGAGTGCTTCATCCTGGTGAAGGACATCAAGAAACTGAACGGCAAGACCCGCGCCGTGGCCATCTATAACCCCAGCGATGAGGAACAGACCGTACGCCTCAACCCCGCAACCATCGACCTCGGCGGCGCTGTGCAGTACTATGACTGCTTTGCCCAGCTGGACTATCTCTACGACATGAACACCATTCCCCTGAAGATTCCTGCTCACGGCACGAAGATTTATCGCGTGAAAGGTCAGAAGCGCCTGGAGCGCAAGGTCTATGAAGCCGAGTCGGCACTGCTGCCCGCCTATCAGGAGTTGCGCAACAATCAGGACGTGAAGTCGGGCACTTTTTCTGCCATACCAGAGGCCAGCGGTGGCTACAAGGCCGGATGGCTCGGCGGCCGTGTGGGTAACGACATCGAGTGGAACGATGTTTATGTGCAGAAAACCGGTACGCGCCGGATGACCATTACCTACTTCTGTGGCGAGGAGCGCACGATGGACCTCACGGTCAACGGCCAGCGCATAACCGCACTGAAGACTGCTGCCGGCGACTGGAACCAGCCTGCCACCATTGCCGTCGACGTGAACCTCAAGAAGGGCCGCAACAGCATCCGACTGAGTAATGACAGCGCGTGGATGCCGGATATTGATAAAATGGTGCTGGAGTGATAGTTTGGAAATAGTAATCAATAATATAGAAATGATGAAGAGACTATTCTTTTGGATTGTTGTGGCTGGCCTGACAATGACAGCCACTGCCCAGCGGCTGACGTCGCCAAACAAGAAGTTGTCGGTGGAAGTGAATAACGGACAATGGATTATAGGCTTTCAGGGACAGCAGGTACTCACGATGAAAGGGGCTGAGACTTTTGGAGTACAGAAAATGGTAAAGGCCAAGAAGATAAAGGCCGACTACACGATGCTTGAAGGCAAGCGCAGTCACTGCACGAACGAGGCCAACGAGTATAGGGTGGGGCAGATGACGCTGCGACTCTATAACGACGGCATTGCCTACCGCTACGAACAGCCCGTCAAGGAGCAGGCTGCCTACGTCATCCCCGAGGGCATGAAGCGTTGGATGATGCAGTGGACGGACGGAGCCGAGAACTTCTACCCGCTGATGACGACATATAAGGTGAAGGCGCAACGCTCGTTCAGCGCAGTGTCGAAGGATGCCGATGGCAACTGCGTGCGCTGGAGTTTCCCTGCATTGTTGGAAGCCTCCCCCGGCCCCTCCCAAGGAGGGGAGCCTTTGTTTGCACTGCTGACCGAGGCCAACATCGAGCGCGGACAGAGTGCGTCGAGCCTCTACAACGACGGCGAGGTCTACCGTGTGGTGCCCGACGAGGGCGACAACCTGGGTCATTCGCCGTGGCGCGTGGTCATCGTCGGCACGCTGGGCGACGTCGTCGAGTCGACGTTAGTCACCGACGTCAGCGAACCCTGCAAGCTGGAGGACACGAGCTGGATCAAGCCCGGCGTGGTGTCGTGGGTCTACTGGGCCTACAACCACGGGTCGGACGACTATAACATCATCAAGAAGTATACCGACATGGCTGCCACGCTGAAGCTGCCCTACGTGCTGATTGATGCCGAGTGGGACCGTATGAAGGACGGAAAGACGGTGGAGGATGCCGTCAGCTACGCCAAGTCGAAGGGGGTGAAGCCGATGATATGGTATAACTCCTCGGTGGGATGGGTTGACGGTGCACCGACGCCGAAGTTCCGTCTGAACAAGCCCGAAGACCGCGAGAAGGAGTTCGCCTGGTGCGAGAAAATCGGCGTGGCCGGCGTGAAGATCGACTTCTTCAGCGGCGAGAACCAGAAAAACATGGACTATTGCATCGACCTGATGGAGAGTGCCGCCCGGCACCACCTGCTCGTGAACTTCCACGGTGCTACCGTACCCCGTGGGTGGCAGCGCACGTATCCTAACCTGCTCTCGACGGAGGGCGTCTACGGTGCCGAGTGGTACAACAACGTTGGGACGTTCACCAAAGCGGCCGCCTCGCACAATGCCACGCTGCCCTTCACACGCAATGTCATCGGACCGATGGACTATACGCCCTGTGCCTTCAGTGACTCGCAGCATCCGCACATCACGAGCCATGCCCACGAGTTGGCTCTGACGGTGCTCTTCGAGAGCGGTCTGCAGCACTTGGCCGACCGTCCCGAGAGTTTCTTAGCACAGCCGCAGGCTGTCCAGGATTTCCTTTCCAACCTGCCCGCTGCCTGGGACGAGACCCGCTTCGTCAGCGGCTATCCTGGCGAGAGCTGTGTGCTCGCCCGCCGCTGCGGCAAGACGTGGTACGTGGCCGGCATCAACGGCACCGACAACGAAATGACGCTCAACGTGCCCCTTGATTTCCTCAAGGGGAAATACACCGCTACGATGTTCGCCGACAGCGGCAGCAAGGACGCCCCTTGGCGCATCGAAACCATACAAAAACTCCCCAAGACCGTCACTTGCCAGCCGCGAGGAGGTTTTATCTTCCGTGTTGATTTATAGGACACTGATGAAACGAGATTTGACTGATTCTCACTGATCCTCCCGCCTTAGGCAGCTTGTCCCACACCCATTTAAAACACCAAGGATAGTGAGAAAGGGACAAAAATCTTCAAAAATCAAACAAAAATCTATTCACGTGCAGCCATTTTCGTTAGATTTCTGAAGATTTTTGTCCATTAAGCATGATGACTGAGTTGTTACACGAATGACATAGAAGGAAACCATCAAACGTTTCCCTATCTACATTTGTTTAGAAATGATTACAAGAACCGTCACCTCTGATTCTCAGAAGCCGTTTTATGATGTGATAATGCTGAAAAGAAATGCGAATCATTTGCCACGAAACTACTTTTATACACGAAAGTCTACAGAATAAGGTTTGTATTTTTGGTTAGTTCGCATTTTATTCGTAACTTTGCCGACAAAATGATAACATATTTATAAATACGATGAAAAAACAATTTCTTTATTTACTTTTTGCGATGTCGTTGACTTTTCTCACAACAGCTTGTGGAAACGACGATGACGATTATGGCGAGACGGTTATTGTGAATGAAGATGGAACGACTTCAAATGGAAGTACCTTTTTCCTGATTGACGAAAAGAACTTTTATCTAGATCACATCAAATACACCAACTTCTACGACACAGATAATCTGACGGTCTCTGGTTATGATGAAAGTGGATTAAATGAAATAGCCAATATAGTCCCCAAAATATCTGTTAAAGGTCATACGTACGAAGTAACATCTATCAAGTATGATGCTTTCAAGAATTGTACCCGTCTTAGCTCTGTCATTATTCCTCAAACTATACAAGTAATTGGTGAGGAAGCTTTCAAGAATTGCATTGGATTGACATCACTCATAATCCCCCGAAGTGTCGTTTCCATTCGCGATTTTGCATTCAGCGGATGTGGGGGCCTTGTAAGCATTGTTGTAGAAGAAGGTAATGAGAAATTTTGGTCGCCCAATAAATGTAATGCTATCATATTAAAGACAAAAAGGTGGTTGATTCAAGGGTGCAGGAACACAACGATTCCTGACGACATTTTAAGTATCTACCATGATGCCTTCCGTGGTTGCGTAGGTCTCACTTCGATTAGTATTCCAAGTAGTGTAACTTATATCGGACAAGATGCTTTCAAAGGGTGTAGTGACCTGACATCTATTCATTGTAAAATAGGGAATCCTTCAGACTGCACGGTCTATTCCCTTTTTGATAATGACACATATGAATCCACGACATTATATGTCCCCAAGGGTTCTCGCGAAGCTTATATGAGGACTAATAGATGGGATAAGTTCAAAAACATAATCGAAGAATAGTTGTCTGATGCAATCCTGAAATTAGAAAGGATTGATGTAGAGGGAATTACGCAGGACGAAACGTCTCACCGTCTAACCGTCTCTATGCGCTTTCGCGCGCAGGAATGTTTTTGCTGACACCCAGCACACGTAATAGAAGTGAAAAGTGAAAAATGAAGAAGGAAGGGGGAAGAGTGAATTCTCACGGATTTGGGTTGTCCCACTGCTTGGGACGTTTGTCCCACTGCCTGGGACAAACGTCCCAGGTCATGGGAACGATTGTTTCGCGCCGTGAAACTACTGGAAGTAAAGTGTTTATATTACTCTTAACTTATCACTTTTCACTTCTATTGGGTGTGCTGGGTGTCAGCTGTCAGAGTTTTACCTGCGCCGAGACTGCACTGACACCGAGGGCGGCGGAGCGGGGCGATGGGGCTGCACTCGACACGGTGACGGTGTACCCACCTTTCAGCAGTTTGCGGCTTCCGTCTTCCTGAACCGTCGTCAGGCGGTCGGCGGGGATGCTGAACTGAACCTCGGCCGATGCGCCGGGAGCTACATTGACGCGCTGGAAGGCGGCGAGCTGCTGGAGTGGGGCCGTTGTGCCGGCACCGGGAGCCGTGACGTAGACCTGCGGCGTCTCGTCGATAGTGCGGTCGCCCCGGTTGGTGAGTGTCAGCGTCAGGGTGACGCCCTCCTTGCGGTCGGCTTTCGTGATTTGCAGGTTGCTGTAGTCCACGTGGCCGTAGCTCAGGCCGTAGCCGAAGGGGAAGTAGATGTTGTCGGACATATATTTATAGGTACGCCCGCGCATAGAGTAGTCCTCGAAGGGTGGCAGCCGGTCGCCGTCCTCAGGGAATGTGACGGGCAGACGGCCCGAGAAGTTAGCGTCGCCGAAGAGCAGATCGCCGAGGGCGTAACCGCCCTCCTGACCGGGATACCAGGCCATCACGACGGCGTCGGCCAGCTGACACACCTCGCGCACATCGACGGGGCTGCCGCCTGTGAGCACGACGATGACGCCCTCCTTCTTGTGGCGGCAGATCTGGCGCAGGTAGTTCATCTGGCTCTCGGGGATGCGGATGTTGTCGCGGTCGCCGCGCTCGGAGTCGATAGCCTCGCCTTCTTCGCCCTCGAGGTTGCCGTTGTTACCCATCACGACGATGGTCTTCTCGGCACCCGCCGACTCATCGACGGCCCAGTTGATGGCATTCCGTGTGGGTGTACTCTCCAAGCAGCCGGGACGGTAGTTGACGGCGGTGCCGTTGGACACCTTTGATACGATGCCCTGCAGATAGGTGCAGTAGCGGTCGCTGATGCCGAAGTAGTTGCCCATGAGCCAGAAGGCGTCGGCAGCACCGGCACCCGTGACGAAGAGCGTGTGGATGTTCTTGTCGATGGGCAGTGCGCCACGCTCGTTCTTCAGCAGCACCATGCTCTCGACGGCGGCCTCGCGGGCGAGGCTGATGTTCTTCTCCGAACAAATTTCGCGCTCGTCGAAGTGGTTGTAGGGACAGTCAGGGTCGGGCTTGATGATGCCGAGCTTCAGGCGCGTCATCATCAGCGGGCGCAGGGCATTGTCGATGTCTTGTTCGGTGAGCAGGTTCTGGGCCAGGGCATCCTTCAGCGCCTTAAACGTGGATCCGCACTCCACGTTGAGGCCCGCCTTGATGGCGATGGCGCAGGCCTCGGCCTCGGTCTTGGCTATCTTGTGGCCCTTCCAGATGTCGGCAATGGCGTCGCAGTCGGAGACGATATGGCCACGGAAGCCCCACTGCTTGCGCAGGATATCGGTGAGCAGGAACTTGCTGCCCGAGGCCGACTCACTGTAGACGCGGTTGTAGGCGCCCATGATAATCTCCACCTTGGCGTCCTTGACCAGCATCTCGAAGGCCGGCAGGTAGGTTTCCCAGAGGTCGCGCTTCGACGGCTCAACGTTCTCCGTGTGTCGTGTGGCCTCGGGGCCGCTGTGTACGGCGTAGTGCTTGCCGCAGGCCGCCACCTTCAGGTAGTTGGGGTCATCGCCCTGCATACCGCGGACGAATGCCGTGCCCATGGTGCCGGTGAGGAAGGGGTCTTCGCCCCATGTCTCCATGCCGCGTCCCCAGCGCGGGTCGCGGAAGATGTTCACGTTCGGGCTCCAGAATGTCAGACCCGTATAGCGGGCGTAGTTCTTGTTGCGGCGGGCCACGATGTACTTGGCTCGGGCCTCGGTGGCAATGGCGTCGCCTATCCGGCGGATAAGCTCGGGATTGAACGTGGCTCCCAGTCCGATGGGCTGCGGAAACACCGTGGCGCGACCGTCGCGGCCCACGCCGTGCAGCCCTTCGTTCCACCAGTCGTAAGGCTCGATGCCCAAGCGGGGAATGCCCGGCGTCTCGTTCATCAACTGCGAAAACTTCTCTTCCAACGTCATCTGTGCGATGATGTCGTCGGCCTGTTTCTCAAACTTATTCATAGTTGTCTGTGCGTTGGCAGTAAGTGCAACCATTGTGATGGTCGAAAGAATGGCTCTCTTCATATCGTGCTGTTAGTGCTGTGCTGCCTCAAGCCAGCCGAGGAGGGCGAGGATGGAGGCGTTCCAGTTGATGGCTATCTCGTTGCTGGCATACGACTGCATGACGTCAATGTATGACTCGTCGGGCTGTTTCGAGGGGTAGGCCTTCACCTCGGCAATGTCCTGCTGTCCGGGGTTGGGACCGCCGGCAACCAAGCCGGGGAAGGGCGCTTCGATGCCGTCAGCCTCGCTGATGCGGTGGTGCGGGTGCATCGGACTCTTCGTGCCGAAGCCCGTGATGTAGCAGTAGCCTGTGGCATTGCGCCCCAGGACGTAGTCGGCGTTTTGCTGAGCGGCGGTGAGGTATTTTTTGTCGCCAGTCAGTCTGTGAGCCAGACAGAGCGTCAGGCCGTTGGCACCAAAGGTCTCAGCCAGGCAGCCCCAGCCGAAGTCGCGCGGCGAATTGCCGCAGGGCGTCTGGAACGACGATTTGGCGGTCGTGGTGATGAGGCTGTCGCAGTAAGATAGAAGTTGAGTGTTTAGTGTTGAGTGTTCAGTGTGGGTGAGGGCATCGTAGGTGCCGAGGGCGGCGACGTTGCCCCAGGTGGGTGCGCTGAAGCGGCGGGGCTGGTTCTTGACGGCGACGTCGGCAAACTGCTGGTCGCCGGTCAGCAGGTACAGCTCGGTGGCGGCCCAGTACCATTCGTCGGTCGTGTTGAAGTCGCCGTATTCGCCTGTGCTGACGGCGGGGTCGGTAAGCCTCCGCTGCTGGTAGAGCACACGGGGATTACGCTCGGCCCAGCCGTAGGCGGCCATGGCGGCACGGGCGGCACAGTCGGCAAATGTCGGGTAGTCCTTATTTCCTTTGAATATGCGGGCAGCCTGCGCCATGACGGCGGCGAAGTCGAGCGTGGCTGTGGTGCTCTTCTGGACGACGTAACGCTGCTGCTTGCAGTCCGTCGGCATGACGAAGCCTTCGAAGTTGGGCGTGGTCAGCTTATGGTAGACACCGCCGTCGTAGGGGTCCTGCATGGTGAGCATCCAGCGCAGGTTGTACATCATCTCATCGAGGAGGTCTGCGGTCTGGTTCTTGCTTTCGGGGATATTGACGCTGAGACCGTCATAATAATCAGGGTTCTGCTCGTAGCTGCAGAGTACGATGCCGATGGAGAAGGCTGAGTTGACGATGTACTTGTTGTAATCGCCGGCATCGTACCAGCCGCCCGGCGACGAGATCTTGCTGCCAGCGGGACGTCCCAGAGAGGCTGCAGAGGGGTGGATGAGCACCTCGGTATCGGGATGGCCGACAGGACGGGCGTAGACACCGGCATACTGCTTGTCGATGGCCATGCCTGAGCGGATGAGGTAGAAAGCCTTGAGGGTGGCGGCGGTGACATCGCGGAGGGCGTTGTCGCTGATGGTGAACGTTGCCGACTCCGAGCCGCTGCTGATGGTGTAGGTGCCGGGCTTCGTCAGTGCCGAGAAGTCGACGACGGTGCGCTGTTTCTTCGACCACGGTGACGTGGCGGTGCGCAGCACACGGGGTTTCACGGTCTTCTTGCCCGTCGCAGCATCCTTGATGGTTACTGACTTTGCCTTGCCTTCAATGACGGCGGTCTTTTCTTGGTTGGGGTACATACCGACTTGGTTCAGCCGGATTTGTGCTTGGGTAACTGTCGGCACAAAGAGTGTGCCAAACAGTAGTAAGTAGATAGTTCTAAGCATAGGTTTATTAGTTATGAAAAGGGAAACTCCCGCAATCAATGATTGCGGAAGTTCCATTTCGAGTTGTCGCTGTTGAAGTCGTATTCAGCGAGGGTGGGGGTAGAGTCGCCTGCCGAGTAGAGACAGATGTGGGTGTTGATGCCCTCCTGTCCGGGAATCACCTTCGGCATGATGCGGAAGGTGCCGTCGGTGAGCTGCTCAATGCGCCACAGCTGTTCGTCAGCACCGGTGTAGGCGGGAACAGTGGTCACCTCGCAGTTGGCGGTAGCTGCCAGAGCGCGCTCTGTGCCCTCGATGACAATCTTGAAATAAGTATTGCCGAGGTAGGCACCCTTGCCTTCTACAGGGCTGATGGTCCAGCGCTGCCAGGGACGGAACATATAGTCGCCTATGCGGGCGGTGATGTCGCCCTTCGGCCACTTGTCGATGACCTCTTCCAGCTTCTGGTTGGCTACGGGCTGCGGGGGAGCCGCATTCTGCTGTGGTCTGCCAAAGCCGCCGAAGCCGCCGCGAGCCACGTTCATGCGGACGAAGTCGACAGCCAGCTCGAGGGCATAGCCGCGACGCTCCGACTCAATCTCGAAGGTGCCGCCCTTGAACTGTTCGCCGCAATAGGGCCAGTCGTTCTTCCAGAGCAGGGGACGGATGGCCAGTGTGGAGCGGCCGCCCATATCGAAGTCGGCCTCCCAGTGGAACGATGCCACTTCCACGCCCTCGTCAATGATGGTGCGTCCGAAGTGTCCGGCACCAGTCTTGCGGTCGCCGGCGGCAACCACCATCTTACCACCGCCGTGGTACATGTCGCGGCCCACATTATCTATATACGGACCCTCGACGCTCTTCGAGCGGCCCACAACGATGTTATAGGTAGAGTTCACACCGTCGCAGCAGGTGCCGTGGGTGCCGAGCAGGTAGTACCAGCCGTTGCGGTAGATGAGGTCGGAGGCCTCACAGTCGATGGCAATGTCCTTCTCCTTGTTGCCGCTCTTGCGGAAGCCCGTCGTGGGGTCGAGCTCGATGAGTCGGATGGTGCCGAAGTAGGTGCCGTAGCTTACCCACAGCCGTCCGGTGGTTGGGTCGAGCAGGACGCCCGGGTCGATGGCATCCTGATCCTCCATGCCGTCGGAGAAGCATACCTCCACGGCCTCCGTCCATTTGAAGTTGGGTGACTTCGGGTCGAGGGTCTTGTTCCACATGGTGAGGATGCGGCCTGCATGACCGCCGCCAAGGCCGCCGCCCGTGGCGCCATAGACGCAGAGGTAACGGTCACCAATCTTGATCATGTCGGGTGCAGCACCGCCGCCGGGGCGCTCGGCACCGCTGTTCCAGGTCCAGCCGTCTTCAGAGATGAGACCGCCGCCACCGGTGCCGAAGGTGTAGTATTTGCCCTCGCACTCGGCGATGGTCGATGGGTCGTGGATGAAGGGTGCGCCAATTTGCGCGTTTGCGGCAGTGGCCAGTGTCATGGCCGCAAGAATGCTATATACTCTTTTCATATTATTGTGCTTTGATTGAATAGTTCTTTACAGGGTTACCTTTCTCGTCGAGGAAGCGGACGCAGAAGTCGCTCATGCCCGGACCGTTGATGATGGCGCCGCGCAGGATGTTACGTCCTTTCTTGAGGGTGATGCGGTTCGACATGGCGTCGTCCTTCACCATACGGCGGTCGCCGCTGAGCAGTAGCGTCTCCTCACCGTTGAGCCACCACATGGAGGCAGAGTTCGAACCGACGGCCAGACGGACGTTCTCGATGTCCTCGTCGCAGTCGATGATGGTGACGGCCCAGAAGAGCACACCATAAATCTTCTCGCCATACTTCTCGGCGAAGCGGAAGAGCTTCACGTTGAAGTTCTCGCTGTCGAGGGCGTGCCACGTGAGGTTCTGGGTAACAGTCTTCACCTGCGGACCCTCGGGCATTTGCTGGGCGCCGCGGCCGAAGCCGGCGGGAGCCTGCTCCTGCTTGAAGGTGGCCTTGACCTTCTGGCCGTTCTTCGGCACGATGGTCTGCTGGCCCTTGAAGTATTCGCGGTTGAAGTGCTCGCGTAGGTAAGAGTCGGTGAAGACGGTATTGCCGCTATTGGGCTTGTCGATAGGCTCTAAGAGCAGCCAGCGGCGGATGAATCCCTCGTCGTCGGGCTGTGCCGCCGGTGTGGTGATGGCAGAGAAGTACTTCGGACGGTTCTTGAAGCGGACATAGTCGACGCTGAGTGCACCGGCGCCCTCGTTGGTGATCACGAGGTCGGTCACGCCACTGGGCACATAGTCGAGCGTGGCGGTCTGCGTGAGCCACTGGTTGCGCTGGTCGCGGCGGAAGCGTCCCATCATGGGGTTGGCCTGGGCACCGCCTGCAGGCTCTTCGGGCTTCACGGTCAGTTTGATACGTGCCAGCACCTTGCCGGTGGCACTCTTCTCACGTATTGCAAGCTCGGTGTTGTCGGCGGCCTTGACGCTCATGATGAGGTAGCCGTCGGTGATGACGCTGAAGTCCACGTCGTTGTACTTGAGCCAGCTGCCCTTTGTCGGCAGGGTGGCCATATAGCTGCGGAAGGTGTTGACGGTGTCGATGAGCTCAGAGGTCACACCCTCGCTGGCGCTGCTGTAGCGGTCAATCTCGATCTTCTCGGTGGCCTTGTTGATACCTACACCACGGATGGTCTGCTTCACCTCCTGGATGGTACCGTCGGCATTGAAGAACAGTTTTTCTATGCAGGCTGAGCGGCGCTTGTCGTCACGGGGCGAGAAGTAGTTGTGGTGATAGAACAGATACCACTGCCCCTTGTAGTTGATGATGCTGTGGTGGTTGGTCCAGCAGCCGTTGGGCTGTTCGGCCATGATCAGACCCTTGTATTCGTAAGGTCCCATCGGGTTCTTGCTCATGGCGTAACCGAGAACTTCGGTCTTCTCACGGACATACGGATAGGTGAGGTAGTACCAGCCGTTAGCCTCAAAGGCAAACGGGCCTTCAGCCTGACGGTTGGGCAGGCCTTCAAGACAGTTGACACCAACCATCTCCATCTCGCGGTTGCCGAACTTAACGGTCGACTTGGGATTGTCGTCGGCCAGCTCCTTCATGTTGGACTTGAGTTTGGCGCAACGGCCATTGCCCCAGAAGATGTAGGCGTTGCCGTCGGAAGCCTGGAGCACGCACGGGTCGATGCCGTTGATGCCCTTGATGGGCTCCGGCTCGGGAATGAACGGTCCCTCAGGGCTGTCGGCAATGGCTACACCGACAGCAAAGCCGCCTCTGCCTTGAGCGGGTGCTGAGGGGAAGTAGAAATAGTACTTTCCGTTTCTGTAGACACAGTCGGGTGCCCACATCGAATAGGAATTGGGGCGCACCCAGGGCACCTTGTTCTGGGTGACAATCATGCCGTGGTCGGTCCAGTCGGTCAGGTTCTCGGATGAGAAGACGTGGTAGTCTTCCATGCAGAACCAGTCCTGGCGCTGTCCTTCGGGCGGCATGATGTCGTGCGAGGGGTACAGATACACCTTGTCGTTAAAGACTCGCGCAGTTGGGTCAGCCGTGAACTGGTCACGGATGATGGGGTTTTGCGCCTCTACCAGAGCTGGCAGGGCAAGCAAGAGTAGGGTTAATGGTTTTTTCATACGATTGTATTGGTAAATAATAGTTTCTGCAAAGATAAGCATTTTATCTCAGTCGGCAATGCTTCGAGGGCTGTTATTTCGTGTTTGTAACGTAATAAAAAGCATCTGAAACATTCTGACAAACGATTCTGCCCGTAAAACGCTACCTTTGCCAGCAAAATTACCAATATCTTATGAAACGATTATTCTTTTTATTGGCCTTGGCCGCAATGGCCGGCCCGACTGTAGAAGCACAGTCATTACCGTACCAGAATCCAAATCTTTCGGCTAAAGAGCGTGCCAAAGATCTCTGTTCAAGACTGACGTTGGAGGAGAAAGCCCAGCTGATGCTCGATGAGAGTCCTGCCATCCCCCGCTTGGGCATCAAGAAGTTCTTCTGGTGGAGCGAGGCCCTCCACGGCGCTGCCAACATGGGCAACGTGACGGTGTTCCCCGAACCGGTGGCGATGGCCTCGTCGTTCAACCCTATATTATTATATAAGGTGTTCGATGCTGCCAGTACGGAGTTCCGTGCCCAGTATAACAAACGTATGCTGAACGGCGGCGAGGACGAGAAGTTCCACAGCCTGTCGGTATGGACGCCTAACGTCAACATCTTCCGCGACCCGCGATGGGGTAGGGGACAGGAGACCTACGGCGAAGACCCCTACCTGACCAGCGTGATGGGTACGCAGGTGGTTCGTGGTTTGCAGGGGCCTGAGGATGCCAAGTACCGCAAGCTGTGGGCCTGTGCCAAGCACTATGCCGTCCACAGCGGCCCTGAGTACACCCGCCATACGGTCAACCTGACCAATGTGTCGCCTCGTGATATGTGGGAGACCTATATGCCGGCGTTCAAGACGCTGGTACAGGATGCCAAGGTGCGCGAGGTGATGTGTGCCTACCAGCGACTCGACGACGACCCCTGCTGTGGCTCGCAGCGCCTGCTCCAGCAGATTCTGCGCGACGAGTGGGGCTTTCAGTATCTGGTCGTCAGCGACTGCGGTGCCGTCAGCGACTTCTACGAGTCGCATAAGTCATCGTCATCACCTGTCACCGCTTCGGCCAAGGCTGCCATCGCGGGAACAGACGTAGAGTGTGGCTATGGCTATGCCTACCGTAGCATCCCCGAGGCCGTCCGTCGTGGTTTCATGACCGAGGCTGAGGTCGACAAGCACGTCATCCGCCTGCTCGAAGGCCGTTTTGATTTGGGCGAGATGGACGACCCGAGCCTTGTCGAGTGGTCGAAGATTCCCTATTCGGCTATGGACTCCAAGGAGCATCGGCAGATAGCCCTCGACATGGCCCGCCAGACCATTGTCCTGCTGCAGAACAAGGGTAACGTCCTGCCGCTGCAGAAGAATAAGGAGAAGATTGCCGTCATTGGTCCCAATGCCGCCAACGAGCCGATGATGTGGGGCAACTATAATGGTACGCCTAACCACACCATCACCATCCTCGACGGCATCAAGGCCAAGCAGAAGAAAGTATTCTACAACGCCGGTTGCGACCTGACCTACGACAAGGTGATGGAGAGTCTTATGGCCTCGCAGTGCAGCTTTGGGGGGAAGAAGGGCATGAAGGGAACGTTCTGGAACAACCGCCGCATGGAGGGCAAGCCTGTCACCACGCAGTACTATACCCAGCCGCTGGCCGTCACCACCTTCGGTATGCACAACTTCGCCCCTGGCGTTCAGCTTGAGGATTTCTCTTGCAAGTATGAGACGGTCTTTACGCCGAACGAGGCTGGAGAATACGTTGTGAATGTCGACGGCTGCGGACAGTTCGAACTCTACATCGACGGCGAGCGGAAGTTCCGCCACCGCATCTGGCGCACTACGCCCAACCGCGTGGCTATCCAGGCCGAGAAGGGCAAGAGCTATAACATCGAGGTGCGCTTCTCGCACGTACATACTTATAATGCCAACCTGACTATCAACATTGCCAAGGAGCATCCCATCGACTATCAGCAGATAATCAGTCAGCTGAAGGGTATCGACAAGGTCATTTTCGTGGGCGGTATCTCGTCGGCCCTCGAAGGCGAGGAAATGCCCGTCGAGATTGACGGCTTCAAGGGCGGCGACCGCACTCACATCGAACTGCCCAAGGTGCAGCGCGACTTCCTCAAGGCTCTGAAGGCCGCCGGCAAGACCATCATCTTCGTCAATTGTTCAGGCTCGGCCATCGCCCTGCTGCCCGAGACGGAGACCTGTGACGCCATCGTCCAAGCCTGGTATCCCGGTCAGGAAGGCGGTACGGCTGTCGCCGACGTGCTCTTCGGCGACTATAACCCGGGAGGAAAGCTGCCCGTCACGTTCTACAAGTCGAGCGACCAGCTGCCCGACTACGAGGACTACTCGATGAAGGGGCGTACCTACCGTTACTTCAACGATGCCCTGTTCCCCTTCGGCTACGGTCTTAGCTATACGAGTTTTGAGATTGCTAATGGCAAATTGGATATGAAGAATGACGGCAGTGGAACGCTGACCGTCGACGTGACCAATAAGGGTAGTCGCGACGGCGTCGAAATCGTCCAACTCTACATCCGCGACCTTCAGGACAAGGATGGTCCGCTGAAGTCGCTCCGTGCTTTCCAGCGCGTCAGCGTGAAGGCTGGAAAGACCGAAAAAGTGACGCTTCAGCTCTCGCCGAAGTCGTTCGAGTTCTGGGATTCTTCCACAAATACCATGCGTGTGAAGCCTGGCAAATATGAACTTTTCTATGGAAATAGTTCGGCTGATAGTAGCTTGAAACGCCTTGAAACAAGCCTGTCTCAGACCAATTAGACAAATAAGAAAAGGTTTGAAACAATCAAGCAAGCGCCGAGCCGTTATTATATATAACTTTGCAGCAGAAAACCGTAAACATTTTTTATTATTAACTAAAAACTATGGATGAAAGCATGAGAAACTTTGATTTCATGAAGCGAACGTTAGGAATGATTTTTCTATTCCTGATGCTTTCAGTTCAGGGGGCCTGGGCTCAAACAGTCAGAGGTACCGTGAACGATGAATCTGGTGAGCCGATTATCGGTGCATCGGTGAAAGTGGTTGGCTCAAACACAGGTGCTGTGACGGACTTCAATGGTAAGTTCTCCGTCAGCGCCCCGTCGAATGGCCAGCTGGAAATCTCTTACGTGGGTTATCAGACCCAGAAATTGGCAATCAGTGGTCGGTCAGACATTACCGTCACTCTGGTTGAGGATGCCATGTCACTTGACGACGTGGTTGTCATCGGTTACGGTACCCAGAAGAAGAAACTGGTGACCGGTGCTACGGTTCAGGTGAAGGGTGACGAAATCGCCAAACTGAACACCACCAATGCACTCGAGGCTATGCAGTCAAGCACACCAGGTGTACAGATTACCCAGTCATCTTCACAGCCTGGCAAGGGCTACAAGGTTTACATCCGTGGTATAGGTACCACTGGTAACTCTACACCGCTTTATGTGATTGACGGTGTTGCTGGTGGAAGCCTTGACGACATTAACCCTGCTGATATTGAGGCAATTGACATCTTGAAGGATGCTGCATCGGCCGCCATTTATGGTGCTCGTGCTGCTAACGGCGTTATTCTCGTGACGACCAAGCAGGGTAAGGCCGGTAAGGTGGAGCTCACCTACAACGGTGCTATGGGATGGTCTAATGCTTACAAGCGTCCGCAACTCCTCAATGCCCAGCAGTACATGACGATTATTGATGAGTACAACTTCAATACTTCTGGATCTAAGATGGATTGGGCTGGCTTCGTTCCACAGGACATTCTTACCCAGATTAATAGCGGTTGGTCAGGCACCGACTGGTGGGGCGCATTCGAAAACAAGAATGCCGTGCAGCAGAATCACTCTGTGACCCTGACCGGTGGTACAGACCGTTCTAAGTTCGCTATGTCCTATACCTATACAGGCAATGAAGGTATCATGGGCGCTGATGTGGCATCTTATTACAAACGCCACACCATCCGCCTCAACAGCGATCACGTGCTCTTGAAGGCAAAGGACTTCGATGCCATCACCATTGGTGAGAACATCTCTATTGGTTATAGCAGGAATCACGACCTGGCAGAGGACGGTATGTACTGGAGCTATATCCATAGTCTGCTCCAGACTTGTCCGTTCGTACCACAGTATGCTGAGAATGGTGATATCTATTATTATCAGGATTATGATGGTACGGTAAGATATGGCCAGGGTTGGAATGCTTCTTTGTTCAGCAATCCATGGGAGAACCTCGAAAAGGGTGGTTTCAACTCTATGGCTGAGAGCCGCAACATTAATGCTAACGCTACTGCCTACCTGATCATTCAGCCTATTAAGGGTTTGAGACTCCGTTCTCAGTTTAACTATAGCTGGGGTTCAGGTGGTTATCGTAATTATAATGAGCCGCGTTCGTCAGGTTATGGTAATGCCACATCACCTGTTTATAGTGTAAACCAGAGTGCTTGGCTCAATACTAATTACTCTGTAGAAAACACCCTTACTTACGATCTTCCTATTATTTCTGGTCACAAGATCAGCGCCATGGTAGGTCAGACCTACCAGAGCAGTGCTTGGAGCTTCAACATTGGTGGATCTAATAAGGTTAATTATGGCGAACAGCTCGCAACGCTGAAGGGCTGGGATTCTGCATGGCTGTCAAATGTAAAGCTTGTAAATGCTACTGATGCAACTTTGACTGGTAAGCCCAATGATGAAGAGTATCTCGCTTCTTGGTTCGGTCGTCTGACTTGGGACTGGAATGAGAAATATATGGCTACCGTTACCATGCGTTATGATGGTTCAAGTATCTTTACTGACGGTAAACGCTGGGGCGTCTTCCCGTCTGTGTCTGCAGGTTGGGTAATCAGCAATGAGAACTTTATGAAGGGCACGGAGAGCTGGCTCGACTTCCTGAAGTTGCGTGCATCTTGGGGTCAGAACGGTAACTGTTCTATCGATAAGTACCAATATCTGGCTACTATCGCTCTGTCTGGCGAAGCATACGACAGCGGCTACAAGTTCGGTTCTGACATGGCAACTTCTGTTGCAGGCACTCCCAATGTCGGTGCATATGCTAACATCGTACCTAATCCCGATCTCACTTGGGAGACCTCTGAGCAGCTTGACTTTGGTTTCGATGCTCGTTTCCTGAACAGCCGTCTGGGTTTGAACTTCGACTGGTATAAGAAGACGACTAAGGACTGGCTGATCACAGGCCCGCAGATTGCCATCAATGGTACCAACCCTGCAGCCATCAATGGTGGTGATGTTGAGAATACTGGTATTGAAATCGCTCTTACCTGGAACGACAGAATTGGTAAGGACTTTAGCTATAACGCAGGCGTGAACTTTACTACCAATAAGAACGAGGTAACCCGTATCGCTAACGACAACCACTATATCAATGGTCCTAGCGGCGTTCTCTCACAGGGTACAGAGTATGTATACCGTGCTGAGGAAGGTAAGCCTATTGGTTACTTCTACGGTATGTCATACAGCGGTATTTGGCAGAATCAGGAGCAGATTGATGCTGCTAACAAAGCGTCCATCGCACGCCATCCGGAACTTGTTGAGTCATATAAGGCTCAGAATCAGGAGTTTAAAGGAACTTGGGATGGTGCACTGCCTGGTGACATGATTTGGGATGACTACAATGGTGATGGTGTGATTACCTACGCTGAAGGTACTACATGCGACCGTCATGAAATCGGTAATCCTAACCCAGACGTTATGCTTGGTGTCAACCTCGGTTTGAACTACAAGGGCTTTGACTTTGCTGTAAACGGTGCTGGTGCATTTGGCATGCAGATTATGCGTTCTTACCGTTCATTCAGTGATGCTCCTTATCAGAACTATGACACCTCTATCCTGGAGCGTTGGGTAGGTGATGGTTCAACAAACGCCCAGCCACGCATTACAAGTACTGGTAGCGAGAATACCAACTGGGTTTCAACTCGTTATATGGAGGATGCTGACTACTTCAAGATTAAGACTGTCACACTCGGATACGACTTCAAGCATATCTGGAAGGGTTGCCCGTTCCAGCAGCTCCGTCTCTATGTTCAGGCTCAGAACCTCTACACCTTCACCGGTTACAGCGGTCTTGATCCTGAGGTAGGTAACTCTGCAGGTGGTAACGGTTGGGCATCTGGTATTGACCTCGGTCTTTACCCGCCATCTCGTACATATTTGGTTGGTGCAAGTATTAAATTCTAATTCGAGAACAAGTTATGAAGAAATATATTTTATCAGCAGTAGCTGTTTTGTCAGCAGCAACTGTGTTTACATCCTGTAACGATATGTTGGACACCGATCCACGTGTTACAGAGTTGACTGCGGCTACCTTCCCCGGTAAACCTGCAGATGTAGAGGCGTTGAATGCAGCTACCTACAGTATTATGAATACTTTGGCTGGCGGTGATGCAGGTGGCATATTGGATAACCCATTCTATTGGTGGTCACTCATGTCTGACGACTGCTACGGCAGTGGCGGTTTGCAGGACAACGTAGCTAAGTCATTGCATCATTTTACAACGGCAAGTGCTAATCAGTATGAGCAGGATTTCATCCTTCTCTATGGCGGTATTTCACGTGCCAACAACCAGATTGAGACCATCGATAATGTCGATTGGACAAACAACACCGCTCAGCGCAATCAGCTGCTCGGTGAGGGTTACTTCATGCGCGGTCTCTATTATATGTGGCTCTCTCAGTTGTACGGCGACGTACCTCTGATTACCTCTACCACAATTACTGATGACATGCAGAAGGAAGTAAGTGCTGATGAGTTTATTTATCCTCAGATTCTTTCAGATTTCGTTTCTGCCAAGAATCTCATGAAGGCACAGAGAGCAAATGGCTCTGGTCATGCAGATAAGTTCTGTGCTGAGGCCTATATTGCACGTGCCTATATGTTCTGGGCCGGCTTCTATAAGAAGGCTGGTGAACTTGCTAAGGGGTCTGCTCCTGCCATTGAACTCATTAAACAGGAGGGTTGTCCTGGTGGCCCTCTTTCTCAGGCAGACGTTGTTACAGGTCTTAGAGACATTGTTACAAATGGTGGTTACACACTCTGTGAGGACTTCCGTTCACTATGGCAGTACTCTAATAGCCTTCTTTGGGATGAGGCACACGACGGTAAAGGCCATGCATACGAATTCATTGTGGACATGAAGCGTGAGAATTGTTTCGACCAGCCTGGTATGGGTAACGGTAACACCGAGGAGCTCTTCCAGATTCAGTTCTTGAATGCCTCTAAGTGGGCCATCGGTGGTACATATAACAACCCGCGTATGTATTCAAACTACCTCTCTTGCTTCTGGGGCCTTCGTAATGGTGCTTCCAATGACAATGGTAGACGCGACAAGACTTATCCATTCAATCAGGGATGGGGTCAGGGTACTCCTTCAGTCAACATTTGGGAAGATTGGACAAAAGCTGAGAATGCTGGTGGATATACTGACCTTCGTAAGAAGGCAACTCTGATCAATATCGCTGAAGAGATTCCGGGCTACACTTATGAGAAGGACGACTGTGAGGAGTCTGGCTATGCTGTTAAGAAGTACGCTGATGTCAACCTTGACGCTTGCGCTGCTGACAATGATTCCTGGTGGTCAAAGTGTCCGGGTTATACCTCCAGTTCACTTGACAACAAACAGCAGGGTGACCACTTCGAGGACTTCTACCTGATGCGTTATTCAGACGTTCTGTTGATGCTGACCGAACTCACTGGTGAAGCTCAGTGGATGAATATGGTTCAACGTCGTGCCGGTGTTCCTCAGACAGCATACTCTTTGACGGCTGTTCAGAACGAGCGCCGCTGGGAGTTCGCATTGGAAGGTCTGCGTTTCAACGATATGCGTCGTTGGTCTGGTATAAACTCAGGCGAAAACTCATACGCTGCTCTGGCTCTTGAAGCTCAGAATGGTAAGTCTATTACTGTTAGAGGCAAGGGCGGTAGCCAATTGAAACACATGACGAATGGTTGGGCAAAGCGTTATCATGCTACCAACGGCTTCTTGCCTAAACCTCAGTCTCAGATTAATCTGATGAATGGTAAACTGAAGCAAAACCCAGGATGGGATTTATCTGATCAGGATACACAATATAAAGTTCTTTATTAATATTATAAACAGAAATCAATATGAAAAAGATATTATTTTTGCTTGTTGCCGCAGTGTGTGCTTTCGCTGCTTGTGATCCTGTTCATGAGGATTTCAGCAATGGCGGTCACATTACGCTTGACGAGCTCATTAAAAAATCATCTGTCACTGTTGACAAGACAGCTGATGGTCTGAAGAATGGTAACGTTATTACCTGTCAGACTTTAGCACCAGTCAATGCAAAGTGGGATATCGATGGTAAGGAATTTGTTGGTAACTATGCATGGAAGAAGATGAAGGTTAAATGGGATGAGAATGGTGATTATGTTCCCACTCCGTATACCATCCTTCTCACTGCTATTTGTCCTGATGGTACCCAGCTTAAAGCTGAATTCCCTGTAACCTGTGAAGATATTACGAATCCACTTGTGAAGTACTATATCTATGGTGATCCTAATAGGACAGCAGAAGAAAAAGCAGAAGATCCGCAACTGCCATTCAAGCCTGGTGCTTGGGATGCTGCAGCCATGCGTTTCAGTTCTACCGAAGGTGCACATCTGCCAACTATTTCTGATGACATTTACAATGGTCTTAAGACTCTGATTTTCGACGTGTCAGATGTTACTGCTGATTTCGATTTGAAGGTCATGAACGGTTGGTGGAGTAACACCTATTACGATCATGTTAAGTGGGTGAATGGTTTGAATGAGCTTGTGATTACCCCGACTATGGCAAAAGAGTGCGCTAAGGGTGGCGAAGGCCGTGACCTTGACCTCATGCTGTATAATGGCTCTATGACGCTCAATGCTGTTTACTATGAGGAATAAGAGTTCTTATATGTATAATATTTAAACATCCGTTATAATGAAAAGTTTTATGAATTTTAGTAAGCTCGCAATCACTACGCTTATTACATCAAGCCTGTTTGTGGCTTGTAGTGAGGAGATTAGCGAAACTACGGTTGATACCCAGTATACCGCAAATGTTGGTAATATCAAAAATGCTGGTCAAGCTGTAGATTTGGGACTCCCTAGTGGTACTAAGTGGGCTAATAAGAATGTTGGTGCTTCTTCAGAATCTGACAATGGTATTCTCTTCATCTGGGGAGATGCAACAGGAACTCAGACCTCACCAAGTAATACTACATCATATACCAATGTTAAAGATGCTACATCACTGGCTGAATTGTTTGAAATGTATAAAGCTGCTGAAAAGAAGGTTGGATACGTTTTAGACACAACGAATGTATATTCTGAAGTCGTAGCTCCTTTGACCAATGGTCTTGATTATTGGTGTAAAGATAGCGTCACTGTAGATGGTCAGAAGTATTCAAGATTTGATGCCCTCGTAAACGCAAAATTAAATGAGATCAAGCCCAAATATGAAGGTCATAGGGTGGCTGACTTCTCATCTATTAACGAGGATGGATATGAGATTCTTTTCAACGTGATTGATTCTACTGAGCTTAAGTATTATGAAAGTGCTCTGGCTAGTGGCGGAGATTATAAGGAAGACTCGTATAAATATGCGACCTATAGTGGTACTACCATTTCAGGTGCTCCTATTTATAACTTAGTAGGTGATGCCAAGTATGATCCTGCTACTGCAAATTGGGGCGCTAACTGGAAAATGCCAACAACTGAGCAACTTAAAGAGTTGGTTGATAAGTGTACATGGGAGTTCACTGGCTCTGGTTATAAAGTAACTGGAACTAATGGAAATAGTATTTTCCTGCCAGCTGCAGGTTATCGTTTCGGTGAGAAATGGTACGGCAATGGAAATGCCGGCTATTATGCTTCAGGTGAAATTCTTGGAACTTACCAGTTCCCATCAATGGTTGATCAGAACAAAGAATTAAAGGGAGAAATTGGTGGCGTTGAAAATATGCCGTACGTGTTGATCTTCCAGCATGGACAGTATAATTCTCTTGGCATCTACAACAACTTGAGTTCTAGTTTTGGTGTATCTATCAGACCTGTAACTAAGTAATGTATAGTCTTCGTGTCTCATTACAATACATATCTAAATGGAAGTGAGGCACAGAAAACCAATAATAGGCTGACTCACTCAAATGAGTCAGCCTTTTATAGCAAAAAAATGAAAAAACAAAGTAAAGTATCCGGTGCCATCCTCTATGGAAGTCTGCTGGCTTTCATTTTGTTTGTCGTATATGTATTATACATCAATCTAGAGGTCTTTTATACGGCGCATGATCGTTCCGAGTTCATCTTTGGCACCCCTTTCTTTCATACCCTTATGCAGAAGCCCTTTGGACTGATGCAGTATGTGGGCGCCTGGCTTACACAACTATGTTACAGACCGTCGTTAGGTGCAAGTGTG
>CADCEQ010000033.1 GCA_902800435.1 uncultured Prevotellaceae bacterium | reverse complement strand
GAACGCAGGCTGCAAGCATTCCAAGGCCCATGACCTTGAGTGCTTTTCTTCGACTGATAGGTTTGTTGACGTTCATAGGATAACTTTTTTATGGTTCTTCAAATAGATGCCATGTGTAGGGTTCTGTACCCGCTGACCATTCACCGAGTAATAGGTTCCATCTTCCGACCCATTGCTCTTCACCTCCTTGATGGCTGCGGAATTATCCAGCGACAAGACTACGCCGATATTACTTTCCCCGGCTTTCAGGAAAGTGCGCAATTCGCTCTCCGAAAGGCCGTCAATCTTTCCCAGCCGGGTGTAGCTCCAAGAGTTAGAGCCGTAGAACAGGCAGATGTTGCTGCCGTTGTAGAGGATGACGTCGCCGGCCTGAGCCGTCGTTTGTTCGTTGCTCGTCGGCAGCGCGAAGCCCAGTGCTCCCCAAATCTCGAAGCCGCCGCTGCTGTTCAGCGTCACAGTGACAGGCGCCTGCTTCAGCTTTTCCACCAGAGCCCTGGTGGCAGCATTGTCCGCGAGAGTCACGCTCTGCGTCTTTCCGTCGATGGTGATATACATTTTATCCATAGCAGTTTGTTGTTCAGCGAATTTCTGCGTCTTGAGCCAGCCCTCTATCAGCGAGGTCGTATTGCTGCGATTCGAGTTATTGATCCACAGCGCGTCGCCCATCCAAGTAACGCCAGGCAGCAGCCGCTTGGCATCACTCACCACACCGCTGATGCTGCTGCTCGCACTCGACACAATCAGGCCGACATTCTTGCCAGCCATCTGCCCTCCGTAGTTGAACAGGTAAGTCTGCATGATGGCAGCCATCTGGCTCCACCACAGCGGCGTGACGACGATGATGTTCTGATAGCCGCTGAGCGAGGTTGTCACAGGGTCGATGGCCGGGTAGCTGCCGGCATCGTTCGGATTAGCCTTGATGGCGTTCAGCAGCTGAGTACCCAGCGCATAGCCGTTAGCCTCGTACTTCAGTCCCTTCTCGGCAGGCTGAATCTCCAGCACGTCGGCCTGAATCTGGCTTGTCAGCTTGTTCACAATCTCGCGGCAGTTGCCCGTGTAGCTGTAGTACACCACCAGCGTCTTGCCGGCATTAGTGGCAGTAACCTCTGCCATCGCCTCGCTGTCAGATGAACAGCAGCTAAGCAGCAAAGCTGCTAAAAACAAAATAATCTGCTTCATTTCCTTTCGTTTTTGAATCACGCTGCAAAGTTACGAACATTATCTTATCCTGCCGTTACACATATTAGCTGATTATTAACCAATTTCACGGAAAACGGGGCTTAATACAAAAAAACATACCAGAAATAGGTATGCGGTTCTTTGCGCCATCCCTTCACCCCCTTCAAGTGGCTCTTCAAATAGTTACTTTCCAATAGCCCGTCTTGTTGCTGCCTACGCGGACGATAAGACCAGCCTGTTTCAATGCATTGAGATATGTTTTGACCTGCCGCTCAGAAAGAGAAACTTGCGCACCGATATCCTCAGCTTTTAGTCCCGGATGTTCTTTTAATACTTCCAATACTTCAAAGGCCTTCTCGGAAAGTTCAGGGAATTTATCGTGCAGTTTATCGTGCAGTATATCGTGCAGTCCTTCTGTTTCTTCTGCATCCTCATAATGCTCCATTGCATCGAGCAAGCATTTCAGCATAAACTCCACGAACTTAGTACTCTCACCAGCTGCATCGCTCTGGGCAATGGCATTATAGTATTCCTGCTGATGTTCCTTCACGATAGTTTCTACAGGCAGCCACGCAAAGATGCCTTTCCAACGAGAGAGCAACATCGTTTGCCAGAAACGGCCCATACGTCCGTTACCATCAATAAACGGGTGGATGAACTCAAACTCGTAATGGAACACACACGAATGAATCAATGGGTGTTCTTTCGTGGTTTTCACCCATTGGAAAAGGTCGCCCATCAGTTGTGGCACACGATCAGCAGGAGGCGCCATGTGCAGACAGTTACCATTCCCGTCAAACACGCCCACACCCTCCTGACGGTAGTGGCCTGCCTGTTTCACCAGGTCTTTCATCATCAGCTCATGTGCCTTCAGCAAATCCTTCTCCTTGAAGGCATCCAGCTGTGGCATCAGTCGATAGGCCTCAATGGCGTTCTTCACTTCCTGTATCTCATCAGGAGCGCCCAGCACTCGTTTACCGTCAATGATGTCCGTCACCTGTTTCAGCGTAAGCGTGTTGTTCTCGATAGCCAGCGATGAATGGATGGTTTTTATCTGATTCTTCTTGCGCAATATGGGCGAAGGAACATTCTCGCCTAATCGCGCATTGATAATGCCTACCCGCTCTGATATCCCTGAAATCAGATGCAGCATCTCCGGCGTTATGTTGAATGGTGGCTGATACATAATCTCTTCAATGGATTTGATAGCGTCGAGCATAGCGACCACGTCCTCTCATTAATACTTGATTCTGAAATAGTCGACTTCACGCTGAGGTCGCAGCTGTCGTCGACTTACTTCAGGAACAGCATCCACGATTTCTGCTCCACGTAGTCCAGCTCGCTGCAAATATACTCATTTCCAGCGAGAATTCAGCGTTTTTACGTGGTTTTTACACATTATTTAATAAATCGTGTAACAAAAGCGCTCGGGCCCAGCCCGCTTGGCTTGTCCAAGAACCGTCTGTAACATATAACAAAAGAGTCCCGCTGTGACATGTGAGCTCAAATTTGAGCCCACATCCTTTTTCCCCAGGGTATTGCCCCTTTGTTGAAGAATCAAGCACCTGGCCCTCCGGTTTCACCCCTCTTCGCGCGAAAAAATAAGGTAAAAACAAAAAAATCCCCACCCTTTGTATCGTTTCTTGCGGGAAATGTGTATCTTTGCAGGCAGCTGAACTAAAACGTAAATATGGCAAAGAAAGCGAAAATAGTTAAGGAGAAGTCTATTGAAGACCGTATATGGGACAGCGCGAACAAGCTTCGTGGCAATCTCACTGCATCAGAGTATCAGAATGTGGTACTTGGTCTCGTGTTCCTTAAATATATCAGTGACTGTTTTGAGAAGCGTTATAAGGAACTCGTTGACGAAGGTGACGGCTTCGAGGAAGACCGCGACGAATATACTGCAGAGCACGTGTTCTGGGTGCCTCAGGATGCCCGTTGGCAGGTGATAGCCAGCAAGGCGCATAGTCCTGAGATTGGACAAGTGATAGACCATGCCCTTGAAGAGATTGGCCGTGAGAATCCCCGCCTGAAGAAGGTGATGCCCAACAACTACTCACGTCCAGAGATCGACAAGATTCGCTTGGGCGAGGTGGTGGAGATCTTCGACAACATGGATATGCATGCACAAGGCGAAGGCATCGACCTTTTCGGACGAGTGTATGAATACTGCCTGCAGAACTTTGCAGCTGAAACCCAGTCGTCAGGTGGTGAATTCTACACGCCCTCCTGCATTGTCCGCACCATCGTTGAAGTGCTTCAGCCCTTCGAAGGCCGTGTCTATGACCCTGCCTGTGGCTCTGGTGGTATGTTTGTGCAGAGTGCCAAGTTCGTTCAGCAGCATCAGGGCAACCTACGCAATGTCACCATCTACGGTCAGGAGTTCAACGCCAACACCTGGAAGATGGCCCACATGAACCTTGCCATTCGTGGTTTGGAGGCAGACCTTGGCGACAGTTGGGGCGACTCTTTCGGCGACGATAAGCATGCCACCAAGAAGTTCGACTTCATCATGGCCAATCCGCCGTTCAATATGAGTGAATGGGGCGCCAGCCGTTTGGCAGATGATGTCCGCTGGAAATATGGCGTGCCGCCAGAAGGTAATGCCAACTACGCCTGGATTCAGCACATGGTGCATCATCTCTCGCCTACAGGTCGCATCGGTTTGGTGCTTGCCAACGGCTCTTTGACCACAACAACGGGTGGCGAAGGCGATATCCGCAGACGACTGATTGAGGCAGACTTGGTGGAGGGCATTATTGCGATGCCTAACCAATTGTTCTACAACGTCTCTATCCCCGTCTGCGTCTGGTTCTTCAATCGCAAGAAAAAGAATCCGGGCAAGGTGCTCTTCATCGATGCCCGTGAGATGGGTATGATGGTGGACCGCACCCATCGAGAACTCAGCGACGACCTTGTACGCTACGATACCGTCAAGAAGGAAGACAAGCCTTGGGCCAGCCTCCCTGCTGAGGAGTGCGATGTGCAGCGCATAGCAGCCACTTTCCGAGCTTACGAGAGCGGAACCCTTGAAGATGTCAAGGGCTTCTGCAAGGTAGCCACCATCGACGAGATTGGCAAACAGGACTGGGTGCTCACCCCAGGCCGCTATGTCGGCATTGCTGACGAGGAAGAGGATGCGGAACCCTTCGAGGAAAAGATGGCCCGCCTGACCTCAGAACTCGGCGATCTCTTTGCAGAGAGCCATCGCCTGGAGGCTGGCATCCGTGAGAAACTCGCAGGGATCGGATTCAACGTGAAGTAAGGTTATGGAAGAGAACAAAATTGTAATATATAAGGATAAAAATAATTCTATTCAGCTTGAGGTAAAGTTGGATGGAGATATGGTATGGCTTACTCGTCAGCAGATTGCTACATTGTTTGGGAGAGACTATAAGACGATAAGTAAACATATAAACAATGCGTTAAAAGAAGAATTGGCTGATGAAGTGGTAGTCGCAAAATTTGAGAATACCACCCAACACGGTGCAATCGAGGGCAAAACCCAGACTCATGAATTGGAATATTTTAATCTGGAGATGGTGACATCCGTCGGTTATCGTGTTAAGAGCAGTCGAGGGGTACAGTTCAGGAAATGGGCGAACAAAATCTTAAAGGATTATCTCGTCAAAGGCTATGCCGTAAACGAGCGCATCCGAAAAGAGCAGATTGGCGAACTGCGCCAACTTGTAGGGATGCTCGGACGTACCATCCAGAACCAGCCTCTTCTCTCAACCGATGAGACCATTGCCCTCTTCGAGGTAGTTACTGACTACAGCTATGCGCTGGACACACTGGATAATTACGACTACGAGCGTCTGACGATTAACAAGACCACTAAAGACGAACCCTTCCATGCCACCTATGAGAATGCGCTGGAGACCATCGACAGACTACGTGAGAAATTCTTTGCTAAGCAAAGCGGCAAAGCCGAGCGTGGAGGTAGCAGCCTCTTTGGCAACGAGAAGGACGACTCGTTCAAGAGCTCGATAGGACAAATCTATCAAACCTTCGGAGGTGAGGAACTTTATCCCAGTGTGGAGGAGAAAGCAGCGATGCTGCTCTATCTCGTCACGAAGAACCATTCGTTCAGCGACGGCAACAAGCGTATTGCCGCCACGCTGTTCCTTTGGTTCCTCAACAACAACCGCATTCTCTATCGTCCTGACGGAAGCAAGCGCATAGCCGACAACACCCTTGTGGCCCTAACACTGATGATTGCTGAAAGCCGAACAGAAGAAAAGGATGTAATGGTAAAAGTCGTTGTAAATCTGATTAACCAGCAGAATTAGAGTATGGAAGAGTGGAAAGATTATAAGTTTACACGCCATATAGGCTCTGACAAAACAGGTCATTGGGAAGTTGTCAGAAAGGAGGAAGGAGTATGAATTATCGTATACCTGAAATATGTCAAATAATAGGTGGGGGTACACCTAAAACATCAGTTGTTGAATACTGGAATGGTGATATTTGTTGGCTTTCGGTAAAGGATTTTGCCGGAGATTGCCGTTATGTTTATGATACAGAAAAGAAAAATAGCCATCAGCGAATATATGCTAATGCTATCCTATCTAGAAGATTAGCCTACGACAAAGATGCAATCGCTATGTTCTGCAATTTAGTGGGAGATCTTTTGAAATTGGAGAATAAAGCCATACAGGAATCAACCCGTCTCTCCACTCTCCGCGACACCCTTCTTCCCAAACTAATGTCTGGTCAAATAAAAGTGTAGGCTTATGGACAAAGTATCTATTCGATTCTATAAAGACCACGAGGTGAGAGCGGTGTGGAGCGAGGAGGATAATAAGTGGTTCTTCTCTGTGCTCGACGTGATTGGTGCCATTAACGAACAGCCCGACTATGCCAAGACCCGCAACTACTGGAAGTATCTGAAGACCAAACTCCGTAAAGAAGGGAATGAGTTGGTTAGTGCCACTAACCAACTGAAACTGCGTGCTGCTGATGGTAAACGGTATAATACAGACATGATGGATGCCGAAGGTATCACAGCACTTGCCAAGGCTATACCCAACCAGAAGGCCACTGCCTTCCTCGACTGGTTCGTATATAGCGACAGCTCCATCGACGGACAGAGCAAGAAAAAGGCTTATACCCTCGTAGAGAGTGGGTTGCTTGACTCGCTGGAGCCTGGGACAATCGAATGCCTGCAGCAGATTCATGCTTACCTGTTTGGTGGACTTTACGATTTTGCAGGTCAGATTCGCACAAAAACCATCTGGAAGGATGGCACACTATTCTGCCGTGCAGAGTATTTGATGAAGAATCTGAGTATTATCGAGGCGATGCCTGAAACGACATTCGACGAGATTGTCAACAAATACGTAGAGATGAACGTAGCCCATCCGTTTATGGAAGGTAACGGACGAAGCACGCGCCTCTGGCTTGACTTGATATTCAAGAAACAACTGAAGCTGTGCGTGGATTGGAGTAAGATCGATAAGAAGGAATACTTAGCTGCCATGCGACAGAGCACAACTGATGCCCGTGCCATCAAAGCGTTGCTAAAAGGTGCTCTGACCGACAAGATTGATGATCGCGAGATGTTTATGAAGGGCATCGACTATTCTTATTATTACGAACAGGAAGACTAAATAACAAAGTCTATGAACGGATATACAGAAAACGAATACGAACAGGCCTTGATTGCTTAACCGCTATGTCAAGGGGTTGTTGACCAATGAAGAGGTCATCCAGGAGCTGTTGAAGCTGGCTCAGGAGATGATAAAGACTTCAAATCTTAATACCCAAAACTTAGGTGCATCTTCACCCTTTCCGATGTGAGCTCAAATTTGAGCCCACATTCCTTTTCCCCAGGGTATTGCCGCCGCTTCCATCATGGTCATTGATGAGCGGGCAATTTTGCCCTGATATACTTTTACATCCTGGCACCTCCGGCCGATGCTGCTACGGCTGCTTGCTACGTAGATCTTGCACTTATCTTGTAACAAAAGGCGCCCTGTTATATGTAGTTTCTCCTACGCGTAGTACAGCCTCCGCTGCAACTCATAGTAGTGAGCCCGTATGTCGGCCACTGACATCTGCAGCCTTTGCTTGGCATCGCTCATGGAGTTGAACCTGATGTTGATAAAGGTCTTCAGCTTGTCGGCGCCGAGCTCCTTGAAGCCGTTGCTGGCATAGTATTCCAGAATAAGGTCGTCGAACTCTCGCTGCTCCTTGTTCAGGGCGTCTACATACTGCTGCTTCACAAGTTCCACTCGCTTGGCCCTCTCGATGGGCGTCGAGTTGTAAGCGATGTATTCAAGCACGTCGAGCAAGTCGCACTTCTGCATCTTCAGCATGTTCTTCAGCAGGTTCAGCTTGTCCTCAGCAAAGCCTGCTTCGTCAAGCGTTCTCAGCAGCTGCTCGCGTGTTTCGGGGTTAGCCCATTTCGCTCTGAGGTCATCGGCATCAGCGAAGAATTCGGGAATCCTGCCAAAGAGCTTCTCAACATAGTCGTCAAGACTGATGAACTCGTCGCCGAAGAATATCTTCTGCTCCCAGGTCGTCTCGAGCGACAGCCTTCTGCCGTTAGACAACTTGATGTCTATCAGATTTGTCCGCGGACCTTCGCACGTGCAGGGCAGATGGCCACAAATAGGACAGGGGTCAGGTACGGGAGGATTAAAATCATCCATAGCCCCATGGAACCCTTCTTCCTCATCATCAAATCTTCTCTTCCTGCACGTACAAGGCCAGTTGCCGCATACGGGGCAATACTGGTCGCCGTCCCAGTCGGGGTCTCTGAACATGTCGCTTGCTCCTACAAAGTCGTAGATGGTGAAGTAATACTTCTTGTCGAACAGGCGCGTGCCTCGACCTATAATCTGCTTAAACTCCACGATGTTCTGAACAGGGCGCATCAATACGATGTTGCGCACGTTGCGGGCATCAACGCCAGTGCTCAGCTTGTAAGATGTGGTCAGTATCGTCGGCAACAGCTTCTCGTTGTCCTGGAAGGCTCTCAGCGTTGCTTCGCCCACTTCGCCGTCGTCGGCCGTCACTCGCTCGCAGTAGTTGCTGGCAGGGCGCCGCTTGTGCTTGTTCACCATGTCGCGCACAATCATGGCGTGCTTCTGTGTGGCACAGAATATGATGGTCTTCTCGTCGGGGTCAATCTTGCCGAGCAGTTCCTGCACACGGTGCTCGTCGCGCTCCTTGATCTGGATTCTGCCGTTATAGAAGTCCGACTCCGAGTAAATCTTCTCGGGGTCAATCTCTCCGCTCTTCACGACGTCGCCTTCTTGGAACTGATAGTCGTCGATGTTGCTCGTAGAGATTTCAACGCGGAAGGGGACAAGAAAACCGTCCTCGATGCCTTGTTTCAGCGAGTAGGTGTATACGGGGTCGCCGAAGTAGGCATAGGTGTTGGCATTGTCCTTCCTTCGGGGCGTAGCAGTCATTCCGAGCTGATAGGCGCTGTCGAAGTATTCCATCAGCTTCCGCCACTCGCTCTCGTCGTTGGCGCCGCCACGATGGCACTCGTCGATGATGATGAAGTCGAAGAAGTCGCGCTCGTACTGCATGTAGTAAGGCTGGTCGCTCGCACCTTCTGCCAGCCTGATGCCCTGCTCCTCTGCCTTCTGTGCATTGGGCGACGTCATCATGGTCTGGAAGATGGTGAAGTAGAGGTTGCGGGCTGTCGGCACCTTGTAGTTGTTCTTTCGCAGCTCCTTCGGCGTCACGCGGCACATGGCGTCTTCGGGGAACTGGTCGAAGTCGTTGATGGCCTGATTGGCAAGAATGTTCCTGTCGGCAATAAACAGGATTCTTGGCGCACGCTCCACACCTCTGATGTTCCATTTCGTCTGCGTCAGTTTCCAGCATATCTGGAAGGCTGTGTAAGTCTTTCCCGTTCCAGTTGCCATCGTCAGCAAGATGCGGTTGTGCTGCTTCGCCACAGCCTCCAGCACGTTCTTGATGGCTATTTCCTGATAGTAGCGAGGCTGGCGGCCACCACTACGATTCAGCGCACACAGATTGAACTTGTCGCGCCAGGGGTTCTCGTCGGGGAAGGTCATCTGCCACAGGTCCTGCGGCGTGGGGAAATGGTCAATATCCTGCTCCTTGCTGGGAATGATATACTCTCCCTTACCAGACTTAACACCCATGTCGATAAACCAGATGTCGTCGCCATTGGTGCTATAGGTATAGCGAATCTTCAGCGCATCGGCATAGAGCTTGGCCTGTCCCACGCCTTCAGACACGTCCTTCTCGTCGCTCTTAGCCTCAATCACGGCCAGTTTCTGCCCCTTGTATTCCAGTATGTAGTCAGCCTTCTTCGGATTCTTGTTGCCAGAAGCCGTGAGGCGGCCAGGCGCAATATATGCACTCTGCTCCACCAGAATCTTACTCCCTGGAACTATTCCCCAGCCGGCATCCCTCAGCTTGGGGTCAATCTTGTTCAGTCGTGTCTGCGCTTCGTTCATATAGTTTTATGGGTATTTATTTTGTTGTTTCGTTTTTTATGCTTAATTTTGCAGCGGTAATCATTTTATAGAATCAGATATGACAGCAGTACAGATGCAACTTAATGCAGAACTCTTCGGAGCTCTCCAAACCATATCGGGCGATGAGGGTCTGATGAAAAAAGCCGTTCGCTCGCTCAAACGTATTGCTTTGCAGAAGCAGGCAAAAGATGCTGAAGTGATGTCGATGGCCGAACTGGAGGACATAGTGCGCCAGGGCGAGAAAGACATCGCCGAAGGTAATTTCCAACCCATTGCCATAGATGACCTATGGAAGTAGTCCTGCTGAAGAAAGCCCAAAAAGACCGTGACTACTGGAAGCAGACGGGTAATGTGAAAATCATAAAGCGCATTACCGAACTGCTGAAAGACATAGAGCAGCATCCGTTTACGGGCAAGGGCAAGCCTGAACCCCTGAAAGGAAACCTTCAGGGCAAGTGGAGCCGCCGTATCACCGATGAGCACCGCATGGTTTACTCCATCAGCAGCGGGCGCATATATGTGTATGTCTTTTCGTTGAGAGGTCATTACGTCTGATTCTTTATTCAAATACTTGTCGTAATATGGCTTGTTTCAATGCATCGCACTCCTGAGAAATCTTCTCGTAGTTCGCTTGAAGGCGGTCAACCTTGGATTTGAGAGAGTCGAGAGTGTCGACGATGGATTGCTGCTCGGGGAGAGGCGGATATGATATACATAACTTTTCCCATTTCCCTTTGTTGATAATTGGTAATGTTGCCTGTGAGCTAGTTCCCTCTTTTATTACTTTTTGCTGAAAGCCATCATTTTTCATGGCATAATAAGCAAACTTATAATTAACTGAGCTGTTTGGTGAAAAAATATTAATCTGTTGATTACATGATATTGCTCGTTCACCATATCCAACCTTACCAATCGTTGCGCCTATGCACACCATATAAATAGAGTGAGCATCAAAAACACGACCATTATCTGCCCCCTTTTTACTTAATTTTAAAGCACTGTTATATTCGATTCTACCAGAACCATCAAAATCTATTTCAGATGGTCTAATGAATGGTATATAATCACCATAATTATCCTTATCACTTTTTGATGGAGTGGTTCCTGTTTGAGTCTGACCTAACTCTTTAAGCGTCTTCTCTTCCCACCCTTCTTTTGGTTCAAGCATTTCTTTGAGTGATGCTTGGAAGAGGGCTTTGGCTTCACCCAGGGCTTTTTCTGCATTAGCCTTCATCGCATCTATCTTAGCAAAAGCAGAGTCAAGATAATCAACAATGGATTGCTGCTCGGAAAGAGGAGGAACAGGGATTGTTATTTCTTCAACCACCTTTTTCGAGATTTCTTTGAATGTAGCTCCAGTTCCCAAGGAATTTAAGTACTCTGTCTTTCCCCAAAACCACCAATATAGATATTCGTTATATATTTCTTTGTCACATACAACGCATTTGAAGCCTTGATTACAGTATGTCGGAACTTTATTGATGACAACCTTACCGATTGGCGCCCTTGAAGATAAAATGACAGTTCCCTCTGGTAGTAACCTTAAGCTTTTTGCTTTAACAGCAGCCTCGGTTATCTTCTTCCTTGAATCATAAAGATAGTGACTGCCGTCTAGTTCTGCAGGTGAAATCCAACATAAATTTCCATCCCAATACTCCGCAATGTTTGTATTGGGCGTAGTTCCGCCTATTACTGATCCAATATCTTTAATCTTCTTATATTCCCACCCTTCTTTCATGCCTCTTCCTCCTTCTTTTTCTGTTGTTCTTTTACAGCTTGCTCCAGTTCGAAAGAGTGTATTTCCGCAGATATCGTCTTCTGCAGTTCTTCCTTTGGAATAATCAGCTGATAGTCAGCAACTCCTATAGGTTTACCCATGTCTTCGAGCGACAACGCCACTTCAACGTTATCTTTCTCAGCACATAGTATAATGCCAATAGAACGGTTCTCGTCATCAGATTTCTCTATGCGATCGAGAATAGACAAGTAAGTATTCATCTTGCCTGCATACTCTGGCTTATACTCACCAATCTTCAAATCGATAGCCACCAGACTACGCAACTTCCTATGGAAAAAAAGTAAATCTACGCGATATTCCTTGCCATTGTATTCCAAGACGTGCTGGTTACCAATAAAAGTGAAGCCTTTGCCAAGTTCGAGTAGGAACAACTTGATCTTCTCTACTAGTCGGCGTTCTAACTCCAATTCGAGGATTGGCTCTGTTACGCCAAGGAACCCCAAATTATATGAACTACGAAATACCTCGTTGGCATATTGAGCTTGCGTGGCAGGAAGTGTAGAAGAGAAGTTGTTATCCGTTGAAGCCAGAGCATGTGTCTCATGCATTTTCAGCTTCAATGCATTAAGTAGAAGATCGCGGTTCCATCCTTTAGCAACGCTCTCTTGAGCATAATACAAAGTGGCAGAATCATTCAAATCCTTACTGAGTATCAGAGTGTTATGCGACCATGGCAAAAGTGCAACGGAGCGTTGCAGTTTTAAATCACAGCCATTATATCGCTCATAAAATGTCTTCATGTACCACAGATTACGTGGGGACATACCCATCTTGGGATATCGCTCTTTCAAGTCGGAAGAAAGCCTCTTAACAACTTCACTACCATGCTTACTCTCCAGTTTCTTCTCATGGAGCAGTTTACCTATCTCCCAATAGGTATTGCTGGCTGTGGTAGCCAAGTGTCTTGCCACGCTGGTACGAGCATTCTCAATAACTGCAACGGCTCGTTGCAGTATTTCCTCATAATCGGCAGAGATTGTCTCCGCAGCGGAGACAATCTCGTTATTCTCTTCTTTCATTTCACCATCTCCATGATTTCGTCAATAAGCGTCTGATTCTCCTGCCCAAGGGCAAGGATGGTCTCTGCAATCTCGCTGGGTGTGCGCTCGTCAACCGCCTCTACCTTGTTGGGATTCTTTACGCTGAGGTCGCAACTGTCGTCGAGGGTGCTCACATCGAGCGTCCACGAGTGTTCGCTCTCTGCCTGCGTCTTCTGCAAACTGAGGAACTCCTCCATATCAGCCTCAGTCAGCGGCTGCGTCTTCGTGAAGTGCTTGTCTACCTGATAGTACCAAATCTTCTGCGTCGGCTCGCCCTTAGTGAAGAAGAGCACAACCGTCTTCACGCCGGCACCTGTGAACACGCCCGAAGGCAGATCGAGAATCGTATGGAGATTGCAGTTCTCCAAGAGCATCTTGCGGATGGCGCTGGCATCGCCATTGCTCAGGAAGGTGTTCTTGATGACAATACCCGCCCGACCGCCAGCCTTCAGCATCTTGATGAAGTGCTGCATGAACATATAGGCCGTCTCCGACGTGCGAATCTCGAAGTTCTGCAGCACCTCGCCTCGCTCATTGCCACCGAAGGGCGGATTGGCCAGGATGACGTTCTTGCGGTCGCTCTCCTGAATCTGGCTCAGGTTCATCGCCAGCGTGTTGCCGTGCGTAATGTTGGGTGCCGATACGCCGTGAAATATCATGTTCATCGTGGCGATGATATAGGGCAGCCCTTTCTTCTCCTTGCCGTAGAAGGTGTCTCGCTGCAAGGTCTCATGGTCTTTCACGCTCTTGATCTTCTCCTTCATGTAGAGGAAAGCCTCGCAGAGGAAACCAGCCGAACCACAGGCAGGGTCGTAGACCGTCTCGCCTATCTTCGGGTCAACCACACGGATGATGCTGCGAATCAAGGGGCGCGGCGTGTAATACTCGCCACCATTACGGCCTGCATTACCCATGCGCTGGATGTTGCTCTCGTAGAGCACCGTCATCTCGTGCTTGTCCTCAGCGCTCTGGAAGTGGAGCTCGTCAATCATGTTGATAATCTCGCGCATGTTGAAGCCCGAGCGGATCTTGTTGTGCAGCTCGCCGAAGATTTCACCTATCTTGTATTCAAGGCTATCCGTCTGAGTCGCAGTATTTTGGAAGTCCTTGAGGTAAGGGAAGAGCTTCTGGTCGACAAACTCCACCAGGTCGTCGCCGCTCATCGCGTTGACAGTATCGAGCACCATCTTGCCCGTCTGAGGGTCGCGCTTCTTGGGTGCTGCCCACTGGCTCCAGCGGTAGAAGCCTGACACCAGTCGCCTGTAGTTTTTGCCGTCAAGCTCGGCCTCTTCCTCGCGTTCTGTTTCCAGGTCGTCGAGGTATTTCAGGAAGAGCATCCACGATTTCTGCTCCAGATAGTCCAGCTCACTGCCGCAGCCCTGCTCCTTCCAGAGTATTTGGTCTATCGCTTTGAATGTATTTTCGTACTTCATATAACCATAAAAAGAGTGACTTTTGTTATCGCATATAGCAAAACCTTTAAACTTTTAGCCTACAAATATACTCATTTCCAGCAAGAATTCAGCGTTTTTACGCGGTTTTTACACATTATTTAATAAATCGTGTAACAAAAGCGCTCGGGCCCAGCCCGCTTGGCTTGTCCAAGTCCCGTCCCGCTGAGACATGTGAGCTCAAATTTGAGCCCACATTCCTTTTCCCCAGGCCCCCTTGTCATTTCAAATTTCAGGGCAACATTGTTGATTTGGGATTCCCTAGTTGTTACATCGGCAGAATCAACTGTGGAACCACCCCGTGTAAGAATGTAAGATTGTAAGATTTGTGTAACCATCGTGGTGAGACCAGCCTACCTGTCCCCATGAGGATGCGGGGCAGATCGTGCTTCTCTTCTGGAGCGGCATACAATCAGCCAGCCCTGCAGCAGCAGGGCATCAATCGCAAGATGCTCGTCCTACCTAATAGCTGCCATTTCAGGTTCTTTTCTCCCCCCAAACCTTAGATTAGCAGCCTTGGGCTTTGCTGCTGCAAAGTTACAAAAAATCGGGCACATAACCAAATAAATTTCAGTTTATTTTTACTGCACATCAGAAAAAAACTTCGAAAATCTTACAATCTTACAATCTTACAATCTTACATAGGGGTATGTGGACATGCGAAAAAGGGGATTGTATTCTTAATAATAATATAATATTATAATATTATATTATTATTACCCATAAATCGACTACGAAAACACCCCGTGTAAGAATGTAAGAATGTAAGATTGTAAGGTTTTGCAGAAAATGCGAAAAAAAATAGCGGAAATGTTTGGTGGTTTCGGATTTTTTTTGTACCTTTGTAGCTGTATACGAGAAGTCGTCCGGCGACGGAAAACTGAGGCAGTTAAGACGTCAAACTGCGGCAGACAGAACAGCTAAAACGGCCAATTAGCTAAACGGAACTGGCGACGACGCGCGCGAAAGAAAGATGAAAAACAAGAAGGCAATACTCTTCGTCTGTCACGGAAACATCTGCCGCAGCCCCATGGCGGAGTTCGTGATGAAGGATCTGGTGAGGGAAGCCAGGCTGGATGACCGCTTCGTGATTGAGTCGGCAGCAACATCGACTGAGGAAATCGGCAACGGCGTCTACCCGCCGGCACGGCGCAAGCTGGCGGAGCACGGCATCGGCTGTCAGGGCAAGACAGCGCGCCAGATGACCCGCTCGGACTACGACCGCTACGACCTGCTGATTGGAATGGACTCGTGGAACATCCGCAACATGAACCGCATCTGTGGCGGCGACCCGCAAGGCAAGATCGTGATGCTGATGGACTTCACCAAAAGACCGGGCGACGTAGCCGACCCCTGGTACACAGGCGACTTTGAAGCCACTTGGCGCGACGTGCTCGAAGGCTGCGAGGCGCTGCTCGAGGACCTGCGCAACGGGTAGGCTGAACGGGACGGAGAACAAGCCGAAGCGGGGCTAAGTCCAGAACTCTCTTTCGCCAGTAGCTACCATCTCCCCCTTAGCACTGGCATCTGGACGAAAGGCACACTTGGGGCACGTATGCCCGTCCCAGATGCGGATGTTATCGCTGCCGCAGTTCAGGCAGAGGCGGCCCACCTCGCTCCTGTAGGATGGCGCAACGTCGGCAATGATGCCTCCGACGACGATGTTCTGGATGGTCTTGCAGTCGGGGCACAGCATGGCCGTGATCTCCTGACGGAAGAGTCCCCTACCCTCGTACACCTCGGCCTCGTAGCCGCAGACGCTGCAGCGATACTTCAACTTCCAGGCCATCAGTTCCGACGATTCGCCTGCCGCGCAAACTCAAAGAGCGACTGGGGCAAGTGGCAGTAGCCAGTGGGGTTCTTGTCGAGGTAGTCCTGGTGATACTCCTCAGCGGTATAGAAGTTCAGCAAGGGCAGCTTCTCAACGGCCAGCGGCTGGTCGTAGTGCTGCTGCTCGGCGGCGAACACTTTCTCGATAATGGGCAAGTCCTCAGCGTCCGTGTAGTAGACGCCCGTACGGTAGCGAGTGCCCTCGTCGTGCCCCTGTCGGTTCAGACTCGTCGGGTCGATGGCCTTGAAGAACATCTGCAGCAGGAACTCAAGGCTGACCACCTCAGGGTTGTACCTGACGAGCACTGTCTCGGCAAAGCCGGTCTGGTCGGTATACACCTCTTTATAAGTAGGATTCTCTGTGTGGCCGTTGGCGAATCCCACCTCGGTTTCCACCACGCCCTCAATCTGTTTGAAGTAATGCTCTGTTCCCCAGAAGCACCCTCCGGCAAGGTAAATTTCTTTTTCCATTGTATTACGGGTATTTATGTGTTAACGGGAGGTAACGGGAGATAAAGGGAGGTAATGGGAGTTAGCGGACAATACTCTTGCGGAAGAACATTCGTCAGTTAACTCCACAGGCTGAAAGCCTGTTTACTCCTGATAACTCCTGATAACTCCACACATGCGAACTCATTTAAACAAATACTGTGCGAACTCATGCAGCGACTTGCGCCATACCTGCCACTCGTGGTCGCCGGGATAGGAGTTGAAGCGCACCTGGACACCGCCGTCGCGCATCTTCTTGACAATGTTGCGGGTGTACTCTATACGCGGGTCCTGCTCGCCGCAGCTGAGGAAAAAGACGTCGAGCTGACGGTTAAACGTCTTCACGTCGGTCAGCATGCCAGGCACCTCCTTCTCCAGGTCGAAGTCGGAAGCGCCGCGAATGCCGCCGAACATGCCCGTCGAGAACACGCCCACATTGGCAAACACCTCGGGCGAGCGCAGACCGATGTAGAACGACTGGCCGCCACCCATCGAGAGTCCGCACATGGCCCGGCTCTTGCGGTCCTTCCTGACGCGGTAGGTCTTCTCGACAAAGGGAATGATATTGTCAATCATCTCGCTGCGGAATGTCTGCATGCCCTGCCAGCTGTAGCCGCCGCCGAAGCCGCCATTGCGCGAGCGCACGTTGCTGTTGGAGCTGACCACGATCATCGGCACGGCCTTGCCGGCAGCTATCAGATTGTCCATAATCTGAGCCGTGCGGCCCTGCTCCATCCAGCCGCGATGGTCCTCGCCGCCGCCGTGCTGGATATAGACTACGGGATAATCACGATTAGACTCGTTATAGCCGGCAGGGGTATAGACCATCAGTGGGCGCCACGACTCGTCGACCTTGGAATAATAGTAGACGGTGCGCACCTCGCCACGAGGCACGTCGCAGACCTCGAAATCGTCCATACCAGGCTCCTTCACCTCGATGGCACTCGACCAGCGGCTGCAGCCGTAGAACGACTGGCTGGCAGGGTCGGCCACTGAGACGCCGTCGACGATGAGGGAATAGTAGTGGAATCCGGGCACCTGCGGCTTGGTGGTCACGGTCCAGGCTGCGCCCTGCTGCTGCATGTCGTACTTCGTGCCGCCCAGGTCGATCTGCACGCTTCGGGCCTGGGGAGCGTTGACGCGGAACATCACGCTACCGTCGCTCAGCACGCGCGGATAGCCGTTGCGGTTGATGTTGGTCACTGGGGAGTAAGACCCTTCAGGGAACTGCTCCCTGCGCATTTCCTGGGCCGCCGCGCTGGTGCCCAAGGCTGCCATTAGCACGAATGACAGGATGATTCTAACGGTGCTCATTGCTTTCTTTTTGTAGACAGGGAGTTCAAGGAGTTCAAGGAGTTCAAGGAGTTCAAGGAGTTCAAGGAGTTCAGGACAATACCTGATTCCCTTGTCTCCTCGCGTTGAGTGGGATTCGGAGTTGACAGACATACGTCTTGCGCTCGACCTTGGTCGCTTCGCTTGCGAAGAACTCCTTGAACTCCCTGAACTCCTTGTCTCCCCATACATGCGCAACTTGAACGGTTTAATTCTAAAAACACTTAAAACTGTTTGCAAAAATAACGATAATTCACGAAATATCCCTATATTTGTACCCATAATTACAATTCTTTATGTTTTTATGACCGATATGAAGATGAAACAGACTTTCTGGGCCGTTATCGTGATGCTGCTCTGTACGACTTTTGCACACGCCCAGTACCAGCAGGAGAACGACATTCCCTACACGACGTCGGACGACGCCTATGCCAAGGAGCGCTGCAAGCTCGACGTCTACTACCCCACCGACCGGAAGGACGCTCCAGTGGTGGTCTGGTTTCACGGCGGCGGCATCGAGGGCGGAAACAAGCACATCGACCCGCAGCTGAAGAACAGCGGACTCGTGGTGGTGGCGGCCAACTACCGCCTGCTGCCGAAGGCCAAGATTGACGACATTCTCGACGACGCTGCGGCGGCTGTAGCCTGGACCTACAACAACATCGGGAAATACGGCGGCAGCAAGCGCAAGATATTCGTGGCAGGACACTCGGCCGGAGGCTATCTGCTCGACCTCATCGGGCTCGACAAGCGCTGGCTCGCCAAATACGGCGTCGATGCCGACTCGCTGGCAGCACTCGTGCCCTTCAGCGGACAGTGCATCACACATTATAATATACGCAAGCAGCAGGGCATACCGCCGCTGCAGGCTACCATCGACCAGTATGCCCCGCTCACTTACGTACGAGCCGACGCGCCGCCCATCGTCATCATATCGGGCGACAGGGAGATGGAGCTGCTGGGCCGCTACGAGGAGCAGGCCTACTTCTGGCGCATGCTGAAGCTGGCGGGCCACAAGGACGTGACGCTCTACGAGATGCAGGGCTACGACCACGGGGACATGCCGCAGCCCGCCTACAAGATTCTGAAGGACCACATCAAGCGGATTGCAGGAAATAAGGAGACAAGGAGTTCTCTGCAAGCAGAGCGACCAAGGTCGAGCGCAAGGAGTTCAAGGAGTAAGGAGTAAGGAGTTATGAGAAAGATTTTGATACTAACGCTTCTGGCCAGCTGGATAACTGTTGGCACGAAGGCACAGAATGGACTGAAGAAGGTCTATAACGAGGACGTCAATCCCATTGAGCAGATTGACAAGGCCATTGTGAAAGCGAAGTCGCAGGGCAAGTTCGTCGTCTGTCAGGTTGGCGGCAACTGGTGCCCCTGGTGCCTGAGGTTTGCCGACTTCATCGCCAACGATACGGCCATCAGCAAGGTCATTGCCGATAACTTTGAGTATATCCACACGAACTACAATCCCCGCCAGTCGCAGGGAGCCGACAAGGTGGAACAGGGGAAGGCCCTGATGAAGCGCCTGAACAATGCCGGCCGCTTCGGCTTCCCCGTTTTTGTGATTCTCGACGGCGATGGGAAGGTCATTCACATTCAGGATTCCAGTTTCCTGGAGGAGGGACAGGGCTACAACCAGGAGAAGGTGCTGCGCTTCTTCAAGAACTGGACGCCGCAAGTGGTTCAAGGAGAGGATGAGTAAGGAGACAAGGAGTTCAGGGAGTTCAAGGAGTTCAAGACATATGTCTTTTTGCTCCGAATCCCAATAGATGCGAGGAGATAAGGGAATTGGGTATTGTCCTGAACTCCTTGAACTCCTTGAACTCCCTGTCTACATAGAGCAAGCAGAGCTTGCGTAGTTTAATTAACGAATATGGCAAAGGTACTTTTGATTAACGGAAGCCCTCGGGAGAACGGCAATACGTTTACGGCGCTGAGCGAAGTGGCAAAGACGCTGAACGGCGAGGGCATCGATACTGAGATTATCAGCATCGGCAAGAAAGCCGTGCAGGGCTGCATAGCCTGCGGCATGTGTGGACGAGAGGGGAAGTGTACGTTCCGCGACGACCTCTACTTCCGCGTGATGCGGGCCGTGAAGGAGGGCATCGACGGACTGGTCATCGGCTCGCCCGTCTATTACGGCGGCCCCAACGGCTCGCTCTGTGCCCTGCTCGACCGCGTGTTCTACTCGCTTGGCAGCGACCTGTGCTTCAAGCCAGGAGCCAGCGTGGTGGTATGTCGCAGGGGTGGTGCATCGGCAGCCTTCGACCGTCTGAACAAGTACTTCACGATTCTGAACATGCCCCTGGTCAGCTCGCAGTACTGGAACATGGTCTATGGACAGACTCCAGGACAGGCGGCGCAGGACGAAGAAGGCATGCAGACCATGCGGACGCTGGGGCGCAACATGGCCTGGATGATTCGCAAGCTGAACGTCAGCAAGGACGGCCATCCCCAGTTGGAGAGTCCGCTGCGGACCAACTTCATCAGGTAAACACTTCTCTGATTGCGGCCGGCAGGCTATTTCAGCTTGCCGTAAATCTCATCGGTGACGGGTTCCAGCCACTCGTTGCTGGCGCCCTCTTGCACGTCCTTATGGTACGTTAGATGCTGGAACCATGAGTTGTTGGCGGCTCCGTGCCAATGCTTCACCTCAGCAGGAACGGCGATAATGGTGCCAGGCGTCATCGGGACAGCCTCCTTGCCCCATTCCTGATACCAGCCCCGACCAGCTACGCAGACGAGCACTTGGACCTGCTTGTGGTGAATGTGCCAGTTGTTGCGGCAGCGGGGCTCGAAGGTGACGTTGGCCATACCGCCCTCCATCTGGGCCAGATAGCTGTTGCCTGTGAAATACTGGGCGTAGGCGGTATTGGGCGCTCCCTTCGGCCAGACGGAGAAGTCAACCGTCTGAACGGGGCTATGGCTCTCGCCAAAGACAGCAGCCAGCGCTCCGCGAAGCCGCTCGGCCTCAGCTGCGCCTATCTTCGTTTCAAGCAGGGCCGGCATTGCCTTGAGGGTCTCGTCGCTGACGCCCATGTTCCTTGCCCCCGACACGTGGGCCTGCAGTTGAGGTTCGCAGCCAGGCAGGGCAGCAATGGCCGATACCGTCACCACCTCGCGGTCGGCAAACGTCAGGTTGTTGCGCGCAAAGATGTCGCCAAAGAGGTGAGCCTTCAGATAGTAGTCGGTCTGAGGGGCGAAGGTGTAGGTGAACGGCTGGCCGCCGCAGAGCTTTGTCTGCACCTCGGTTCCCTGCTTCAGCGCATCGTAGTCCTTAGGCAGCTGGTCGGCCTCGCGGCCTTCGTCTATGAGCAGTCCTTTGTCCGTGCGCTCCTTGATGACCTGCTGCAATGCGCCGAGTGCATTCAGCGAACGCGGGAATCCCGTGTAGGCATAGAGCTGCGACAGCGCCTCCTTGGCCTCGCTCACGGTCAGTCCCTGTTCAAGTCCTTCGTTCAGGGCTGCTTTCAGTCCCCCGATGTTTCCCTTGGCCTCGTTGGCAGCTATTGCCACAAGTGCCTGTTGCTTTGTTGTCAGTACCATATTCTGTCCTTTCGTTTGCGGCGCCACCACGAAGAGTGCCGCCAGTATCATTCCTTTTATCTTCTTCATAACGGCTGCAAAGTTACGGACATTATTTAATATAGGCGTTACACAAATTGGCTGATTATTTACCAATTTCGCCGAAAGTGCTTAAAAAGTATAAAATAACTACCATTTTCAGACTATTTTACCTCGTTTTTTCGTATCTTTGCCCCTGCGATGAAAAATATACTGAGAGTGAACAGTCCCAACGACTATGCAAGGTTTGTGGATGCGCCCGTGCTGCACCCGCTGATAAGCATCGTCCATTACGATGAGCTGGCTCCCTTCCGCCACAGTCTGAACAACTACGGCGTCTATGGGCTGTTCATTCAGCGCCAGTTTCCCAATAAGCTCTCCTACGGCATGAAGACGCTGCAGGTAAGCGACGCCTCGATCATTGCTGTAGAGCCAGGACAGATTGGCGGACTCGAGGACAACGGCGAGCGCATATCGCTGAGCGGATGGGTGCTGATGTGGTCGCCCGAACTGCTGCACGGCTCAGAACTGGAACGTCAGATTGACCGCTACCAGTTCTTCTCGTACTTCTTCGACGGCTCGCTGCAAATGGAGCCTGACGAATGGCTCAACATCACCCAACTGCTCGTCCAGATGCGGCAGGAACTGACTGAGCGTGAGGACTCGCCATCGTTGAGAACTATTCTGTTAGGCTACCTTCGACTGATACTGGAATACTGCAACCGCATCTACCTGAGGCAGCTCTCGGAAGAGGAGAAGGACAGCAGCGACCTGCTGAAGCGCTTTCACAACCTGCTGCAGACCTACTTCCGCGAGAACCGGCAACTGTATCACGGACTGCCCACCGTTGCCTACTGTGCCTCAGAACTGGCCTATTCGCCCCGATACTTCGGCGACATCGTCCACAAGGCAACAGGCGGTACGGCCATCGGCTACATTCACAACTACGTCGTCAACCAGGCCAAGAGCCTGCTGATGAACGGTCACAACATCAGCGAGACCTCGCGCCTGCTCGGATTTGATTTCCCCCACCACTTTACCCGCCTCTTCAAGCGGATAACCGGCCTCACGCCCAGCGAGTTTCTGGGGAAATAAATCATAAAGTATCATAATATTTAGAGGGGTTGTTGCGATAGTAGCGCGACATTTGTTATCTTTGCATAAAAATTTACGCGATATGAAGAAGATTTTTGCTTGTCTGATGGCTACACTGGGCCTGACAACAGCCTGTGGCCAACCGAATTTTAAAGATGCCGACGTGAAGGATTTTGCCGAACTGACCAAGGAGCCCGACGTGGTGCTGCTCGATGTCCGCACGGCAGCGGAGTTTGCCGAGGGGCACATCGAGGGAGCCCTCAACATCGACCAGAGCCAGAGCGACTTCGTCGGCCAAGTGCAAACAGCCGTTCCCGCCGGCAAGAAGATAGCCGTCTACTGCCGCAGCGGGCGGCGCTCGGCCAATGCTGCCGGGCGGCTCGCTGACAAGGGCTACGAGTGCATTAACCTGAAGGGGGGCATCGTAGCCTGGAAGGAGGCCGGACAGCCCGTGACGACCGCCAACTACGAGATTGACGTCTTCAAGACGCGCAGCGGCAAGACGGTCAGGATGCATGCCCTCGTGCACGCCAGTATCCGCATAGAGTATGACGGCAAGGAGATAGAAATCGACCCCGTGACGAAGCTGGGCAACAAGGTCATCGACTACACGCAAATGCCGAAGGCCGACTACCTGCTGGTGACCCACGAGCACGGCGACCACTACAGCCCCGAGGCCATCAAGACGCTGACCGGCGCGACGACGCGGCTGATTACCAACAAGCGCTGTGCCGACATGTACGGCAGCGGCGAGGTGATGGCCAACGGCGACAAGCTGCAGATAGCTGCCGACATCACGGTAGAGGCCGTGCCTGCCTACAACACGACCGAGGGGCGCCAGCAGTTCCACCCCAAGGGCCGCGACAACGGCTATATCCTGACGCTCGACGGGCTTCGCATCTACATTGCCGGCGACACGGAGGACATTCCCGAGATGGCCGCAGTGGGCGACATCGACATTGCCTTCATGCCCTGCAACCAGCCCTACACGATGACCACCGATCAGCTGGTACGAGCCGCCAGGACGGTCAAGCCCAAGGTGCTGTTCCCCTATCACTACGGCCAGACCGACGTGAGCGGCGTGCCGCAGACGCTGCAGGCCGACGGCATCGACGTCAGGATAAGACACTACGAATAGAACGGTGCGCGTGCACAAATCCGGCCATTTGCTTGCACGTTTGGAATTTATTGCGTAACTTTGCAACCGCGAAACAACAAATCGTTATGGCAAAGAAAGAAAATATCAGAATAAAAGATATTGCGCTGCGTGCAGGCGTGAGCGTCGGCACCGTCGACCGCGTGCTGCACAACCGTCCCAACGTGTCGAAGAAGTCGCTCGACAAGGTGAACAAGGCGCTCGAGGAGATGGACTATCAGCCCAACATGTATGCCTCGGCGCTGGCCTACAACAAGACCTACACGTTCTACTGCCTGCTGCCCAAGCACGAGTCGGAGGCCTACTGGGAGGAAATCGAGGAGGGCTGCCTGGCTGCCTGCGAGCACCGGCGCGACTTCGGCATCTCGGTGGAGTTCAGCTACTACAACCGCTTCGACCTGAAGACGTTTGAGAAGGCGACGGCCGACTGCCTGAAGCAGCAGCCCGACGGCATCATCGTGGTGCCCGCCTCGCTCGAGCTGACGCGCAAGTTCACCGACCGGCTCCACGAACAGCAGACGCCGTTCATACTGCTCGACTCCTACATGCCCGACCTGCGGCCGCTGTCGTTCTACGGTCAGGACTCGTTCCAGAGCGGCTACTTCGCCGCCCGCATGCTGATGCTCATTGCCTGGAAGGAGAAAGAGATCATGCTGATGAAGCAAATGCGCGACGGCAACGTGGCATCGAAGCAGCAGGAGAACCGCGAGACGGGCTTCCGCCACTACATGCGCGACCACTTCCCCGACATCAAGATAACCGAGGTGAACCTGCCGCTCGACGAGGCCCCCGAGAACTACGACAAGATTCTGGACGACTTCTTCCGCGAGCATCCACAGGTACACCATTGCATCACGTTCAACTCGAAGGCCCACCTCGTGGGCGAATACCTGTTGCATGCCAACCGCCGCGACATTCAGATCATGGGCTACGACATGGTACCCAAGAACGAGGTCTGCGTGCGCGAGGGCAGCATCTCGTTCCTCATTGCCCAGCACGCCTACCGTCAGGGCTACTCGTGCATCGACTCGCTCTTTGAGGCCATCGTGCTGAAGAAGAAGGTGAACCCCGTGAACTACATGCCCATCGAACTCCTGACGAAGGAGAACGTCGACTTCTACCGAAGAACATTCAAAGGCTAAGCCGACGGGCTCTATTTACGATTTAGCGATTTTCGATTTACGATTGGTTACTCAGTCGCAAAGAGACAAATCGGAAATCGGAAAACACATAAATCGAAAATCGAAAATCAAGAAAATCGAAAATAATAAAGGCAAACTATGGAACTTAAAACTTATCTGAAAATCAATCCGGCTGACTCGGTAGTGGTCTGCCTGCAGCCGAAGAAGAAGGGTGACATCATTGAGGCCGGCGACGAACGCGCCGTGCTCAATCAGGACGTGCCCGCAGGCCACAAAGTGCTGCTGCGCGACGTCAAGGCGGGCGACGACATCATCAAGTACGGCTACCCCATAGGCCACGCTCGGCGCGACCTGAAGGCGGGCGACTGGGTGAACGAGGACAACCTGCAGACCAACCTCAGCGGCACGCTGGAGTACACATACCAGCCTGTAGGCAAGGAACTTAGCATCCCCGTCGAGAACCGTTGCTTTAAGGGCTACCGCCGCAAGAACGGCGACGTAGGCGTGCGCAACGAGATATGGATTGTGCCCACCGTGGGCTGCGTCAACGGCATTGCCGAGCGGCTGGCCCGCCTGCTGCGCCAGGAGACGGGCTGCGAGGGCATCGACAGCGTCTACGCCTGGCACCACAACTACGGCTGCTCACAGCTGTCGGAGGACCACGAGAACACGCGCAAGGTGCTGCGCGACATTTGCCTGCACCCCAATGCCGGCGCCGTGCTGGTGCTGAGCCTGGGCTGCGAGAACAACCAGCCTGAGGACTTCATGAAGATGCTGGGCGACTACGACCGCGACCGCATCCGGCTGCTCGTCACCCAGCGCGTTGAGGGCGACGAGGTAGAGGCCGGCATGCAAGTGCTGCGCGAGCTCTACGACATAGCCCGCCAGGACCGCCGCGAGGAGGTGCCAGTGTCGGAGCTGCGCGTCGGACTGAAGTGCGGCGGAAGCGACGGCTTCAGCGGCATCACGGCCAACCCGCTGGTTGGCGAGTTCAGCGACTGGCTCGTGGCCCAGGGCGGCACGAGCGTGCTGACCGAGGTGCCCGAGATGTTCGGCGCCGAGACCATCCTGATGAACCGCTGCCGCACGCCCGAGCTGTTCGAGCAGACGGTGTCGATGGTCAACAACTTCAAGAACTACTTCCTCTCGCACGGCGAGCCCGTAGGCGAGAACCCCAGCCCGGGCAACAAGGCGGGCGGCATCTCCACCCTCGAGGACAAGGCGCTGGGCTGCACGCAGAAGTGCGGCAAGGCCCCCGTTAGCGGCGTCATGGAGTATGGCGACCGGCTGACGGCTAAGGGTCTGAACCTGCTGTCGGCTCCCGGCAACGACCTTGTGGCCTCGACGGCGCTGGCCTCGTGCGGCTGCCACATCGTGCTCTTCACGACGGGTCGCGGCACGCCCTTCGGCACCTTCGTCCCGACCATGAAGATAGCCACCAACCCCACGCTTGCCAAGAACAAGCCGCGCTGGGTCGACTTCTCGGCCGGCCAGCTCGTCGAGGGGCGCACCATGCAGGAGCTGCTGCCCGAGTTTATCGACAAGGTGCTCAGCGTGGCCAGCGGCGAGAAAGCCCGCAACGAGGAGAACGACTACCGCGAAATCAGCATCTTCAAGAACGGCGTCACGCTGTAAATCGAAAATCGTAAATCGTAAATCGTCAATGAGACATGGCTTGACCGCGCTGTCACCGCTCATGGTGTTCATAGGCCTCTACCTGGTCACCAGCATCGTTGCAGGCGACTTCTACAAGGTGCCCATCACCGTAGCGTTCATGGCAGCTTCGGTCTATGCCGTCATCGTCAGCGGAGGCCGCCCCCTCAGGCATCGCATCGACACCTTCTCGAAGGGAGCCTCCACGCCCCAGATGATGCTCATGATCTGGATCTTCGTGCTCGCCGGAGCCTTTGCCAACTCGGCCAAGGCCATGGGAGCCATCGACGCGACGGTCGACCTGACGCTCGCCCTGCTGCCGCCCCAAATGCTCATGGCAGGGCTCTTCCTGGCCGCCTGCTTCATATCGCTCAGCATAGGCACGTCGGTGGGCACCATCGTCGCCCTGACGCCCATAGCGGCTGGCGTGGCCGACCAGACAGGAGCCTCGGTCCCCATGCTCACGGCCGTCGTCGTCGGCGGCTCGTTCTTCGGCGACAACCTCTCGTTCATCAGCGACACCACCATTGCCGCCACGCAGACGCAGGGCTGCAAGCTGTCCGACAAGTTCCGCGTCAACTTCTTCATCGTCATGCCCGCCGCCCTTGCCATTCTCGTGGTCTACGTCATCATGGGCATGGAGATGGAGTCGGCGCCCGCCGTCAGCGACATACGGCTGCTGAAGGTGCTGCCCTACCTCGTCGTGCTCGTCTGCGCCGTCTTCGGCATGAACGTCATGGCCGTGCTCACTCTGGGGCTCGTCCTGACCGGCATCATCGGCATCGCCGACGGCAGCTACGACCTCTACGGCTGGTTCGGCGCCATGGGCGACGGCATACTCGGCATGGGCGAGCTCATCATCATCACGATGATGGCGGGCGGACTGCTCGAGATAATCCGCCAGCAGGGCGGCATCGACTTCATCATCAGCCGGCTCACACGCCGCGTCAGCAGCAAGCGGGGCGCCGAGCTCTCGATTGCCGCTCTGGTGTCGATGGTCAACGTCTGCACGGCCAACAACACGGTGGCCATACTGACCGTAGGCGGCATTGCCAAGCACATTGGCGACAAGTTCGGGCTCGACAACCGCAAGTGCGCCTCGCTGCTCGACACGTTCTCGTGCTTCGCCCAGGGACTCATCCCCTACGGCGCTCAAATGCTCATGGCTGCCGGACTGGCCGAGCTCAACCCCATCGCCATACTGCCCTACCTCTACTATCCGTTCGCCCTCGGCGCCGTCGCCCTGCTGGCCATCGTCCTACGTTATCCACGCCGATACTCATGAACATCATCGAACGCAACTTCTACCGCCTGCTGCGGGCCGGAGCATTCGGCACCGACGAGCAGATTGAGCCACTATCAGCCTGGAAGTGGAACCGGCTCTACCAGATGTCGGAGATGCACGACGTGGCGCCCCTGCTCTATCAGGGCATCGAGCGCTGCCGCGACCAGTTCTTCCTGCAGATTCCCGACGAGCTGCTGCAGCAGTGGAGCCAGGCCAGCTGTCACGGCACCGACGACCAGAACGAAATGCTGGCTCCCGACCACCTGACCAACCCGCTGCTCGACCACAAGCTGCAGGACATTCTCGACCAGGAAGACTCGAACACCGAGACGCGCACAGCCCTGCTCCACCTCTTAGGCACCAGCCGCTTCATCATGAACGCCGGCATACCCGTGAAGCGCATCGCCGAACTGGGCATCTTCATACGCGAGTCGGCCAACCGCATTGACTACGACAAACTGCACACCTGGATTGAGAGCCTCCGGCTGGCGAGCATGGCCCAGCTGACGGCCGTCATGATGGTCAGGCTGCTCGGCTTCGAGCCCGACGAGCTGCCCTTCATGCAGCAGACCACCGACGAGCAAATGGAGCGCCAGATACGCGACATGTTCCGCCAGAAGAACTCGCACGCCGAGGAGTGGTACTTCTCGCAGGGCAAGGACATCTTCGTCCACACCTCCAACTCGTCGGCCATGATGTGGAGTGTGCGCCGCTCGGCCAAGTTCTTCAGCTACTACCCCGCCGAAACGCTCACCAACTTCGTCACATCGTTCGCCCACTCCCTGTCGCACATCGAGGAATAGCCTTTTTTGCCCTTGGTAACCCCATTTTCGGCCATGAGATTAGCCATTTGGCCACAAAGTACCTTCCAAATGAGTCGGAATGCTGTTTTTTTTCGACGCTAATTTGTGCGCCAAGTAAGGGGAAAAGCGTCGGAAAAAGCGTCTTAAGCATGCCTTTTGAGGCCTTTTAGAGGAGAAATTTGCCTGATTTTTGCCTTTTTTGGGGTATAGGCATCTTGACGCTGTCGGCTTGCGGACGTCGTATGTCATTGTATTTCAGCTTTTTAGAAGAATTAGCGAGTGCCGTTTGTTACAGTTACAGTTGTTACAGTTGTTTTGTAACAACTGTAACTGTAACGCTCGGCTTGCGTTTGGTCGCAATAAACTACAAGTTTACTCCGAGCTAACGGTGAGTTTACTCCAAACAAACTCTACGCAAAACCCCTCTCCTTTCGACGGGGAAAGGAGAGAGGCTTAAAATGAAGCATATTACTATTTTTTCAAAACAATGTCAATGATTGTGGCCAAATCTTGAATGTCTACCACGTTGTTGCCGTCTATATCGGCGGCGGCTTCCACAAAGCCCTCAGGAGTCTGGCCGAGAATGTGACTAACGGTCATTGTCACGTCAACCAGATTGACATCACCGTCGCCGTTTACGTCACCTATCAGTTCCTTCACTATAAATGACAAATCGGTAGTGGGTAAAGATATTCCGTCAAATGTACCCAAAATAGTATGTTTTATTAGTCCCTTTATACTCTGACTCGATGTCATCTTTATGGGCAAATGTAACAACTCTCCCATTAACGGCTCATTCTGCGGGCTGTAAATTATAACCAGCATCCGACCTTCGCCCAAGTCGTCTATAAGTAGTTCGTGGTGGGTCAAATGGGAAGCAAGTCTGACCTTGTCTGTGACAAGACTCATGCCGTTTGGCAAGTTCAGTTCAAATTGAAGGGTTGTATAATAGAGTGTAGGCTCTGGCTTTCGACCAAAAATCAATTCAGATGCCTGACCACGGTCATCTGTCACTACCTCCACGTATGTCAGTTGAGCTTTCACATTGATAATTGTTAGGAGCAAGATCAATGATGTTATGATTCTTTTCATAATTCCCGTTTATTAACGTCCTGTAATATCCGTTACCTTCAATGTGGCCATCCAAACAGAATATCGAGTTCGAGAACCAGAATCCCCAAAAATCGTATAAGAGACTCCATCATAGAAAATGGTTCCAATTTGATCAGGATACGATGCTCCTCTGAAATCAGTTGCAGTACCTCTATAATATCCTTCTGTTGGTAATGCTACATACCACTCATCGTCATCACTACCATTATCATCATGAAACGACTTTCCATGAATTGTACTTGGAAGTGTTGTGCCCAAACTGTACCATCCAATTGATAATCTGCCAGATTCTGGTAGTGGTTGCGCATAGTCCTTCGGATTCATTTCAGCAGTAGGAGGCGTTTTTGCACAATAGATATAATACTCGGTCTCTGGCTGAGTTTGTTTTGCCTTTTCACGAATGATGTTAAGAATGAAAGACACGTCAGCCATATCAACGACTCCGTCCCCGTTCACGTCGCCTTTCAAAGGGTCATTACTCTGTGCAAAAGCACCTACACCAAACAGCATCATTGTAGCTGTTAGTAATATTTTTTTTGTTTTCATAATTCTATTTGCTTTTTGGTTAAACATTCTTAGATGAGGTTAAGATGCCTTTTTGCATCGCTTGGCTTCATATCAGGATAAACTTTGTTTACGTTTTTATCATGTTTCTCAGCCCTTCTACGCATTTCCACTTTGACCTCCTTTTTAGGAGCATCCTTATTCTGTAACAATACCTCAAGGTATTCTTGCTCTAAACAATTGTAGGCTATCACTTGATTCGCCAATTGTTTAATAGTATCCCGACGCTTGTCACGTAAAAAAATCCATAAAGCAAAAAGAGCTCCACAAACCATGATACACAATTCAAGAATTGTCTCGATTGTTTTTAATACTTCAATAGTCTCCATAGTTTCGTTTGTATTATATCAATATTGTTAATTACTTGATTGTATGATAGACACACAAAAAAAACGTGAGCAATTACTTCGCTTACGTTATCCAGGTATCTGCAAACACCTAACCTACTTAAACGGGTAAAAGCCCACGCCCTCGGGCGTGAACCATCTACTTCGTCTTGTAGGTTTTTGAAATTTGCAGATTTCGGATAACAAGATTCAGCGGACGCTTCAACGTATATGTTCAGTTTATTCTATCTCAGCCCATAGGCATTCTGGTTTTTAGGGTTCAACATTATTTCTCGTATTACGACTGAATCCTTTCTTTATGGATTCCTCATATTTAAGGCAAAACTCTTTCAATTCTTCTTCATCACTGGAAAGTGATGCAACGTATCGTGCTTCTTCATACATATCCAACCATGAACATAGAGTATCCAAGCTTGTCTCGGAAACAATTTGACGGATGAATTCCATCTTCTTCAGAGATAGAGCGGTTTGATAGTCTTTCTTTTCCATGTTTATTGATATGTTTCCGTCTGCAAATATACGGAGTTTTTCCGTAAGTTCCAAATATTACGGAGAAAAAGTTTGGAGAAGGCAGAAAAGCGACTCACCGACAGGCGCTAAACCACCAGCTGCCCGACCTGATAGACCAGGGCGGAGACGAGCCAGGCGACGCAGGTTGTATAGACGGCGGCGATGACGGCCCAGCGCCAGGTGCCCGTCTCGTTCTTGATGGCTACGATGGTGGCGATGCAGGGGAAGTAGAGCAGCACGAAGAGCAGATAGGCGTAGGCTGCCAGCGGCGTGATGGCGTCGAGACCGCCTAAGACGCCGATGGTCGAGGCCACAATCTCCTTGGCGCCGACGCCGGCTATCAGCGAGACGTCGAGCTGCCAGTTGAAGCCCTGCAGCGAGAACAGCGGCTCGATGGCCTGCCCCATGCGCCCTATGAAGCTCTCGGCCAGCGACGGCGCCGTTCCCATAGGGCCGAAGTAGCCCAGCGCCCAGACGAGGATGCTGGCCACAAGAATGATGCCACCCATCTTCTTCAGATACTCCTTGCCTTTCTCCCACGTGTGGCGCCCGATGGCCTTGGCGGTCGGCCAGCGGTAGGGCGGCAGCTCCATCACGAACGGCGTGTCCTCGCCCCGGAGCACGAAGCGCGACAGGATGTTGCTCACGATGACCGACATCAGTATGCCCACGGCGTAGAGCGAAATCATGACCATCGACTGATAGCGCCCGGCAAAGAAGATGCCCGTTATCATAATGTAGATGGGCAGGCGCGCCGAGCACGACATGAAGGGCAGCACGAGCATGGTGATAAGCCGCGAGCGGCGGCTCTCGACGGTACGCGTGGCCATGACGGCAGGCACGTTGCAGCCGAAGCCCATGACCAGCGGTATGAACGACTTGCCGTGCAGCCCCATCTTGTGCATCAGGCGGTCCATGATGAAGGCGGCTCGCGCCATGTAGCCCGAGTCCTCCATCAGCGAGATGAAGAAGTAGAGTATCAGGATCTGAGGCAGGAAGACGATGACGGAGCCCACGCCGCCGATGACGCCGTCGACCAGCATCGAGCGCAGCGGCCCGTCGGCCATCGTCGAGCCTATCCACTCGCCCAGCCACTCTACGCCCGCATCAATCCAGTCCATCGGGTACTGGCCCAGGGCAAAGGTGGTCTGGAACATGACGAACAGGATGAGGAAGAAGATGGGGAAGCCCACGAACTTGTTCGACAGCACGCGGTCTATCATGTGCGTCGTGCGGTAGATGTTCTCCTTGGTGCCCGTCTGGTAGCCAGCCTCGCGCAGCGCACCGTTGATGAAGCCGTACTTGGCGTCCATGATGGCGGTCTCGGAGTCGCTGGCCGTCTCTTCGAGCACGCGGGCGGCAGCATGGTTGCGCACGGCCAGCAGCTGTTTGCGGTCATGGGCTCGGTGCTCGTCGGCCAGGTGCTGGCCCACGTACTGCGTGATGTTGGGGTCGTTCTCAAGCAGTTTGATGGCCAGGTAGCGCGTCGAGTAGCGCTGGCGGATGTGCTCGTCGGCCTTCAGGAATTTCTGTATCTCGCGGATACCGTCCTCAATCTCGTGGCCGTAATTGATATGGATGTGGCGCGAGGCGCCCTGCGTGTTCTCGTACACCTGGATGACGGCCTTGAACAGCTCCTTGACGCCCATGCCCGTCTTGAACGACGTGGGCACCATCGGCATGCCGAAGAGCGTGGAGAGCGTCTTCAGGTCGACCGTATCGCCGCGCCGCTCAAACTCGTCGTACATATTGAGGGCGCAGACCATGCGGATGTTCATGTCGACGAGCTGCGTGGTCAGATAGAGGTTGCGCTCCAGGTTCGAGGCGTCGATGACGTTGATGACCACATCGGGCATTTGCTCAGCCAGGTGCTTGCGCACGTAGAGTTCCTCGGGCGAGTAGCAGGTCAGCGAATACGTGCCGGGCAGGTCGGTCAGCGAGAAGTCGTAGCCGTAGAAATGGGCCTCGGCCTCGGTGGCGTCGACGGTCACGCCGCTGTAGTTGCCCACGCGGGCGTGTGCCCCTGAGGCGTAGTTGAAGAGCGACGTCTTGCCGCAGTTGGGGTTGCCCACGAGGGCCACGTTCAGGTGGCGGCGCTCCTTCAGCGCACGACTGCGCAAATAGCGCTCGGTAATGACCTCAGAGTCGGTGGTCTCGCTGTCCTGCGGCTTCTGCTTGCCGGCCTCAGCCTTCGACACCACCTCAATCATGTCGGCCTCCTGGTGCCTGAGCGACACTTCGTAACCCATAACCTTGTACTTCACGGGGTCCTGCAGCGGAGCGTTGAGCAGCACCTCCACCGTCTTTCCCTTGATGAAGCCCATCTCCACGATGCGCTTGCGGAAACCGCCGTGGCCCGTCACCTTGACGATGATGCCACGCTCGCCTGTCTTCAGTTCTGATAGTTTCATGGGTGCAAAGGTATGAATAATTTTTTGCAACTCGGTTGCATCGAGTGTCGCGACACGCAAAATACCTAAAAATGATGACCCGTTTACTGCGTCAGCAGCTTCACGGTGACGGGTTTCATGCCGTCGGCTGTGGCCGTCAGCGTCACCTTACCCGCCGTGCGGCCAGCCCTCAGAATGACGCTGCACGAGCCGTTGTAGAGACGGCGCTTCGTGCCCACCATCATCTCGTCGGAGTTGATGTCGCCATTGACCACGCCCACGATGCGGGCATCGCCGCTGACGCTGAACGTCACCTCGCGGTCGGTGGTCTGCACGCGGCGCCCCTTCTTGTCGAGGGCCACCACGCGAATGTGCTGCAGGTCCTGCCCGTCGGCAACCCATCGCGAATTGTCGGCGTCAGCCGACAGACGAACGGCCTCGCCCGTGGTCTCAATCTTATGGCGGGCCATCACCTTATTATTATTGTAAGTCACAGCCTCCAGCACGCCTGGCTCGTAGCTGATGTCGTTCCAGCGTATCTGGTTGCGCAGCTTGGCGTTCTTCACGTCGTTCTTCTTCCGGCCCAGGCTCTTGCCGTTCAGCAGCAGCTCCACCTCGTCGGCGTTGGTGTAGGTGATGAGCGACAGCTTCTGCCCTTCAATCCTGTTCCAGTGGTCGCTCATACCGTCGTTGCCAGTCTGCACGCCGTTCCACATCTGGTCGCCCTTGCGGTCAATAACGCCGATGTGAACCACCGGCTCGTCGGCCTTGAAGAACGACTTCATGTAGTAGGCCTTCGGCTTCGGCTCGAGCGCAATGTCGAACACGCCTTGCGCCCAGCCCTTGGCGGGCCAGCCCTGCGACTCGCCTAAGTAGTCGATGGCGCCCCAGTAGGCCAGTCCGATGACGCGGTCCAGATCCATCTCGAAGTAGTTCTGCCCCATGGCCGATACCGAGGCCTCGCTCTGGTAGAACGTCATCCAGGGGAACCGGCGGCCGTCGCCGGGGAAGTACATATAGCGGTAGTTGTAAGCCTGCACGTCGGTAATCATGGCCAGGTCGCAAGGTAGCGAGTCGGTCTCCCAGTTGCGGTAGCGGGGGTGCATGGCCACCGTCACCAGTCGTGTCGAGTCGTAGCGCTGCAGCAGCGTCTTCTGCAACCGGAACATCGTCACGCCGAAGTCGTTATAGGGCTGGTTGGGGTCTTGCTGCAGTTCGTTACCGAGGCTCCACAGCACGACGGAGGGCGAGTTGCGGTCGCGCTTCACCCACTCGGGCACGTCCTTCTGCCACAGCTCTTCGAAGCTCACGCGGCCGCCCGTGTGCTGGCGCGTCCACTTGTCGTAGAGCTCGTCGACAACCAGTATGCCGTACTTGTCGCACAGTTCGATAAACTCGCGGCTGTAGGGGTTGTGGCTGGTGCGTATGTGGTTCATGCCAAACTGCTTCATCAGCTGGATGCGCTTCTCGATGGCTCGCGGATAGGCGGCTGCGCCGAGGGCGCCGAGCGAGTGGTGGTTGGCGTAGCCCTTCAGCAGCACCTTCCGTCCGTTCAGCTTGAAGCCGTACTCGGGGCCGAACTCTATGGTGCGGATGCCGAACGACGAGCTGACCTCGTCAACGACCGTGCCGTCCTCCTTCAGCAGCGTCACCACAGCCCGGTAGAGGTTGGGGTGCTCGCAGTCCCAGAGCTGGGCGTTCTGGATTTCCACTTCCGGCAGTCGGGCTTCCATCGTGCGCGAGGCGGTCTTGCGGCTCTGCTTCGATGTTCCCTCGTAGACCAGCCGTCCGTCGGGGGCGTATATCTTCGTGCCGACAGTCACGTCCTTCTGCCGCCCACGGTTGGTGAACTCCGCCGAAATGGAGACAAAGCGGTTGTCGCGCGTCGTGATGTAGAGCGGATGGCGCTCGAAGTAGAGCTCGCGGTTGGTGGCCACCAGACGGACGGGACGTATCAGTCCGCCGCCCGTGTACCAGCGCGAGTTGCCCGGATCGCGGGTATCGGCCCTCACGGCAACGACGTTCTCCTGACCCGTCTTCAGCTTGCCCGTCACGTCAATCGCGAAGCCCACGTAGCCGTAGTCCGTGCCGCCGATGCGCTCACCGTTCAGGTAGACGTCGCCGACGTACATCAGGCCGTCGAACTCAAGCAGCAGACGGCGGTCCCTCAGCGAGTCGGCAGGCGCCAGGTGCAGCCGGTACCAGCCGCAGCCCATCTCCTTGAAGCCGCGACTCGACAGGCGGCTCTTGATGTTCGCCGCCACGTCGGTATTGTCGGCCTTCTCGTCGGCGGCAGGAGCCACCCACGGCTGCTCAATCTGGAAGTCGTGCGGCAGGTCCACCGTGCGCCAGTCGGCATCGTCAGCAGCCGTTGCGGCAGCGCCGTTGACGTCGCCCTCGTGGAATCGCCAGCCGAAGTTCAAATCCTCGACCACCCGCTGCTGGGCAGTCATCGTCGTCGTTGCCGTCATGCAGGCAACCATCAGTAGTAGTCTTTGTAGTTTTTTCATTATCTTATCACTTTTCACTCCTTCACTTTTCACTCCTCAACTCCTCAACTCCTTACTCCTCAACTTCTCACTTCCACGTTGCTCCTTCTCTCAGCACGAACTCAATGTGCGACTTCTTAGGCAACTGCGGCTTCTGCCACTCGCCGCCGAGAATCTGGATCGTCGTAACAGCCTTCGACCGCGCCTGGGCAGCAGCCACAGCCTCGTCCAAGGTCATATAGTCGCCGCGCCCCTGACGGTCCACCGTGATGTCGGCATCGCAGCGGTAGCGCTTCAGCACGGGAATCTCCTCGCAGAGCGCGTCGGCCAGCAGACGGGCCACGACGTGGGCACCGTAGACGTTGTAGTGCGTGTTGTCCTGCTTGCCCTTCGGCTCCGTCGGCTCCGTGTCAGGCAGATACCACATGTGGAGCCGCTTCGAGGCTTCCGTGCCGAGACCCTGCTCCAGGTCGTGCGTTATCTTGTTCGCATCCACGAAGTGCACGTTCATGCGCTCGGCCACGTCGCGCGGAGCCACGCGGTAGAGTCCGTGGGTGTCGATGAGCGAGTCGCCCTCCACCATCCTCACGCCGTCCTTGAACGTCTGCGTGCGCAGCTTCTCGTCGTCGTCGTTCTCGGGCGCGTTGACGAAGAAGTTCCGCCTCACCACACAGTTCATCAGCACCGGTATGCCGCCCTTCTCGCGCGTCTCGCGCACGTAGCGGGCCAGCATGTAGTCGAACGTCGAGCCGGGGTCGGTATGGCGGTCCTTAGGGGCCTTCTCGTCGTTGTGGCCGAACTGGATGATCACGTAGTCGCCGGGCTTCATCTTCTCGAGCACCTTCGCCCAGCGCCCCTCGTTGAAGAACGAGAGCGACGAGCGCCCGTTCACGGCGTGGTTGTCAACGCGGACGTTGTCGTCGAAGTAGCATTGCAACGCCATCCCCCACCCTCGCTCCAGCTTGCCTTTCGACAAGTCTTTCTGGGCAGCCGTCGAGTCGCCGATGATGAAGATGGTTGTCTTTTTCTCATTTGTCGCAGCCGTCAGCATGATGACCAGGGCCGCCACGATAGTCAGTAGTTTGATACGTCTGTGTAGCATAGTAGTCGTTTATTTTCTGCAAAGGTACAAAAAAATGGCAAATTACAAAGCGTTACCCCCTTTTTTCTTCTTATTTCGGTGCGAAAAACCTTTCCTGACGCAGTTCAGGGGGGCCCGTCAGTCCTCAGCCGCTTTCAGATAGTCACCGCTCTCCTCCTCCATTGGCGCATAGTTCTTCCTACTATGTTCAGCATGGTCCTGCAGCCAGATGTGGTTCAGCGTGAAAGCCAGCGACTCCAGCGTCTCCTCGCGCTTGGCAGGCTTCAGCTCACACTCCCAGACCGTGATGCAATGCCAGCCCATGGCCGCCAGCCGCTTCTGCTCCTCCCTGTCGCGCTCCTTGTTCCTGCGAATCTTCGCCACCCAGAAGTCCCTGTTCGTCTTCGGAATTTTGCAGCACGCCGAATTCTCAATCGTAAATCGAAAATCGCTAAATCGCAAATCAACATGGTGTCCGTGCCAGAAGCACCCGTTCACGAAGATACACGTCCTGTATTTCCTCAGTACCAAGTCAGGATGCCCGGGCAGCCGCTTGTGGTTCAGCCTATACCTGAACCCCCTGCTCCACAGCCCCCGCCTCACAATCATCTCCGGCTTCGTATCCTTCGACTTGATGGCCGCCATATTCCTATGCCGCTGCTCTGTCGTTAGCTTATCCATGCTCATACTGTTCATTCACGAGTGTGCAAAAATAAACAAAATTCTCCGAACCACCAAGCGGTTCGGAGAAAATGTGGTCTGAACGGCCTCAGTTTTTCTTGGCACGGAACAACGCGGAGGGACACTGTTTGCGGGATTCTCCCCCTGAGCCAGGGGGAGTTAGAGGGGGTCTGAACCGCCTCCGTTTTTCTTGGCACGGAACAACGCGGAGGAACACTGTCTGCGGGATTCTCCCCCTGAGTCAGGGGGAGTTAGAGGGGGTCTGAACCGCCGCACGATTCCCCTGTTCAGACCTCCCCTAGCCCCTCCTAACTCGGGAGGGGAATTAGCAGCGTCCTTTGATAAAAGGCCGTGTTTTTCCGTGCCTAAAACACCCAGCCGGGCCCTCACGGCAGGGCTGGTTGTGGCAGTCCGCTGACCGCCGTTCAAGAGTACGCAATCAGAATGAAAGAGAACGATCGATTGTATCAGTAAGTCAAAGAACGCTCCGCCGTTTTTCGAGGCGCAGTCTCAAAGAACGCAGTCTCAAAGACCGATTGTGACCGGTCGCTCCCGAATCACAATGCAAAGATACGGACAAAAAAAAGCGGAGGCAAATTTCGCCATCCGCTATGTCGCATT